>JBJKXU010000001.1:0-20183 GCA_045561415.1 Parvicellaceae bacterium
TACCTACAGTAATTGATCCGACACCGCCAGTAGATGAGAAGTAATTGCCTACAGACAATGCAGGAAGCACATATCCATCACAGGCAGTAACATCAGCAGGGGCATCAGCTACAGGCGTAGTATTGATGGTAACAGTAAAAGAGTTTTCATCCGTACAATTAGGAGTAGTACCAGTTTCAGCATAGACGAAGATCGTTTGAGTAGAGGTAATATTGGTACCTACAGCAATAGAACCGACTCCACCAGTTGCAGAGAAGTAATTACCTACAGACAGTGCGGGTAGCACATATCCATCACAGGCAGTAACATCAGCAGGGGCATCAGCTACAGGCGTAGTATTGATGGTAATATTAACGGTGTCCTCATCGGAACAAGTTCCTATGTCATCATATATATAAAGAGGGGTAACAGAAGAAGTCATAACATCACCAGGAAAATAAGTTGTTCCGGTTCCATTTGAGCCAGTAAAATAGGCTTCGGAACCAGAAAGTAATGTTCCTAAAATAGCTGGTAATGTATAGCTATCACATGCAATTTGATCTGGTAAAGGCGTTATTGTAGGACAACAATTAAGGGTGCCATTGAAAACCTGAGGAATATTTCCAACACATCCTACACTGTTCCAAATTCCTATTTCACCATCTGCATAGGTTTGCATGCTTACCCCACAATCAGTAGCTCCAGAAGTGCAATTACCTGAGGGTCCAGCAACAAGATCAAAACAAATATTCCAATCTAGCGTGTTGTCACAAAAAGGAAAATTATTATCACCATACGATAAGTTTGGATCTGTAGGGTCAGGCGTACATTGACCTGTAAAAGGATCATAGTTTGTAGTGAAAAACCATCCTGCGGGTAAAGGTGTTCCATCAGGCAAAGCTCCTGCACTACCTGTATTTGCTAATAAGTTATTATATGTAACAGCACCAGCATTGTACCAATTCCACCAACCTGCAGTTTCGCCAATACAAGCATTCCATGGATCTGGAGGGCCAGGCCCTCCATCTAAAATAGTTCCAGCAGTAGAAAGAGAAGTAGTAATAGTAACAGGCATGCCATTTACATCAAATGAAGAAGCGTCCCAACAATCACCGAAAGTAGGTACTATTCCTGATAAATAATTACAGGAAGCACCAGTTTGCCAATCAGTAATAGAGTAACAAAATGAAACAACTTCACCGGGTAGAAAAGGCCCAGTTATAGGCGAGCCCATAGAAGTTCCAGTAACAACAAGGTCGCTTGTAGTATTACATGGTGAATTATCGACATTAACTGTAACACAAAAATCAAAATTTCCAACATCTCCAGTAGCATCTGAAACACCAATAATATAGGTTGTGCTAGAAGTAATTACAATATTTGATGAGCTTGCACTTCCTCCGGTTCCTTGAATACATTCAACGATTGTAAATAAATTACAATCAGATGTTTGATAAACAGTAAAATGAGGATCACTTAAATCAGTAGCGCTAGATAGGTCAATATCCATTGTTACATCAGAAGCTCCAGTTGTAACTGAATACCAAACGGTCTCATTTAACATGTCATGGCAATTTGAGCCTGCAAAATCAGGCCCTGGAGAAGCTCCATTATTACAGTCAGAAACACATGTTTGAACGCCAGAATTTACAATTAAAATTTCAGGAGAAGTACAGAGGTCATTGTCTACACAACCTGCAGGAGGGGAGGTGGTTTCTGTACAAACATCAAAAGTGCCCTGCGTACCGCCTGCTCCATTTGAGATGGTATAATAATAGGTGTTGCCAATAGTTAATCCATTATAGATTAATTGTTGAGGAGACCCTCCACACATACCATCTAAAACTGTAAACATTCCAGCGCAATTACCATCAACTAAAGTGATTTCAATATCACCGCTCCAAGAACCAGAGCTAGTAGCTGTTATATCTGCTTGTGTTCCTGTAGCAACAAAGCTATACCAAACTTCTTGATGGTCATTAGGATTGCCACCCTGGCATCCAACAGCGCCAGACCAAGTATCCGTTGCACTTACAGTTGTTCCTGAAACACATGTTCCATCTGGATTTACTGATTGAGCTCCTGTGCATTCGTCATTTGCTGGTTGAGCAAATGCAGAAAAATAAATAAATAGCAAGGATAAGAAGTAAATTTTTTTCATGTGATTAACCGTATTAAATTATTGTTGAGAATAAAATTTTAGAAACACGCATATTAAAAATATAAAATTTTGTTTTAAAATTCAAGCATTAAAAAAGGTAAAAACTTTTAATGGGGTAATTTTATTAATTAACCTTGAATTTTTACCTATTAGACGATAAATTGTTTCAAATGGTTGCTTGAAAGGTGCTTACCTCTATTCGTTATAATATTTTAAATAAAATGGATATTGAAAAATATTACATCAAAGACTAGTAGTTGAGAATTTGATCTCTTTGAATGGTAGCTTTTTTTTGATCTTCTTTAAGCTTTTTTGCATCATTTGGGGCAATTTCAATGCTTGGTATTGAAGAACAAATTTCTTCAGCAATTTTTTTAAAATAGACATTGATTATTTTGTTCATATCATTGATGTATGCTGGTATTTGTGTTGTCGCAGCACCACCATAAATGTCCTTGTTGTTTTGATTAATAATGGTATAATGGACCTTTATTCTTCTTGAAGAATTGGATTGGTTTAACCTAGAGGTCTCTTCGCTTTTAGCTTCTTCAATGTCTAATTCATTAATGAAGATAAATAGGTTTGTCTGATATTTGCCTTTTAGCGTAGACAGCAGGTTGGGATTGTGAATTGAGGTGTGCATGTACCTTTCTCCAGGGTTTTCGTAGGTTTCTACCTGTCCATTTTTAATCGTGCCACCATTGTAATCTTTGTTTGGTCTAGCTGAATTATCTTTTGGTTTGTTTACTAGCTTATTTAATGAAGATTTTAATTTATCAATTTTATTTTCAGGTTCTTTGTTAGGCTCCTCTTCTTTTAAAGGGACTAATTTGTACTTATACCCTACACTATTGTAGATGTATTTTAAATCATCATATGAAGAGTCGCTTTCTATTAATGACAAAGCCGGATGTTTTCCTTTTGTTGCTAATAATAATTGATCGGCTAATCCATATCTCATGTTATCTCTGATTTGTGGATATGTTAATCTTGTCTTTGCTGCGATTTCTCGATCTAAGCTAGACATGTACATTTTGTAATCAAAAGGCACAATCATTATGCGATAGCTTTTTGTTTGGCTATTGTAAGCTTCTTGATCGGTTGCTATTTTTTTGGTGTTTTTAAATTCATTTTGAGTAAAAACTGGAGCTACAATAATAAAGCTAAGTAGAATAGTTAAAAACTTCATAACAAGACATAATGGTTCTAAGTTAAAGTTAGAGAAAGATGAATTGCTAAAAGCAAATATGCCTCCTGTTTATGATCAGTTAGATGTTAAGAAGTAGTTGCTACGATCCGGAAATCCAACGGTAAATATCCATTCCATTGGCATATACAAGAAGTGACAAAAGAAGAATCATTCCAACCATCTGAGCCCTTGTTAAGAAATTCTCACTTGGCGGTTTTCCAGCAATCATTTCGTAGATTAGAAACATAATATGACCACCGTCTAAAGCTGGTATCGGAAGAATATTCATGAAGGCAAGAATAATGGAAAGAAAAGCGGTAATGGACCAAAAAACTCTCCAATTCCACGTTGCTGGAAAAATTCCACCAATGGTTCCAAAGCCTCCGATTTGCTTAGCACCTTCCTTAGTGAAAAGAAGGCTCATTGATTTAACGTAGCTGGTTAGTGTTTCTGCACCTAAATCAATTCCAGCAGGAACAGCTTCAAAAAAGCTATAATTTTTTATTTGATGAGCTAAAACATCATTTTCGTTCTTATTCCAATACCCTATTTGACCGTTTTCATTAACTGCTATTTCAAGAAAAAGCTTTTCGTTGTTTCTGAAAACTCCCAAAGAAACGGTGTCATTTTTAAAATTTTGAATTTCTTTTCTGAAGTCTATAAAATAAGGAGCAGAAATGTTGTTTATCTCTACAATACTATCGCCAACTTTTAAGCCCCCCTTAAAGGCTGCCATTGAATCGATAACACTAGAAACAACATTGGGTATTCTAGCAGAAGCAACGATTCCTTTAAGCTTTTTACTAAGAATTGTGTCAACTATGCCTGCAGGTAATGAAATATTTTTCTCTTGACCATCTCTTAAAACGGTAATGTTTCTTGCTCCATCAATTACTATCATTTGGTTAATATCCCCAAATTTTACCGATGGAACTCCATCGGCAGAAATAATTTTATCACCCTCGAAAATTCCATAATTAGCAACAGATTCATCAGCCAAATGAACACCATAAATGGCATTTTCGTTAGGTAGATATTCTGAGCCCCATACAAAAAGGACCATGATGTAAATAAAAAAGCCAAGAAGCAGGTTAACTACAACACCGCCAACCATTATTATTAATCGTTGCCAAGCTGGTTTTGATCTAAACTCCCATGGCTCAGCCGGCTTTTCTAATTGATCTTTGTCCATAGACTCATCAATCATTCCAGCAATCTTAACATACCCACCTAATGGAATCCAGCCTAATCCGTATTCTGTTTCTCCCTTTTTAAACTTAAAAATTGAAAAATAAGGATTGAAAAAAAGGTAAAACTTCTCTACTCTTGTTTTAAACCATTTTGCTGGAAGCATGTGGCCCATTTCGTGAAGAACAATAAGAATAGATAAACTTAAAATTAACTGTGCTGCTTTTATCCAGATTTCCATAGGTAAATAATAAATGATGGCAAATATAATTCTATTTCTTTAACCCTTTAAATGAGTTTATTTTTATTTCATTAACAAGTGAAGTTAAAGCACGATCATAGCTATCTATAGCGATATAGTTTCCGCCACCATTTTTTGCTAATGTTCTCATGTTTTCTTCTGGTTCTGGCTTTGTTTTTATCCCTATTACAGAAACAATGAGTCCGCATTTTTTGTGCTTTTTAGCTATTTTATTTACGTTTTCATCTCCTTGGTTAAAATCACCATCTGTTGCTATAATTACTTGGTTATTTCCATTTTCAATGTATTGCGTTATTGCTTGTTTACAAGCAAATTTTAATCCTTTTCCACCTGCTGTTAAACCTTTTGTTTTTAAATTACTAATGGTGGATTCTAGGGTGTCTTTTTTGTTTCCTTTTGTGGTGTTTAATAAAACGGTTGCAGTGCTTGAATACCCAATTATGGTTACTTGATCTATTGGTCTTAATAGCTTGGTAAGCTCTTGCATAGCTGCTTTTAGGAGTTCAAGCTTGCCATTGTATTTCATTGAAGTGGAGATGTCTAAAAGAAAAACAATGTTGTTTGGCAGGAAATTTTCTTTGTCAAAGGCATCTTTATTATACGGTGTTTTAATTTCAACGACATCATTTATTATGATTTCTTTTTCTGTTAATAGAGTATCTGCTGTGGCAATGTTTGTAAGTGTTGATTTTTCTAATGGGATTAGTTCAAACTCAAATGCACTGTTTTTCCTATTTACATAACAGATTTTTTCATATGGATGAAATTCATCTTTTTCAATAATTACATAATATAGTCCTATGGGGATAGATTTTTTAAAATCGCCTTTTTTTTGCCTATAATTTTCAATAATAGGTATACCTCCTTTAAGAAGGGTTACACTATAGTCTGACAGAAGTAGATTGGATTTGCTGTTTGTAATTGAACTGCTAAAATCCACTTTTAAACTAGAGGCCGTGTTTACATCTCTAAAACTTGGACAAGCCATGTTGCTGCTTTCAATCAATTCTTGTGTGAAACCAGTTATTTCAAGGTCTTGGGGTTGCTCATAACAGGAAAAATGAATAGGAATATTTTCTTTGACCATCCCTTTTGTATTTGGAGAAAATGAAATTCTAATGAATTCAGTACTATCTGGGAGAATTTTTTTGTTGCTATATAGGATTTTAAACCTTTTGTCAACATCTAATCTGAAAATAAAAATGGTTTCTTTTGAATTGTTTTTTATTGGCAGGTCAATAAAACCATCATGGTTGCTATTTACAATTCCATAGTCGATACTTTTTTCCCATAATAATTGCTGAGAATTAAATTTCCCACAACTAAAAAGAGTTATCGCTATTAGAAATAAATACCGTGTCATTGATGTTATAAACACAAAAACGAATTGATAATTGTTAGACCGCAAAAAAAAAGCCTCCAGTTGGAGGCTTTAATGCTGTTGAGTTAAAAGTTATTTAATAATTAACTTTTCTGTAATGCTGCCTT
The DNA here is from genome assembly GCA_045561415.1 of Parvicellaceae bacterium. Taxonomy (GTDB): domain Bacteria; phylum Bacteroidota; class Bacteroidia; order Flavobacteriales_D; family Parvicellaceae. Next base: position 6,268 of record JBJKXU010000001.1, read on the forward strand.
GGTCAAAATGTACATTAACAATATACATTCCTGATGAAAGATTAAGTTGGTTAATCATGTATGATGGGCTGTTTAGCCCGTTTTTGATAGTCACTAACCTTCCAGTTGTACTATAGATTTCTATACCAAAAATGGATTTGTTATCTGCAGAAATTGTGATGCTACTGTTAGCTGGATTTGGAAAAATAGAGACTTTTGTGTTTAACACATTCTCTTGCATTCCAACATTATTTCCAGGCAATAAAAGTGCATTAACAATTCTTGGGCAGAAAAAACCTAAGGTTGAGTCTATGTAAGCTAATGACTTACCAATGCTCATATTGGGGTTAGTAGCTAGTCCATTAGCGTGACACCCTTGTGCATCTAAAGCTGTTAGTCCAACAGCAGGAGCAATGGCAGTAACTAAAGTTGTTGAATCCCAAAAGTCCCAAGGGGCGCTTTCAAATGGGTTTCCAGTCATGTATGGAAAAACGTGGTCAACTTCATTTGTAATGGTTGTTCCATTTTGGTCAACAAAACCAATAAGACTTTGTGATGCAGCTTGAGCAGCTGTAGTGTATGGATCGTTGTAGGTGCCTGCAGAAATTGCAGCATTATTTCCAAACCCATTAGCAGCTTCCATTACATCATAGCTACCAGAGATATCTGTAGTTACAATACCTATTTGTTGAACAGAAACATCACCAGTTGAATATATTGCAGTTGGATCAGTAGGGCAGTGAACAGCAGCCATAGGAACATCACCTGCTTCAAGCCAGCTTAAATCTCCCATTCCGCCTCCCATGCTCAATACCATGTGAACATCATTGGAGTAACCAACATTGTTTTCTATGTTTAAAGCTGGGTTACCACCGTATCCGTCCCAATCTCCTAAAACAGCCGTATCAACTAATGCTACTGGATTAGCAGGATCAGTTAAGTCTAAAAATTTAGGCAATTGGATGTCATCTAATTTATTTACAGTGGCATATCCTAGAGCTATCCAACCCCCAGATCCTTGTCCTGAAAGAATAATTCTAGACGTGTCAATTCCGTACGAATTTCCATTGGTTTCAAAGTCTTTTCTGAAATACCTAACTGCAGCTTTACAATCTTGTATAGCCCTGTAAACAGCAATCATTAAGCTGGCAGCTCTTTCTGTTTGAGTAGGCAATGTAGGATTCCAACCTAATCGATATTCTATATTAGCCACAACATAACCTCTTTTGGCATAATCTTCACAGATTGCATTGGTTGCAAAATCTTGACGCATACCCGTAGGGTTTCCATTATATAAAATGGGTAAGAATGTACCAGTATGCATGTGAATGATTAAAGGCCTGCTTGTTTCAGTATCTCCATTAGGGGTGTAAACTTCCATTGGTAGTCCTTGAGCAGCAGGGGCACCAGTTAAAACGGAAATGTTAGTCGAATAGAGCACATTGGGAGCAATATCAACAGCAGAGAAGACTTGGTCAATATACCTAGTCTGAGCAAAAGTACTACTAACAAATAGTAGACTAATAAATAATAAAGCGTATAGTTTTTTCATAAGATTTAATTTGTTTTACTCAAATTTAAACAAATTAACGCTAAAATAGAAACGAAAAATTATTTGTTTTCCCAGTCAAAGACTAAAGAAAAATAGATCATTCTTCCAACATAGGGTCCTCCATAGACCTGTAAAACCTTATTGTTTAATGCATTGGAAGCGCCAATTTTGGCGGTAAGATTGAGTTTAGGAAGTTTTTTATTTACTTGAACATCTAACAAGGAATAGGTAGGTACCTCTCCAGTAAACTGAGGTGATCCTTCAAAAATAAAGCCTTCAATCCACTTGTAGTTAATGTTAAATCCAAGGCCAGAAATTTTTAATTTAGAGAGTTCAATATTTTGTCCGCTTATTCCAATGTTAAACTTGTGCTCTGGAGTGTTGTAAGCTGGTATTATTGGATCTTCACTTTGCTGATTTAACCTATTCCATGAATAATTTCCATTAAAAGCATAATATTTACTAAAATAATAGTTAATTCCAACAGAAAAACCTTGAGTAGTGATGCTTTGAGTAGAATTGGTAGCAATTCTATAAACATTTCTTACAAGAGGAGTATTAATATCAGAAACTTCCATTTCAACACCGTTAATGTATCCGATAAAATCTTTATACCAGCTGTAGTAGTAACTTCCGTCAATGTATAATTTATTTTTTATTGTTCCTCGATAACCAAACTCGATAGATTTTACTTTTTCTGGCTGAATTGCAGCTAGATTAAAATAATTCAAAGTGTCTGGGTTTTGGGTATAAGCAAAATTTCTTAGCGATTCAACGGTAACTAATGAATCGTATCCGTCAATGTTTCCTATTAAAATTGCACGACCTACATTGTAATACATGTACTGATTTAGTAATGTTGGATTTCTAATGGCAGAAGTGAAAGTGGACCTAAAAGTATGATTTTCATTGGCTTTAAAAATCAATGACCCCGCAGGAGAGGGTAAGAGTTTGAAGTTTTGATTTTTATCAACTCTTATGGTTGTTTTAAAAATTAATCGGTCTGATAAAAACTTTTTTTCTAGCCCACCATATACGCCCATTTCTTTATTTATGATAACCACTCCATTAGTATCACTAAAAAGAGAACCTTCCGACTTGGGTTGATAAATTCTGCCGTTTATTCCAATGGTAAATTCCGCAAAATCCGGTTTGAATTTTTTTTCTGCATGGAAATGGTAAAGTGCAGACTTGTCAACTATTCTAGAGCCACCTTCTAAAAATGAGCCTTTGGAGGTGATTACATTAAGCATGGAGTCAAATCTTGCCGTTCCTGGTTCAAAAAAGTCAATGTAATCCGGCTGTCCTCCATCATATGAATTAGCATAACTTTCCGCTTGATCATGCCATCCTGCAATCAAATCGTTATTGGCAAGAAGAAGAGAATCAATAGGTTCAAAGTCAAAAGGCACGCCAATTTGTGGATCCCATTGAACATTTGGACCCAAAGCTTCAACGCTATCAACAATGTTGTTGGACCAATATTCTCTGTATCGATCATTCCATTTCCAGTCTTCTGCTGCAGCATCTTGCATTAAAAAAGCAGTTAGTACAGCGTCATAGGAATTTCCTGCATCTTCATGTGTAGCATAGGCCCGAATAAAAAAGTCACCCTCTTTTTTTATTTCGATTCTATTTTGGAAAAAGAGAATGTCTCTTAAGCTAAAGCGGTTATCTCCTTGATAAACGGTTGTCCCTGTTCCAAAATTGGAAGAGCCAATTAGCTCAACATCATCATTTAACATGTAGTGAAGAGCCAATGCTGTTTTAAGGTTTTTAGTGTCGTAATCGACAAGGTCTTCTTCCCAATAACCGGTTCGGTGCCATCTTCCAAGCCCAGGATAAGAAATTCTTCCTCCTGGATCTGAGGCATTGTTTATGTTAGGAGATAAATTTTCATCACCATATCTGTTTATAGCATCATATCCACCGGGGTTATTTTCATCGGTATCTAAATCTGCAACTGCGTTGGCATTATTGGCCACCCAATCATTAGCGCTCATGTAGAAAAAGTTGAATTTATAGGCAAATTTGTCCTTGCCGTCTTTGTTTTTAAATACCTGAGCATAACGAACAGCATATTCGTTTAACGCTCTCTCACCAAGCTTTACACTAGCAGAAAAACCAGGAAATAAAAACGGACTTTTTGTATTCATACTTATTACTCCGTTAAAGGCATTGGGCCCATAAAATGCTGAGCTGGCTCCTGAAACAATTTCTACTTTCATTAAATCCAATTCAGAAGCCCCTAAGAAGTTGCCAAGTGCAAAGTTCAAACCAGGAGAAGCATTATCTACCCCGTCAATAATTTGCAAGGACCTCACTGGAGAAGTACTATTAAACCCTCTAGTATTAATCACCCTAAATCCTAAGCTCGCAGAAGTTAAATCAACCCCTTTTAAATGACTTAGGCCTTCATAAAAGTTTGTGGCAGGAGTTTCTTTAATGCCGTTGATGGTCATGGTTTCAACAGTAAGAGGGGCTTCTTTAGCTTTTTCACTTATTCTGCTAACCACCTCAACTGCTTCTAGCTCTTGAGATGAGCTCTTAAGATTCACTTTAATTTTTTCATCAAAAGAATTAACAACAATTTCTCTAGATGAATATCCTACATAAGACACCTCTATTGTAATAGGAGGAGAAAGGGTTGTGTTAATTGAAAATTCACCATTAATATCGGTGATTCCACCTATCGAACTGCCTTTTATTTTAACCGTTGCTCCTATTAATTCCTCGCCAGAACTTGGGTCTAAAATTTTACCTTTAATTTGGTTTTGAGAAAAAACAGCTAATGAGCCTATAAGCAAATACAGTAATGTGAATATAGCAGTGTGTAATTTCATTAATACAGAAAATTTATTTTTAATAATAAATGAGTAGTCTCAAATATAGCAAATCGCTTAACAATAGTGTTTAATGCCAATTAATTTTAATTAACTAATCCCTTGGGAATAGAACTAATTAATTTTTGGGTGTATGCTTTTTTGGGGTTGAAATAAACATCATCTGCTAATCCCTGTTCAATGATTTTTCCTTTGTTCATTACAACAATTCTATCACTCATGTATTTCACCACAGATAGATCGTGAGAAATAAAAAGGAAAGTTAAACCAAATTGATCTTTTAGCGAATTAAGTAAGTTTAACACCTCAGCCTGAACAGAAACATCTAATGCCGAAACGGATTCATCACATAAAATAAACTTTGGTCGTAAAGCAAGTGCTCTAGCAATGCAAATTCTTTGACGTTGACCTCCTGAAAACTCGTGAGGGTATTTGTTAAAGCTCTCCTTAGGAATCCCAACCTTGGCCAATAGTTGGATTGCTTCTTGTTTTCGTTGAAAATCATTTTCACATATTCCATGCACTTTCATGGGTTCAACAACGGCTTTGCCTATTTTAATTTTCGGATTAAGCGAGCTATATGGGTCTTGAAAGATGATTTGCATGTCTTTTCTTAATGCTCTCATCTGTTTGGCAGTAAAATCAGAAATCTCCATGTCATTAAAAAACAGCTTTCCTTCAGAAGGATTAATGAGCTTTAGTAACAGTTTTCCAAGGGTTGTTTTCCCACATCCAGATTCCCCAACTAGCCCCAATGTTTCACCGGGATAGATTTTAAATGAAACATCATCAACAGCCTTTACCTGTTGGTTTGAATTGTTTTTTATTGGGTAATATTTTTTTAAATTCCTTACCTCTATAAGTGCTTTTTGGTTGTATAATATTGAGTTTTTAAACTCAATTTCAGCTTTTTTAATTTTCAAATTATTAATGACTGTGTCAATATTTTTAACTACATCACCAGAAAATCCGTCTTCATCAATTTCCATAAAGTGTTTTCGTGTAGGGAGCTCCTTAAGAGATATGTTTACGGGGGGTTTGCAGGCTAAAAGACCAACTGTGTATGGATGCTTAGGCTCTTGGTAAATCTTTTTTACTTTGCCTTTTTCAACAATTTTCCCCGAATACATTACCAGTACTTCATCGGCAAGTTCAGCAATAAGTGATAAATCATGAGAGATAAAAATTATACCCATTTGATACTCTTCTTGAAGATCTTTGAGTAATGAAATGATGGTTTTTTGAACGGTTACGTCCAATGATGTTGTAGGCTCATCAGCAATTAAAATAGAGGGGTTGCAAGACAGGGCCATTGCGATCATTACACGTTGTTTTTGCCCTCCAGAAATTTCATGTGGATAGGATTCAAAAATATCGTATGGTCTGGATAGTTTTACTTTTTTAAACAGTTGAATAGCTCTTTTAGAAGCTTCTTTAACTCTTTTGGAACGATGTTTTACTTTAAAAAAAGAGACTCTTCCAAAAAACAGTAAATTAAACAAGGGACAGAAAAGATTTAGTAAAAGCAGATATGCTTTTTCTGTAAACAGTTGAATTGGGGTCTGATTTGATAAATCTTTTTGGTGTAGCAGAATTGCTTCAATAACCTGCTTTCCACATCTCATGACGGGATTCATTGCTGTCATTGGCTCTTGAAAAATCATTGCAATTTCATTTCCCCTGAAAGATTGCATTTGTTTTTCGGTCAATAAATTAAAATCAACGAGTTTAGATTTGTTATTAAATATAATTTCTCCGGATGAGGTAGCGTTTGGAAGGCTGTCAGAGAGCCTCATAGCGGAAAGCGCTGTTATTGACTTACCTGAACCTGATTCTCCTACAATCCCTATTGTTTTGCCCTTGTGTAAAGAAAAAGAAATGTCATCAACAATTGTTTTATCGGCCCTGTTGAGCTTAATTTTTGTAGTAAGGTTTCTTATTTCAAGTAAAGGTTGAGTACTCATTACAGCAACATTTATGGTTAGAATAGTTAAATATTAAATGTTACTGCAATATAATTACATTTTATTAATACTAAATTTCTTCGTCTTAGGATTTAAGTTTTTCGAAGAAAAAAACTATTTTTGAAAGAAAAAAGATGTTAAAATCAAAAATTGAAAAAGCACTTAATAAGCAAGTAGAATTGGAAGCATCTTCTTCTCAGTTTTATTTGTCCATGGCTTCTTGGACAGAATCTCAAGGTCTAACAGGTACGTCAAACTTCTTGTATCATCACAGTGAAGAAGAAAGAGGCCACATGTTGAAGCTAGTTAAATTCGTTAATGAAAGGGGGGGTACACCCATTATTCCTGCTCTTATTAAACCACCAGCCACATTTGACTCAATTTTAAGTGTTTTTGAATCTCTTCTTGAACATGAGCTTAATGTTACCGATAGTATTAACAATGTTGTTGACCTCTGTTTAGCAGAAAAAGATTATACAACACATAATTTTATGCAGTGGTACGTTTCTGAGCAATTAGAGGAGGAAGCATTGGCTAGAACTATTCTTGATAAGCTTAAAATGATTGGCAACGACAAAGGAGGTTTATACATGTTTGACAGGGATTTAGATGTAATGGTGAAAGAAATGCCTGCTGAAAATTAAGTTTGGCATTTAATTTGTTTTAACCATTTAAATTGAGTTCTTTTAGTTTTTATGTTAAGAGTAATAAGCATAATTTTTTTATTGTTTTCTTTTGTTGGCTTTAATGAACTTTACGGCCAATACAGGGATCCTTTTGCTTCAAAGTCTAAAAGAAGAAACATCAAGTCCAACAACAAAAAGGGGCTTTTTGGGAATCAAAGAGGAAAAGATAAAAAACTTAAAAAGGGAAAAGACCCTTTTTCTTCTGTTCCAAAACAAAAAGGGGCTATTGGTATTTTTGATGATCCATTTGAGTCAAAAGGAAAAACTAAATACAAGCCAACTGGTGTCGATAAAAAGTCTTTCAGTCCTAAGAACAAAAGAAAAGCATACTACAAAAAATACAATGTAAATAATATAAAAACTAAGCAAGCTCAAAAAAGTCAAAAAAACTACGTTCGAATAAGATATAAATAGTAATCCCCCTTATTTGTTGTAGTTTAGTATTAGTGATTTAATTTGTTTAGACATATAATTAGTTGAAGTGCGAAACCTTTGTAGTTATTCTATAGTAAAAGTCGTTGTAGTTTTAAAGCTTATTGTTTTTTTAGCTTCAATCCCTGTATCTGCACAGGTGGCACAAACAGAAGACGCTAAAAAATCTGTTGCAAGACAAAAGGGTTTATACATTTATCAATTTTTAAAAAACATTGAATGGCCTAGCGACTTAGTTAAAGAAGAGTTGCTTGTTGGTGTTTATGGAGATGAAAATGTTTTTCAACAACTTTCAAGAACTTGTTCTGGAAAGTATATAGGAACTCAAAAGCTTAAAATTGTTAGGTATATTTCTAACACTGAAATAACAAAGGACTGCCACCTTCTTTATGTAGCTGAAAATAAAAGTGCTCAAGTGAGTGTTATTGCAAAGAAGAATGGACTAAATACCTTAATCATTGGAAATAAGAGTGGTTTGCTTTCTTCGGGAGCAATTATTAACTTTATTATTAAGAACAACAGAATAGCTTTTGAAATAAACAAAACTGAAGCACAAAAAGCTAACTTGACTTTTAGCCTCCTTTTAAGTAAGTTGGCTGTTAATGTAAAATGAAAACAGTTAAAAACATAACGCTTTTTATGAGCTTATTGCTCCCTTACCTTTTGTCAGGACAACAATATTGTTCTTATGAGTTAAGGGCAATTGACGCCTATCAAGCGAATGATTTTGTTTTAGCAAAATCATACATTGACAGCGCCCTTACAATTTGTGAGAATAAAAATACAAACGCCTATTATTGGCACGTCAAAGGGTTTATTGAAAAAGACATTTATTTAAAAGTCGACAGTAGTAATGTTAACTCTTCTAACAGAGATTTAGCTATAGCGGCATTTATTAAATCAATAGAATTAGACACTATAACCAACGAATTTGAGTCTGCTAATAGGAAAGCCCTTGCTTTTTTAGGCTCTACTTATAACAATGACGCAGCAGGATTAATGGATACAATTAATTTTGAACAAGCCATGTTGTTCTACAGTAAATATAAAAACGTTTACAAGGTGGCAAAACCTAGCTTTAACTTCAAGCAAAAAGACTTGGAATATAACAACTCTTTAGCACATATTTTATACTTGAAATATGATAACAATCCAAATAAAAATGTAAGCTACCTTAACCGTGCAATTGCTAGCTACAACAACTCTTTAGCTATAGACAGCTTAAATTATAGTGCAAATTATAACTTGGGCATTATGTATCATAATTTAGGGGTTTCTGTAATCAAGAACATGGATGATGAGATTAGCTTTGAAGCTTTAATATCGAGTCAAGAAAATGCAGTTAGCCAGTTTGTAAGAGCGCTTCCATTTCTAAAAAGAGCATATCTTCTTCAACCAAACGTTCAAAACAACTTAACAGCTCTAGCGGCAGTATATATTAGTCTCAATGATTATGAATCTTCCAATTTATACCTTGAAGAACTAAATGAATTAAAAGAATCTGATGAATAGCCTATTGTCATTTTTTATAACTTAAGGCTTTAGTCTAGAAAATAATGGGAATGCGGTTTACTGTTGGGAAAAAAATAGGGTTAGGTTTTGGAATCGTTTTAGTTTTACTTTTAACTGTATTTGTGCTTACTTTATATGTGGTGTGGGATGCAGAAGATACGCTTAAAAAAAGTATTGATACTAATGACAAATTTCTAAACGTAGATCAACCGTCTGTTTTTCAACTTAATAAACTAAAAGAAGATTTAACCAATACGCACATGTTCATTCAACAGTGGCTTACTGTTGAATCAAGTAATGACATTCTATTTAAGACAAAAGCCAATGATTTAATCGATAGTATCATTCCTAGCGACACCGTTAAAATCAATCAGCTTTCTATGCATTGGTCTGAACTCAATAACGACAATTCTCTTTATTTAGAAATTAAAAAAGATTTAGCTCAATTGTTTTTTGATTACAATGAGAACGTAAGAACTCAAATTAATGATGGTATAAACAGCTACTCTGACGGTGAGCAGCTCATAAGGAAATCTTTATTTGATCTTGCAACAGAACCCTTGTTTGAGACCCTTATGTTGAAAATGGATGCACTAATTTCCAGTAAAAATTCACAAGCTCAAACCCAGCAACAGCAAAGTAATATAGCCTTTAAACATACCAACACCAATTTCAAAGGACTTTCTTTAGGTGTATTAATAGCGGGTATAACGCTTGTTTTAGGAACAATAATTATTGCTTTTTTTACTACGTTGAGTATCACTAGACCTGTTCAGCAGCTAAAGAAGATATTAGTAGATTTAGGTAGAGGAGTTTTTCCAAAAAAACAAATTAACCCTAGCAATGATGAAATAGGGGAAATGTCTGTTGCCATGAATACACTTGTTAAGGGCCTCCAAAAAACCACGACTTTTGCCCATGAAATTGGTCAAAGTAATTTTAATTTTCAGTATGAACCTTTAAGTAATGAAGATAACCTTGGACACGCGTTGTTAAAGATGAAAGATGAGTTAGCAGAAACTGAGCGAATTTTGGAGCAAAAGGTTAAGGAAAGAACAGAAGAAGTAGTAAAGCAAAAAGATGAAATTGACAATCAGAAATCAAAACTTGAAGAGCTTTATAATGATGTGACTGACAGTATCAGATATGCAAAGCGGTTACAAGATTCTATTTTGCCTCCTCAAAGATATATAGAAACGCTTTTTCCTTCCTCTTTTGTGCTATTCAAACCTAAAGATATTGTTTCGGGGGACTTTTATTGGATGAATAAAATAGGCAGCAAGCACATTTTTGCTGCCGTTGACTGTACTGGTCATGGTGTGCCAGGAGCTTTTATGAGCTTAGTAGGAGCAAACGGATTAAACTCAGCGGTAAAAGAGCACCGTCTTCAAAATCCCGGTAAAATTTTAGATGATTTGAATAACTACGCAAGTGAATCTTTGTATAAGCAGGGAGATGACAACGCAGTTAGAGACGGAATGGACATTGCTATTTGCAGCATAGACAATAAAAAGATGTTACTTGAATACTCAGGTGCCTATAATCCCCTTTATATTGTGAGAGACAATGAAATTTTAATTACCAAAGGAGATAAATTTGCAATTGGATCCTTTAACCCCTATACCAAGAGCTATACTACCCATAAAATACCCATATTAAAAGGAGATATTGTTTATGTTTTTTCAGATGGTTATGCCGATCAGTTTGGTGGAAATAATGGGAAAAAGTTCATGTATCGTCAGTTTAGAGAGACCCTGCTTTCTATAAAAGATTTATCTATGCCAGAACAAAAGCGGGTGTTAGATCAAAAAATTGAAAATTGGAAAGGCTCTTATGAGCAGGTAGATGATATTTTGGTTATTGGAGTTAAAATAGATTAGTTTTTTTAGGCAATGAAAAATAGAATCATACATAATTTTCCGTTTCTAATTTTTTTTCAGTTCCTAATTGTTTCTGTTTTTTCTCAGCAAGTTGAAATTCGTTTTAATCACTTATCCATTAATGATGGACTTTCTCAAAGTACTGTATATTCTGTTATTCAAGATGATGATGGATTTATGTGGATTTGTACTCAAGATGGATTAAATAAATATGATGGATACAATGTTTATCAGTATAAAAAGCAAATAAATAACACCAATACTATTTCTGATTCTTATGTGAACACTATTTGTAAGGGTCATCAAGGAGGTTTGTGGATAGGCACTCAACGCGGGTTGAATTATTATGATAGAAAAACACAAGAATTTCATCACATTAAACTAAGCGGTCAGCTTGATAAAATTAATGTTGGTAAGATAGTAGCTGATAAAAAAGGTAGAGTTTGGATAGGTACGGTTAAGTATGGTTTGATTTGCTACAATTATAGAGATAGTACTCATCAAGTTTTCAACATTAATAATGGTTTGCCATCCAATAAAATTGCTGACCTACTTCTAAATGATAATTCATTAATTATTGCTACTACTAACAATGGATTGGCAGAAATACACTTTGAAGACAATAATATTGAATTAAAAACTAAATGGAACAAGGGGTTAAATGACCTAGGAGTGAATTGTCTTTTTAGACAAAACAGTCAGTGTTTTTACGTTGGCACTAATTCAGGAATTAATTGTATTTCAAACGCAAAAGTAACTAACTATAATCCCCTTTTAGATAAGTATCAAATAACTTCAATTTATGGAGACTCTTCAGATTTATGGCTAGGGACGTACAGCAAAGGCTTAATAAACTGTCAAACTAAAAACCAGGAGAATAATCTTTTATTTTATGAAAACAATGATTACAACATCAGGTCAATTAGTAACAATTTAGTTCATGATATTTTCAAAGATGCTACTGGAACTTTATGGATAGGTACTCAAGATGGATTGTCATTTTTTGACCCGCTAAAGCAATCTTTTACCAATTACTCATCTTCTGTTGGAAAGGAGAATAAATTAATTGACAAAAATGCTTGGGGTATATATGAACAAGGCGATTCAGTTATATGGATTGGAAATAGAAAGGGAATTACAAGAATCAACAATAAGACAGGAAAGTATAACAATTACCCTTACTATTCAGAAAATTTAAACAATCCAAATGGACATGATGTTTATGATGTTATTGTGGATTATAAAAATCGTGTGTGGGCATCAACTAACGGTGGAGTTTATCAAGTAATAACCAGTAATGACTATTCATCTGCTGTCTTTAAAAAGTTGCCTTTTAGGAAGCAAATTACCAAGTTTGATGATGACGCATCTTATGACCTTGAGCTTCATGAACAACAACTTTGGATTGGCTCAAAAGAAGGTTTAGGAGTCATTAATCTAGAAAACTTCTCTTCCGATTTTATTAGCTATCAGCCCGGAGAAGAAAACTCCTTGCCCTTGGCAGGTTGTAGAAGAGTATATGCGGACTCAAAGAACAACATTTGGATTGGTCTTGAAGGCGGAGGAGTGTCAAAATTAACCATTGACTCTACTGACTTAGACTCCATAAAGCTGAATTTTGTGAATTACAATGACAAAAATGGATTAAGCAACAATACGGTGCTTTCTATTTTAGAAGGAGAAAAAGGCATTTATTGGATTGGCACATTTGGAGGGGGGTTAAATAGACTAGATACTTCAAATGATCAGTTCACCTATTATACGGCTAAAGACGGATTGTCAAACAATTCTATTTACGGAATTTTAGCTGGAGAGCCTGGGGAACTCTGGATAAGCACAAATACCGGACTTTCTTGTTTTAATGTTGAAAATGAAACTTTTAACGTTTACACTGAAAGTGACGGACTATTGTATAATGAATTAAATAATGGGTCCTTTCATAAAGGAAATAGCGGTAAACTTTTTTTTGGAGGCAGCAAAGGGGTTAACTCCTTTTACCCTAAACAGATTCGTCAAAATACTATTCCACCAAAAATTGTTTTGGATAAAATTGATTTTTTGAACAACAATTCAAATGAAACCATTCCTAAATATGCCAACCCCTTTTTAGTAGATACCCTTATCTTAAACTACAATCAAAACAGTATTATTTTTCATTTTGTTGGACTTCATTATACCTATTCAAAAGGGAATAAATATAAAATTCATTTAGAGGGGCTTTATGATGAGGCAAGAGAAATTGGTGAATTAACTCAGCAGAGTTACTCCAATATTCCTACAGGAGAGTATACGTTTAAAATTTGGGCGTCTAATAGTGATGGTGTTTGGTCTAATCCTAAGGAAGTATATATTAAAATAAATTCTCCTTTTTGGGCAACTTGGCGGTTTATTGCTTTTACTGTTGCTGGTGCAATTTTGATTTTTTGGGGGATTTATTTTCTAAGAATGCGTTCTATAAAACGGCAGAAAAGACGACTTGCTTTTCTGGTTGAAAAGCGAACAAAGACCGTTACTAAGCAAAAGGAACAGATAGAAAAGCAAAATAGAAAGATTGAGTTGGAACGTCAAAAAGCAGAAGAATTATTGTTGAATATTCTCCCTGCAGAGACCGCTGAAGAGCTCAAAAATAAAGGGAAGGCTAGAACAAGGCAATATAGGATGGTTTCGGTGATGTTCACAGACGTTAAAGACTTTACAAAGATTGCTGAAACAATGAAACCTGTAGATCTAGTGAAAAGACTAGATGTTTTATTTATAAAGTTTGATAAAATAATTGAGAAGCATCAAATTGAGAAAATTAAAACAATGGGAGATGCTTATATGGCTGCTGGAGGAGTTCCATTGAGAGACAAAGAGAATCCCATAAATTGTGTATTAGCGGCCTTGGAAATACAGCAATACATGGAAAGATTAAAAGAGGAAGCAATTGTGAAAAATGAGCCATATTGGGAATTACGAGTTGGGGTTCACACAGGAGATGTTATTGCTGGAGTTATTGGTTCTAAGCGTATTGCCTATGATATTTGGGGCAACACAGTAAATATTGCTCAACGAATGGAAACAAGCGG
>JBJKXU010000002.1:0-58829 GCA_045561415.1 Parvicellaceae bacterium
TATGCCCGATCAAGACTACTGTTCGGAGGAATATCTTTTATTGATTAAGAGTTTGGCTCAAGTAGGTTTTAGCCAGTATGAGGTTTCAAATTTTTCTCTTAATGGGTATGAATCGCTTCACAACTCATCATATTGGTCTGGTACACCATATTTAGGCATTGGCCCTTCAGCACATTCTTTCGATGGGCACCGAACAAGAAGATGGAATGTTTCCAATAACAACAGCTACTGCAGGGAGTTGTCTAATAATAATTTTTACGAAACAGAAACCCTAAAAGATGTAGATTTAGCCAACGAAATTATATTATTGGGCGTACGGTCCTTTAATGGAATAGCGATTGAAAAAATTTCAAAATTACTTTCTGATAAACAATTTAGTGCCTTTCAAAAGAAATTAAATAAGCTTGAAGAAAATCAGTTAATACAGCAAAGAGATAAAAAAGTATTCATAGAAAGTAAAAGGCTTATTATGTCAGATTATATTGCTAGAGAATTGTTTATATTGCCCTAATGAAAGTTCAAGTCGATTTTAATGGAAAACATTGGTTAGCAGATTTATCTTCTCCAATTGATATTTCAATACCTACCAAAGAGAAGGGGTCTTGTTCAGCATGGTTTGTGCCCAACATGAAAATATCACCTGTAATTAATGACCGCTTTATTGGGAGTGTAAAAAAAGGAGGAGATGTTAATTTTAGAAATATTTTATTTAATCCTCATGGGAATTCTACCCATACAGAAAGTGTGGGTCACATAAGTCGCGAAGTTTATTCTGTTAATAACATCTTAGAGAAGTTTCATTTTACGGCTCAGCTAATTTCAATAAGCCCAACAGTATTAGAAAAGAAATGTTCAAAATGGGAAATGAAGGGAGACCATCAAATTACTTTACAGGACTTAAAGGATAAGTTAGTCCCTAATGTTGAAGCGCTAATAATACGAACACTTCCAAATAAAGAAACTAAAAAGAGCCAAAATTACAATCAAACGAATTGGCCTTATCTTTCTAAATCAGCAGCTTCTTATATTAGGGAAAGCAACATCAAGCACCTACTGATTGACTTACCCTCTGTTGATAGAGAGCAGGATGGCGGTCTTTTAGTTGCCCATAGAGCTTTCTGGAATTACCCTAAAGAAACGGATCTAAACAGAACCATTACAGAACTTGTATTTGTTCCAAATTCTATTGAAGATGGCAACTACTTACTTAACTTGAGTTTAGCCAACATCATAAATGACGCAAGTCCATCAAGACCTATTTTATATAAATTATTGAAATAAAATTTTATATTTCACTAAAAAAGTATAAATTTATTCCAATTAACACCTTTTTTAAAACCAACAATTAATATGAAGCTTGATATCATTGACTTAAAAATCTTGAAAGTATTGCAAGAGAATAGTAAAATTACCAACATTGAATTAAGCAAGAAGATTGGATTGTCTGCTGCTCCTACATTGGGAAGGGTGCAAAAATTAGAAAAACAAGGATTCATTTCAAGCTATCATGCTAAGGTTGACACTTCAAAAGTTGGTTTAGGCTTTATGGCTTTAGTTCAAGTGTCAATGCTAAGGCAAAGCAGTTCATCTGTTAATAATTTCTTGGATAAAATAATGGCTATTGATGAGATTGTTGAATGCTTACAGCTTACAGGGAATTTTGATTATCAATTAAGAATTGTTGTGAAAGATATTCCAGCCTTTGATCGAATCATTGCTCAAAAATTAGGATCTATCGAAGAGATTGGCCAGATGCAAACCACTGTGGTTCTATCTACTCAAAAAAAGTCTCCTGTGATGCCTTTAGATTATACTAAAGGATTAAAAATCGACTAGAAAGTAGCTCTTAGAGAAACCATAAAACTTCTTCCTGGTGCACTTATTCCAGAAGCAAAAACTTTGTAGTGAGCATCCATTATATTGTAAGCTCCAATTTGAATTTGCGCCAATTGATTCAATTCAATACCTGCTCTAATGTTTAAAGTAAACCAAGAGGGAGTTCCATCTTTAGTGGCTTCGGCTAAATTATCTACACTCCCCGAAGCATACTGTGCTATTTTTTTCCAACCATTGTATTCAGAAAACAGCTCTAAGTCCCATTTTTTCTTTTCTAATATTAATTTAGTTCTTCCAAATATTGGGGGAATATGACTAAAGGGTTCCTTAGAGGAATGAATTTTTCCAACGGTATAATTTAAGGTAGAAGAAAGGGAAAGAAAATTATTAAAATGGCATTTTATTTTTCCTGAAGTCCCATAAACAACAGCGCTTTGAGCATTTATATTTGTTCTAACTCTACACAGAACACCATCGAATAATATAGAGTCATTTCCATTTAAGCTATAATCAGCTCTTATAATGGCATTATCAAGAAAAGTACCGTATAAAGCCCCTTTAAGCACAAGAAAAGGAGATGATTTTTTGTTGTTAACCACATGAACAAAACCAATTTCTGCACTGTAGGCTTGCTCAGATTTGAGTTGATTGTTGGGAACAACAACAAAAAGATCTTTTTTAAAAATTTTCCCAAAATCATCGATATTAGGCGCTCTAAAACCGGAGCTTAAAGAAGCATTAACACTTGTGAATTTTGTTGGTGAATACGAAGTTCTAAAGCTACCATTTACTGATCCTGTTTTATTGTTAATGGCCTTAAATGGTAGATTAACGAATGAACTATCATCAAATTGGGCGGTTAGTAAAAAACGACTATAACGAATGCCGCTTTCAATAAGAAAGCGCTTAATTTTTTTTCTGTAGTTGATGTATATGGCACTGGAAGAAAGCGAACTGCCACCATCTGGATACCTTGTGCTTTCAGCAAACCTTTCCAAAGAAACAATATCCTCTCTATGAGCTTGGCTCAGAACAGCATTGTAAATTAACTCACCACCATAATAAAATTTACTTGTAGAGTCAATGGCTTTTACAAAGTCTACATTTATTGCAGAAACATCAACAGTTTCTTTGCGAATACTTCTTAGCTGGTTACCAAATGGACGAGTAATTCGTTCTTCATCAATTTTTTGTGCCGACAAAACAACAACACCTTTATCGTAAAAAGAATTGTAATTGGTTAATTCAACAGTAAAACTTGTAAGCAATCTATTTTGAGGACCATAATACCACTGGCTATATTCTGGTTCTCCCAAATCTGTAATGTTGTTAAGCCGGTCATATCGGTCAATGTTTGAAGAGCTGCTATATTGAGCATTTAGCTTAAAAACGATATTGTCATTCGGTTTATAAACAAATTTTTGCAAGAGGTGATATTGACTAAAGCCAGTTCCTATTTGTAAATTAGAATCAGCATTTAATACTACACTATCAAGGCCATTTTTAGTTACAACGTTGAACGAATTAAACCCCCAATCATCATATCCATGAAACCTTTTTCTACCCATTCTTAGATCTTTAAAATTACTGTAGGTGATTGATGTTAGGCTACCAAACTTTTGATTTCCAAATGAAAAATCTAAGTGATTGGTAAACTCCTTGTTTGATGTATTGTGCCTTGCCAAGTAAGAGCCATTAAATTCTGTAGAGTCTGCAGCCGCAACAATAGGGTCTTTAGTTTGAAAATGAACCACCCCTCCAATTGCATCACTTCCATATATTACTGATCCAGGGCCATAGTCAATATCAATTTGACTAAGTATATTGTTATCCAGGGTAATACTGCTTTGCAAATGGCCGCTTCTGTAAATGGCGTTGTTCATACGAACACCATCTACAACAAGTAAAATTCGATTTGCCTCAAACCCTCTAATTATTGGGCTTCCACCACCACCTTGACTTTTTTGAATTGTAATGGATGCAGCAGTATTTAATACATCTGCAGTTGTTTGCGCACTACTTTCTATTAGCTTTTCTTCAGAAATACTTTCTTTTTCTAAAGATTGATCTGAAAGAAGAATCTTCTTTTCCCTTAGTGTTGAGGTAACAAATGATGGAAGTGTAAAGTCTGATAGTGTTAGCGTAACCCAATACCCATTAATCAACAATTCATTTAATGATGTGGAGTAGAAATTAAAACCCGATTTAAAAAAAGTTAGTGTATCTAAAGTTTTAAAGTTCCCTAGATCAGCAACTCCTTTATAGGATGTTTTAACGGAACAGCTTCTTGAAGGGTTGTAAATTTCAACCCCATCTAAAGGTTCTAAATACTCATTAACCACCTTTATTTCTTGCCCAATAAAGGGTAAAGAAAAAAGCAAAAAATATAGGCAAGCAATTAACTTTTGCATTTGTTAAGAGAAAATAGTTTTAAAAACTTTATGTGAGGATATTTGTTTAGCATTAAAATTAAAATGATAAGCTAAATAATCAAATACTATTTCAAGTATAACAGCTCTGTTGGTTTTGTTAAAATGTAGTGTTTCAAATTTATCAATATTCGTGCCTAAAACTAAAGAAAATGCTTTCGAGGCGTCTTTTTCAATTGTGTAATCCTCCTTTTCATTAGTAAAACAAGCATGCTTAATGCTGAAAAATTTGTTGATTTCAGACCAGTTGTTTTTAGGGTCTATTCCTAAAAATGAAAAGAGCTGAGCTAGGAAAACTAGATGAAAACAAGGGTTGAACGGTTGAATTTCAAAGAGTAAAAAAGAGTTTTTTATAAATAAATACATACTAGCCGAGGAGTCACCTTCTTTTAACAAGCGATTTAGAATTTCAGTTAAGAAAATAGCAACGCTTGTTTTTCTGATGTCATTTGTAGTTTGATGACAAGGAAATACTAGAGCATGCTGACTAGCAGAGTTTATAGACTTTTCAATTTTAAAATTGGAGAAGAACTCAATAAAGTGAAAAGGCTGAAAAATATAAGGGCTGTTTTTTCTTCTTACCCCTTTAAAAATAAATGATTTTCTTCCATATTTATGGGTAAATAGTTGAACGATAATGGAGTTGTCGGTGTATGGATGCGAGCTTAGAAAGAGCCCCTCAATCTTCTCTTTCATAATTCGCTATTGGAAATTCAATATAAAAAGAAGTGCCTTTATTTAGGGTAGAGTTAAAATAAATCTCTCCAGAATGGGAGTCTATAATTTGCTTTACCATTGCTAAGCCAAGACCTGTTCCGGTAGATTTAGTGGTGAAATTGGGTTGGAATATTTTGTCTTTTAGCGCCTGTTCAATTCCACAACCGTTGTCCGTTATTTCAATAAGATAGGTGTTTTTTTTGAGTGATAATTTTATAATTATTTCGCCTTTAGAATTGTCCTCAATGGATTGAATAGCGTTATTTATAATGTTATTAAAAACTCTAACTAGCTGATCTAAATCACCCTCTATGTAGACATTTTTTAAATCATTGTCTTCGATTGAAAACAGGATGTCTTCTTGGTTTTTAAAAAAGTCTAATGTAGAAGATAATATATCCTTTAAATCAATTTTTTTGAGCTGAAGTTTAGGCATTTTAGCAAACCTGGAAAATTCATTAGCTATACTAGTGAGCGTGTCGATTTGTTGGATAATTTTTTTTGAGAAGTTTTTAAGCTGGTCCTTAAAGTTGACATCATTGGGGTCTAGAGACCTCTCAAGGTGCTGTACATTTAATTTCATTGGTGTTAACGGGTTCTTTATTTCATGAGCCACTTGCTTTGCCATCTCTCTCCAAGCACTTTCTCTTTCACTTTTTGCTAGCTTTAATGCACTTTCCTCTAGTTGAGAAATCATGCTATTGTACTCCTTTACAAGCGCTCCAATCTCGTCTTTACCTTCCCATATGATTTTATCATTAACGGCATTAATTCTAACATGCTTTAATTTTTCTCCCACCACCCTTAAGGATTTGGTAATATAGTTGGATAAAAAGTATGCGATTAAGCTAGCACCTATAAGTAAGAAAATGTAAACTTCTAAAAGCGTGGTTAAAAATGAGCTTAATTCATTTTTGTCTTGGGAAAGTTGAGTGTCATAAGGAACATTTATGATTACAATGTTTTCCCCTTTTTTGTTTTTAACATAAGTGTAAGTGCTTATGCTTGATTTGTTAAGGGTTTGAACTTGCCTTTTTCCCTCAACTTTTAAATTTTCAAGAACAGCAGTGGGCATTTTAAATTTATAAAAGTCGGGATCGGAATAATTGTACTTACTGGACATTAGTATGTCGCCATTGATATTGAAAACATTAATTTCAATTTTATTTACATCAGAAAGCTCTTTAATTTTATCGTCAAAATCTTTAAGAACAAAATCCATGTTTTCAATTTGTTCTAGGTCTTTGAAAAAGTATTGTAAAGACATAATAATTGTCTTTTCTTTTCTAATTAAACGCTCTGTATGATAGGTTTTGTTTTGACTGTTAAAGAAAATAATAGTAGCTATACCTATTACCATAAGTGACACTAAAATAAGTGCCAACATTGATATATAAATTCTCCTTCTGAGGTTAAGCCGGTAAAACTGCATTATTAAGTAAAAATAAAAAATCCCACCAGCAGAAGCTAATGGGATCAACAAAATAAAAAAATCTATTTATCCATTTAAGGCTTCTGCCCCACCAACTATTTCTAAAATTTCATTGGTAATTGCAGCTTGTCTAGCCTTGTTGTAGGTCAATTTAAGTTCCTTTATAAGGTCTGATGCGTTGTCAGTTGCTTTATGCATAGCAGTCATTCTAGCTCCGTGTTCTGAAGCTTGTGAATCAAGCATGGCTTTATAAAAGGATATTTTTAGTGAATTAGGAATTAAATCAGTAACAATTTCCTCTTGAGAAGGTTCAAAAATATAATCCGTATTGCTAGTAGCTTCTTGGGAATCTTCAGTTTTAACAATTGGCAAAAGCTGCTCAGACTTAAGTATTTGTACAGCTGCATTTTTGAAAGAATTGTAAACTACCAAAATCTTATCGTATGAACCATCGCTAAAACTAGCCATTAAATGCTCTGTAAATGGGGCAATGTTTTCATAAGCTAGGTTGTCCCAAAGCTCAGCGGTGTTTCCAGGTAAATCATCACCAGAAAGGTAAGCCTCTTTTTTAAAAGCATCATTCACTTTTTTACCAACAGGAAGAACAGTAACATTTGAGGCGCCATACTCTGAAACAAGTTTTTTGACCTGTTTTATTACATTATTATTAAAACCACCACAAAGACCTCTATTTGAAGTAAGTGCAACGATTAAAATATTTTTTTCTTCTCTTTCTTTAATGTAAGGATTGTCAGCTGTATCAATAGATCCAGAAACATTAGATAAAATTTCTTGAAGTTTTTCAGCATATGGACGCATCTGAGTTACCGCATTCTGTGCTCTTTTTAATTTAGCTGCAGAAACCATTTTCATTGCAGAAGTAATCTGCATGGTTGAGTTTACTGAGGTAATTCTGGTCCTTATTTCTTTTAAGTTTGCCATGTGCTCTAATTTAACAAGAAATCAATTCTTTTTAGTTTACATATTTACTGCTTAATTCTTCCACCACTGTTTTAATAACATTAGTGATTTCAGCGGTAAGCTTTCCTGCTTTTAGCTGGTCTAATTCAGAACGATGTTTGGTTCTTAGGTAGGATAAAAGTTCTACTTCAAACTCTTGAATTTTGTTAACAGGAACGTTAGAAAGTATTCCTGTAGAACCACAATAAATGATAGCAACTTGTTCTTCAACAGGTAAAGGAGCGCCTTCATTTTGCTTAAGAATTTCAACATTTCTTTCCCCTTTTCCAAGAACAGCCATTGTTGCAGCATCAAGATCGGATCCAAACTTAGCAAAAGCTTCTAGTTCTCTATATTGTGCTTGATCAAGCTTAAGTGTACCCGCAACTTTTTTCATTGATTTAATCTGTGCAGATCCACCAACACGAGAAACAGAGATACCTACATTAATTGCAGGTCTTACACCAGCATTAAATAAGTTTGCCTCTAAGAAAATTTGTCCATCTGTAATTGAAATCACATTGGTAGGTATGTAAGCTGATACATCTCCTGCTTGTGTTTCAATAATAGGAAGCGCTGTCAATGAACCACCACCTTTAACTTTTCCTTTCAAAGATTCAGGAAGATCATTCATTTGTGAAGCGATCTCATCAGAAGCATTAATTTTCGCAGCTCTTTCAAGTAACCTTGAGTGAAGATAAAATACATCACCAGGGTAAGCTTCTCTTCCCGGAGGCCTTCTAAGTAGTAACGAAACCTCACGGTATGCAACTGCTTGCTTAGATAAATCATCAAATACAATTAGAGCAGGTCTTCCAGTATCTCTAAAATATTCACCTATTGCAGCTCCTGTAAATGGCGCGTAAAATTGCATAGGAGCTGGATCTGAAGCGTTTGAAGCAACTACAACTGTATAAGCCATTGCTCCAGCCTCTTCAAGTTTGTTTACAATTCCAGCAACTGTAGAACCTTTTTGCCCAACAGCAACATAAATACAAAAAACAGGCTCTCCCCTGTCATAAAATTCTTTTTGATTGATAATGGTATCAATACAAACAGTAGTTTTTCCAGTTTGTCTATCACCAATAACCAGCTCTCTTTGCCCTCTTCCGATTGGAATCATGGCATCAATTGCTTTAACACCGGTTTGTAACGGCTCATTTACAGGCTGTCTGTAAATAACACCAGGCGCTTTTCTTTCGATAGGCATTTCAAACAATTCACCTTCGATTGGGCCTTTTCCATCTATTGGCTCTCCAAGAGTATTTACAACTCTTCCCAACATTTTCTCACCAACATTGATTGACGCAATTCGGTTAGTTCTTTTAACCGTATCACCTTCTTTAATTTCATTTGATGCACCTAAAAGTACAGCTCCAACATTATCTTCTTCCAGGTTTAACGCAATTCCTTGAAGACCATTGTCAAATTCAATAAGTTCTCCATACTGAACTCCGCCAAGGCCGTAAATCCTTGCGATACCATCACCTACTTGAAGAACAGTTCCTACTTCTTCTAATTCTGTTCCAGATTTAAATCCTGAGAGTTGCTCTCTTAATATTGCTGAAACTTCAGCTGGTTTAATTTCTGCCATTTTTTTTTATTTTAAGTCTAAAATTCTGCTATGTAAGGGTTGTCACTGAAAGCTTTTTTAAGCTCTCTTATTTCTTTACTTATTGATGTGTCTATTTGTCGATCACCGACCCTTAAAATGAATCCGCCAATAATTTCAGGATTCACTTTTTCGATGATTTCAAAACTGCTACCTTCAGCCTGGTCGTAAAGAGAAACAATGTTATTTATTTGTTTCTTATCAAGCTTAATAGCTGTAGTTACTTCTGCAGTAACTACTTTATTTAATTCTTTGTATTGATTAATAAATGAATTAGCTATACTATGAATCAAAGATTCTCTTTTTTTACTTGAAATTAAATTCAGAAAAAGTAAGGATAGCTCTGTAAGGTTTTTTTGAAAAACAGCTGTTAAAATTTGCTGCTTTTTATCTGTATTTACAACAGGACTGCTTAGCAGGAGCTGCAGGTCTTTATTAGCAGAAACAGTAGCACTTATTAGAGACATGTCATTGTAAATGTCTTTAAGCACATTTTTTTCTTTAGCAAGTCCAATAAGGGACTTAGCATATCTTCTGGCCGCTAGTGATTGCTGCATTTCTAATTAATTTAAGTTAACGTCTTTAATCATAGAATCAACCAATGCTTTTTGTTTATCATCAGATGACAATTGATCTTTTACAATTTTCTCAGCGATTTCCAATGAAAGTACAGCAACCTGATTTTTAAGTTCAGTAATTGCGGCTAATTTTTCAGTTTTAATCACCTCTCTAGCACTAGTTAATATCTTATCTGTTTCTTCTTTAGCTTTAGTCTTAGCTTCAGAAATAATTTGATTTTTTGTTTCATTAGCATCTTTAAGCAGAGCATCTCTTTGAGCAAGCGATTCTTTTTTGATCTTTTCACGTTCCTCATTAAGCTCGGCTAAAGAAGCTTTAGCTTGATCAGCTGCGTTAATTGCATCTTCAATGCTTTTTGATCTTTTTTCTACTGCATCTAGAATTGGTTTCCAAGCATATTTTTTAAGAATAAAAACAAGCAAAAGAAAGACAACAGATGTCCAAAATATTAATCCTATTCCTGGTGTTACTAAATCTAATGGATTCATTTTTTAAGTTTTTTTAAACTGCTTGTAACCAACCGTTACAAGCAGTTTAGGTTCATTTTGGTTTTGTATTAACCCTGTAAAAGAGCTACAACAACACCAAACAACGCAACACCTTCAACAAGTGCCGCTGCAATAATCATGTTTGTTTGAATCATTCCTGAATGTTCTGGTTGTCTTGCCATTGATTCCAATGCTGATCCACCAATTTTTCCAATTCCGATTCCTGCTCCAATTGCTGCTAATCCAGCTCCAATTGCTGCTATTCCTGTTACCATGTTATTTGTTTTTAAAGTTAAACATATATAATAATTAGTTAGTGGTCTTCCACTACTGCTAATCCAATAAAAAGTGAGGTCAATAATGTAAAGATGTATGCCTGAAGAAAAGCTACAAGCAATTCAATCATGTACATAAACAATACAAAAGCTACTGATACTGGCGCGACCCCAAAAGCACCCCCAGTACCCAAACCACTTTGAGCCATAAAGATCAAAGAAAGTAAGCTTAAAATAACAATATGACCAGCGGTCATGTTTGCAAAAAGTCGAATCATTAAAGCAATAGGCTTAATGAAAATACCAACAATTTCAATTGGCAAAAGAATAAGATAAAGCGGAATTTTTGCACCCCATCCCATGCTACTTCCTAGCGGATTGAAAATATGAGACCAGTACATTTTACTTCCACTAAAATTAGTGATAATAAGGGTGAATATAGAAAGTACAAGTGTTAGCGCGATGTTTCCTGTCACATTAGCCGCTCCAGGTAGAAGACCAAGTAAATTATTAATTAAAATAAAAAAGAACAAGGATAATAAGTAAGGCAAATACTTGCCATGTTTATGCCCAATGTTAGGCTTTGCTACGTCATCTTTGACAAAAAGAACTAACGGCTCTATAAAGGCTTGAATTCCCTTAGGAACACCATTGTTTTTGTTGTAGCTCCTAGCAACTTTACGTAAAATAAAGAAAAGAAGAACAACGGCTAATAACATGGAAGCTACATTTTTGGTGATGGAGAAGTCCAATATCGAAAGTCCCGAAGCTTCAGAAATATGTCCATGTTCGTCTATTGAATAAACCCTTTCCCCTTTTGTTACTGTGTCATGGCCATGATGAAAAGCACTAGACATGAACACATCTAAATTTCCGTCAGTGATAAGAATGACAGGAAGTGGGATAGAAAAATGAGTTTCTTTAAAGGTGAAGAAGTGCCAGTCGTGGGCATCAGAAATATGATGCATTACATCTGGAACAGGGTTGTAAAGTTCATTAGATTCTTCAGCTGATGAAGGTTCATGTTGGTTTGCATCACCGCTTGCCAATATTCCTATGGAAAGCAAGATAAAAAAGGAGATGGTAAATGATCTAAACAAACGCTCCATGAATTCTAATTTGGTGTTAATAATTTCGGCAAAAGTAGATAAATATTTTAGTTAAGAAAACGTATATTAAAAGAATTTGACGAGTTATTGCATACAAAACCCCCAATTGTTAGAATTACCCCATATAATTTGTTTTTTTATTGAGCATAAAAATGTTATCATTATAATTGACGTTATTGTATCACTGATAAAAAAATAAATACTTTTAGGAAATATTTATATAAACAATGAAATCTAGTAGTAGAAAATTTTTCAAGCTTAGCTTGGTTCTTATTCTTTGGGCTGCAGCACTTGCGCCCTTTATTTCATTATATTTTTTTCTAAACATAGCCAATGACTCTTCATTACCAGGATTTGAAGAGCTGGAAAACCCAAAAACAAACCTTGCATCTGTAATTTACACCTCAGACATCGAGCTTATCGGTAAATATTATCAGGAAAATAGAACCAACTCAAACTTCAATGACCTTTCCCCTTGGCTTATTAAAGCATTGGTGTCTACAGAAGATGAGCGGTATTACGAACACTCAGGAATTGACGTTAAAGCTTTAGGTAGAGTTGTTAAAGGGGTGTTAACAGGAAACTCAAGCCAGGGTGGAGGTTCCACCATCTCTCAGCAGCTTTCTAAACTACTTTTTCCTAGAGAAAAGCTTACCAAGATACAACTTGTGGTGAGAAAATTTAAAGAATGGATTATTGCCGCTAGACTCGAAAGAAACTACACCAAACAGGAAATTATTACCATGTACTTTAACAAGTTTGATTTTTTAAATAATGCGGTTGGAATAAATAGTGCTTGTTCGGTTTATTTTGGAACCCCTCCCTCCAAGCTAAACATTCAGCAGGCAGCCATGTTGGTGGGAATGGCTAAAAACCCTTCGTTATTTAATCCCCTTAGATTTCCCGAAAAGGTCACTAAAAGAAGGGAGGTTGTATTATTTCAGATGAAAAAAAATGGTCACATCAACCAAGCTGTATACGACTCAATAAGACTGCTTGATCTTGGACTGAATTACACTAGAGTTGATCACCAAACCGGATTAGCACCATATTTTAGAGAGACATTAAGAGCAGAGCTAACGAAAATTTTTCGTAAAAAAAATGATAAAGGTGAGCTAGTGCTTAAAAAAAGCGATGGATCCTCTTACGATCTTTATGCAGACGGGCTAAGAGTGTACACAACTATAGACTCTAGAATTCAAAAAAACGCAGAGCATGCTGTGGCGCAGCATTTAAAACATGAATTACAAGAAGATTTTTTTAATAACAATAAAAAATGGAAAAGACCTCCTTTTTCAAATGACCTAGAGAAGCATCAAGTCGATACCATTATCGCTAGAGCATTGCGGCAATCCCAGATTTATAAAAAATACAAAGGGAAGATTTGCGGATATTGTGAACGACCCAAAAAGTACATTCAAAAAACAGACACCGGTTTTGTTTGTAGCTATTGCAACCACAGGACTCCTTTTCTTAAGAAGAAACAAATTGATAGCATATTAAATCAAAAAAGAAAAATTAAGGTATTTGACTGGCAGTCTCCCAATTATGAAAAGGATACTTTGATGTCCGCCAAAGATTCTGTTTATTACTATAAAGGTTTGCTTAGGGCAAGCTTAGTTTCAATGAACCCTTCAAATGGAGAAGTAAAAGCTTGGGTTGGAGGGCCACATTTTAAACATTTTAAATATGATATGGTTAAAAGGGGTAGAAGACAAGTTGGTTCAACATTCAAGCCATTTGTATACGCTACTGCTATCGAAATAGGTGCCCTAAATCCATGTGATCAAATTCCAGATATTGAGCATTGCGTGGAAGTTCCATATAATGAGTATAGAAACCAATTGTGGTGCCCATCTAATGCAGACCAAGCATATACTGGCGCAATGACACCAGTTTTTTTCGCTTTAGCCTCATCAATGAATAATATTACAGCAAGCATAATCAAGAAAAACGGGATGATGAAAGAGGTTTTTGACAGGGTTGCCCAGCTAGGGATGGATACTTCCAAATTTATTCCTGTTCCCTCAATGGCTCTTGGGGTTTTTGATCTTTCTGTATATGAAATGGTAGGAGCAATATCCTCTTTTGTCAATAGCGGAGTATATGTCGAACCCACCTTTATTTCAAGAATTGAAGATAAATATGGAAACAGTATATATGAGCCAGAGAGGTCTGCAAAACAGGTTTGGAATGCAGAAACGGCATACACTATGCTAGAGATGATGAAGCTTGTTACTACTGGTGTTAAACACCCTACTTTAAAAAACAAATTTAATCGGCCACTTGTTGGTGGAACGGCAATTAGAATTAGAAGTAATGATACTTCAAGAAGACCTTATGTTGGCATTTCTCAACCTGTTGCTGGTAAAACAGGAACAACACAAAACCAATCTGACGGATGGTTTATGGGCCTAACTCCCGATTTGGTTACGGGTGTTTGGGTAGGAGCTGAAGATCGATCTGTACGTTTTAGAACAGTGAGTATGGGAATGGGAACAAACACAGCACTTCCTATTTGGGCCTACATGACAAAAGCGATTAATAAAGACTCAACATTAACTATTTCTCAGGAAGATTTCCAGATGCCACTTAATATGCTAAAGTCTCCATTAGATTGTAAAGATTTTTTGGAAGAAAAAAGTGTATTTGACGAGATTGAACAAGAAGAGGAAGATATTTGGTAATATTGTAAAAAAATAAAGAATGATAAACAAAGTGGTTAGTTCAGCAAGTGATGCTTGCAATGGAATTGAAAGCGGAATGACGATAATGCTTGGAGGTTTTGGATTATGTGGAATTCCTGAAAACTGCATAGCTGAGTTAGTAAAGCTAAAAGTTGGAAACTTGACTTGCATTTCCAATAACGCGGGGGTAGATGATTTTGGATTGGGCTTATTGCTTCAACAAAGACAGATTAAGAAAATGATTTCTTCATACGTTGGAGAAAACGATGAATTTGAAAGGCAAATGCTTAGTGGGGAGCTTGAAGTAGATCTCATTCCTCAAGGAAGCCTTGCTGAACGCTGTCGAGCTGGTGGAGCTGGAATACCTGCTTTTTTCACTCCTGCTGGATATGGAACAGAAGTGGGTCAAGGTAAAGAGGTGAGAAACTTTAATGGAAAACCCCATATTTTAGAAACGGCACTTTCAGCAGATTTTGCAATAGTAAAAGCTTGGAAAGGTGACAAAACAGGAAACCTAATTTTTAAGGGAACAGCACGAAATTTCAACCCTGCCATGGCAATGGCAGGAAAAATCACTATTGCTGAAGTGGAGGAACTTGTAGAGCCAGGTGAGTTAAACCCCAACGAAATTCATACACCAGGCATCTTTATTCAACGAATATTTAAAGGGCAGAGCTATGAAAAAAGAATTGAACAAAGAACGGTCAGGAAACAATTATAAATAGGGGTTATAATTAATAAGGCAGACAAAATTAAATAGTAAAGAAACTAAAAGGGTTTTAAAATGGCATTGGATAAAAATGGAATAGCTAAACGAATAGCACAAGAGCTAAAAGATGGTTGGTATGTAAACTTGGGAATTGGTATACCAACATTGGTAGCGAATCATATTCCTGATGGAATAGATGTTGATTTTCAATCTGAAAATGGGATTTTAGGCATGGGACCTTTTCCTTTTGAGGGCCATGAAGACGCAGATCTTATAAACGCAGGAAAGCAAACGATAACAGCTCTAGATGGAGCAGTTTATTTTGACTCTTCCACTAGCTTTGCCATGATTCGTGGTCAGCATGTTCAATTGACCGTTCTTGGAGCAATGGAGGTTTCAGAAAATGGTGATATTGCCAATTGGAAAATACCTGGTAAAATGGTCAAGGGAATGGGGGGCGCTATGGATCTAGTTGCAAGTGCTGATAACATTATAGTTGCCATGATGCACGCTAACAAAAAAGGTGAAAGTAAGCTACTTAAAAGCTGCTCGTTACCATTAACCGGATTGGGATGTGTAAAAAAAGTAGTAACAAATTTAGCGGTATTGGAAATACTAAAAGATGGAGGTTTTAAGTTATTGGAGCGAGCTCCGGGAGTTACGGTAGACGAAATTAAAGCAGTAACTCAAGGAAAGTTGATTGTCGAAGGTGAAATCCCAGAAATGAATATTTAAGCAATGAAAATCAATAAACTATCAATTCTCATTCCTGCTTTTAATGAAGAGCAAACAATTCACTTAATTCTTGATAAGGTCAAAGTTGTTGAATTAACTAATAATATTCAAAAAGAAATTATTATTGTAAATGATTGTTCTACTGATGAAACTAAAGCAGCTATTGAAAGGTATATATCAAACAATCAAGAACTAAACATCCAACTTTTTAATCAAGAAAAAAACAAGGGAAAAGGGGCGGCTATTCACAAGGCAATTGAGTTGGCAACAGGAGAGTTTTTAATTGTTCAAGATGCAGATTTAGAGTATGATCCTCAAGAATATAACACGCTTTTACATCCAATTGTAAATGGTTTTGCTGATGTGGTATACGGTTCTCGCTTTATGGGTGGAAATCCCCATAGAATTCTTTTCTATTGGCACTCTATTGGAAATCAGTTTTTAACTAAACTTTCCAACATGTTTACCAATCTTAATCTTACGGACATGGAAACTTGCTATAAGATGATTAACACCAAAATGGCTCAATCTCTAAGACTAAAAGAAAAACGCTTTGGATTTGAACCTGAGCTTACCGCGAAGCTGTCTAGAGTCCCCAAAATAAGAATTTATGAGGTAGGGATATCTTACTATGGTAGAACCTATGAAGAAGGGAAAAAAATAGGATGGAAAGATGGGTTTAGGGCAATTTATTGTATCATCAAGTACAATTTATTTAGTAAGAAATAAGCTACAGTAGGTTTAATTTTTTGTTAAGCCCATCTTTGTAGGCTTTCCCAATGTTAATCTGATTTTCGTTGATTATAATATAATTATCTTCAATTGATTCAATTTTATCTAATCGGACGATAAAAGATCGGTGAACCCTAACAAAGTCATCCGAAGGCAATTTGTTAGCAACATCTTTCATCGTGCTTAAAATTGTGTATTTGCCATCTTCAGTAATTACCCGCATATAATTGCCAAGAGCTTCAATCCAATAAATCTGATTGGTATTTATTTGTACGAGTTTAGAATCTGACTTAATAAAAATGGTCTCTCCTTTAGTGGTAATAGAAGGGTTGGTTTTTTGAAATCGCTTACTAGCTTTCTCTATAGATTTTAAAAAACGAGCAGCAGAAATGGGCTTTTTAACAAAGTCGGTTACATCATATTCGTAAGATTCTACAGCATATTCATCATGAGAGGTAACAAGGATAACCTGAGGGAGAGGGTTTAACGATTTCAGCATTGAAATGCCATCCATTTTAGGCATTTCAATGTCTAAAAAAAGCAGGTCAATATCATTTTCCTTAAGCATGTTGAAAGCCTTAAGTGGGTCATCACAAGATGCAACAAGAGAAAGTGAGGAGGTATCGTTTATTAGGTCCTCAAGAATTCCTCTAGATAAATCATCATCATCAACGATTAAGCATTTCATGGTCATGTTGTTTTATTCTAAAATATGTTGGTTAAGCTCAATTAAAGATTGCTCTAATATGCTAGTTACCCTTTTAGCAATATTAGTAATTTCATTTGTATTTTCCGAGGACCCATTTGTTTTTTCAAGTAATGTTAAATCCTTAATAACGCTTTCTACTCCTAGATAAGAGGCGTTGCCTTTAATTTTATGTGCTAGAGATGACATGGTTTCGTAGTCTCCCTTATCAACAGCAGCATTAAACCCCTTGAGATCTTTAGGAATGTTGTCAAGATAAATGTTGATGTACTTTGTTATTTTTTTAGAATCCCCTTTGCTTATTTGGTGGATAAGTTTAAGGTTGGTTACTTGACTTTTTTTTGAATTTGCAGTGCCATTTTTATCTTTAGGTAAATCGGTTGCTTTTTCTGGTAAATTTAAAACGGAGGCAATTTTATTAAACAGTAATTCTGTTTTAATTGGTTTTGATAGGCAATCATTCATGCCTACTTCAAGACATTTTTTAGCTATTCCATCAACAACATGAGCAGTCATTGCAACAATAGGAATATTTCTCTTGTTTGAAGGAAGCTTCGTTCTTATTTGCTTAGTAGCTTCAAAGCCATTCATATTAGGCATTTGTAAATCCATTAAGACCAAGTCATAAGTTTCGTTTTTGACCATATTTACTGCCTCAAGACCATCTTCAGCAAAAGCTAACGAGATGCGTTGTTTCATGTTCTGAATAAGCTCATTTAAAACAATTCTATTGAGCTCATTATCATCGACAATAAGAATTGAGATGCCGTTATAATTAATTTTAGATTGTTCTGTTTTTTTGAAGACAGGTTTTTGGAGGGTACTTTTTTTAAGAATTAAACCAAAAGAAAATTCGCTGCCAACACCAGTCTGAGAGGTCACCTTAACTTCACCCCCCATAAGTCGCACTAGTTCTCTGGTAATTGCCAAGCCTAAGCCTGTTCCTCCATATTGTCTTGAAGTGTTAGTGGAGGCTTGTTCGTAACTGTCAAATATAGCGGCTAATTTTTCTTTTTTTATTCCAATTCCCGTGTCAACAATAGAGAAATTTATTTTTCCAGAATTGGAGTAGTCTTTAGCAGGTTCAATGGTTATGGTCACGGAGCCTTGCTCAGTAAACTTGATGGCATTATCTACCAGGTTAAGCAATATTTGATTAATCCTCATGGGGTCACCAACTACTGTGTTGGGAATATCAGCACTTAAAAAATGTTGAACCTCAACTGGCTTTCCTTCAGTTTTAAAGGAAACAGATTTAGCAATTTCATTAGCAATATCAACAAGAGAAAAAGGCGTTTCTTCTAATTGAATAGCGCCTTTCTCAATTTTAGTTAAATCAAGGATGTCGTTTACTAGAAATAAAATGTTATTAGCGCTCGTGTTTATGGTTTCAAGGTAATCTCTTTGCTTGTTGGTTAGCTTAGTTTCAGCCATCAATTGAGATAACCCCACAACCGCATTAAGGGGGGTTCTTATTTCATGACTAGTGTATGCAAAAAAGTCTTCTTTATCTTGTCTTAATTTGTTAGACTGAAGCGTTGCTTCTTCCAGCTCTTTGTTAATGGATGATTTCTGACGGTAAGCATAAAGTAAAAAGCCTGAAAAAATTAACAGAAGAATTAGAATGACTATGAAAAAAAGGTTTCTTGTAAACTTTATTTCTTCTTCATTTTTTTGTTTTTCTTCAATAAGAACAAGTTTTTGATTTTTCTTTGCTAGCTCAAGTTGTGATTCTAGGAAATTTATTTCACTTACATCTTTAATTGCTGCATAGTATTGTAAAAATTCATAGGCTTTTGCATATTCCTTATTTAAACCATAAGCTTTAGCTATGTTTTTATAGCCTTTTTTTATGTAGTTCTTAAGCGCTAATTTTTCAGACAAGGCAAGGCTTTTTTCCATGTAGGAAAGAAAATTGACATGATCGTCTACAAGTTCATATGCTTTTGCAAGATCAAAGGTTACTTCTGCTTGGTTTGAAGAGGGTCCGTTATATAGGGTGCTGTCAACAGAAACATAGAACGATAAAGATTTTTTTAAAACTCCTATACCCTCAAAGGGCTTTCCCATATCTACATATGTTTGCCCTAAAACTCTTGAAATTTCGGCCTTTAATAGCTGATTCTCTTCTTCATTTACTTGATCATTTGAGAGTTCAATTAGCTCTAAAGCTAGTCTTTTATTGCCTAAGCTTTTTTCTAGTTTTCCAATTGAAAAATTTGAAAGAGCGGTGACATAAGAGCTTTTGGTTTTGATGCCAATTTTAAGGGCCATCTCATATTCTTTTTTTGCCCACCTTTTGTCGCCAATTTTTTTGTAGACATCCCCCATCAAGAGCCTGCATTTTGCTATACCAGGAAGGTTGGCATTTTCTTTATTAATGTCCAAAGCTTTTATAAAGGTTTCTAGCGCAACGTCATAATTGTTTCTTTTAAGCTCAATTCTTCCAATTTGCACTAAAGCTTTTATTTTATCTTCTGAAGATTTTGTTGAATTGCTAATCAATAGGGCTTTTTCTGCATAGTCTAATGAAAGCTTTTGATCGATTGTAGAATATAGATGAGCCAGATCTAAATAAATCTTGACTTGAATTTCTTTAGAATCCTCAACCGATAATCGCTGCTCTAAATCAACAATTAAAACACTCTTTTGACAAGCAAATTGAAGGGTAAAGAATAAAAGAGCTATGGAAAATAAATATTTTATATTAGCCTTTATCACCCGATAAAGTTAAATAAAAGTTTTTAAGAAGGAATAAATTAATTAGCGACTATTTTTTAAGGACCCTAAGAAGCGTGAATCCCTGAATAATAAAGTTCAAAATAAAAAGAATGGCTATTGCTTTTTGAGCAGTTACTTGTACCAATAAAGAAATGATGTCTGTATTTGGTCTTGGCCCAAACTCAATAAGAAGATTGTAGGATAAAAGCCCGAGGCTAAAGACAAGAGCATTATAAAACATGGTTTTTGGTAGCTTCGGGTGTAGTCTTATGGCAACAGTTTGAGTTAAGCAAGAAACAAAAAACAGATAAAAAGATGTTTTTACAAAGGCAAGGTGAATTTGTAATGTAGAAGGGTCAGCACTATAGTATCCGATACCAATAAAAGCCAATGCTGAACACAATGCAAGAGCAGAAGAAAACACACTTAACCTGAACGAAGGAGCATGTGTTTTAAAGACAAGGGGTTGAAATAAAAAAAGAAGCGCGAATGAAATGCTAATTAGGTAAACACCCCCTTTAAAAAGTATAGAATTCGTGTAATTGTCATTTCCACTTGAGGTGGATGTTTTTCCTAGGTGACTAATAAAGTTTTCAAAAAACAGGTAATGGTCTGCAGAGTTGTTAAAGTGTGCCCCCCCTGGGTATAGCACCATACAAGTGGCTAATATTAGGGTAAAAATAATCAGACATAGTATATTCTGCTGAATATAAATTTTATGAAATCTCATTATTAAGAATGCAAAAAGTTTGAAATTACTCTTGTTTTTCTTTTAGAAGAACAGCAAAAATAAAAAGCACGACAGATGCTGAGCACAAGATTAAAATTAAGGACTTAATTAGCCTCCAAAAGACTTCTTCAATTTCAAGAATATGAATTCCCCAAATTTCTAGAACGGCCACTACAGTGGAAATCAGCACAAGAGAGACCAAGAAGTAGGAGGAGAGTTTTCTTAAAGTTGAGTTCATAGCATTTAGGTGTGAATATAGTTTGTAATAATTTTTTAATATAACGAAAAATATCTTTCACTTATTACTTTAATAAAACTGTTTTATTAATTAAATTTAGAATATGAAGTTTTTTTCTTCTTTAATAACACTTTTTTTGATGAGCGCACCTGTTGCTTATGGCCAATCTACAGTGCAATTATTTTTAGAAGACTTTAATGGCCCTAATTTATACTTCCAATTAAATTCAGGTGGATTAGGACAAGAATCGGGGAACAACAAGTGGGTAATTAATAATGCCTATGATGGTTTTGGGATTAAACCCAATACAACTAGCCAGGACAGCACTTATGGAGGGCAAATTAGCCAAGCACCTTATAGCTCCTATTTACATGTTCATGATTCTATTCTTGCTCCCTCAATAGCCAACTGTAATTTCAACAACAGCAATGTTTCAGACCGCTTTGTAGAAATGACCAGCGGGATTTGTACAAAAGGGATAACAGATGTTGAGTTTTCGTTTTTCTTTATTTGTGAAGGCGGTCAAAATTCTTTTGGGGAGCTGTATTACAATACAGGATCGGGCCCTTGGATTAAAACAGGATTAAGCGAATATAAAGGTAAAAGCAAATGGAAATATGAACAAGTTACTAATCCTGCTTTTGACAACGTGGATAATTTGCGTTTTGGTTTTAGGTGGGTAAATGACGCCTCTTCAGGTTCTGACTCCATAGCATTGGGCATAGACGACATTCAAATAGTGGGTACTTTTAACTCAGTATCCAGCCCCATTTCTATTGCTGTAAACTATGTAGATCCTGTTGTTTGTCCGGGGGATAATTTGATTTTAGGATTCGAGCTTTCAGATACGCTTTGTGATGGCTCATATACGATTGAAATGTCTGATGCTGCTGGAAATTTCACCCCACCATTAGCAACATGGACGTCTAATTTAAATTATCCCGCAACCAGCTCTTTTTTGTCGCTTTCAATCCCGTTCTCTGTTCCGCCAAGTTTATGCTATTTATTTAGAGTCACTAGAATCTCACCACAACCAACAATTGTTAGCACATTGAGCGCCTGTGTTGAAGTTGACAACTGCCCTAATGTTATTAGCACCATTGACCCCCCTGCAGTAACTCTTGACACTAATTTTGTTTGTATAAATAGTGTTATTGATGTGCCTTTTTGGTCTACAGGAGTTTATAATCCTAACAACATTTATATTGCTCAGCTTTCAGATTCAACAGGAAGTTTCTCACAACCTAATCTTGTTGGAACCGCTAATGACAATACAACTTATGACCCTGCGCTTGTTCCTTCTCCAGGAATGGTCAGCGGTGTAATTCCCACAGTTCCTGAGGGATGTGGTTATTATTTGCGTGTTCTTTCCTCTAGTCCAAATGCTATAGGGCAAGAATGGGGTCCATTTTGCATTCAGGAATGTGATATCAGCTCGAATAACTGTGCAGACATTAGCGCTTGTCCTGGGGATTCAGGAATAGTTTTTAATATTCCAATTGCAGTAAATGTTTGGGACTCTTTAGTTAGCTATTATCCTGGAAATACGTTTAGTGTTGAGGTGCTTGACATGATGTCTTTTTCAGCAATTAACAATGGCGGTCTTGGGGCTGTTGTAGACACCACTTCCGCTACTCTTGTTTTATCTATTCCTCCTTGCGATAGTTTGCCTTTGTTGGGTTTAACCACAATGGGTTTTCCTGGTGGTGCATTTTACATGAGAATTGTTGCTGACAGCGCTTCGGATATGGAGCATTCTTTAGGTTGTGTTGTTCATCTTTCAATCGGTTGTCCAAATCAAACACCCTATACAATCCAACCAGCGTTTCCTTTTTCAACCATAGATGACACGTTGCTTTGTGTTGGGAATCCTTTGTTCATGAATGTTTCTCCCTATAACCCATCTTCTGAGTTTATTTATTATGTAGATGGTAATCCAATATCCCCTAATAATCCACCTGTCATGTTGGGTGTTTATTGGAACAATGTAAGCAATCATGTGATTGAAATTGAAGAAACAAGTTTTGGATGCTCAGGACCAATTTCTAACCCATTTAATGTTGTTGTAATAGATGCTCCTATTTCAGTAATAATTGGGCTAGACACTTCTTGTGTTGGTGATACGCTTGATTATTTTGTTCCTTTTTATGATGGAACTTATTATGATTGGGAGATATCATATGGTGGAAACATTGTCGATACGGGCAATAATGAAATTAGTATTTTGTGGGATACTCTTGGGGTGTTCAATATTGAGATAGAAGCCTTAAATAAATGTGGAAATAGTGCAGATATTTTACAAGTAAGTGTCGTAGATCAGTTTGGTGTTAGCATTTTAGGAGATACTGTTGGTTGTGAAGGCGATTCCTTATTTTTATCTACTAATGGACAGGGGACCATTTTATGGGAATCGGGACAGAATAACTACTTCTACAATGATGTTTTTGAACTCTGGGATGATATTACCTATGTTCAAGCAACTAATCATTGTGGTGTTTTTTATGATACTGTTAATTTAGTTGCAATACCAATATCTATTTTAGATCTTGGGAATGACACCACTATTTTTGCTGGAGAATCTGTTGTTTTAACAGCTTCTGGTGGTGGGAGTTATTATTGGAATCCAGCTGATTTTCTCTCATGTGTTTCTTGCCCTTCCCCAGTAGCTAGTCCAATTGAGACAACCACTTATAGTGTTGTTGTAGATACCCTAGGCTGTATTAGCCAAGACGATATTACGGTTTATGTTGAAATTTCAGGTGACGTATATGTACCTAATTTGTTTTCTCCAAATGAAGATGGAGTGAATGATGTCTTGGGCATTTATGGTTGGAGTGTTAGTGAGGTGGAGTTTAGAATTTATGACCGTTGGGGAGAATTGGTTTTTCAAAGTAATTCTATGGAAGCTAAATGGGACGGCACCTATAAAGGATCCCCTTTAAATTCAGCCGTTTTTGTTTACACACTACAAGTTACCTATATGGACGGTAGGGAGCAACAACAACACGGGAATATTACCCTTGTAAAATGATGAAAAAAAGTGTAGTCATATTATTTATCTTTTGCTTAATAGCTGGGTTTTCTCAGGATTTGCATTTTACACAATTTTATAATGCACCACTTAAGCTTAACCCTGCAAATGCAGGAGCCTATAGAGGGGATTTAAGGGTGATTAGCAACTATAGAAACCAATGGTCCAGCATTGATTCGCCATACAAAACATTTGGTTTTTCTGTTGATTTACCCATTTTGAAATATAAATGGAAAAACAGTTATTTAGGTCTTGGGTTAGATGTTTTTAATGATCGTGCTGGGGATTTGGGCTTAGGTTCTACTCAAATAGATCTTACGGCATCAAATATTTTATCGCTGAATAAACAGATGACCATGACCGTAGGAATCCAGGCTACTTTTAATCAATACAGTATGGATATGACTAATGCCATGACGGGTTCTCAATTTAGTGGTGTAGGTTATAATCCAAACATTCCTACTGGAGAAACGAATGGGTTCAACCCTTTTTCGTTTTTTGACGTTAGCGCAGGTGCAACATGGAACTATGCCTCTGGGGAGACCAATATTGCTGCTAACGACATGTTTATTGTAAATCTTGGAGCGGCTTTTTTTCACTTAAATCGACCGAATTTAAATTTCTATAGCTACGACAGACTTTATCCAAAATTAATTACTCACGGAAGTTTTAATATCGGTATTAGGTATTTTAAAATAGCGCTAATGCCGTCTTATTTACTCGCTTTTCAAGGCCCTCAAAAAGAGATTACTTTTGGCTCTTTAGTGCGGCTTAAGCTAAGAGAAGAATCAAGACATACTGGAACAATTAGTGAGTTTTCTTTGCTCTTTGGTGCTCACTACCGCTGGCTTGATGCTGTTGCCCCTTCATTTGGGGTAGACCTAGGCGAATATTTAATTTTATTAAGTTATGACATTAACACCTCTTTATTGGCGAACTCCACAAGAGCAAAAGGAGGATTTGAAATTACGTTAAGGTACAGAAACCCTGAACTTTTTTCAAAAGGAGGCGGTTCATTTTTACAACCAAAGTTTATGTAGGTGCTTAAAGGTCTCTTTTATTAAAAACGAAAATAGAAAGCAGAAAAGAAATTGCAATATACCCAATTGCTTTTGCTGTTGAAAGCCAGCTCATGGATAGCGTGAATTCAGGCATATTTAGACTCGAAAGGTCTTTGAAATTATCTTTTATGGGACTAAAAACTAAGCTGTCAAAAATTTCTAGAGGCAAGTAATTTCTGACTGGACTGTCTTTAAATAAGAGCCAGTACAATATTGGCTCTATAATGAAATAGTACCCAACAAAAACACCAATGGAGAAACCGGTTCTCTTAAATGCAAGACCTATTAAAAAAGCAAAAGAAAGAACACCAATAAGCTGAAGGTAAAAACCAATAATAAAAGAGCATTGTTCACCAAAAAAATGGTCCATTGAACCTGTAGATTTCCAACCTAGAAAAACTGATAATAAGATGATATAGCAAGTTAATGTTGTGGCAATTAGCCAAATGGCTAAAAATTTAGACACCACAAACTGGGTTCTACTCAATCCATCAATTACGTGCTGTCTTGAAGTTCGGTATTTGTATTCATTTCCAATGTTAAGAATTATTAATATTGAAGGAAACACAATTAAAAAGCTTGCACAATAGGTGCTTGTTAACCAAATCATAGGAAAGTCAAGAGGTTTTTCAAACAACTCACTTCCCCCAGGAAGACCATTGGCTTGATTAACGATGTAGTAGCTAACTAGGCAATAAAAAAGACTAATGATCCAAAATGATTTATTGGACTTTAGCTTTATAAATTCTATTTGTAAAAGGTTAATCATTGCTTGTTGTTTCAAGAAAAAATTCTTCTAAACTTTTTTTCTTAACCACGAAATGGTTGACGACAATTTTTCGTGAAATTAAAAAAGCATTGAAATCTGAACTGTTAATGGTTTGTTCTAGTGAAACTACAAAGTAGTGGTTTTCTTCTTTAATGGATTTAGTTCCTGTAAAAGCATTAATTTCTTTTCTTAACGCTTCTTTATTGACACTAGAAACTTCAATTAGGTTTTCTCCTTTTATAACCGTTTTTACATTTCCTTGAACTAGTGATTCGCCATTTTTGATAACACAAACATGGGTACATACTTTCTCTACTTCGTCTAGAGCATGGCTAGCAAGTAATATGGTGACTCCATTTTTGGAAACGTGCTGAATCACATTTCTGATTTCAGCAATCCCTTGCGGGTCTAAACCATTTGTTGGCTCGTCTAAAATAAGGACTTCGGGATTCCCAAGTAGCGCAGCGGCTATTGCCAGCCGTTGTTTCATGCCTAATGAATAGGTGCTGAATTTATCAGAAAGGCGGTCCTCCAGGTTGACCAATTTAGCTACACGGTTAATGTCTTGTCTGTTAACGCCTTTAATTTTAGCTGTTATTCTAAGGTTGTTTTCTGCCGTTAGGTAGTCGTAAAAATTAGGTGTTTCCAACAAAGCACCTATTTTTTTTCGGTC
Organism: Parvicellaceae bacterium; assembly: GCA_045561415.1. Taxonomy (GTDB): domain Bacteria; phylum Bacteroidota; class Bacteroidia; order Flavobacteriales_D; family Parvicellaceae. The sequence goes on from JBJKXU010000002.1 coordinate 26,230, forward strand.
TTTGGATTTGTTAGTTTCTCCAAACCAACTGAAAGAACCGGCCGTTGGGTTGGTTGCCCCTAAAATAATTGATAGCGTTGTGGTTTTACCACTTCCGTTAGGGCCTAGCAACCCGAAAACACTTCCCTTTTCAATTGAAAGATTGAGGTCTTTTACAGCAAAAAGCTTAGGATACTTTTTGGTAAGGTTGTTTATTTGAAGAACAGGATTCAATGCACATTAAAGGATAGGAATGGTCATTTTAACCAAAACTTTACTGTCTTCTCTTTTCTTTCTTGAAAAGACATCAAAATCATTTGAGTAAATAATTGTTTTGCCAATGAAAGTTTTGTCTTTATAGGTAAAATTGATAAGCGTTTCTTTTTCAGTCCCTTTTATGCTCAACAGCCCTTGCATGGCAAAACCTTTTTCAGTTTTCACAATGGATGTGCTTTTAAAATCCATCGTTGGAAATTTCTCGGCATTAAACATGTCTTCTTGTTGAAGGTGTTTGTCGCGCATGTTGTTTTCAGTTGATAAAGTTGTTATATCTGCGCTACCTTCAATTGATGATACAGCAAGTTTACTAGCGTCAAAATTTATTTTAGCATCAATTCCTTTTACTGTTCCTACAGTTTTTTCAGAAACGAAGTTGAAGTCTACAATAGCTTTGTCGGCATTTATTTTTAGCGACTGGCAAAATGCAGTAGCCGTTAGTAATAAAAAGCAGGTAATTGTAAGGAGTTGTTTTTTCATAAAATTATTTATTTAGTGTTAAAAATGTCTGGAGATGGTGAAGCCAAATCTAAATTCTCCATCAAGCCACTTGCTTGATGTGTAGGGAATAAATTGACCTTCACCAATTCCTCTTGAGTTCATAAAATTGAGCTGGAAAACGTGGGCAAAAGTCTTAATTTCTAATGAAACAGCTAACGGGTTAACATAACCAATATTGTTTTTCCTTAAGACATAATAATATTCTCCCACAAGGCTTATTTTTTTATAGACGTTTATTTTACTCATAGCGCCAATTACAAGGTTAGTGTTTTGGTCGGCATAGGTTACAAAATTTCTGTGAAGAACCCCTGCACTAAGCTGAACACTTAATTTATCTTTCAAATTGTGTGCCAAGATAAGTTGAGTAAAATAGGATATTCGATTAGCAAAGGATTGAAAGTTGTTTGCTGTGTTGTAATTGAAACTCCAGATGCTTGTGGTGTCTGATGAGGCAATTCGAGAAGTGATAAAAGCAGAATTAGCCAAAGTAATACTAAGCGGTTGTTTTTCACTTTGCTTTAACAGCTGATATTTAATGAGACCATCCCAGTACTCACTTGTAGGAAAGCCTTTTGATCGGCCAGCGCCAAGCATTAACTTTTCTGTTATTCCATACTCAAAACCAATGCGAATATCAGTTGAGTTGTCTAAGCCAAAAAGTGTTCTTCCGGAAGCAGGAACGGCAATGTCCCCAAATCGGTGTGATATTCTAAGGTCAAAGGTCTTATTTTCTAAAACTTCAACAGAATGGCCGTTCACCACTCTAGTGTCATTAAATGCAGGCCCTAAAGACGAGGAAGAAGTTTTTTCGTCAAAATCCCAGTCGTCATCTTGTGTAAAACTTAATGCTGGACACAGCAAACAATTTAGAATGATTATAGATAAGCGCAATCGGCAACCAACATTGTTTTTCATGCGTTTAATATAGTAAATTTAGGAAACGTGAGACCCTTATATGCATTAATATTTATTCTAATAAGTTCATTGTTTTTTCAGTGCGCAAAAGAAAAAGCTGCGCCAATTGTTGCACCCCCGATTAACATTTGTGATTCCATTTCTACAGTTTCCTACATGGACGATATCGTTCCTATTTTAACCGACAATCAATGCTTCTCTTGTCATGCCAATGGGTTTTCTCCCTTTTTTAATGACTACTCAACTGTCTATGGTTTAAGAGACAGTATTTTGTTAACTATTAAGCACAATGTAAGTGTCGACCCTACTTTAGACCCTATGCCGCAAGGTCTTCCTAAAATTGAAGACACTCTTATAAATAAAGTTCAATGCTGGATTGAGTCTGGCGCTCCAAACAATTAAAATACACACTATGAAAAAATTAATACTCCCTTCTTTAATTATCACTTGTTTTTTGGCCTTAAATTCATTTGTTGAAACCAGCCATAGTTTTGAAGTTCACAACCAAAAAAATAACTTTTTTACAAACGGGGCACCCGCTGGTAAAACAGGCGCACCTGGCGAGTCAAGCTGTACAGGGTGTCATGCTGGATCAGCAAATGACGGAAGCGCAACTTCAAATTTAGCTTTTTCAGGAGCTAATAATGAGTATCAAGCGGGAAATACATATAACATGACCTTGTCCATTAATAATGGTAGCAATAAAAATGGTTTTCAAGTTGTTGCATTAGAGAACGCTGGAAATTCAAATGCAGGGATGCTTTCAGTTACCGATCCTACCAATACTTCAAGCACTACTGGTTCAGGAAAAACATATATCAACCAAACAGCCAACGGCACAACTCAGACAACTTGGGCTTTTGATTGGACTGCTCCTGCTGCTAATACTGGTGATGTTACGCTTTATTATAGCTATAACGTTACCAATTCTGACGGAGGAACGGCAGGGGATCAAATTTATTTAGGTCAATTGACTTTGCAAGAAGAAGCAACATCAACATCTATTCAAACTCCTAGAGCCGAGCTAAATCAATCTTTTGCTGTTTCCCATAATAATTCAAGTGACCAAATCCAGTTAGAATTTAACAACGCTTTCCATTCTTCTTTAGCTTTTGTCAAGATTTTTAACATTAATGGTCAGTGTATTCAAGTGGAACAGTTTTCTATTAATGCGGGTGAAAATCAGCTATCTACTCAGCCATTAGTAATGGCTAAAGGAATATACATGGTTTCCTTGTTTTTAGACAACAATGTGGTAACTAAAAAAATAGCGATTAATTAACATTGTACACCAAAAATTTTGATCAGGTTCCAATAACTTTTAGAAAAAGTAAAAGAGCAAAAAGAGTTATAATTCGAATCGCTCCATTTAAAGGAGTTGTCGTTTCTGTGCCATCATTTTCTAGCTACAGTTCTGCAGAAAAGTTTGTCTGTTCTAGATTGGAGTGGATTAAAGAAAAACATGCTCAAGCTCTTTTAAATGAAAACAAAAAGATGCGCTATGGTTGGGGCGATAGTATAAAAACCAAATACCATCAAATAGAAATAATAGCAGCTCAAGAAAATGAGGTTTCTGTATCTCAAAATGGGTTAACTGTTAATGTGAATATTCCAAAAAAAACTGAGATTCTAAATACTGAAATTCAAGAAAAAATAGAAACCCTAATTACGGAAATTTTTAGGAAAGAAGCAAAAAGTTATCTCCCTGAACGAGTTCGTTTTTTAGCTCAGCAAAAAGGATTAAATTACAAAAAGTTGACCATTAGAAACGCCAAGACTAGGTGGGGAAGCTGTTCCTCAAAAAACAACATCAACCTTAGTCTTTACTTAATGAAACTACCAGATTCACTTATTGATTATGTTATTCTTCATGAACTTGCTCATACAGTAGTAAAGAATCACAGTAAGGATTTTTGGAACTTTTTATCTTCTGTTTGTGAAAATGCAAAAGCTCTTGATAAGCAGCTTAAAGCTTATTCTCCGTAGCGTTAATCAATTTCGTTTTTACAATTTATCAGCTTTTTTTTATGTTTTGTCGATGCTTATTTAGGATATGACATAAAAGTATGGCAACAGATGGTTATTTTAACTAAATTAAAATTTTATTTCAAAAAAAGAACCTTTTTGATTTATTATTTTAAACCATGACAATTAAAAAAAAACTTTTCTTTTGTTTATTCTTTCTAGCTGCTAATGTTATTATTTACGGCCAACAAGTCATTGCCACTCAAGGCAATAGTAGTTCTAATTCTGCAGGAGCCTTAGATTATACAATTGGGGAAGTTGTCATCGCCTTTGGAATGGATGACTCAACTCATCTAACTCAAGGATTTCATCAGCCGGTATTTAGGATTACTAACGTTGAAAATATTGAAATAAGTTTTGAGGTTTCAATCTATCCCAATCCAGCAGTAGATCAGTTAAACATTGAGTTTAAAGAAATTAAATCAGGTTCACGTGTTGATCTTTACGATGCAAGCGGAAGGTTACTTGTTACAAGTTTAATTACGGATTATACTATGATAATTCCCTTTCATAAATACGAGACAGGAGTTTATTTTTTAAGTTTTATATCATCAGCAAACCAGCTACTTAAAACCTTTAAGGTTCAAAAATCATATTAACTATGAAAAAACAGATACTATCACTTTTCTTAATTTTATTTTTCTCAACAGCATTTAGTCAATCTCCACCAGAGGCTTTCAAGTACCAATCTATTGTAAGGAACTCAGCAGGAAACATGCTTCAGAACCAAACTGTAGGTTTTCAATTTACAATTTTACAAGGTAGCGCAACAGGTACTGCTGTTTACCAAGAAACATTTAACGAGACAACAAATTCTTATGGCCTTGTTAATCTAGATATTGGACTAGGCACTGTTATAAGTGGGACTTTTTCTACAATAGATTGGAGTCAAGGCCCTTATTTTATTCAAACCGGATTAGACATTTCAGGCGGAACGAATTATTCGATTATGTCTACTAATGAATTAATGAGTGTTCCTTATGCGTTGTATGCAAAAACTTCTGGCGGAGGCCCACAAGGCCCACCTGGAGCAACGGGTTCTACAGGGCCACAGGGACCTTCTTCTATAACTCAGCAAACGGTGCTAAATGTTGGAGATCCAAATTGTCCAAATGGAGGTTTGTTGATTGAAAGCGGAACAGATTTAGATACCAATAATATTCTTTCGCCAAGTGAAATTACTTACTCTGGATATGTCTGTAATGGCGATGATGGTGGAGATAATCAAAATTTAACTGGGGCCACATTAACAGGTACTGTTTTACAGATTGATATAGAAAATGGTAATTCTACTAGTGTCGATTTGGCCTTTTTACAAGACGGAACGGGAACGGATGATCAAAACATTCAATTATTGACTTTTGATTCTACTACCAATCTATTAACTGTTGGTATTGAAAGTGGTAATACAGTAACAGTAGACATGACAGGGCAAACAGGTCCAGTAGGTGCACAAGGCCCTGATGGTAACCAAGGTCCGGATGGAAACGCTGGCCCAGATGGAAATGCTGGCCCTGACGGAAATGCTGGTCCGGATGGAAACCAGGGTCCAGATGGAAATGCTGGCCCTGATGGTAATCAAGGCCCTGACGGAAACCAAGGTCCGGATGGAAACCAGGGTCCAGATGGTAATGCTGGTCCTGACGGAAACCAGGGTCCAGATGGAAATGCTGGCCCTGATGGTAATCAAGGTCCTGACGGAAACCAGGGTCCAGATGGAAATGCTGGCCCTGATGGTAATCAAGGTCCTGACGGAAACCAAGGAATAGACGGTAATCAAGGCCCTGATGGTAATCAAGGTCCGGATGGAAACCAGGGTCCAGATGGTAATGCTGGTCCTGACGGAAACCAAGGTCCAGATGGTAATCAAGGTCCAGATGGTAATCAAGGACCGGATGGAAATGCTGGCCCTGACGGAAATGCTGGTCCGGATGGAAACGCTGGTCCTGACGGGAACCAAGGCCCGGATGGTAATCAAGGTCCGGATGGAAACGCTGGTCCTGACGGAAACGCTGGTCCAGATGGAAACCAGGGTCCAGACGGAAATGCTGGCCCTGACGGTAATCAAGGCCCTGATGGAAACGCTGGTCCAGATGGTAATGCTGGTCCTGACGGAAACCAGGGTCCAGATGGAAATGCTGGCCCTGACGGTAATCAAGGCCCTGATGGAAACGCTGGTCCAGATGGTAATGCTGGTCCTGACGGAAACCAGGGTCCAGATGGAAATGCTGGCCCTGATGGTAATCAAGGTCCTGACGGTAATCAAGGTCCTGACGGAAATGCTGGCCCTGACGGAAATGCTGGTCCGGATGGAAACCAGGGTCCAGATGGTAATGCTGGTCCTGACGGAAACCAAGGTCCAGATGGTAATCAAGGACCGGATGGAAATGCTGGTCCGGATGGAAACCAGGGTCCAGATGGTAATGCTGGTCCTGACGGAAACCAAGGTCCGGATGGAAACCAGGGTCCAGATGGTAATGCTGGTCCTGACGGAAACCAAGGTCCAGATGGTAATCAAGGACCGGATGGAAATGCTGGCCCTGACGGAAATGCTGGTCCGGATGGAAACCAGGGTCCAGATGGTAATCAAGGTCCAGATGGTAATCAAGGACCGGATGGAAATGCTGGCCCTGACGGAAATGCTGGTCCGGACGGAAACCAAGGTCCTGACGGAAACCAAGGTCCAGATGGTAATCAAGGAATAGATGGTAACCAAGGTCCAGATGGTAATCAAGGACCGGATGGAAATGCTGGCCCTGATGGTAATCAAGGAATAGATGGTAATCAAGGTCCTGACGGTAATCAAGGACCGGATGGAAATGCTGGTCCAGATGGAAATGCTGGCCCTGACGGAAATGCTGGTCCGGATGGAAATCAAGGACCTGACGGAAATCAAGGCCCGGATGGCAATCAAGGTCCTGACGGTAATCAAGGACCGGATGGAAATGCTGGCCCTGACGGAAACGCTGGCCCTGATGGAAATCAAGGTCCGGATGGCAACCAAGGCCCAGACGGAAATCAAGGCCCGGATGGCAATCAAGGCCCAGACGGAAATGCTGGCCCAGACGGAAATGCTGGTCCGGATGGAAACCAGGGTCCGGATGGAAACCAGGGTCCAGATGGTAATGCTGGTCCTGATGGAAATCAAGGACCTGACGGCAACCAAGGTCCTGATGGTAACCAGGGTCCTGATGGAAATGCTGGTCCGGATGGAAATCAAGGACCTGACGGGAACCAAGGCCCAGATGGTAACCAAGGAATAGATGGTAACCAAGGTCCAGATGGTAATCAAGGACCGGATGGAAATGCTGGCCCTGACGGAAATGCTGGTCCGGATGGAAACCAGGGTCCGGATGGAAACCAGGGTCCAGATGGTAATGCTGGTCCTGATGGAAATCAAGGACCTGACGGCAACCAAGGTCCGGATGGCAATCAAGGCCCAGACGGAAATGCTGGTCCAGATGGAAACCAGGGTCCAGATGGTAATCAAGGTATAGACGGAAATCAAGGACCTGACGGCAACCAAGGTCCTGATGGTAATCAAGGGCCTGATGGTAATCAAGGAATAGACGGCAACCAGGGTCCTGACGGAAATGCTGGTCCGGATGGAAATCAAGGACCTGACGGGAACCAAGGCCCAGATGGTAACCAGGGTCCTGACGGGAACCAAGGAATAGACGGTAATCAAGGCCCAGATGGAAATGCTGGTCCGGATGGAAACCAGGGTCCAGATGGTAATGCTGGTCCTGACGGAAACCAAGGTCCTGACGGAAATGCTGGTCCAGATGGTAATGCTGGCCCAGACGGAAATGCTGGTCCGGATGGAAATCAAGGACCTGACGGTAACCAAGGTCCTGACGGTAATCAAGGAATAGACGGTAATCAAGGCCCTGATGGTAATCAAGGCCCAGATGGAAATGCTGGTCCGGATGGAAATCAAGGACCTGACGGTAACCAGGGTCCTGACGGGAACCAAGGAATAGACGGTAATCAAGGCCCGGATGGCAATCAAGGCCCTGACGGAAACCAAGGCCCAGATGGTAATCAAGGAATAGATGGAAATGCTGGCCCAGATGGTTCTCCTGGAGCTGATTTAGCTGGAACATCAGGTCAAACCATTAGACACGATGGTAATGATTGGGTAGCTAATAGTCTATTGTATAATGATGGAACTTATATAGGTATAGGTACTACTATACCATTACAAAAATTGGATGTAGATGGTCAAATAAGAATGCGAACAGGTGGTAGTGTTGGATATATCCCTGTTTCTGATGCCGATGGTGTGATGACTTGGACAGATCCGGCTGTTATTTCAACAGCCAATGACCATGACTGGTATATTTCTAATACCACAAACACACCCTCTTCCATAAGTGATAACATATATACTGAAGGTAAAGTTGGTATTGGTTTGTCAACTCCAATCACAGCATTACACTTAAGAAATGACCCTGGAATTTCATTTGATGCTGTTACTAGTTCCGGTTCAGATTTAACGACTGATTGGAATAATGTTTCTCAATTTAAAATTGATCAAGCTGATGGCTCTGGAAATGCACTTGCCTTTTTTGTTTCTGGAACAGACAATGAACGAAAGGCAATTATACAGTCTGGGCATACTCAAGGTAATTTTAGTAATGTGTTAGGTGCTATAAGCTTAAACCCTTTTGGTGGTAACGTAGGTGTTGGTGTAGATCCTGAAACAAACCTTCATGTAGTGTCAGCTGTTAATCCTGAAATAAGGGTTCAAGAGCAAGGGCAAGACGGACACTTAAATTTCGTTGGTTTTGCAGCAACACAAGGCTGGATTTACCAAAAAGATAATGTTGATGATGAAGCTGTAATGCTTGATATAGATGCCATCTCTACAACAACAGCTGGTGTAACTACTGGAGCACAAAACATAAGGTTATTTAGAAATTCTAATGCATCAACTGATATAGCATCAATCTTTGCTATTCATGTTCCAGGTTCAACAACACAATCACTAGTGCACAATGCAAAATTAGGCCGATTAACTATAAACGGGCAATCTTATACTAATAGTGATATTGTTATTTCTAAAAATGTCAATGCAGGTATAGGAAGAGCTGGGTTGTCTTTAGACCTTGATAATTCTACTAGTGATGCTGAAGCAAGAATAACTCTTGAAAGAACAGCTATGACTGATTTTTTAGGATTAGAAATATACTCAAATGCAAGAGATGGAATTAGGTTTTCAACTGTTGACGGGTCTAGTGTACTAACAGAAAGAGTTAGGGTTAATAAAACTGGCGAAGTTCAAATACTTGACTTAGCAACTGGTACAGGTAATCCAGATTTAGTTGTTGTTGCAGATCAAGACGGTGTATTAAGCACTGTTGCAGGAACTTCATTTGGTGACAATTTAGGAGACCATACCGCCACTCAAAACCTTTCGTTATCTGGATATTGGATTTCAAATGATGGCGATAATGAGGGAATAAACATTTCTGATGCTGGGGATGTAGGTATTGGGGTGGCTCCCAATTCATCTTATAAGTTATTTATAGATGGTAAGATAAAAACTACTGGAATTACAGAGCTTTCTGATGTTAGGTACAAAAAGAACATACTTACCCTTGATAACTCCTTAGACAAAGTCATGAAATTGAGAGGAGTTACCTATGAATGGAAGAAGGCAAACTCATCTATTAATAGATTAGGGTTACAATCTGGATTAATAGCACAGGAAGTAGAGTTAGTTATTCCAAGTGTAGTAGATACTGATTTAGATGGGTTTAAATCTGTTCAATACAGCCACCTTGTTCCGTATTTAATTGAATCAATTAAAGAATTAAATGCAAAAATTGAAGAATTGGAAATTGCTAATTCTAAAAAGGGACAAGAAATTCAACTATTAAGAAGCGAGGTTAATCAATCAAGTTTTGACAATAAAGAGTTAAAATTAATGCTCATTCAATTGTATGATAAATTAGGGCTAGAGTTTGATGCTAATGGGAAAGTTATTTCTTTGAATAAATAATTTTAAACATGATTTATTCTATGAAAAACGTATTTAAATACTTCTTAATATTATTATTCCTTTCATTTTTAGGTGGTCATAGTTATTCTCAGACACAGTGTGACGATTCACCAGTTTTTATTCTAAATGGTGATGCTAGATTTAATAGTAGCTGTACTGGCTGTACCCATATTGACGCTACAGTACCTAACAATGGTGAGCTTTCAACACTTGATCCTAATGAATATAGATTAACCCGTGATTCTCAATTGATGGGTGGCGCTGCATGGAATTCGATTGGTATTGATCTTAGCTTTTATTTTGAGATAAATCTTCAGTTGTATTTTGGAACAAAAAATGTGAATGGAGCTGATGGAATTGCTTTTGTTTTGCAAACAGATCCTAATGGAACTTCTTCAGGTGGAGTCGGTGGTGGAATGGGTTATTCTGGTAACCCCGATGCAAGTCCTCCAACTGGAATAAGACCATCTATTGCTGTTGAGTTTGATGGTCATAGGAATTATTCGAACAACCCTAATGCACCTGGAAGCGATGAATCTCATACAAGTACTTCTAATGATCATGTTGCTGTTCAGAAGGATGGAAGAGGCAGGCATGTTATTGATGACCCAACACCCGGCAATGGTTATATGAGGTCTGAGGAAATGTTATATCCATTGACAGGTGATGCACCACTTTCAATTTCTAATGTTCAGTATTCAACAGGTAAATATTTGGATTTTAGATTTACATGGGATCCAGATCCAGATAATGACCCCAATACTCTTGATGGTGAATATAATGTTTGGTTAGACATTGATAACAATGGCATATTTGATGGTAATGATCATGTTGTAGATAATTTTGAATTTGATCTCATAGATTATTTTGACCAAACAAGAGGCAATACAATAGTTTATTGGGGTTTAACAGCAGCAGGTGGTGATTATTTCAATGAACATAAATTTAGGTATGTTAATTCAAGTATTACAGTTGATTTTAATTATGATGCTAGTCTTTATTGTCATGGCGGAACAAACCCTGTACCAATTATTTCTGGATTGAATTTTGGTACTTTTTCGGCTACTAGTGGGTTGATATTTGTTGATACTGGAACAAATACGGGTAGTAATACAGGAGAAATTGATCTTACTAATTCAACTCCTGGTGGTCCATACACAATAACATACACAATAGATGCCGGTTGCATAGTACAAAAAAATAATCTAATAACTATCGATGAAGATCCTGACTTTACGTATTCAAAATATTCTTTTTGTGAAAGTGAAAGCAATCCTTTGCCGATTTCATTTACCCCTTCTGGTGGCACATTTTCATCTTCAAACCCTTCAAATTGCAGTGTAAATATTACTACTGGAGAAATTGACCTTGCAAATTCTACGGCAGGCATGTATGATATAATTTATACATCACCAACTTGTTCAATTACTAAAGTTAGATCTATAACTATAGACTCATCTCCAAATGTTGATGCTGGTGTAGATTTAGATGTATGTGATGATGGTTCTCAAATTACGTTAACGGCAACAGGCGCAAGTTCTTATGTCTGGTATTCAAGTTTAGATCCAAATTTCAACAACCCCAATTTTATAAATAATGGTGTTCCTTTTTCTTGGAGCTGGTCAGGCAACACCTATACATTTGTTGTGGTGGGGACTGGACCAACAGGTTGCACAGCAACTGATGAGGTAACCGTTACTTTATTGGATCAGCCAAATGCCTATGCAGGGGTTAATCAAAGTAATATTTGCGTTGGAACACCTGTTACTATGGCTGGTTCTGTTAATGGAGGTGTAGTATCATCTACCAATTGGACAACTAGTGGTGATGGCTCATTTGATGTTCCGTCCTCGCTTACTGCAATTTATAGTCCTGGGCCTACAGATAATTTAGCTTTAGCACCTGTTACCTTAACATTGCAGGCAAATCCATTGCCTCCATGTACTGTAGCAGACAGTGACAACATGACGGTTACTTTTACAACAACAGTTTCTAACAATTCTGTAGCCATCTCACCATCTTCTCCTACACCAAATGATGATCTTACAGCAAATATAAACAGCACCTGCGTTGATGTTTCTTCTAACGATTGGCGTTTAAATGGAACATCAATAGCGCCTTTAAATTTCCCATTTAATACATCAGGGACTTCTGGATTAACTAGCAAGTCTACCAATCCTGAAGTACTTTCAATTAGTGGAGCGTCACCCATAATATCTCAAGGTATCTCAGGAAACTGTTTTGAATTTACTTCTCAAGGTGAACTGGAAGCCAATATCTCTACCCTAAGTCCTTCCAATGGAATTTCAATAAGTGTGTGGACTTACACTTATAATCAGAGCAGCAACTTTAGAAGATGGGTGTCGCTAAACAGTAGTTCAGGTACAGAACTGCTCTTAAGAAAAAGCTTTACCAACTCTGTTGAGGCTGTAGTTTGGGCCGGAGGTTCAACCAATTATCCCAATGATTTTATTCTTGAATCAGGTCAAGTTCAAAATGAAGCATGGGAACACTGGGTACTAACTTATGACAATAATAATACTATGATATTGTATAAAAATGGTGATGAAGAAATATTTAACACCACAACTATAGGTCAGGGAATAAATGATATTACTCAGATAAAAATAAATACTAATTCTTCTGGCGGGTGGTACAATGGAAAATTAGATGAGGTCATGGTTTTTGATAGAGAACTAACTCCAGAGCAGGCTACAGCATTATATAATAACGGAGATCCGGATTATGAAAAAATTGTTAAAGAAGAAACCAATTGCGGAGAAACATGGACCTTAAATTCAACCCCATATAACCACATTGGTAGCGAAGGAACTGCAACATTAAGCAGTGCGGTTTCAATACCTGCTGTTAGTATAAGTACACAACCCTCTTCAGGTGCAGATGTTTGCCAGGGAACAACTGCTAGTACAATGACTGTTGTAGCTAGTTCAGGATCTGGAAACTATACCTATCAGTGGTATACTTGTCAAAGCGATGGTTCAAATCCTGTAATTATTAGCGGAGAAACAAATACAAGCTTTACACCACCAACTAGTTCTCCTGGAACTATATACTACATTGTAACTGTAACCGATCAAGATGCCAATTGCGGTTCAGAAACCAGTAATGTTGTTTCTCAAACTGTTGACGAAAGCATTACAGTAGCCGCTGGTGGAGACCAAACAGTATGCGGAAACGTTGTGGTAAACATAACCGGAACAATTACAGGTGGTGTTTCAAATGGAACTTGGTCTGCTAGCGCAGCAGGTACATTTGGAAACACGACTGACTTAAGCACTACATTCACTCCAGGGGCTAGCTTATTGGGGGGCGGCACAGTAGATTTAACCCTTACTTCAGCCGCTAATGGTGCTTGTCCTGCTGTAACCGATCAATTAACCCTTACTATCAATTCAGCAGACGCTGGTTTTAGTTATGTTTATTCTGAATATTGCTCAGATGAAACTAATCCTATACCTACCATTACCGGAGATGTTGGTGCTTTTTCATCTACCACAGGTTTGGTGATTAATTCTACAACAGGTGAAATAGATTTAACTGGTTCTACAGCAGGCACATATACCGTTACCTATACATTAACTGGCGCATGTCCAAATTCAAGTACATTTGATGTTACCATAACAACACCAACAGTAGGTTTTAATTATGGAGGACAGACGTCATTTTGTTTGGGTACAACACCTCCTTCTGTAACTTACACTGCTCCAACAGGTGGTGTATTTAGTTCTGACAATGTAAATATCATTGTTGACCCAAATACGGGAGAAATTGACTTGGTTAATTCTTTACCGGGCAGCTATATGAAATTACTTACGATTATTCTTCAACAAATCAAATGGGAGCTGATATTACTAGTAATACTTTAGCTTTGATTTCTCAAACTAATGGCGCTTCGATGAATAGTCTTGGAAATAGAATTGCTGTTGGATATCCAGTATTAAACCAATCTAATTATGGATACAACGGAGAAGTTAAAGTTTTTGATTGGGATGGTTCAAGTTGGAATCAACTGGGTAATGTAAACTCTACAAGAGGCGCTGGAGGAAGAACTGGGGCATCAATTGCACTAAGCGCAGACGGTCAGACACTAGCTGTAATAAGCCCTCGACTATCAAATGGCACGTCATTAAACCCATTTGGTAATACTTACTGGAGTAATGGAGTATTAGAGATATTTAACTGGGATGGTTCAAGTTGGAACTTGATGGGAACACCATTTTTTATGCAAATAGGGTCTATGGAAGACAACTTTACTTTGGATATCAATGATAATGGAACAATAGTAGCCATAGGGGAATGTAAACTGGGGGTTAACAACTCAACTACAGAAGGTCAGGTTTCAGTTTATGAATGGGATGGCTCTACTTGGAATACTAAAGGTGCTGTTTTGGCTGGTGAAAATATTGGTGATCAATTTGGATTTTCTTTATCATTAAATGGGACTGGAAATAGAATTGCTGTTGGTACTCCCTTTAACGATGCTAACAAAGGGGAGGTAAAGCTTTATGAATGGTCTAACTCAGCATGGAATATTATAGAGGAGTTCAATGGAGTAAATGCAACAAAGTTAGGGCATGCTGTTTCATTAAACTCAATTGGAGATAAAATAGCTATTTCAGAAAGTGATTATAATTCTAATGCAGGAGCAGTATCAATTTATGTTGAAGGAACTAACAGTTGGAATTTAGTTGGTAGCCAAATAGAAGGTTCTATTAGTGGAGATGCTTTTGGTTTTAAGGTTGAATTAAATGCAGATGGTAATAGATTTTTAGCATCATCAATTGCTGGAAATGGATATACAAAGTTATATGAGTTATCTGGCTCCAGTTGGGTGCTAAAAGGAACAGAGATGGGGGATGTAAGTGGTGATAAATTTGGCCAAGCAATTGACATTAATGGAATTGGGGATCGATTTATTGTAGGTGCTCCCTATTTTGATAACAACGCAGTTTTTAATACAGGGTTAGTAAGAGTATTTCAAACGGCCAAAACTTGTCCAGAACCGCTAAGTGTAACCATAACTGAATTAGCTGTTACAACCGGAACTGATTTTTCAATGTGTGAAGGCGAAAGTTATACTTTAAGTGCTAGTGGTGGAGGTACTTATTCTTGGTCTCCAACAACAGGGTTGGATGATCCTACAAGTTCAACACCAGTTGCAACACCACCTGCTGGTAATTATACATATACCGTTACCGCTTCAGATGCTACAGGATGTACAGGTACAGCACAACAATTATTAACGGTATTGCCTAACGATGTTGCTACTTTTTCTTATTCTTCTTGTTGCTATTTTACAACAGACACCGATCCAACGCCTAGTTTTACGGGAACTTCTGGTGGTTCATACAGTTCTGCAGCAGGGTTAACAATCGTTGCCAGTACAGGAGAAATTGATTTAGATGATTCGGCTCCGGGTAATTATGAAGTCACCTATGCAACTTCTAGCTCTAATGCGTGTCCTGCAAGTAGTTCTCAAAATGTATTAATAATGAATGAAAATAATTGTAATACTATTGATTTCAATGTAACAGGAAATGCTTCAGATCTTGGAAGTTACTCTTATGAGATTACGCCAAACCAAAATAGTCAAACTGGTGCTGTTTGGTGCGAAGCGCCTTTAAACTTAAATTATTCTTTTCATATATCTGCCGAATTAAATTTCGGGAATAAAGATGTTAATGGAGCAGACGGTATAGCGTTTGTTTTACAGGAAAGCTCAAATACTTTAACACATAGTGGAGGTGGATTAGGTTATTCGGTTGGGGGTGCAAGTGGTTTTAGTCCTTCATTAGCAATTGAATTTGATACCTATTATAATTCTTCCGATGCACCTGCCGTTAATTCAACTACTGACGATCATTTGGCTATTCAGTTGAATGGTGATTTGAATCATTCTTCGTCTAACGCGTTAATATCACCTGTTGACTTAGGGAACATTGAAGATGGTAACAATCATCCTTTAACAATATTTTGGGATCCTAATCCTGATCATGATTTAAGTACCCTTGAGGGTGAGTTGAATGTCTATTTTGATAATGTGTTAATAGCTACATTATCAAGAGATCTTAAGAGTGATTTTACAGCATCAAATAACGGCTTGGTATATTGGGGTTTTACTGCCAGTACTGGGGGGTCTAATAATACTCAAGTTTTTCAATACCTAAACTCAAGTTTTTGGGCAGGAAGAAATCCTACTACGCTTTCAGATAACATAAATGAATGGCAAGGTGATGTGGTAACTGCAACCGAAATAGTTACTGACCCTATTGATAACATTACAACATATCCAGCAGTGAGTTGGTTTAACCCTTGTAATTGGAGTGCTAGTTTTGTTCCGGATTATAATACTGATGTTGTTATTCCTCAGGGAAGTTCTTATATCAATCATCCTTTAGTAAATTACGATCAATCTGTGTTTACCAATCATTCAGTAATCAATTTAGACATGGATGGAGATGGAGATATAGATAATGACGACAAAGTACAAGGTAAGGCTTTTGCAAAATCCTTAAAACTTGAAGGAGATGCTTTGTTTTTTATTAAAACAGACCAGGGTGCACAAATTAAGATTCAGGAATAATTTATTTTCATTTAAGCCTATAATGATTAGAAATTAAATCTACTGCTTCACTAGCTTTTTTATTGACCTGTGATTCCCCTTAGTAAACATTAAATAATACAATCCTTTAGGAAGTCTAGAAACATCTATTGTATTGTTTAACTTAGAAACCTTTAATGTTATTCCTGTTTGTTTCATGGCGGCATCATAAAGAATTAACTCACCATTAATTTCAGTCGTAAACTCAACAATCAGCTGCTCTTGAACAGGGTTGGGATACACCATAAAGTCCAGTTCTGATGGACTTTGATCAATTGAAGTTATTGCTTGAGAATTGGTAACTAAAAAGCCGTTTTCTCCAACCGCAAACGTTTGGTTTAACCCATTGGAAGAAATGTTATAAATGGCCTCGTCAAAGTAATAATAGTCCCATAATAGATTAGATGAGCTTTCAAAAATAATGCCCTGCGATGGAGTACCGCCAGAATTGATAACCCCTCCAGAATATACAGTTCCGTTTTGTGTGCTACTTAAGCAAGTGAAATCGGGATACGCAAATGTAGCCGAGCCCATATCAAAATCCCAAGTTAATCCACCATCAATAGTTTTTAGAAGGCCCATGGTAAAATCGCCATCGTTATACCTGTAGCCAGCATAAGCGGTAGAGGCATCAATTATTTCAATTGAAGTCAGTACAGTATTGGTACCACTCCAAGGATTGTTTGGGTCGAAATTCCCAATTCCAGCGTTAATGGTGTCCCATGTTACTCCAAAATCTGTAGAACGTAGTATATACTGTCCATTTGTAGTAGCAAGACCAAGCCCATTATGGAAATCCATATCAGTTACCCCAGCGTCATAGGAAGAAACCGATGTTGAGAGTGCTAAGTTTCCGTTCCAAGTAGAATTATTGTATTCCACAATTGTAGAGCTATAGAACCACCCGTGTCCTCCAAGAAATAAATTGCTGGTGTCTTTTACATACAAAGAAGTCATGTTTAAGCTAGACAGCATTCCGCTATTGTTGCCCTCTATCTGTCTCCAATTGGCGCCACCATTTTGAGTTTCCCACAAGGTAGATATTGAAGGTGTTAAAGAAAACAGCGAAAAATTAGGTTCTGCCATTAGCATATACCCATAGTTCTGATCAATGAAAGTTAAATCATGAATAGCTCCTAATGGGTAGTTCGCAGCAACGTTGTCTAATGTTATGGAAATAGAAGTCCAGTTTTGACCACCATCTACAGTTTTTAATAGCGTCCCTGTATCTCCTCCAATATATCCAATGGTTGGTGTAGGAAAAGAAATATCATATAAAGCGTTGGTGGTAGGAACAGTTACTTGGTTCCATGTTGTGGTCTGACCAATAAAGCCATTGCAGAAAAGCAGACCCACAATTAAAATCAATTTTGTTTTCATAGCATTCAATTAAGTTAACACAAATTTAGTAGGATCTCGGTGATGTGGCAATGTATAATTCCCCCTTTGGAATGTACAATTTTGTGGTTTTGTTTAGTTTTTTATAAGAAAATTAGTGTCCGTCTACACATAAGAGATTGAAAAATTTCTTAAATTCAAAGCTGTTCAAAAAAAATATTCATGAAAAAAATTCTTTTATTAATTGCTTGCATAAGCATGTTTTCATTCCTAAACGCGCAAACGGTAAACCTTGGTGATCCTATTGGATGGAACGGAAAACTAGAAAGTAAAGATGTTCCAGTTTCGGTTATGCCGGGATACAATCAAACGGCAATTGACGCCCAAGATATTATAGATGATCAGGCAAAAAACAAGCCCTGGCGATTTGGTTACAAGTATGCCGTTAACTTCAATTTTAACAATTCGGGTGTTTGGAGTACGCTTCCAAATGGAGATAAAATATGGCAACTGGCTATAGAATGTAAAAACGCGCTAACGGTAAATCTTTTATTTAAAAATTATCACCTACCACAGGGTGCATCATTGTACCTATACGATGTCAAACAAACAAATAGAGTAGGTGCTTATACGCAACGAAACAACAGAGCTGACGGTGAGCTTGGAACAGAGCTTGTTCATGGAGATAAAATTATAGTTGAGTATTTTGAACCATCTGCTGTTGCTGGTCAAGGAGCGTTTACCATAACAAATGTTATTCACGGGTACAGAAGTTTAGATCCTATTCAAAAAGATTTAGCAAAAGCGTTAAACTCTTCTGGAGATTGCAACATCGATGTAAATTGCCCACTAGGAAATGGTTGGGACAATGAGATTAGGTCTGTTGCTATGATTGTTGTTGGTGGAAGTGGCATTTGTACTGGAGCTCTAATTAATAATACTTGTGATGACGGGACGCCTTATTTTCTTACTGCGAACCATTGTTTAGGTGGTGGAACCGGTTCTTGGGCCTTTCGATTTAATTGGAAAAGTCCTTCTGGAACAGAGTCTTGTGCAACTTCTGCCAATTCTGTAGACCCAGGTCCTCCATACGACCAAACTGCAAATGGGGCGACAACATTAGTTAGCGGAACTGCAGCTGATCATGGCTTATTGCAAATAGATAACATGACCGTTACCGATGCAGAAAATTGGAATTGCTTTTATGCTGGTTGGGATGCCACCGACAACACTACTGTTACTGAAACTACAGGGATTCATCATCCTTCTGGAGATGTCATGAAAATCTGTAGAGACAATGATGCTCCTTTTCATTCTAATGCTGCTGGGGCAGCAGTATGGTACATCAATCAGTGGGAGGAAGGGGTTACAGAACCCGGTTCTTCAGGGTCACCGCTATTTGATCAAAACCACAGAATTATTGGTCAGCTCTATGGAGGGGCAGCAGCATGTTCTGGAACAAATAACAATGGCCAGTATGATTATTACGGTAGGTTAGGTGTTTCTTGGACTAGTGGCATAAGCACATATCTAGCTCCTAATTCTTGCGGATCGGCAACTACCAATGATGGCTGGGACCCCAATACACCAACGCTTCCTGACGATGCCGGAGTTTCCTCCATAGCATCACCTGTAGGAGCTTATTGTGTAGATAATTTTGACCCTGAACTTACCATCAAAAACTTTGGAACCAACACCCTTTCTTCTGTTACCATCAATTATGACATTGACGGGGGAACAAACAACACTTATTCTTGGTCTGGCAGTTTAGCTGCTGGCGCTTCTGTGGTTGTTACTCTTCCAACAATGATTACTACTAGCGGTCCTCATACTTTTAACGCTTACACCAGCTCTCCTAACGGCAATACTGACAGTGCTCCTGGAAATGATGGAGGGTCAACCAATTATACTGCCACCATTGGTGGACAAGATATTTTACTTGAAATAAATACAGATTGTTGGGGGTCTGAAACAACCTGGACAATTGAAGATGCTAGTGCTAATGTTCTTGCAAGTGGCGGTCCTTACACTGACATAACAGGAGGAGAATTGATTACAGAAAATATTTGTATAGCCGTAGGCTGTTATGATTTTACCATTAATGACACGTATGGTGATGGCATGCATGGAAGCCAGTGGGGCTCCTGTACTGTAGACGGAGATTATACGATAACCGATGTTGCTTCAGGTGCAGTTTTAGCCACTATATTAGCGGCAAATTCTGATTTTGGCAACCAAGAGATTAACAATTTTTGTGTTACTTCTCCATGTTCTTGGACCTTAAGCTCTTCTAGTACAGAAGAGCTTTGTAATGGTGATGGAACAGGTTCAATTTCTATTTCAGTAAATGGCGCAACAGGACCGTTTACTTATGATATTGGTAATGGTCCCCAATCTTCGTCAACCTTTAGTAATTTAGCGCAGGGAACGTATTCCATTTTAGTTGATGATGGCAGCTGCTCATCCTCTATTTCAGTTGTACTTGGCGGTCCAGACGCTGTTGCTGCAACAGCTACCATCTCAGATATTTCTTGTAATGGATTAACCGATGGAGCCATTGTTATTAATCCTTCAGGTGGAGTTGCCCCTTATAGCTATAATTTTGGAAGCGGGTTTGTTGCTAGTGGCGATGTTTCCGGATTAGGAGCAGGATCAATAACGGTAAGTGTTCAAGATGCTAATGGCTGCACAGGATCTGTATTGTGTACGGTTAATGAACCCGCTGTTTTAAGCGCCACTTCTTCTGTTACTGATGAAACTGTTGGTCTAGACGGAGCTATAAATGTATCGGCTTCTGGAGGAACACCACCATTTAGTTATTCTTGGATAGGACCAGCTGGTTTTAACTCAACCAACGAAGATGTTTCAGGGTTAGCTAGTGGGCTATACACTGTTACTATTACAGACGCCAATGGTTGTACCACACAATTAACAGACATTTTAGTGTCATCTTTTGTTGGTATAAGTGCTTATGGAGCAATTGATTTAAGTCTTTATCCCAACCCATCAAATGGGATCTTTAATGTTAAATTAAATGCATTACCTTCTGATAAGGTATCTCTTAGTGTGGTAGATATTGCTGGAAAGTTAGTAGTTCTAAAAGAGTATGAAAATACTCAGCTATTTAGTCTTGATATTTCCGACAAAGCAAACGGTACCTATCTTCTAAAAATCACTATTGGGGACAAATCAAGTCAGCTTAGAATAGTTAAAAGCAAATAGCTTAATAGGGGCTTGTTTTAAGCAGGCCCCTTCTTTTTATTCTATAATCTCAATAAAAGAAGGGTTAATTTTTAATATACCAACTCCTGGTTTCCTTTTTAAATAGAAATTGCCTTTTACCACGCGTTTAAAAATTAAACAATACGCTTGTGGTTTGAGGGGACTATTTGGGGTAATCTTATAAATCATATCCGAAGAATTTATGAGTTTAGCCGTGTGAGCAACTGTATATATTTTTTTACCACTTAAGCTGTTAAAGCTAGCAGATCTTTTTTTACCATTATTGTTTAGCTTTATTATAGAAAAGGGCATTCCTTCGGCTTTTGAAATGCCTTTAGTATATATGACAAAGCTTTTTCCTTTAGGAATTTTAACTGCTGTTTCTTCACCCTTTATACTAATTTTAGAGAGATTCTCTCCTGCAGCATACCACGCTTTTTCTGTTTTTAATTGTTGTAATTTTCCGTTTTCCTCTACGACAATAGCCATAGAATTTTTAGGCATGGAGGAAAAATCTAAGGGTGTATTATTTGATTGCCCAAAAGATATTATAGCACTTAAAACATAAACGAATAATGGAAGTTTTTGTATTGTTTTCATAGTTTTTATTAAAAGGAAGCTTCGTGTTATTATAGTTTAAAAGAAATGGGTAATCTAGCTATAGACCTTACCGCTTCACCATTATTTTTTCCTGGTATCCAATTGGGCATTTTTTTTATCACATTAATGGCTTCATTGTTTAATGCTGCACAAACCCCCTTTACAACTTTAATAGCTGAAATAGAACCATTTTTATTGATTACAAATTGAACAAACACTCTACCCTGAAGCTTTTTTTCCCTAGCTGATTCAGGATAGGTTATGTTTTCTCTTATGAAAGCCATCATTGCTTGCGTGCCTTCAGGGTAAGTTGCTCGCTCATCGACAATATCAAAAATTTCATTGCTATCTAAAGCAATAGTTTCTTCTTTAGGGATTTCAATTTGAATAACGTTTTCTTGACTAAAAGAGATTAACCCACACAATAGCAAGGTTAAAAGGGAAAGTTGTTTTTTCATAAATAGTTATTTTCTTTTTTTCAATGCTTTAGCGTGTTTCTTTTTGGCTTTGCTTGCTAGCTTTTCAATCCTTTTTGGAAATGCAACCCTGTAGGAGTTAATTAAAACAAGTGGTGACTTCATTTTTACTAGTACATTAGCATCATTAATATAACGATCATTATCAAACGGACTGAACAGTGAGACCATTAAAGGTGTATGGGAGATTTTTTCAGTTTTAGAATTCAAAAATTTTATGTCGGCTGTTCCTTTTAGTTTTCTTTTTGAGACTAATCTTGTTTTTGTTGGATCTGAAGATTTAGGGTCAGCCACTCTTTTTGTTGTGCCTTGAGCATATTTGTATCCATAAGATGCTGTGAAATTTACATTCACTATTAATTCATACCCACTTGTTTGAATGGTTTGTTTCAGATCTGAATTATTCACTGTTGAGCTGAAGGTGAACTTGTTTGTTCCAAATTTTGCATTCAACTCATTAACAATAACAGGAATTAATGAATCAATTTTATTTGGAAAAGTAGCATTTACTGGAGAAATACGGCTTTCTTTTTGTGTTAACGAAATTCGCCCAGTTCCTCCAGCAGGAGATACGGCATGTGTAGAGTTGAAAGCCTCAGATTTCACATCTCCTAGAGAAATAATTACAGGGATTTTTTCTGCTTTTTCTATTCTATCTATAAGCGTAGTTGTTTGATTTTTTTGTCCATAAGAGATTAACCCGGATAATACAATTGCTGTAAATAATAGTTTTTTCATTGTTATAATTTTTCAGCAAAAATGTAACAACAACAAAAACCAACCCTAAAAAAGTGCGCCAATGTGATGAATGGTGTTGAAATAGTGACAGAATGCACTGTTAAAATTTAAAAAATAGAGGGTTAATAAAAAAAGTAAGGATTTATTTCAAGTTTTGAAACTCTGAAGGGGCCAATCCTGTTTGTGTTTTGAAAAATTTAGAGAAATGACCAGGGTCATCAAAGTTTAAGCAATAGGCCGTTTCTTTAATAGACATTCTAGTATTTAGTAACCTTTTAGCCTCCATGGTAATTTGCCTGTAGATAATTGCGCTTGCACTTTTACCCGTGTTTTTTTTTACTACTTCATTTAGCGATCTTTCAGAAATAGTTAGTGCTTTTGCGTAGTCTTTTACTTTTTTCATGGTGCTGAAATTTGCATGCAGAAGTTTTCTAAAAGCCATGTATTGAGAACTTTTAATTGGGTCAATTGTTTTTTCTTGTTTCATGCAAGCAATGCAAAAAGCGTGGATCTCATTTCTAAGCGCTAGTGTTGAAAGGTCGCTATTATCTTTATGTAAATGCCATATAGTTTTTGCTTTTTGTTCTAAAATTGAATGGTGGTCTTTATTAAAAGTAAACGTTGGATTGTTCTCAGTAGCGTCCAAACAAATGTGCTCAAAAAGAAAGTTTTCAATTTGAACAGGCGCCTCAAGCGCATTTAACTCAAACAAAAACACAAAACCTTCAGAGCATAAAGCTCTATTCATTTGGTGCACTTGTCCTGGCCCAACAATATGAACAGAACCCTCTTTAATAGGAAAATCTATAAAATCAATTTTGTGTGTTCCACCCCCTTTAATAAAGTAAAAGAACTCGAAATAATTGTGCCGGTGAGCAGCGTTAAAGTCATAATCATTCAGTTGTTTTAATTGATTGACAATTATTTCTTTTTTACTTGTTTGGTTGGATTCATGAGTTGGGATCATGCTATAAAAATACGCATTAAGCCAATTAAGCAACTATATAATTATTGTGGCGTCTCTTGTGCAGATAAAATAGAATTAAGTGATAAACAGTAATCGCAACGAGCAAAGCTATAGCTCAACTAAATAATAAGCAATACAAAACCGTACGCTATGCCATCAAATTCAATTTTAAAATTCCCGTTAAAAAGTGTTTTTTTTCTTTTTGTTTTCAGTGTGATTTCTTTGTCGGCAAAAGAGTCTAATACTGGGCAATTAAAATATGTGAAGAATAATGGCCAATGGCATGAAAATGTTTTATTTAAAGCTGAATTTAATCGAGGAGCTATTTTTTTAGAAGATCAAGGATTTACTTTTTTAATTAATCATAAAGATGACTTAAAAAAAAGACATGCTTTTTTACATGCAAAGGAGATAGAACCTGAACAAAAAAACATTAGAGCACACGCCTATAAAGTTGATTTTATTGGGGCAAATTCTTTAGCTACCCTTCAAGGGGAGAATAAATACAGTTTCTATCAAAATTATTTTATTGGAAACGATCAATCTAAATGGGCGTCCAATGTACCTGTTTTTGAAAAAGTGAGCTATCTACAGCTTTATAATGGTATTGACTTAAAGGTGCATTCAAGTGAGGATAGGTTCAAGTATGATTTCATTGTTAACCCAGGTGCAGATCCCTCTTTGATTGTTCAGCAGTACAAAGGCCTGAAAGATATATTTATTGACAATGGTCATTTAGTTATGGAAACATCTGTGGGTCAACTAAGAGAGCTTGCTCCTTATTGCTATCAAAAAATTGGCAATAAAACCATTGAAGTTGCTTGTGATTTTCTGCTTAAAAACAATAAAGTAAGCTTCTATTTTCCTGAAGGATGGAATGAAAACCATGAGCTGGTTATTGATCCTGTTTTGGTTGCAGCCACTCTTTCGGGAACAGCAGGAACTGAAAACTACGGGCATTCAGCGACCTATGATGGAGCTGGAAACATGTATACTGGAGCCATTTGTTTTGGAACAGGTTATCCCACAAGTGTAGGCTCTGTCCAGCAAAATTATGGTGGAGGTTGGAATGACATTACAATAAGTAAATTATCTCCAGACGGTATTACGTTGCTCTATTCTACTTACCTCGGTGGTGGTGGTGATGATTACCCGCATAGCTTAGTAGTAACTGACAACGATGAGCTTTTTGTGCTTGGCTCTTCATCGTCTACCAACTTTCCAACTTCCTTAAATGCTTATTCTAGCTCTTTAAACGGATCAATAGATATTGTTATTAGTAAATTAAATGTTTCTGGAAACAACTTACTTGGCTCTACTTATATAGGTGGCTCTGCTGATGATGGACAAAACAATTTTTCTTTTAACTATGGAGACACCTACAGAGGGGAAATAATTGTTGATGCAGCCGGCAATCCCTATGTGGCTAGTGTTACTAGCTCCAGCAACTTTCCTATGGTAGGAACTCCCTATCAAGCTACAGCAGGAGGGCTACAGGATGGGGTTGTCTTTAAGATGAACACAGATTTATCGGGGCTTTCTTGGAGTACATATCTTGGTGGATTTAACAACAACTGTTGTTATGGAATCCGGCTAGATGCAGCTGGTGATGCCTATGTTTGTGGGTCCACAGAAGATCCTTTTTTACCTAATCAGGGTTTTATGAGTACTTATCAAGGTGGAAATTTAGATGGGTATGTTGTTAAGCTTTCTGCAGGAAGCTCAACGTTAAGCGCAAGTACCTATTGGGGAACAACATCAGAAGATCAAGCCTTTTTTCTAGACTTAGATTTAGATGGAGATGTTTACATATACGGTCAAAGTCAAGCAGGTACATCTCCTGTAACACCCGGAGTTTATTTTAATGCAAGCGCTCCTCAGTTCATAGCAAAGCTTGACCCCACCCTAACCAATAACATCTATGCTACAATTTTAGGGAATGCATCATCAGGATTTGGGTATGATTTTGTTCCTATTGCCTTTATGGTAGATAAATGCGAGTATGTATACTGGTCTGGTCATTCTACTTTTAACCAGCTTCCTGTTAGTGCAAATCCGCTACAGACATCTGGAGGTTTTTATCTTGGTGTATTGCAACCTGGTGCTTTAGGGTTAGAGTATGCTACGCATTATGGTGGTCAGGGAGATCATGTTGACGGAGGAACGTCTAGGTTTGACCCTCAAGGAATTGTATACCAAGCAGTTTGTACTTCAACGGGTTTTAGTACTACTCCTGGGGCTTGGTCGTCTACTTATCCTACAAGCTCGTGGGGTGGAACAGGTTATGACATAGGTGTTTTTAAAATTGACTTTCAAGTTTTTCCAATTGATGCTGACGCTTCTGTTCAGCCATCAAGTGCTGGTTGTGCTCCTTTTACTGTTGGGTTTGTTAATTCTAGTCAAGGGGTTGATTACTTGTGGGATTTCAATGATGGCACACCACTAGACACCGCTTTTCAGCCCACCCATACATTTAACAACCCTGGGGTGTATAACGTACAGCTTATTGCCATTGACTCTAGCGCTTGTGTTACCACAGACACTACTTATTTAACCATTACAGTTGGTAGTGGAAATCCGGTAACTGCCGATTTTAATCAGTCAATTGATTGTGCAAACATGTCTATATCGGCTCAAAACACAGGCACTTCTGGAATGGTATATCAGTGGGACATGGGGGACCAGACCACCTATGGCGATTCCACTGTTCTTCATACCTATAGTTCTGCAGGTCAATACGATGTTCAGCTAGTTGTTTTAGATACTATTTGTGGAACTACAGATACGCTATTAACGACCATTAATATTCTACCTAACGTAGTTGCTGATATTTCTGCTCTTCCAGATTCCATAGGTTGTATCCCTCTAGAAATTACCTTTGCAAACAACAGCAACGGAGTCGATTATTTGTGGGATTTTGGAGATGGCTCCCCTTTAAATAATTCAGCTTCGCCTACTCATGTTTATAACACATTAGGAAGCTTTCAGGTTTCATTAATAGCCTCTGACACTATTAATTCTTGTAATTTTCATGATACAGCATACGTTACTATTGTTGCAGGATCAGGAAATCCGGTAATAGCAGATTTTAGTTATTTACAGAACTCGGATTGTGATTTATTTGAAGTTCAAACCACTAACCTTTCTTCAGGAGACAATTTAACTTTTGAATGGGACATGGGCGATGCTTCCTTATACACCGACTCCAATGTTGTACATCAATATTCAGGTTTAGGAACCTATGTGGTTACGCTTGTTGCTTACGACTCTGTATGTAACAATTCAGATACAGCAGTAAAAGTTATTTCTTTGCAGGCATCGTTAGTTGTTGACATTGGCGCTGATCAATTAATCTGCCCATATGAACAAGCTGTTTTTGATGCTAGTGTTAGCGGAGCAACTTATTTGTGGAATACTGGAGATACAACAGCGACTATTTATCCTCAAAATGCAGGAATGTATAGCGTTATAATATTTGACGGAGTATGTGAGGCAACAGATTCTGCATTTCTTTCATTTTCATCATATAATTCCAGATCATATGTTACCGAAATTTGTTTAGGGGAAGGGGTGATATTAGATGCTGGAGCTGCTCAAAGTTATTTGTGGTCAACTAGTGAAACTAGCCGGCAAATTTCAGTTGATCAAGGTGCTCAATATTGGTTCCAGTATACCGATGATTATGGATGTACTTACGAAGATACTGTTGAGGTTGTCCAAAGAGAAATTTCTAGAACAGTATTTGCTCCTAACGCCTTTTCGCCAGATGCTGATGGGCATAATGATATTTGGCAGGTTGTGGGTCAAGGAATTGAAGAGTACAAAATATATGTTTTTAATCGTTGGGGAGAAATGATATGGATCTCAAAAAACATTGATGATGTATGGGATGGGACCTTCAAGGGAAAACAGCTACCAATTGACGCCTATGTGTACAAACTCTCTTATAGTAGTCCATGTGCTGGTAATGAGCTCATAGAAAAAACAGGACACATTCTCATAATACGTTAATTTGTATTAGCTCTCAGTTTAATCGTTAAGAACTTAGTTGTATCTTTTTTGTATTCAATGGTATGGTTAATTAACTTTATCAGATGAATAATTCTTTACTAAGACCGCTTTTTATTGTCTTGCTAATTGTTAATG
The DNA here is from genome assembly GCA_045561415.1 of Parvicellaceae bacterium. Lineage (GTDB taxonomy): Bacteria > Bacteroidota > Bacteroidia > Flavobacteriales_D > Parvicellaceae. The sequence continues at coordinate 54,042 of JBJKXU010000002.1, forward strand.
TTAGTTGCAACGGCAAAACACAAGAACCCCAAAAATCAAAAGCTGCTCAGCAAGATAACACCCCTTTTAACGTCATTTTTTTAGTTGGAGACGGCATGGGCCTCTCTCAACTATCTAGCGCCTATTTTTATGGTGAACAAGAGCCTAATTTTTCTCGTTTTCCAGTTGTTGGGCTTTCCAAAACGAAATCGGGATCACATAAAATTACTGACTCAGCAGCAGGAGCAACTGCTTTTTCTACAGGCGAAAAAACATACAATGGCGCTATAGGAGTGAACATGGACACCAATGCTGTTCCAACCATTACTGAAGACCTTGCTGAACAAGGTTGGAAGATCGGGCTAATAGCAACTTCTTCTATTACTCATGCTACACCAGCGTCTTTTTATGCTCACGTTCCAAGTAGAATTATGCAGCAAGAGATTGCCAAAGAATTAGTTTATAGCCAAGTAGATTTTATTGCCGGTGGTGGCTACGGTTGGTTCAATAACAGAACCGACTCAATTAACTATTTAGACACCCTAACAGCTAGAGGTTACTTTGTTGATACAAACTCTGTGCTAACTTCTGCAAGCACCCCGCAACAAAAGCTAGCTTTCCTGTTGGCTCCTGATGGTTTGCCAGCTAAGCACTTGGGAAGGGATGATTTTTTAACCCAAGCAACTCAAAGAGCCATTAACTTTTTTGACAGCAAAAAAGAATCTTTTTTCTTATTGGTTGAGGGCTCACAAATCGATTGGGGAGGGCATGCAAATAGTGGTCAATATGTAACCCAAGAAGTGTTAGATTTCGACAAGGCTGTTGGGGTAGCGTTAGATTATGCTAAAGAACAAGGAAACACGTTGGTTGTTGTTACTGCTGACCATGAAACAGGGGGCTTCACAATGGCTGGAGAGCAAAATGTTGGCCCTTTTATGGCAATATCAAGAGATTATAACACCCTTGTCCCCTCCTTTTCTACTGGGGGGCATAGCTGTGCTATGGTACCTGTTTTAGCAAAAGGCCCTTTCGCTCAAAAGTTTAGCGGCATTTATGAAAACACCAATATCTATAGGTTGTTTAAAGAAATAACGGGCAACAATTAACACCTTTGGATTAAAATCAAATCAAGCACCACGTTTTTTATCTTTAAAAAGAAAGCCCAACCCTAAACGGCTTAAAAACTTTTTTTCAAAAGCCCAGAAAAATTTAAACTGACCAAAAACAAAACCTACTAAAGGCAGTGTGAGCTGATAAATTGGAAAAATGAGCAATATCCTTAATGGCCAAAACCCCCACGGACTTATAGTCTCAGGAGAAAGATTAAAAAAAGCTGTAATTGGGTCTGCTACCCAAGCAGCAAAAGAACCATTTATAGCAAATACAATGAGAATTAGTACTAGTTGAATGTTGGAGCTTATTCCCCAACGATTTTTTAATTTTTCCATTACTATTTATGAGCTAGCAAAGGTATAATATCCTTTTTCTTGTAAAAATTAATGACCGGTTATTTGATTGTCTAAAAAAAGTAAATACTTTTTTAAGTACCTTGTAAAGGTGAAAAGTTGCTTTTTTATGTTTTTGTTGCTTCCAATTTTTTGCTGTACCCAACAGTTTGGCAGCACCCTTAAAATTGATGTAGACTTTAAGGTAAAGACTGACTTTGTTGTTCCAGCAGCTGCATTTTTTTATCGGCCTTATTTGTCAAAACACAGCATTAAACAAAGGTCTTCCTTTTTACTTAACTCTTCTAGGATTCCTCCTTTTTATAGCCCCATAGCTCATAGGGCCAGTAATAACATTTTCTATCAAGGGAAACCTTCCAATCAAAGGTTGATAGACAATGCGGTCTTAGATTTTTTTGTTGAAATGGCAATAGAAGTATACAGAGTTATTGGATCGCCCCAATTTTTTTTCTGCCCTTAGTTTTTAGTTTATTTCTGAATAAACTCTAATCCCAGGCTATTGTGTTTCTCAATTAATGGAGCAGCTTCGTTATAGCATTTGCTGGCTTCGTTTCTTTTCTCTACAAGAGCATTAAATTGGGTAACCTGCTCTTTTGAAGTTGAGTCTATGTTATTTTTGTCCAAAGCATGAAAAGAAATGCAATCAGCTCCATATTTTTTCAAAAAACCATAAAAGTGATTTAGGTAGCTCTCCATGTTTTGGTTGATGTTTTCCCCTTCTTTAACAACGGCAATATCATCTAGCTTTGCTAGCCCATCAACCACACCTTTAAGGGCTGTGGCATAATTTTCTTGTGTAGAGTTATTTAAGAAGCGCTTTACTTGCACAGCGGTTGATAATTGCAATATAGTAAGCTGGTTATAAAATTGACTTTTTTTCATGTGCTGGTCAGCTTTTATATTAAACTCAATCTCTTGCAGCTCAAAGTTGTATTTAGCAGCTAAAAACTTTTGAATAATCTTAATTTTTTTATTTCCAGAAAGTATTTTCTCATTTAAGCTCATTAGAAAAACACTAGCAGATAATAAATCTTCTTCTAAAAATTTTGTTTTATCCAAATAGGTTAGAATTATTTTTTTATCAGTTTCAATGATTTCCTTTACTGTTTTATGAGATTCTAAGATAGACTTAAGCAGGTCTTCATCCCAATATACTTGTTCAAGGTTCTCTAGTTTTGCAATGGTGGCTTGGTTTGCTGTAATTATTTCTTGGAAAGTGTTGGCTGAGATGTTTGAAATTGAAACAGAGGCACCTTTTTCCATCCATAGGGCAGCAAAACCATCATTTATTTCTTTGACGGCATTTAAATGAGCAATTACTTCACTTGTTTTTTGGGCAGTTGAAAAAAGCGAGCTAGTAAATAAAGCTATTAAAAAGACTAATTTTTTCATATGGACAAAGTTAATGAAAATTATACTAAGGAATTTATGTTTTTGAAGCAGGTCATGTAAATCGATATAAAGCGTTTAAAGTTGTGAAATATTAAGTATCTTAATGTAAAAAATAGATATGAAAAACCTAGCCCCTGCGATTTTAGTTTGTTTAGTGATATTAGCTAGCTGTTCTAGTGATGGAGGCTGTGAAGGAAACTGTGAAAACGGATTCGGATCTTTTTCTTGGGCGGACACCTATGAGGGTGAGTGGAAGAACGGACAAAGAAATGGTCAGGGAACTATGAATTGGAGTGACCAAACACAGTATATTGGTGAGTGGAAGCAAGACAAAAGAAGCGGTCAGGGGTCCTATATTTATGGTGAAGGCGAATGGGAGGGAGACAAGTATGTTGGGCAATGGGAAAATGACTTATTTAATGGCCAAGGCACCTATACTTACGCAGATGGATCAATAGGGCACAGCGGCTTATGGATTGATGGCGCTCCTGCTGAATAACTCCAATTTTTAATGCACAGCTAATTTTACTGTTCACAGAGTTGAAGCAGCAACTCTAAGCCTAATAGTTTTAATTTGAACCTAAGCACATTTTAAGGGCTTCATGTTAAAGGTGTTTTTTATATACTTTTAATAATTGTTAAAGTTTTGATTTACAGTAACTTAAATATATTTAAGCTTAAAGTTAACATCCTTTTTATGCTGTTTTTTTGTTTTTTCACGCGCATCCCAGAATTATTTTTGGTGCATGAAAACTAGAATTTTAGCATTAACAACCTGTAAATCTCTTTCAAGATTTTTGGTCTTTTCTTTAATGATTTTGATCATGAGCTCTTGTTCTTCTCTTAAGGATATGGGCAGCAGTTTTAGTAGAAAGCCTATTTATATGTCTAGCAAATGGAAGAAAAAATCGTTTGATAATTCTCCATCTATATTAACCACATCAATAGAAAAAATTCCCACTGCAGTTTTCTCAATTGTGAAAACCAACAGTAATTTCTCAAAACTTAAAAAGGACAGTGTTGAAGTAACTACTTATTCCGGACAAAAGTATATTGGGGTTCTTGTAAAAAAGGATCCTGATGGTTACTTTATTAAATTAAACAACCTTAGAGAAATATATCTTGCCAAGTTTGAAATTAAAAACATTATTTACCTGTCTAAATCGGATGAACGTTTAACCCCAACAAATGAGCAAGCTATTGATCCCCTAGCAAATGAAAAAGACAACAGCAATAAGCGGGATACTACATCAAAATTTAATGGTAATTCAGACTATGGTGAATCGAGTCATAGCTTTAGTTTTGCAAATTCATACGAGTCAAACAATCAACAAACAGCACCTTTAAAAAAGACAAAAGTCGATTCTAGTAGATCACAAAAGGTGAATAAAGTGTTGAAGAAAATGGGAATAATAGCATTAAAAGTTTTATTAGGTTTTGCCTTAACTGTTTTGGTGCTACTATTGTTATTGATAATTCTACTTTTATAGGAATGAAAAAAGCATTTTTAATTTTACTATTTATTCCATTACTTGGCTTTAATCAGTACAGCACTAAGTACTACACTAAAAAGCAAGAGATTAAAGGCCTTCAGCGATATACAGATAGTATAAATAGCCTGCTAAATGCTGAAATAGAAAGGCTTCTTGAAAATAAAGAAATGCATCAATTGGAAATCAAAAAATTACACCAACAACAAGCAAAACTCCAATTAGCAAGTAAGTATTTAAAACAAGCAAAAAGAAAAATAACAATTGGAAATACAGTTACTGGAGTTACTGTTTTATCTGGAATAACAATGCTTATAGTGTCAAATAATAACACGGGGCAAAATAACTACGCACCTGACTTTAAAGAGATATATTTGGCTGGCGCTGCTGTTTTGGTATTTGCAGGGCCAGCCAAATATATCCCACATAAAATCAAAGCAAAGGAAAACATTCGCAAGGCC
>JBJKXU010000003.1:0-58774 GCA_045561415.1 Parvicellaceae bacterium
AAACGCAATCGTTAGTAACAACGTTATCAGCTTCACTGGAACTACAACTCACTAGAAAAAGTCCAAATAATGATAAAGCAAAAAGACAGGCCTTCATAAACATGTTATAAATGAAGTACTAATATAGAAGATATATCAACTAATGAAGAACTTAAAAAGGATTTGTTGCCCATATCTCTAGCTCGGGAATAAATCCTCTAGCGTCCATAGTGATTACACTATGAATTGCATGAGCAATTTCTTTAGAGGAAAGCTTATTGCTTACCTCTTCTCTTTCCTGCCTAGCTTCGTTAATAAAGGCAGTTGGCACTTCGCTTGGGTTAACCAACATAACTCTAATGTTATGCCGCCTTAACTCATTTCTCCAACATTGAGTTAACCCTCTTAAAGCAAATTTTGATGCTGCGTATACAGACCCTCCTGCAAATCCTTTTGAAGCAGCAGTAGACCCAATGTTTATTATTGTTCCTGACTCTTGAGCTTTAAAGAATTTTATCACCTCCTGAGTTATAAGTGTCAAACCAAATACATTAGTGGAGAAAGTTTTCTCAAAATGAGCAATTTTAACTTCTGATAGCTCCCCAAAGCTTCCAATACCAGCATTATTAATGAGCACATCTATACCACCCATTGAATGAAAAGCATCTAAAGTTTTAACATCAATAGAAGAATATTTAGTAACATCTAAATGAATTGGAATAGCTTTAATATGCTGAGCTACTTTTTCCAGCTTCTTTTTGTCTCTTCCTGTGATAGCTACAATAGCACCCTTAGCTGCTAATAACTTAGCAGTTGCCTTACCTATACCAGAACTTCCACCAGTAATCAACACTTTTAAACCTGAAACACTTGACATATATTTTTTTTTTAAAATAACTAATAAGCAAAATAACAATCTATAACTTAACGTGAAGGCTATGTTAAATTATTTACCTAATTCATGTAATCGGTAATTTTTTTTGAATTGGGTTTTGTCATGCTTCTAAAACGATCGAGTAACATTCCCCTATCATCAAGTAAATATTTTTCAAAATTCCATTTTATATCACCTTTAAAACTTGGGTTCTCTTGCTGGTTCAACCAGGTAAATAAGGGATCAATATCAGCTCCTTTAACAGAAACTTTCTGAGCCATTAAAAAGGTAACTCCATAATTTTTTTGACAAAATGAAGCAATATCATCATTTGATCCCGGTTCCTGAGCTCCAAAATTGTTTGCTGGAAACCCAACTACAACCAATTGATCTTTGTAATCATTGTGAAGCTGCTGAAGTTCTTCATATTGGGGAGTAAAGCCACACTTACTAGCGGTGTTAACAATTAATATCTTTTTACCTAAAAAGTCAGAAAAAGAGACTGTACTTCCATCAAGAGAAGTAAATTTAAATTCATGTATGCTTTTTTGAGCCATCGCAAAATTGATTAATAGGATTAGTAATAGGGTAATTTTTTTCATAGTGGTTATAAATTTAAGTTCTAAACTAATTAACTTTTTAATTATTGTGAATTTTGTCTAGCCATTTTAACTTTTTTCAAATTAAGCATGTTCATGGAATTACTGCTAATTCCTTGAACATATTTATGGTAGAAACGTAAAGTTTCTGCATAAAAAAGAGGGATTACAGGAGCATAATCATGAATAATTTGTTGCATCTTTCGATAGAAAACATATCGCTGAACCTTATTCTGCTCAGCCAATGCCAACACATAAAGGCTGTCATAATCATCATTTTTAAAATGATAGTAATTGTAACCATTATCGGGAAAGAAATTATTTCCGTAAAATAATTGGAAATAATTGATTGGCTCTGGAAAATCAGCAACCCATGACTTTCTATAAAATGAAGCTTCAAAATTACCCACACGCTGTCGTAGTGCGGAACTTGGAAAAATAGCAACCTGAACGGTTATACCCAGTTGCTGAATTTCATTTTGAATGAACTCACATAGTGTTTTATATTGCTCAGTAGCTGATAAAGTAATAGAAACATTCTTAACCCCTGCCTTTTTTAAGAGTTGTTGAGCTTTTGGTAAATTAAATTGATAACCCTGTATTTTAAAATCGTCAAAACCGGGCATACCCTTAGGAATAAAACCATCATTTGCCGCTACACCAATTCCATTTCTTAAATATTTTACTAATTTTTGTCTGTCAATTGAATAACCAATTGCATTTCTTAAAAGCTTAAACCTAAGAGGATTATCAGTTAGGCTATTTATACTATCGTCCACTAAAATGCCAATGTAATCTGTGTTTAACCAAGGTTTTTTTTCTAAATAGAAATCTGTTTTATGTTCACTCTTTAGCTCTCCGGTTGGAGAAAGTAAAACATCTTTACCATCTTGGTCCAAGCCAGAAATCATATCCAATTTCCCAGATTTGAAATTGATATATTCTTGATTTCTATCTTTTATAAATGTAACCGATACTGCATCTAAATAAGGCAAGCTATTTGCTGCACTGTCCTTTTCAAAGTAATTTATATTTCGGTTCAAAATAAGCTTGACATCTTTTTTCCATTTATTAAGAACAAAAGGTCCGGTTCCTATTACATGTTGAGAAAAATTCAATCCATAATAATCAACAACTTCAGATGGTACAATTGATGCATAAGGCAAGCACAGCTGATAAATAAAAGAAGGTTGCGGTTTTTTGAGGTTGATTTGCAAGGTGTAATCATCTAAAGCAACTATTCCATTTGGGAACAATACCAGCTCATTAAAGATGTATTTTCCAGGAGAAGCTGTAGATGGATCAATAATTCGATTAAAAGAATAAACCACGTCTTCCGCCTTAACATTTGAAGTGTTTTGGTTTAACAATTTAGAATCATGAAAAAAAACATCTTTCCTCAAAAAGAAGGTATAAGTTTTACCATCTTCAGAAAGATTCCATGATTGAGCAATTGAAGGGACTAGATTCAAATCATCATCCAAAGAAACTAGCCCGTTAAAAAGGTGTTGAGCAGCTAAAAAGTCTTCATATTTTGTCATTTTAGCAGGATCCAACCATAGAATCCCCCCAGGCTCATTGTATTTAAAAATTGCCTTTTGCTTAGAAGAAAGAGTTGTTTTCTCTGAACCACAAGAGCTAAAGAGAAAAAAAAGAAAAAGACATTTTAAAACTACTTTCATCAACATTAAAGGTATAACAATGAGCAATACTTATTCGTATTCTATCAAAGAAATTGGTTTATAATCCCTGATTTATGAAAATATAAACCTTTGAACTACTTTTGCCCCATGAATCAGTTTGGAACAGTAGCCTACCATACACTAGGATGTAAGCTTAATTTTTCTGAGACCAGCACCATTGCTAGATCACTTGAAAATGAAGGGTATTCAAAAATACCTTTTGATAATGGCGCAGATATCTATGTGATTAACACCTGCTCTGTAACAGAACAAGCAGATAAAAAGTGTAGAAACATTGTTCGCAAAGCGCTGAGTTATAATCCAGATGCACTAGTTTTTGTAATCGGTTGTTATGCTCAATTAAAACCCAAAGAAATTTCTTCGATTGAAGGGGTTGATTATGTTCTTGGAGCAAACGAAAAGTTCAACTTGTCATCTTACTTAAAAAGCAGTAAAAAAAATAAAGAAACGATTATAAAAAACTTACCAATAAAAGAAACCAAAATTTTTCATCCAGGGTATAGTTTAGGAGATAGAACACGTTCGTTTTTAAAAATACAAGATGGGTGCAATTATTTTTGCTCTTTTTGCACCATTCCACTTGCAAGAGGAACAAGCAGAAGTGGAACTATTGAGCAAACAGTTAACAAAGCTAAAGAACTAGCAAATAAAAACATAAAAGAAGTTGTTTTAACCGGAGTTAATATTGGAGATTTCGGGCATGGTACTGACGAACAATTTTTTGATCTAATCAAAGAGCTAGATAAAATAGATGGAATCGATAGATTTAGAATTTCCTCAATAGAACCAGATTTATTGAAAAATGAAATTATTGACTTTGTAAGCTCATCAGATAAATTTGCTCCACACTTTCACATTCCTCTTCAAAGTGGATCAGATAATTTATTAAAAAAGATGAGGAGGAGGTACACAACAGATTTATATAGACAACGAATAAATCGAATTAAAAAACTAATGCCCGATGCATGTATTGGCGTTGACGTTATTGTCGGCTTCCCTTCTGAAACAGAAGAGGAATTCCAAAAAACAATGAACTTTTTAATTGACCTTCCTATCTCCTACCTACATGTGTTTACTTATTCTGAAAGAGCAAACACAACCGCTCCAAGAATGGAAGGATCAGTTCCTTTGGCAACCAGAAAAAAACGTAGCCAACAATTAAGAAACTTAAGCGAGAAGAAAAAAAGAGCTTTTTACTTATCTCAAATAAACAAAAAAGAAAAAGTTGTCTTTGAGCAACAACAAGAAAATGGAATTATGTTTGGGTTTACTTCTAACTACATTAAAGTGAAAACTGGCTACAACCCCTACATGATCAATCAAACCGGTCATGTAAAACTTCTAGATTTAACTCCTGACGGGGCAATGTCAATGGTATTCACTAAAGAGGAGCAAAAAACAGAACAGATCACAGAACTTAAAGTAGATTAATCGCTAAGAGTCAAGCTTTTATTGTCCTACTCAATTTTCATAAAGAAAACCTTTCCTTTAAACTTATTTATTTTGTTTGCACCAAAGGTGTAACTTTTTAGCATTTACCACTTATACAATAAAACTAAATACTTATTAGTTAATAGCTATTTTAGTTTTTGTTAGCTTATCAAAATAATGAAGTATTATATATTTTTTCTTTTTTCAACAATCTGTCTCTCTTTTAATTGTCTTTCTCAGCAGATGAACATTAAAGGTAACATCGTTGATCCACTTAACAATAACCAGGGTGTTGAAAATGCTGTCATTATGGTCACTCGATTAAGTGATTCAATATTACTGGATTTCCAAAGGTCTGACATCAATGGTGAATTCTCTATTGACCCTCTCAGTTATGATACGGTTGAAATCATCATCTCACACCATAACTTTGACGATAAAATCATTTTTTTTATGGGGGGTGAATCTAATAACTCCCTTAATCTAGTAAATACCATTCTGCCAGACAAAAGCCAACTCATTAACGAAGTGACTATCTATGCAGATAAGGAACCTATTTTCTTTAGAGGAGACACCTTAGTTTATATCGCTGACTCCTTTAAGACTAAACAAAATGCAGTCGTTGAAGATTTGTTAAAAAAACTTCCTGGAATTGATATAGACAAAAACGGAACCATTACTTCCCAAGGTTTAGCGGTTAATAAAATTCTTGTAGATGGAGATGAATTCTTTGGAGATGACCCAACAGTAGCCACTAAAAACCTTGGTGCAAAAACGGTAGAATCAGTAAACATCTATGAACAAGAGAATAAAGATGAAAGTGAAACCGCAGAGGAAACCATTCAAGTGATGGATCTTAGGCTTAAGGAAGGATCCAAAAAAGGATACTTTGGCAAAATTTCTGGGGCTACAGATTTCCAAAACTTTTATGAAGGAGAATTGCTTTTTAATCGATTTAAGAATGACTTCAAGCTATCTGTTTTTGCCTTAGGAACCAACACCCCTCGATCTAATTTTGGATACTCTGATGTCAACTCCTATGGTTTAAATAACGAAACGAATTTCAATGGAGGCAAATGGTGGTCTGGTGATTTTGGTTCGGGAAATTCAAGTGGGATTCCAAGAACATTTAGAACAGGTTTTTATTACACTGACAAACTATCTAAAAAGATTAAACTTGGTGTAAATTACACCTACACCAATAATGAGCTTGCTAGTGAATCTGACCAAGCTTCACAATATTTCCTTGCTGACACTACCTATTTTACCGAAGACTTAGGAAATGCTTATCAAAAAAACGAATCCCACAGCTTGAACTTTAACCTAAAGATTAAATTCGACTCTCTTACTGAACTAGAAATAAAACCAAGATTTTCTCAAAGTAATGGGAATTCATTTTCTAACGATTCTACAAGATTCATTAACCAAGAAAGAGATTTAAGCTCCTACACCAATATATTTAATGCCAATAAAAATACTTCACAGACAATTTCCAATGAACTGTTTTTCAAACGTTCTTTTCAAAAAGAAAATAGAGAACTATCCATTTCATTAAGAAACAATTTCTCTGAAGGAGAAGATTCAACTGCACTTTTTTCTTCAAACAATTATGTAAACTCCTCTTTGTTTACAAATGACACCATAAATCAAAATCAACAAGAAAAAATTAACAACCAAAGCCATAGTATTTTAATTTCTTATAAAGAACCCCTATCTAAAAAAATTACAGGTATTATAGATTTTTACTCTAGGTATAATAACAACCAACAACTAAAACAAACCAACGATTACAATTCATTAACAGGAGCGTTTGATCTTTTAAACAATAACCTATCCAATAATTTTATTACCAATAGGTTTACCAATAGAATGGGACTGTTTTTAAATTACAAGTACAAAAAACAACGATTAAAAATTGGTGCATTTGCTAGAAATGTTGCCATTAACAACATTGTTATTGACGACACCACAATAACACAAAACATCTTTAACATACTTCCGCAAGTAAACTACAACTACAAATTCAGTAATTCTCATCGTTTTAGATTCAGCTACAACACCAACTCAGCTCAACCTTCCATCAATCAACTCCAGCCAGTTCAAAACAATTCAGACCCTAATAGAATATCAATTGGAAATTCTGAATTAATTCCTAACTATTCCCACAGATTTAACCTTACTTATAATAAATGGAAAGCTTTAACAGGCAGCTATATTTATTCAGGAATCAGATATAACCTAACTGAAAATGCTTTTTCTTCTGCTGTCAGCTTTGACTCTATTGGAAGAACCATATCCAAAACAGTTAACATAAACAACTCCCAAAATGGATATTTGTATTTCGGATCTGGAATCCCATTAATTAATAATGTATTAAGCATTAGTCCAGGATTAGATTTAGGCTACAACAACACTACTAATTTTGTTAATGAACTTGAAAACATCACCAATACCTATGAAATAACAGGAGAACTTGAATTTGAAATTGAAACAGACTCTTTTGAACTTTACATTGGAGGAACCTATTCCTACTTTTCCCCAACTAGTACACTTAGCTTTTCAAGCAATCAACCTTACAACATTCAAGAATATTTTGTTGAGTTTGGGATTGACCTTCCCTTTAAACTAAGAATAGAATCTGAAGCTACCTATGAAATTCAAACCTACCCACAGAGTAGTGATCGAAATATAAATTTATTGATTTGGAATTTTGAAATCAGTAAACGATTTTTAAAAACTGAGAATTTGATATTTTCTATTTCAGGAAATGACATTTTAAATCAGAATGTTCTTTCACAACGAACCATCAACAACAACATTATTACTGACAACAGAACAACAATTATTTCTAGGTACTTTTTAGCTCGTCTTACCTTTAAATTTAACAACACCAAAACAAAAGTTGATGATAGATTTAAACATTAAAAAATTATTAACACTATTTGTCGCTGTAATCATCTCTATATCTTTTACAGCGCAGCTTAAAAGTGGAATAATATCCTACGAAAGAAAGGTTAATCTACTCAAAAAATACAAAACCGAACAATCTAGAAAGTGGATAAAGGATAAAAAAGTTAAGCTTGATTATTTCGAGCTTCATTTTTCCGAAAACGAATCTGTTTTTAAGCCTGTAGAAAATGAAAATCCATCCAGAATGGATTGGACGACATCTCAAAACACAGTTTATCAAAATTTAAATACCAACACCCGCCTATCAATTTATAGTATATGGGGTGAAAATGTATACGTAAGTGACGCTACAGTTAAAAGACAATGGAAAATAACAGACAGAAAAAGAACAATTTCTGGATATGAATGTAGAAGAGCAATTTGGCAAAAGAATGATACCACTAAAATTTATGCTTGGTATACTGACCTGATTATTCCATCAACTGGTCCAGAGACTTTCAATGGACTACCTGGAACAATTTTAGGCCTTGCTACTGAAGATGGAGGTGTAGTTTATTTTGCAAAGAACATTAAAGAAGCCTATGTTGATATTGACCTAATTAAACCATCAACAAAGAAGAAAGATCTTTTCACGGAAAATGAGCTTAGAGATAAGCTAAAGAAAAGAGCTAAAGGCAGCCCATGGATGAGCAAGCTTGTTGGTGAAGTTTTTGCTTGGTAAGTGACGTGAAACCTATTATCTAAAAATAAATTCAATAGACTTCTCAAACGAATTCCCCATTTGATCTGTAAAAACAAATTTATGTACTCCTTGATTGGCTACGACCTCCATTTTATGAGCTCTTTTTGTCACTCCAAGAAATTGTTCATCCATGTACCAGAAAATTTCTGAGGAAGGGTTTTTATGGGCAATTTCAAAAACTGTAGCACTTAACTCCCCATTGAGGTCTTTTGGAATGTACAATTGCAGTCCTTCATTGGGATAAATTAAATCCATAAGCTGCTCGTTCTCACCAAGACATTGGGGATGTAGGTTTGGTAGCTTTTTATAAGATGGATGCTTAAGCCTGTAAAACCATTCCTGAACTGGAGGAAGTGAAAACCATTTCTTCTCTTTCATATTAGCAATTTCATAACAATTGCTATTTACTCTATAGCGTTCATTGGCATCGGTATGGATTGTATAATGGTAATCACAAGTAGGAAAGTGAATTCCCATAGGGTTGGTTCTTATAAATAATGAATTGGGACAATTTGGCCCTTTTCTAAAACCACTTTCTTTACATACTTCAATTGTAGCTAATTCTTTTTCAGGTGAAGAAAACCAGCTTGAAGACTCCAGTTTTTTAAAGGTCTTAAACATTAAAGGAGCTGCCATTTGGAGACCTGTTAAACCAGGCCTACCCTCCCCATCTGCATTTCCCACCCATACACCAACTATGTATTCAGGTGTGACACCTATTGACCAAGCATCTCTCTGGCCAAAGCTAGTTCCTGTTTTCCATGCAATTTTCCTTGACGATTCAAATATTTTCCAAGCGCCTTCCTCAAGAGGTCTATTGACCTGAGTTAGCATTTCAAAAACTTGATAAATAGAAGCTTTAGAAAACCGCTCCAATTGATTACTTGTTTTTACTTTATCGTTTTTAAAAAAACTAATTGGAACAACAACTTCATTATTTAGCTTCTTAGCAAGTAAATAGTAAGCTGAGCACAATTCCCATAAGGAACATTCTGCACCTCCTAAAATTAAAGATAACCCATAATGTGAAGGACCTTTATTAATGGAATTGAACCCCAGTTCATTTAACCTAGAATAAAACTCAGGCACACCATATTGCTGAAGTAATTTTACAGCTGGAACATTAAGCGACCTTGTTAATGCTTCAGAAGCAGGAACAGCACCATCAAAAGTTCGGTAAAAGTTCTCAGGAGAATAACCAGAAATCTTTGTTGGTATGTCTGCCAGCAGCGCATCAGGAAGCAATAATCCATTTTCAAGCATTGACATATACAATAAAGGCTTAAGGGTACTTCCTGTGCTTCTTTGTGCTTGAATAAGGTCAACCCTGGAGCCACAATCCTCAACCCTACAGTTTGTATTACCTACATAGGAAATAACATTAGCGTTTTTTACATCGATAACTAATATGGCTGCATTTTGAATTTCATTTTGTGCTAACTTAAAATGATACCTAGAAATAAGCTCATTTAAAGAAAGCTGAATTTTACTATCAATTGAAGTTAAAAGCTGTTTATTGCTCTGCCCCTGTTTAGCTGCCAAATTCAGTAAATGATTGGCATTTTGAGGAAGAGGGAATGGCTTTTGAGGAAGCGGTTCTTCTTTTGCCAAATAACAATCTTCACTAGAAAGAACGCCTGATCTTGATAGTTTATCCAACAACTTATTTCGCTTTTTAAGCAACAGTTCTTGATTTTTACCTGGGTAAATCAAAGAAGGGGCATTGGGAAGTACTGCCAAAGTAGCCATTTCACCCCAAGACAACAAATGAGATGATCTTCCATAATACCTCCAAGAAGCAGCTTCTAATCCAACTACATTTCCTCCAAAAGGCGCATGTGAGGCATATAAGTTTAGAATTTCTTCTTTTGAATGTGTAAGCTCTAGCCTTAGAGCCAAAATAATTTCAATAATTTTTTCCTTATAAGATCTGCTCCTACCCTTTCTTGAGAGTCTAATTAATTGCATTGTTATGGTGCTTCCTCCACTTACAATTTTATCAGAAAAAAGATTTTGATTAAAAGCTCTAAACAAAGAAACTGGATTTACCCCTACATGAAAATGGAAGTATTCATCTTCAAAGAGTAAAACTGCTTTTTCATATTTTGTTGGAATAGAATCACTCTTGGAAAATCTCCACTGACCATCTTTAGCTATTCTAGCAGAAAGAAGAATTCCATTCTTATCCCTTATAACAGATGAGTAAGGATCTTTAAATAATTCAGCAGGTAAACAAAGCCAAAAGAGGGCAAGTAGAATTACAATAAAAAGTAAAAAAAACCTTTTTATTTTCTTTGATGAAACAAGCTTAGCTAATAACAACATATTTTACAAACCACTTCCATCATCTCCAGGTTTAACCACCTTAACTCTAGAACCGCCTTTTCTAGCATTAATTTCATTGTCATACATGGCTTCACAATAAACTGTAGGTAAATTAAATTCTCCTAGATAACTAGCATTTAGAACAATTCTATATTTTTTTCTTGTATACCTGTTAATGTTGAAATAGGTCATCACCCTATCGTCTCTAAAATCTTGATAATCCGGAACATCTTTTAATAAAGTAGATGAATTAACATCCATTCTAGTATTCCTTATTTCCCAACCTGAAGGAAACAATTGAGTAAGCGCCATTTCAGTGTAATGAGGCTTCACTCCAGGATGAAATATATCCACTTCAACCATAAAATCTGTACCCTGCTCTATTCGAGTTGGATCAATAACATTTTCCTGAAGATCCATATAAGTAACAGCCATTTTTAGATTACTTTCAGCAGAAGAAACATCACTCTTAAGCGGTATTCCACTTAAAACTAACTTAACAAACAGCCTTTTCTGAGAATTATTAGTAAGCACTAAATTTCCAGATCCATTTTCATCAAAGCTTAATTTATTCTGACTAATAGGAGAATCTGTATTTACTGACGAGCTCTTGCTGTTTACAGCAAGCTTATAGGACATGTTTTCTTTAGAGTCATTACCAACAAACTTACTAATTGCCATAAGCGAGTAAGCAGTTGTTTGGGTACTATACCAGCGCTGAGAAGCTAAACCACCAGAAATATTATCCATAACTGATTTCCCTCTATTATAATCTTTAAGCATAGTTAAAACTTCTAAAATCATTGCCTGGTCTCTTGTAGAACTTCCGTATGTATAAGAAGGTGATTTATAGTCAGGAACATTAACACTTATATTCCCGATTATAGATTTGGCAACTTCAGGTTTACCTGCAAGTAAATATGCTCCAGCCAATCTCCATCTCGAAGTAATGGTAAGGTTATTAATCTCTTTCATTCTATTCATTGCTCCAAGAGCAGGTTTTTTTGCTAATGCTAGCGTATATAGACGATAAGATTGAACCAGCTCACTTGAATATCCACTGTTATTATATCTGGACCAGCTGTTAGCTCTTTGTTTTTGAAACTTTAGCCAGTTATTAATTAACACATCGGGAACAGCATAGCCTAAATTTTGAGCTTCAATTAAAAAATGGCCTGCATAATTGGTTCCCCATTCAGATGCACCATTATTGTTATTTGGCCAATAAGACATTCCTCCATTTGCAATTTGGAACGATTTCAATCGATTAATGCCATTGTCAACATTGTTCTGAATTTCTAGTTTTCTTTCAGTAGATAAGTCCAATAAGCTCGACAAAAACAATTGAGGAAATACCGAAGAAGTTGTTTGTTCAATACATCCATGAGGATAACGAATCAAATAGCTTAACCTACTCTCTAAATTTAGAGGCGGAATGCTTGAAACTTCTAGTACTGCTTCATTGGTGCCTTTAATTCCAATGTGATTAAAGCTAGTCTCCCAAGATGCTCCAGGCTCTAGGACAGTCTCGGCAACATCATTAATTCTTGGATTTGGGATCCTTACAGCAATGTCTATTTCATGGGAGGATTCTTTGCTTCCACTTTTAACTTTCACCTTAACTTTACCCTTACCTATTTTATCCACAACCTTCAAATCAAAGTTGACAATCTGGTCACCAACTTCTGAAAACGATATGGATTTAGAACGCTTATCTACAAGCTCAAACATATCGTTGGTCTCAACAGTAACAGCAACGTTTTTAATTGCTTTATCCATGGCAAATACAGTAACCGGAAGCTTAACAACATCTGAAGGAGAAACAACTCTAGGAAGAGTAGCCAATACCATAAGTGGTTTTTTAACTGGTGTTGTTTTTTCTGAAGAACCATAAGCACCATTATCACCTGCAACAACCATAGTTCTAACCGAACCAATATAGTTGGGCATCATGAACTTGTGCTCTCTACTTTCTCCGGCTTCCAAAGTAAAAGGACCCAAATAAATAACAACAGGTTTAAAGCGATTAACTTTACTAGCATCATTTTCTTTTTCAAATTCATCTCCTCCTAAAGCTAAAAGACCCGCCATTTCACCAGAAAAAGCACCTATAACATATTTATACATGTCCCAAGTCTTTATTCCCAAAGCTTCTTTAGCATAAAAAGTGTTCCAAGGGTTAGGTGTTTTAAAATTGGTTAAATCAAGTAATCCATCATCAACAACAGCAACAGTGTAGGTCATTTTTTTCCCAGCTGATTCACTAATTGTTAAAGAAACTTCCTTTTCTGGGCTAAGCTCTTCTGCCATGTCTATAACAGGATGTAAAATAGTGTTAGGATCTTTAACACTTATAGATTGGACACCATATAATCGAATGGGCAAATCATTTTCTTTGTTCTGATGCGGTTGAACTAAAGAAATGTGAACAAATACATTTGGAGTCATTTCTGGAGTTGCTTTAAAAGAAAAACGATGATTATTATCACTTGGATTAACCCAAAAGGTTTCCACAACCTTTGATCCTGATTCAATACTAACTAATGCTCGACCTTGATTAAATTCTGGCAGCTCTACTTCTACTTGGTCACCAACATTGTAAGATTTTTTGTCAGTAGAAAAAACCAGCATCTCTGCACCTTCAGGATTATCTTGACCTGAGTTATTCCACCACCCTCTATAAGTGAGGTAAAATGTTTGACCAGTACTGTGACCGGATACTGGATCGGTAATACGAATTAGTTTTCTTCCATAGTAGTCACCATTAAAATTCATCTGATAAATTACCTTTCCATCTTTAGTGTCGACTTTATCAGATTTAATCAAGTGAGAAGACTTATTTGAAACATATCTGGCTAAATCTTCATTGTAAGATCTTTCCCACCACCATCTCCAACGCACATCGTAAATTTCAATTTCAAGCCCTTTTCTATCGACAGGATTACCATTTTCATCTACTGTAACAATTGTAATTAAATTTTCATCGTTCGAGAATAAAGCTCCATTCCATCCATCACCTTCTGGCACTTTAACACCTACATAACTAGAAAATGGAGAGTAATATGTTGAATAATTATTTACACTGAAATCTCCACTCTTTTCAAAAACTCTTGTTTTAAAATTAGCTTTTAACATTCCTGGCGCTTCAGCACCAACAGAAATATCAGCATTGAAAGGGGAGGGGGGGTTTCTCCTGAAGCATCAGTTTTACCTTCATAAACAAGCTGATCATCAGAATGAAAAGATTTTGATGGATCATCAAAGCTGTAAGATTTATATTCATCAAAAGAAGTAACTCCACCTTTTAAACTAAGCTCAACGTCTGTTTTTAAATCTTTAGCATTAGCTCCATGTAACCACTTAGAGGTAATCTGGCACAACTGGTCATTTCTTTTAATTACATTAGAATTAAAAGCCAAATTAATTTTAAGTCTATTGGGTTTAACCGTTTCTATTTTAAGGGTTTTGGTAATCGTAGATCCGCCAACTTTAACTTTAGCTAACCAATTTCCAGTAGGAGAAGTAGAGGCTGTTGCGGTTCTAAAATCATAGAATCCGTTTTCAGAAGAAACTCTTACCTTTCTCTCAAAAAGCTGGTTTTCTGGATTAAAAAGTTCAAAGACTACTGGGTGATTTTGGGCAATGGCATCGTTTTTATCTTCTAAAATAAAAGACAGGTAAAGAGAATCTCCTGGTCTCCAAACGCCTCTTTCTCCATATAAAAAACCTTTAATTCCTCGTTCTACCTTATCTCCAGAAACATCAAACATACTTAACGAGAGGGAGGATCCATCGTCTAATCTCAAATAGCCTTTTTGATTTCCTTTGGAAGCCACTAAGAAAAAAGGTTTTGAATTAAGGGGAATCTCCACAATACCTTCAGATGATGTTTGACCAGATTTAATCAATTGATTTTGGTAATTATAAACTTTCACATCTACCCCATTTAATGGATCAGTAGATTTAACATCTGTTACCACAACATGTAGATTATTAGAAGAAGAGCTTTTGGCAATAATCCCTAAATCAGAAGCAAAAACATTACTTGAAATAGATCGATTATTAACCCTGTAGTAAGAATCCTTACATGGGTCATCTCGCTCTTGCCAATTATAGTCGTAATAATAATCATCATCATAGTAATCCCAATAATAAGAATTAGGACCATCATATTGAGCCATTTCTTTATCTGCACCAGCTATTTGATCAGGGGCTACGTATTCCTGCTCACATGGATAAACTGATTGAGCTCGATTAAAACTCAATTGAATCTTGTAAATAGCACCGGATTCTATTTCAATAAGATTAGATAGATCTACCGAAAATGTATTCCATGAACCAAAATCAATAGCTTTATCGGTTATAAGTTCTAATTCTTCCTTGTAAATAATTCTTCCAACACGTGATAGCTCTCTTGAACCATTAAATTGATTTACTTGAAAAAACTGAGCAATATTGTCTTCAAAAATTTTAATGATTTTAACATCGACCGCTTTTAAATTAACCGCCTTAAAAGGGAAAATAAGTCCGTCAGTACTTGGAAGAATAACACCATCAGTTAACGCTTCAATAGCTGGCTTAATGCTTGTAAAGGTGACTTCTTGTTCATATTGGCCCTGTAAATTGTAATTCATGATGTTTTTAACTCCCATATCAACAATAATGGTGTAGCTTCCATTAAGTCTTGATTTAGGATATACATTAACATCATTGCCGTCTATAGAAAGCCTAACTCCAACATTTTTTTCTTTAAAACGCACAAGACCAGTTAAACTTTGCTTGTTTTTAAGCGGATCAGAAAAATGAAGGGTTAGCATTTGATCTGGATGCTGATTAATTGTCGTGTTGGTAATGGTAAATTCACCAAGAGGAGGAATTGAAACAACCTCGCTTCCATTTTCTTTAGCGCCAATTTCAGCAGAAAGCCAAGTGATTTCCACTTCTTGAGCAGTTTCTAAACGATTTATACTATCAATAATAAAATCATGTGTTTTCCCATCAGAAGAATGCTCCCATATTAAATTCAAATCAGCACCTTTCTGATTAGCATTAACAATTTCTTCTATTATTTCAGCATCCTCAAAGTCTGCAGTATGAATTCTACACAAAGCCTTTTGCCAAGATAAATCTTGATCGTTAACAGATTTCAAGCCATTAAAATCAAAAAAAACAGCCTGTTGAAGTGTTTGGAAATTAAAATTAAAATCCTGAAGGTCTTTATCAACATCTACAAGCTGACCAAGGTCAAAAGTGACGTTATAATGAACTCCTGAAGGAAGCTTTTCATTGGGAACGAATTCCAAAGTTTGATGATCTACCCATCTAGTAGAACCAGAAATACTGGGGTTAAAACTAAAAACATCTAAATCCTCGTTAGCTTCAAAAATTTCAGCAGATACCGGTTCCATTAACCTAAGCTTTATAGTCGATGTTTTTGAGATCAGACCAGATGTGAAACCGGAAATATGACCAGTAAAAGCAGGATTGTTGTCGGAAATTGTTGTTTTATTACTGCCACATTCTGTAAAAGAAAAACAAGCAAACAAACAAACTGTAAATAGCAGTAAAAAAGGTCTAATTTTATTCATGGCATTTGTAGTATTAATAGTTTATAAATTTTGTGTTAGCAAATAAAAAATTAAAGAATTTCATCAATAATTTTTTCAACGGTATATCCCTCAGCTTCTGCAATATAATTCCTTACCAAACGGTGTCTTAATATTGGAAGAGCTACAGCCTTTACATCTTCAATATCTGGGGAGTATTTTCCATTAATAGCAGCATGACACTTTGCTGCAATTATTAAATATTGAGAAGACCTTGGACCTGCCCCCCAAGAAACATATTTTTTAATTAAATCTGGTGCTGTAGCTAATTTTGGCCTGGTTCTGGTATTTAATTTCACTGCATACTCCATAACATTTTCTGGAACAGGTATTTTTCTTATTAAATTTTGAAAATAAACAATCTGTTCTTGTGAAATAACATTTTCAAGATTTGGTACATTATTTCCAGTAGTATTTTTCACTATAGCCAGTTCCTCTTGGTATGAAGGATAATCTACCCAAACGTTAAACATAAATCGATCTAATTGAGCTTCTGGTAAAGGATAAGTTCCCTCTTGTTCAATTGGGTTTTGAGTTGCTAATACAAAAAATGGTTCATCGAGTTTATGGGTTTTCCCTGCAACAGTAACAGATTTTTCTTGCATTGCCTCTAAGAGGGCAGCTTGAGTTTTAGGCGGGGTTCTGTTAATTTCATCTGCTAATACAACATTAGCAAACAAAGGACCTTTGAGGAATTTAAAATTTCTTTCTTGATCTAAAATTTCAGCACCTATAATATCTGAGGGCATTAAATCCGGTGTGAATTGAATCCTATTAAAAGAAAGCCCTAAAACATCGGCTATAGTACTCACCAACAACGTTTTTGCTAAGCCAGGTACACCAACAAGTAAACAATGTCCTTTTGAAAAAACGGAAATCAACACTTGTTGAACCACTTGATCCTGACCCACAATAACTTTTGAAATTTCTTTTTGCAACACTTTGTATTTTTCTACAAAAGCATCTAATCCTTCAACATCCGATTTATACATTTACAATTTATTTTTAAAGTCTAAATATAATTGAAATTAGCCTTGATTCACTAAAGAAAAAAAGTGAATCAGATTATTTGTAATTACTACTATCTTTAACGCTGAAATGACAAAAAATTGTATTCCATATAAAATAGTTTTACCCAAAAATAAAAAAGTGGGTATCCTACTAAGCATTCCTCATTCAGGTACTAATTTCCCACAAGAGTTATCTGCTAACTACAACAAAGAGCTTAGTACTCAACCAGATGACACAGACTGGTATTTAGAAAAATTATATGACTTTGCGGCTGAACTTGGAATAACAACAATCCAAGCCCTAAATTCAAGATGGGTAATAGATTTAAATAGAAATCCAGAAAACACCTCTTTGTATGATGACGGTAGAATAATTACTGCACTTTGTCCAACAACCGACTTCTTAGGTCAACAAATTTACATCAACAAAAATGCTCATCCTAGTAAATCAGAAGTTCAAAGAAGGTTAGACACCTATTACTGGCCATATCATCATAAAATTGATGAGCTTATTAAGTCATTAAAAAATGAGTTCAATCGTGTGATTTTATGGGATGCCCATTCAATAAGAAGAAAAGTTGAAACCATTCAAAATGATCCTTTTCCAGATCTAATCCTTGGGGAACAATGACAGGCAAACAGCCGATAATGAACTGATAAAAAAAACGCTTAACCAACTCAAGAAAAGCAACTTAACCGTAAAAGACAACCACCCTTTTAAAGGAGGTTACATTACCAGGTCAAAGGGAGATTTAACAACTAATGTTCACGCATTACAATTGGAGATGGCTAAAGATTTATACATGAAAAACAATGAATTAGATTATGACAATCAAAAGGCTGATAAAATTAAATTAATGCTTAAAGACACGTTTAAAACCTTAATAACATACCTAGATGAAAACCCATGAATTTAAAGGCATATTAACTGCTGAAGGTTGGAAGGAAAATGTTCAGATTAAAACAGATGAGTCGGGCGTAATTCAATCTATAGAAAATCTAGCGCATAAGCAGGAAATGGATCAATACGCATTACCAGGTTTTCAAAATGCACATTCTCATGCCTTTCAATATGCAATGGCTGGTTTAGCAGAGCTTCACTCCACTTCCCCTGCTCAAAATGATTTCTGGAGTTGGAGAAATGCAATGTACGACCTAGCGCTTTCAATTAACCCAGAACAATTGGAGAAAATTGCAGCTCTTTTATATAAAGAAATGTTAAGAAATGGGTATACGCACGTTGTTGAATTTCACTATTTACACCATGACATTAAAGGAGGGAATTACAATAACCTATCTGAAACTGGAGAAAGACTAATTGCTGCTGCAAAAAAAACAGGCATAAAAATAACATTAATCCCTATTTTTTATCAGATGGGTGGCTTCAATAAACCACCAGAAGAAAAACAAAGAAGATTTATTAGCTCCAATATAGAAAGCTACCTATCGCTATATGATTCTAGTAGTAAAAGTTGCAAGTTTTATTCTAACGCAAATGTAGGACTTGGAATTCACTCTATGAGAGGGGTGAAAACACAAGACATAATTAAAACAAGTGAATTTAGAAACCAATCTATCCCTTTTCACATTCATATTTCTGAGCAATTGAAAGAAATTGAAGATTGTGTTAGCTTTCTTGGTAAACGGCCAGTTGAATGGCTTGCAGACCATGTTGATTTAAATGAAAATTATCATTTAGTTCATGCTACACATATTAATAAAAAAGAGATCAAGCAACTTGCAGCAAGTAAAGCTAATGTTGTCATTTGCCCTACTACTGAAGGCAATCTTGGAGATGGTATCTTCCCCTTAAAAGACTTTTTAAAACTAAATGGTAATTGGTCCATTGGAACAGATAGTCACGTAAGTTTAAACCCATTTGAGGAAATAAGATTATTAGATTATGGTCAACGTTTAACCTCTCATCAAAGAAATACTTTTGGAAATTCCATTTCCGGAGATAACGCTACAATAGCCATTAATACTGCTTTTAAAAATGGCAAAAAAAGTACCGGTGAACATCAGCTTTGTGGATTTGAAGTTGGTAAGCCACTTGACGCTTTAGTTATTAGTAATAAACATCCACTCATACAGCAAACAAGCATTAAAAATTTAGCTAATACAATATTGTATTCAGCTGATTCATCCTTTTATAAAGGAACAATTGTAAATGGAAAATGGGTAATCAAAAATGGAGAACATACAAACGAATCCATAGACAAAGAATTTTCAGCAACCATAAAAGAGCTAGGAAATAGATAAAAACTAGGCAGCCTTACCCATGTCTTTTAAATGAGCTGCATGATGCTTTAATGCTTTTAAAAAGGAATTGTTTGCGTGGTAAGGCAAATTGAATTCTTCAGCAGTAGCTCTAACAATCTTGGAAAGCTTATAATAATGCACATGACAAATGTTTGGAAACAAATGATGTTCAATTTGATAATTCAACCCACCAATAAACCATGAAAAAAAACTCTTTCTATTGGAAAAATTTGCTGTAGTTTCCATCTGATGAACATACCAGTTTTTCTTAATAACTCCTCCCTCTTCAGGTAAAGGAAAATCTGTTTGATCCACGATATGAGCACAAAGAAAAACTGTTGTTAAAAGTAAACCCGCAACAAAATGCATCAGCAAGAAACCAGCTATGGTTAACCCTACATCACCAGAAATATAAATGGGAAGGGCAATAATGTATGCAAGGTAAAAACTCTTCCATAAAGATAAATTCAATACTGCTCTTGTAAGAGAATATCCCTGAGATTTAACCAAATCTTTTTTATTGTATTTGACAATCTGAATAAAATCTTTTGTTAAAATCCATGAAATAGTCATTAAACCATAAAGAAACCAAGCGTAAATGTGTTGATAACCATGATGGTTTTTTCTTGGTTGAGAGTTAGAAAAACGTAAAACAATGCCCGCATCTACATCTTCGTCCATACCAATTATGTTGGTATAGGTATGATGGAGAACATTGTGCTGAATTCTCCAATTAAGATCGTAACCTCCAACAACATTTAAACAATAGCCCAATAACTTATTTACGGTAGGATTTTTAGAGTATGCACCATGGTTCGCATCGTGCATAACTGAAAGTCCTATTCCAGCCATTCCTAAGCCCATCAAAAACCACATAATGAGGGTTAACCACCAAAAAGGAAGAACATCAAGAACAATTACAACAAAAGGTGCAAAAAACAAAGAGAGCATAAATATGGTTTTAAAAACCATGGCTCCATTACTATTTTTAGAAATGTTATTTTCCTTAAAATACAGATTAACACGTTTCCTTAGAACCTTAACAAATTCAGGTTTAGTCGTGTCAAATTTTATGGTAGATGAGTTCGAAATATCTAATAAATATTAAGTTATAAATTAGGACGTTCCTAAATTCTTTAGATGTCTTGTATGACACATAAGCGCTCCAAAAAATGTTTTGAAGTTGTTGTAGGGCAATCCAAATTCTTTTGCTGTAGCCTTAACAATAGGGCTAATCTTCTTATAATGAACGTGACAAATGTTTGGGAATAGATGGTGCTCAACTTGAAAGTTTAGCCCGCCAACATACCAAGAAAACAACCTAGATTTCATAGCGAAATTTGAGGTGGTATGTAATTGATGAGCAAACCAATTATCTTTCATATTTCCAGTTGAAAGAGGTTTTGGATAATCTGCATTCTCAACAACGTGTGCACATTGAAAAACAATTGCCAAAACAAAACCTGCAATAAGGTGCATTATAACATAACCAATTAATGCACTCCACCATGTAGAAGCAAAAATCAAGGGAAGTACAAGAGCATATCCATAATAAAATACTTTAGAGCAGATTAAAAAAACCATTGCTTTAGAAAAGTTAACTTTTTGCATGCTTAACAATCCTTTTTTCTTATACCTTACCAATTGAGCAAAATCTTTATCTATACTCCATGAAATGGTCATTAAAGAATATAAAAACCAAGCATAAATGTGTTGAAAACGGTGAAATCTTTTTCGTTCTTGATCGGGAGAAAAACGCATCATAGGATCAGACTCTAAATCTTCGTCCATCCCAGAAATATTGGTATAAGTATGGTGCAAAACATTGTGCTGGAGTTTCCAATTAAGTGCGCTTCCTCCAACAAATTCAATAATATGACCCAATATTAAATTGACCTTTTTATTTTTCGAATACGATCCATGATTAGCGTCATGCATTACAGACATTCCAATACCAGCCATACCAAAGCCCATAACAGACCAAAGTAGAAGATTTATCCATAGAGATTCAATGGCACCAGAAATTATAAATGCAAAAGGAACAAAATAAATAGAAATCATAAAAATGGTTTTAAGCACCATGTTAAAATTGCTGTGCTTAGAAATGTTTTTTTCCTTAAAATAAGCGTTAACTTTTTTTCTTAAAGCTTTAACAAACTCCGTATTTTTGGTATCGAAGGGTATGTGTTTGAAGTCAGGCATCTCTGTTAACTTTTAAATTTTGATACAAAACTAGTTTATTAATAATTACAACAACATAAAGTTTAACTTTTTTAATGTACAATGCGTTGTTAGTAGAACAACTGAACTTTAAAATCAGTGGTGTTTTTCAACTGTTATTACAATGTATTTTGAGGTAGGTGTATTGCTTTTATCAGCAACACTTCCAATGGGAACTAACGCATTTGCTTCAGGGAAGTATGTAGCACAACACCCCTTAGGAATGGGATAATGAACTACAAGAAAATTTTCCACTTTCCTTAATTCATTGTTAAAATGACTTTTTATATCTACTAAATCTAAATTATGAAGTTGATTTTCCTTCATGTCCTCAGGATGCATAAGAATAACCCTTCTTTCATTATAAATCCCTCTATACCTATCATTTAACCCATAAATAGTGGTGTTGTACTGATCATGTGTACGAATAGTCATCATTACAAGCTGTTTTGGCTTTAGCTTTAGGGATTCAACAGCATGAGTAGTAAAATTGGCTTTTCCGGTTTTAGTTGTAGAAAAATCTCCAATTCTTGCGTTGTTAGGAAGATAAAAGCCTGCGGGATTTTCTACTTTCTTATTGAAGGATTCAAAACCAGGAATAACAGCCTCAATTTTATTTCTAATTAGCGAGTAATCATCTTTTAAGGCCAACCAATCAATGGTATCATTTTCGAATGTTTTAGCGGCCAATCTGCATACAAGAGCAGGTTCACTCAATATCGTCTCAGAAGAAGGAGGTAGTGTTCCTTTAGACGAATGAACAACGCCCATACTGTTTTCCACAGTTACAAATTGACTTCCTGATTGTTGAACATCGATTTCGGACCTTCCTAAAACAGGGAGAATAAGTGCTTTTTTACCATGAATTAAATGGCTTCTATTTAGCTTTGTTGAAACATGCACAGTCAAGTCACAATTTTTCATTGCTGCTGAAGTAAAAACAGTATCAGGAGTTGCTGAAATAAAATTCCCACCTAAAGCCATAAAAACTTTTGCCTTCTTATTGTGCATGGCTTTTATAGCCTCAACCACATCATAACCATGTTCTTTAGGCGGATTAAAATCAAACGCTTCTTTTAATTTATTTAAAAAGGAAAGTGGCGGTTTCTCCCAAATTCCCATAGTACGATCTCCTTGAACATTAGAGTGCCCCCTTACTGGACAGGTTCCAGCACCTTTCTTTCCAATACTTCCTTTTAACAACAATAAATTAACCAGTTCTTGGATATTTGAGACTGCATTTTTATGCTGTGTCAACCCCATTGCCCAACAAATAATAATTTTCTTTTTTGCAGCTATAAGCTCTGCAGCTTCTACAACAAGTTGCTCTTCTACCCCACTTTGACTTACTAAGAAATTAAAATCTTGTTTCTCTAAATCATTGATAAACTGCTCAAATCCTGATGTTTTAGAAGCTATAAATTCCCAATCGAACTGAGCTCCTTTTTGCTTTTTTTCTTTTTCGTTAATTAAAAGAAGTATTGCCTTAATAAGAGCTAAATCTCCATTTATTCTTACTGGAATAAAAAGATCTGCTAAATCAGTACCACTCCCTATCCAATCCAGAGGTCTTTGGGGGTCTTTAAATGAAATTAATCCAGCTTCAGGAAGAGGATTTACACAAATAATTTTACCTCCCGCCTCTTTTGTATTTCTGAGTGCTGAAAGCATTCTAGGGTGATTAGTTCCTGGGTTTTGACCAATTACCATCACCAATTCAGCATGATTAAAATCTTCTAAGGTTACAGAGCCTTTTCCAATTCCTAAAGTTTCTGACAAGGCAGCTCCACTACTTTCGTGACACATGTTAGAACAGTCGGGTAAATTATTAGTTCCTAGCTTTCTAACAAAAAGCTGATATAAAAAAGCAGCCTCATTACTTGTTCTACCGGAAGTATAAAAAATTGCTTGATTGGGATCAGCTAAACCATTGAGATTAGCAGCTATTAACTCAAAAGCTGCATCCCAAGATATTTTTTCATATTTGTCGTTTTCAGGATTCCACGACATCGGATGAGTTAACCTCCCAGACTTTCCCAATTCCATATCAGACCAATCCAATAAATCGGCTACAGTATGTTTCAAGAAAAACGCTGGATTAGCTTTTTGCTTAGCATATTCTTCAGAAATGGCTTTAGCCCCATTTTCACAATATTCTGAAAGTAAAGCTCGCTTATCGTCTGGGTCAGGCCAAGCACATCCAGGGCAATCAAATCCTCCTAGCTGATTCATAGCTTTAAGTAACTTAAAACCTTTAGCCACACCTACTTCCTTTCGGATAAATTTTAAAGAAGATAGAATAGCTGGAATACCAGCAGCATATTGTTTAGGAGCTGAAAGAGAAATTCCAGTAAACTTAATTGGAGGTTGACCTGTATTTTTTAATGTCTTATTCAAAATATAAAGTTAAGCATATCTTGTGGATTTTCCGTCTCTACAGTAAGCATATAAACCAACACCTAACTCTTTGGCATAATCTATAGCCAATGAAGAGGGAGCAGAAACTGCAATTAATACAGGAATCTTAGCTCTAAAAACTTTTGTTACAATTTCATAAGAAACCCTACCACTAACCAATAAAAAAGAGGCGCTATCTAAAGCTTGATTAAGAATTCCTCCAACTACTTTATCGACAGCATTGTGTCTTCCTACATCTTCCTTTATTAAAATCAGATTTCCCTTACTATCAAATGCAGCAGCAGCATGCGAGCCGCCACAGTCTTTAAAAAAAACCTGCTTTTCAATCATCTTGTTTTGCATCTGAACAATCAGGTCTCTTGAAAATAAATATTTTGGCAATCGATCGCCATCAACATTTAAATCTCCAAGCTCCCTTTTACCACATATTCCACAGGAAGAAACAGAAAGCAAACTTCTGGAACTCAAGTACCCTTGACCCAAAAAATTATCATGAATTGAAACATCAACTTCAGTTATATAATTTAACCTATTGGTTTTAACAATTTCGACTTCTAATTGATCCTCTCCAGTATAAATATCCTCACAATACAACAATCCTCTAACCAAATCAACATCTTCAGCAGGAGTCCTCATAATAACAGTAAAAGGAGAACCATTAATGTTAATCTGCAAAGCTTCCTCAGAAATAATTGAATCGGAAACCGCATTTAGTTTACCATCAGAGAACTTTTCTCCCTCATATTTTGGAATAACATCCAACTTATGAAAGGCCAGAAATTTTACCATTGTTATCAATGTTCATCCCTTCAGAAGCTGGAACAGCAGGCAAGCCCGGCATTCGCATCATCACTCCTAGAATTGGTATGACAAAACCAGCACCTGTTGCAAACTCAAATTCCCTAACATTAACATCAAAACCACTTGGCCTTCCCAATAAAGAAGCATTATCACTGAATGATTTCTGTGTTTTGGCCATGCAGACTGGCAAATGATCTAAATCTAAGTCTTTGATTTTTTTTAAATCTGTTAAAGCTTTCTTACTATATTCTACATTATCTGCTCCATATATTTGCTTAGCAATAATTTCAATTTTTTCTCTCACAGACAACGACCAATCATAAAGTGGTTTAAAATCATTAGTGCCATTAATTTCATCAACTATTGCTGAAGCCAAATCTGTCATACCTTCTCCACCCAGTTCCCATCCTTTGGCAACAACAGCTTTCACCCCTAAATTTTTGCAGCAATTAATAACAAAATCTACTTCTTCCTTGGTGTCTGATGGAAAAGCGTTAATAGCCACTACAGGATTAAGACCAAATTTCTTGCAATTTTCTATGTGTTTTTCAAGATTAGCTATACCCTTGGTTACACGTTCAATACTTGCTGTATTGTATTGCTCTTTTTTGGCACCACCATGATGCCTTAATGCACGAATTGTAGCAACAAGCACCAGGGCTTTAGGCTTAAGATTTCCAGAAACACATTTGATGTTTAAAAATTTCTCAGCTCCTAAATCTGCTCCGAAACCAGCTTCAGTTACAACATAATCACTTAGAGAGAGTCCCATTTTAGTAGCTAAAATCGTATTGGTTCCCTGAGCAATATTTGCAAATGGTCCACCGTGAATTATAGCAGGATTACCTTCAAGAGTTTGAACTAGATTTGGCTTAATGGCATCTTTCAATAAAATTGCCATAGCATTTTGAGCATTTAAATCTCTAGCATAAATGGGTTTTTTACTAAAAGTAAATCCAATAAAAATATTTCCTAATCTAGCTTTAAGGTCCTCAAAGCTTTCAGACATGCACAATATTGCCATTACTTCAGATGCTGGAGTAATGTTGAACCCATCTTCTCTAGGAATACCATTAGCAGTTCCACCTAAACCAATAACGATGTCTCTAAGCGCTCTGTCATTCATATCCATTACCCTTTTCCAAACAATAGTTCTTGGATCAATTCCTAAGCTTCTTGTTTTACTTTGAATGTTATTGTCTATTAAAGCCGATAGTAAATTGTTGGCTTTTTCTATGGCTGAAAAATCTCCTGTAAAATGAAGGTTAATGTCTTCCATTGGAACAACTTGTGCATAACCACCACCAGCGGCACCACCTTTAATACCAAAAACCGGCCCTAAAGAGGGTTCTCTTAAAACAACCATCGCTTTTTTACCAATTTTATTTAACCCTTCAGTTAATCCAATTGACGTAG
This sequence comes from Parvicellaceae bacterium, assembly GCA_045561415.1. Classification (GTDB taxonomy): domain Bacteria; phylum Bacteroidota; class Bacteroidia; order Flavobacteriales_D; family Parvicellaceae. Next base: position 26,297 of record JBJKXU010000003.1, read on the forward strand.
TGGTCTTACCTTCTCCAGCTGGAGTTGGCGTCATAGCAGTAACTAAAATAAGATTAGCTGAATTAATTTTATCCTTATTCAACAAACTAAGGGGGAGCTTAGCCTTATATTTTCCATATAATTCCAAATCATCCTTTGAAATGTTTAGCTCTTGAGCTACCTGCTCTATGTGATTTAATGATGCCTCTTGAGCAATCTGAATATCCGTCTTAAAATCAGTCATTGTATAATTTTTTTTACAGGTGTAATATACTCAATTTTTAATTGCTTCAAATTGATTTAAAATTACTATTACATGATTTGATTTAATATTATAAGTTTGCAATTCATCAAGAACAATAAAAATGAAAAAAATAAGCTTTGCTATACATGGAGGAGCAGGAACAATTTTAAAAAGTGAAATGAATCCTAGCTTAGAAAAAGCCTACACGGCTGGACTAAAAGCGGCTTTAAACCAAGGCTATGAGCTTATAAAAGATGGACAACCTGCGATTGAAGCAGTAGAAAAAGCGGTTAAAACACTTGAAGACAACCCACTTTTCAATGCCGGAAAAGGAGCTGTTTTTGCTGCAGATGGAACCCATGAAATGGATGCAGCAATAATGGATGGGGCCAATCTAAACGCTGGAGGGGTTTGTGGCATTAACAACATTAAAAACCCCATTGAACTAGCCCGATTAGTTATGGAGAAAAGTGAACATGTACTACTGGGAGGCAAAGGAGCTCAAGAATTTGCAAAACAAATGAATTGTCCAACAGAAAAGGCAGCTTATTTCTATGATGAATTTAGATTTAATCAATGGCAAAGAATTAAAGGGACAAATGAATTTCAATTGGATCACAGTAAAAAAAAGACCGATAAATTCGGAACCGTTGGTGCTGTAGCTCTAGACATGAATGGAAATTTAGCTGCTGCAACATCTACTGGAGGAATGACTAACAAAAGATTCGGTAGAATTGGTGACAGCCCTATTATTGGTGCTGGTAATTATGCCAACAACCTAACCTGTGCCGTTTCTTGTACAGGAAGTGGAGAGTTTTTCTTAAAGGGTGTAGTTGCTTATGATGTTTCTTGCTTAATGGAAATGAAGGGATTATCTCTTGAAGATGCCTGCAATGAAGTTATTCATAAAAGAGTGAAATCTATAGGTGGAGACGGAGGGCTTATTGCCGTGGACTCACTTGGCAATATAGCCATGCCTTATAATACTGAAGGCATGTATAGAGGGTCAATAAACTACCAACAAAAAGAAATCATAGCAATCTATTAATCAAAAGCTGCTTTCAGAGGCAATACTTTTACTGATCTTGAATCTAAAACAATCTGATCTCCATTAGCCAGAACATGAGTGGTAAGATTAGCCATTGTCATTGGAGTGTTATCAAAAAGTATTGCATGATTATTATGAGACAAGTTCTTAGCATCAAAAACAATAACCATTCCAGACCCTATAACCTTACATTCATTTCCATTTTTGATTATCATACCAGTATCCTCAGCTAGACCTATTCCAATTAAATTAGGAAATGCTGCTACTGCCTCTGCAAGCCTACCAAACCTTCCTCTTCTAATGAAATGCGTATCTATTATCAAAGCGCTAATATAACCCATGCCTTCTCTCATTTTGACAGCACCTTTCAAAAGACATTCTTCGCTACTCCCTCCTCTAATCATATGACTTACCATAGACATTGCCCCTGCGCTAGTTCCGGAAATGACAAAATCTTCATTTACATATCTTTTCATTAGCAAATCATGAAAAGGAGTATTGGAAATAATATCTACGATTCTTGATTGATCTCCTCCAGAAAATAAAATACCTGAGCACGATTTAAGCTCATTAATAAAAGCCAAATCGTGACATTGTTCTTTTTTGCGTATGTCTAAAACACTAACATTATTACAACCGAGTTTGTTAAATGCATCTAAATAATTTTGCCCTACTTCTTCGGGTATACTTGAAGCAGTTGGAACAACAAGAATTTTAGCTGTTTTACCTCCGCATTGCCTAACAACATGAAAAAGGATACCCTCAGTTATAAAATCTATACCTAAATTCTCATTTCTTCCTTTATCCTCATTCCCCCCAATAGGTATAAGTGTACCTTTTATTTGTGTTAACATTTCTTTATTTTAAATTAGTGTAATTATAACAAAGATTATAATAGTTTGCTTCACATAAAAATTTATTTTTGCCGACCTTTAAAATTAATCTTAATTAAAAGAACATGAAAATACGGGATATCAAGGCTATGAGAGGACCAAATTACTGGTCAATAAGAAGACATAAACTAATTGTCATGGTTTTAGATTTAGAAGATCTTGAACAAAAGCCTACCAATAAAATTGAAGGTTTTTCTGAAAGACTAAAAGAGCTATTTCCTGGTATGTTTGAGCACAGGTGTTCTGTTGGAGAGCCAGGTGGTTTTTTTCAACGTGTTGAAAGAGGAACATGGATGGGACATGTTATCGAACACATTGCCCTAGAAATTCAAAGCTTAGCAGGCATGGAGGTAGGTTTTGGAAGAACAAGAACATATGGTGAAGAAGGAGTCTATTTCGTTGTGTTCGACTATATAGAAGAAAAAGTAGGTAAATATGCAGCAAAAGCTGCATTTAGAATTGCTCAAGCACTAATTGATGGTGAGAAATATAATCTTGAAGAAGACATTCAAGAAATGCGTGAAATCAGACAAGATGAAGGATTAGGGCCCAGTACAGCATCTATTATAGCGGAAGCAGAAGCTAGAAATATTCCTTGGATGAGATTAAACAGGTATTCATTGTGTCAATTAGGATATGGTGCTAACCAAAAAAGAATTCAAGCTACAGTAACAAGTCAAACGAGCAGCATTGGTGTGGAACTTGCCTGCGACAAAGACGACACCAAACATTTATTAGAGCAAGCTGAAGTTCCTATTCCAAATGGAGACATAATAAGAACAGAAAGAGGCCTTAAAGAAGTTATTGAAGACATTGGTTATCCAATTGTAATAAAACCTGTTAACGGCAACCACGGAAGAGGAATAACAACCAATATCAATTCGTTAGATGACGCTTTAATTGCTTTTGCTTCAGCCAAAGAAATCTCAAGATTAGTTATTGTTGAGAAATATGTAGTGGGTGAAGATTTCAGGATCTTAGTTATAAACAACAAGATGGTGGCTGCTGCTAAACGTTCTCCAGCACATGTGATTGGTGATGGGAAATCCACTATTAAAGAATTGATTGACAAAGTAAATGAAGATCCTAGAAGAGGCTTTGGTCATGAAAAAGTGCTAACTAAAATTGACATCAACAACCTTACATTAGAAATTCTAAAAGAAAATGAGTTAACTCCGGAATCTATTATTAAGTCTGGAGAGTATGTTAAACTTAAAAACACCGCCAACCTAAGTACAGGAGGAACTGCAGAAGATGTTACTGACCTAGTACACCCTTCAAATGTTTTCATGGCCGAAAGAATATCTAAAATCATTGATCTTGATATTTGTGGAATTGATATTATGGCAGAGACATTAACAAAACCCATTGAAAATACTGGTGGGGCAGTTTTAGAAGTTAATGCAGGACCTGGTTTTAGAATGCATTTACAACCCTCATCAGGACTTCCAAGAAATGTAGCATCAAGTGTTGTTGATATGCTTTTCCCTCCTGGTGATGATTCTAGAATTCCAATAATTGCAGTTACAGGGACAAATGGAAAAACTACTACAACACGCCTTATTGCCCATATCGCTAAAATGAAAGGTAAAAAGGTAGGCTACACCACAACTGACGGGGTATATATACAAAACAGACTCTTAATGAAGGGAGATTGTACTGGTCCTGCTAGTGCAGAATTTGTATTGAAAGACCCAACGGTTAACTATGCAGTTTTGGAATCTGCAAGGGGTGGATTACTTCGAGCTGGTTTAGGATTCAAAAAATGTGATATTGGAGTTGTTACTAATGTTGCCGGAGATCACTTAGGGCTCAAGGGAATACACACTATAGAACAATTGGCTCGTGTAAAAGGAGTAATTCCAGAAACTGTTAAGCCTGATGGATATGCTGTACTTAATGCAGATGATGATTTAGTATTTGACATGGCAAATAAAGTAGAATGTAATTTAGCTTTATTTTCAATGGACGAAAACAATCCGAGAATTAAAAGACATTTTAAAAGAGGTGGTGTTTCTGCTATTTATGAAAACGGCTACATTACTATATGCCAGGGAGAATGGAAAATGCGAGTTTCAAAAGCAGCCAACGTTCCTCTTACTATGGGTGGAAAAGCAAGTTTTATGATTCAGAATGTACTTGCCGCTGTTCTTGCTACCTATTTAGATGGATTTAAAATAGAAGACATAAAGGTTGCTATTGAATCGTTTATTCCCTCACCTTCCCAAACTCCTGGAAGATTAAACATGTTTAATTTTAAAAACTTCAAAGTTCTTTTAGACTATGCTCATAATCCTGCAGGATTTAGAGCCATTAAAGATTATGTTGACCAGATTGATGCCTCTGAAAAAGTGGGTATTGTAGCAGGAGTTGGAGATCGAAGAACTCAAGACAACAATGAGCTGGGAGAAATTGCTGCTCAAATGTTTGATGAAATAATTATCAGACAAGATAGAAATCTAAGAGGTAAAGATGAAGAAGAACTAATTAATGAGATTCATGACGGTATAAAAGCTGTAGACCCCAATAAAAAGGTAGACATCATTCACTCTGAAAGAGATGCAATTATACATGCAGTTAAAAATGCTAAAAAGAACTCATTAGTTGTTGTTAGCAGTGATGTTGTTCCTGATGCGCTTAACCTAGTAATGAAGCTTAAAGAAAAAGAAAACTCAGAGGCGTAAATAACTATTTATATAAAACAGGAGTTACTTGTTTTTCTTTAAATACTATTCCATACGTCTCCAATTCTTTTAACACAGGCAGGTAAATTTCTTTGTGAATTGGCAAGTGAACACCTTTGAGTTTAATGCTCTTATTTAGTATCATTTTTGCACAAATAGCAACTGGTAAACCAACTGTATCACTCATTGCAGTGAACGTCTGATCCTTACCTATATATGTAACGTGTGATCTAATTTCTTTATCCTGACCATTAAGGGTATAGTTAAGTTTGTGCCACATAACAATCATGTCTTTATCATTTGGAGACAAAGTCCATTTGTCTTCTAATATCTGCTGAAGAATTTGAGCTGGAGTAGCATCCTTTATTCCAATTTTTGTGTCCTCAAATATTCCCAACCAAACCAATTTCTCCCATATATAATCGTCTTGTTCAATTCGCAATTGATAACGGAATTTAAGCTCTACAGAATCATGAGAATTGTAGGATAAAAATGAGTTCACAAACTGTCTATAAGTCATGTTTTCTGACCCTTCAATGGTATATGAGTCATCGGTCAATCCCAACTTAACAAAAATATTCCAAGCTCTACAGAAACCTATTTTACGTAATGTTCCTCTGTATATGGTAGGAATATTCTCTAATCCATAGATAGAACGATACCTCAGAGAATCTCTATTGGCATAGCCCTCAAATTTACCATACCCCTCAATATCAATTATTTCTGTTCTTCTAAATAAATTATTGTAGGCAATGTATTTGTACTGCCCTTCTTGAATAAATTTAGCAGCTCCACCCTGCCCTGCTAAAACCACATTTCTAGGATTCCAAGTGAACTTATAATTCCAAGGGTTATTGTCACTCTCAGGAGCAATTAACCCACCAGTGAAGGACTCAAAACCTTTAACACATCCTCCAGACTCTTCAATTTCATCTAATATCTTCATGGCAGACATGTGATCAATTCCTGGATCTAGTCCCATTTCATTCATGGCAATAATACCGGCAGCTAAAACCTGTTCATTAAGGTCTTTCATCTGATCGGTAATGTAACTTGGAGTGATTACGTCTTTTTTGTATGCAATGCAATCTTTTACTACTTCCATATGAAAACGAGCAGGAAGCATAGAAATGACGATATCTGAATCAGCTATCTCCTTAGCTCTCTCTTGAGGATCAAGGGCATCAAACAAAAAAGCTAATCCATTTGGGTGGTTGTTAACTTTCTCCTGTGCAATAGATACATCCATATCTCCTACTTTAACAAACCAATCCTCTTGCTGAGAATTATCCAAAAAATATTTAATCATTGAAGATGAAGACCTTCCCGCCCCTATTACAAGTATTTTTTTCATATTGAATTACTAATTTTTTAAATCTATTTAAGAGAACACAAATCAACTAATTTTTTTTCACATCCAACAATTCATATTAAAGAATATTTGGCACACCTTTCGCTAAGAATAAACAAATACTATTTTTGTTAAGCTTTAATAAATGAAATTCAAAACCCTTTTAATAGCAATTGGACTATTTGGTCAACTGAACTTAACTGCTCAAATAACCAACAATATCTCAATAAAGTCTACAGACTCTACATGTTTTTTTGTTTTCATTAATGATATACTTCAAAACAGCACTCCTTTTTACAACATAAAAATTAGTGACTATACAGAGAAGTCCATGAAGATGAAAATATTAATTCCTGATTCATTAAGACAGGTTATTGAAAAATCCATATTTTTTGAAGAAACACTAAAAGAAACATCCGCTGAACTTATTTATGCTCAAAACAACTACAAATTCAGATATACTGGTGAAGTTGCTATTGGGGTAAACCCTATTGATACCAACCAGCTAATAATCCCCTTTCATAATTCAATTCTTGTCTTAGACTCTCTTTACCTTAAAGATTCTACTTTCTTTACAGATTCTCTTTTAATAAACCCAGACATATCCGTCTCATACAAAGGAACAATTGGCTGCAAGGAACCTTTAGCTGATGCTGAACCACTAATTGAAAACATCAAAGCTGAATTATTTTCCTCCAAAAAATTAACATTGGCAAAAAAAGGACTTACCAACCGTTGCTATTCAATTAATGACATTAAAAGCATTCTTTCGTTGTTTGAATTTGATGATCAAAAATTAGAGCTCTCTTTCTTGAGTTATTCCTGCGCATATGACTTAGAAAACTTCTACCAGCTAAAAGAACTTTTCCTTTTAAACTCTTCAGTAGATAAATTTGAAAAATTTCTAAATGAAAACTAATAATTGGATTAAAATAAGCGCCTTGTCACTTGCAATTGGTGTTGCCCTTGGTGCCATTGGTGCTCATGCGCTTAAAGATTTAATTAATAATCAACAACTTGATTGGTGGAACAAAGGGGTTTTCTACCAGCTTATTCACTCAATTGGAATTCTAATCATTGCCCTAATTTCAGGCATTAAACCAGAAATGAAATTAAAATGGTCTCTTAGAATAATGCTAATTGGAATCTTTATGTTTTCAGGATCTTTATATGTTTTAGCTATTAACAAAGGATTTCTAGGAGACATTACTTTGATAAAATACTGCATGATTCCCTTAACACCAATTGGTGGCTTATGTTTTATAGTAAGCTGGATTTTACTATTTATAAAAGTGAAATAATTCAAATTCTACTTCTCTAGAATTTTAAGCTCACTTTTAAGGGGGTTAGCTGCTTCTAATAAAAAACTCAAATATTGGTCACCTAGAGTGATGTAAAGAGGAATAAAACCTTCCTTTCTTTCATTTAGATTTCCATTAATCATTAAAGAATCCTGAACCTTCTTTACTTTCTTGTAAAAGATTTCATTATTTCTTTTAGAAGATCTCGTAAGTTTAGACTCAATTTTATTAATTCCGTTTTTAAATTTTTGAAGCTCACCAATAAGCATACTTTCAATAGATGGATCTACTGTTTGAATTTCCTTTAATATACTACTTTTAATTGCTTGTAAATGATCTTCAACATTTAAGGAAAAAACGTTGTCTTTAATAAGTATTTTTTTGACAAGTTCATCATAGTCCAAAAACAAGTCACTTTCATTAAGCCCCTTAGATTTCCACCAAGTTAAATCTGAATTATTTATCCAACCAAAATGATCTCTTAAAATAACCATCGGAAAATCAACATTAGAAAAATCAAAAGCTTCTTTTAGCTGCCCCCAATATTGAATTTCTGCTGGACCTCCTATATAGGCCAGGTTAGGCAGAATTGATTCTTGGTATAACGGTCTGAGCAGAACATTTGGACTAAAGTTTTCAGGATTCAACTCTATCATTTTTAAAATTTGATCTTTCGAATACGTTAAATCACCTATAAGAAAAACACCCTCATTAGAAATAATTCTTTCTCTATTTCCTTTGTTGAAATAAAATAAATTTAGTTTTCTAGGATTAATTTTTGGAGAATACCCCTCTTTAGAAATGCTATTATTAGTATTAACAACAGCGTTGTATACGAATTGCTGTTTAATTTCTAATTCTAATGTAGGACGAAACACTGTTTTCAATTCCTTAGCATCAGCATCAAGTACAATAAGGCCATATTTACTAAATAATTTATCTACCCAAAATCTAGTACAGTCTGCCCAATTAGACTTAGAAAATGCTTCTTCAAAAATTGAAATTAAATGATTCCCTGAAGAATCATTCATAAAAAATGACTTAAGCTCTTTTAATGCAGAAGAAAATTCTAATGTTTTAATCCTCCCCACTGGATTATTATTTCCCCCATTAACTTTAATTTCCTTATTAAAGATTGAAACAGATGCTATTTCATCAAAATCATGATCTTCAGAAGCCATCCAAAATATAGGTATAAAATTACTTTCGGGATAAGCTAACTTTAACTGATTAGCTAAAGATATAGCAGAAACTATTTTATGAATAAAGAATTGAGGACCACCAAATAAACACAACTGATGACCTGTTGTTACAGTAAACGAATTAGCATCTAATAATTTATCTAAATGATTAGGAGCTGCAATTCCAGAATTTTCATACTGCTTAGAAATGGTACTGCAAAGAATTTTTCTATTTTCAAAAGGGAAATCTTTTTCAAGAATTAGCTCCTTAAAATCTTCAATATTGGTAGCTGTTGGAATAAAATTAGAAGTAGCTGAATCTCCATTTAAAAAGTCTAAAAGAAATTTAGATGAATAAATTTTTCTATAAGGAATGCTAAACATATCCTTACAAAATTAAACTAATGATACAATAAGTAATTAGATCAACCAAGAAAACTAAGCTTTTCTCCAAAGGTTAATTCCAAATATCAATGAAAATAACCAAGCTATAAATTCAATCCAATTGGGATTAGAATTGTATCCAACAAAACCTTTCATAAAGCCCCCTATTGCACCTTTATCATGAAACACATGTATGTATTTACCCTTACCTTCATTATAACTATAGAATGCTTCATTCGCTTGTTCAGGAAGTTCTTTTACTGGAACTAAGACATTCCATACTCTAGAAATCTCTTTTTCATTTTCAAAACCTATAGCGCTTAAATGCTCACCTTTAACAAAAAACTCTTCTAGCTCATGTACACCATATGCTACCATTCCAGCAGCAAATATTACAAGGAAAAAAGAAGTTACCTTAAAGAATTTTCGAATATCCACTTTAACTCCCTGAAAGAAAATTAGGTAACCAATAAGAACGGCAAGCACAATTCCTGATAAAAATTTCAAATAAAAATACGCTTCTCCTTCCATGGTTTCTGAAGGCATAAGCATAAGTACGGTTTCAAATCCTTCACGCAAAACTGTAAAATAAACCAACCAAAAAATACCCCATTTTTTTCCTGAAGCACCTAAGGTTTTATCTTGTAAATCTTTAGAAGATGATACTTGCTTAGAAAGCCAGAAAATAACGTAAAATACAAAAGCCGCTGTAAGAATCATAAATGATCCTTCCATTAACTTCTCAATAGATTCATTATTTATAAGTGATTTAATCCACTTTAGAAAAAATGCTATAGCAAATGAAGAAATTATTGCTGAAGCCAATCCAAACCATAAATATTTAATTTGAATTAAAAGTGACTTTTTATGAAGTAATGTATATATAATACCTACAATTAATGCAGCTTCTAAGGACTCTCTAAATGAGATAATAAATGTGTTCATAGTTAATTTTTTGCAATAATAAGATACAATTTGAACTATTCAAATACCCTTAAATAGGTATTATTTAGAACCATTTTAAATAAAATACCACAAAAAAGGTATTGTACACATAATTCTGACAAAATAGATTTGCATAAAAATTAAAACTATAATCAATAAAAAATGAAATTTACAAAAAACACCATTTTAGTTGCAACAGGTTTACTATTTGTACTTACTGGTTGTAAAAAAGAAGGATGTACAGATCCACTTGCTGACAACTACAGCGAGAGTGCAAAAAAAGATGATGGTTCATGTGAGTATTCTTACAGCGTCCCTACAACTTACGAATTTACAGATGCCAATGGAAACAATACCGTTTCTTACAGTGGACAAACTGCAAGAATGGACATGCTTTCTGAAATGACATCTTACTTAAAAACGGCTAATGATAACGGAACTGCTCTTGATGCTGCTACTCTACTAGCAATGTATGACAACTCATACACTGGTTGGAGTGACCAAGCTCTTGTTGGTAACGGTAAACAGTTAAAAAGTAAAACAGCTAAAGGAGACGTAACAATTATTGCTGAGTTTGAAGCATGGATGAATGACGCAGCAGCTGCATCTCCAAATGTTGGTGGTGGTTACTTGCAAAATGCAGATGGAATTGAGTGGACTCAGCTAATCGAAAAGGGATTAATGAGTGCTTGTTTTATCAGCCAAATGACTGACAACTACCTTGCTGATATTGCTTCAGATGACAACTCTACTGCTGATGACCCAGATAACGGTAAATACTACACTGAAATGGAGCACCACTGGGATGAAGCTTATGGGTATTTTACCGATGCTACTGACTACCCTGCAAGTGGAACTAACAGATTCTGGGGTAAATATGCAAACAACACTTTAGAAGCTGTAATTGGATCAGCTAATAATGTTGCTAATGCATTTAGAATTGGTAGAGCTGCTATCGCTGCTGATAGAATCAATCCTGATCAAGGGTTTACAGCTGATGCAATTGCTCAGTCAGAAATCATTACAATTGAAGCTCAGAGAATGGTTGCTGGTATGGCTATTCACTACTTGAATTCAACTAAGCAAAAAGTTGCTGATGGGGAATCTCAAAACAAAGTATGTCACTACCTTTCTGAAGCTTGGGCATTTATTTATGGAATTCAATTTGCTCAGGACCCTGTAATGTCAAGAACTGAAGTAATGGGAATTCTTGTAGATGGAATGCCAGGAGGATCTCCTGCTATTAACGATGATTTCTACGGATTTGCTCAAAGTACTATGTCGGTTAATGCAGTTATTGATATAATTGCTGATGCTCATGGATTCACTCAAACAGAAAGAGAGAATCTTTAATGACAAATTAATTTTAGACAACTTATCACCTGTGGGAAAAACCCACAGGTGTTTTTAAATATTATATTATGTTAATGCTTTTATCGTTTTTTAGAAAAAATTTACTCATCAAATCAGCTGTTGTTTTGGTGATTTTTGCGTTTAATGCGTGTAAAAAAGGTTGTACAGACCCGCTTGCTCTCAATTATGATTGCAACGCCAAAAAAGAAGATCAATCTTGTGAATATGAAAGCTTTAACAGGCAAGGTTTGCTAGACAATATTGTCAATGCATACATCCTTCCTTCTGTAGATGCCTACAAAAACAATGTAGATAATCTTTCGAATTCTTCAACTGCTTTCTCGTCCTCACCATCAATTTCAACCTTATCCTCTTTAAGGGATTCTTGGAAAAATGCATTATTAACGTGGCAAGATATTGCTTTTTTGAATTTTGGCCCATCAGCATACATTGTTCTTACAAGCCAAACAAATACATTTCCTGTAGATACTGCTGGTATAATTGCAAATATAAATTCAGGGAGTTGGACATTAACCTTTGCCAGCAACAATGATAAAAAAGGATTTCAAGCTTTAGACTATCTATTATTCATCCCTGGAAAGACGGATCAAGAAATTGTAGACTATTACACTTTAACAACCAATGCTGGAAATTACCTAACTGATATAACTCAAGATTTAGTTGTTAATGCAACTTACATTCATAATCAGTGGAATTCAACCTACAAAGATGATTTTATAAACAACAGTGAATCAACTTCTCAAGGTAGCTCTATAAGTGATGTTGTAAATGCGTTAAATCAACATTATGAATACTACGTAAGAAGAGGGAAATTTGGAATTCCTCTTGGCGTATTCAACGGCATAACTCAAACACCAATGCCTGATTGGGTAGAATGTTATCATTATGGTCAATCACTACCTTTTGCTGTTAGAGCAATAGAGTCTTTGCAAAAATACATTAACGGTTGTAATTACCTTATCTCTGAAGAAAACAACCTTGGATTAGACGATTACATGGATTTCACCAGTGCTTTGCAAAATGGTTCACCACTTTCAGAAGTTATTAATAACCAATTTTCTGAAATAATTAATGGAATAAACTACCTTAGCGATCCATTAAGCAATGAAGTCGTTGTTAATAATGCTCAAGGAATGATAGCTTATGACAAGCTTCAACAACTTGTACCACTTATTAAAGTTGATATGACCTCTGCTCTAGCAGTACAAATTACTTACCAAGACCAAGATGGGGATTAAAAAGTGGACATCGCTTTTAATTAACAAACCAAGTTCTATATCTTCTTTAGTATTATTCAGAATAGTTTTTGGAGCTATGCTGTTTACCAGCACCTTGAGATTTATTCTCAAAGGATGGGTTGAAGAATTATACGTAAAACCAACTTATTTTTTCACCTACTATGGATTTGAATGGGTAAAGCCACTAAGTGAAAGTGGCATGTACGTCTTATTTGGGATAATGCTTGTTAGCTCCATTTTTATCCTTCTTGGATTTTTATACAGAATTAATACCATCACCTTCTTTCTACTGTTCACATACGTTGAGCTCATCGATAAAACCAATTACTTAAACCACTACTATTTTGTTAGTTTAATTGCATTTATATTAATTTTCCTACCTGCACACCGGTCCTTTTCCATCGACCAATACTTTGGTTTTTGCAAAAAAAAATCTCTTGTTCCAGCTTGGACCATTAATATACTTAAGCTTCAGATTGGATTGGTTTATTTTTGTGCGGGCATTGCAAAGCTGAATTATCATTGGTTAATAGAAGCGCAGCCAATGATAAACTGGCTCAAGCATCAATGGGATTTTCCACTTATTGGAGAATTTTTAACACAAGATTATGTTGCCTACCTATTTAGTTGGGGAGGTGCACTATTTGATTTAACAATTTCCTTTGTTTTAATTAATAGCCGATTGCGCATATATGGATACATTTTAGTTGTTATTTTTCATGTAATGACCTCAATTATGTTTCCAATTGGCGTATTCCCACTTGTGATGATATGTAGCACTTTAATTTTCTTTTCTTCAGATTTTCATTCAAAAATCATTTCATTTATTTCTAAAAATATCTTTCGAAAAGAATTCACTACAAACAATGAATTGTACCAACCTGCTGTTGGATTAAGAATACCATTAAAAGTTCTTTTTACTAGTTTTGTCTGTTTACAGCTGCTGCTTCCGTTTAGATATCTTTTGTACCCTGGAAAACTGTTCTGGACTGAGCAAGGCTATAGATTTAGCTGGAGAGTTATGTTAATTGAAAAAGCAGGATATACGCAATTTTACATACATGATCCAGAAAAAGACAGAAAAATGGTTATTCAAAACTGTGACTACTTAACTCCTCAACAAGAGAAAATGATGTCTTGTCAACCAGATATGATTCTTCAATTTGCAAAGCATTTGAATGAAATATACAGCGACACAGTTCTTGTTGAAGGAGATCAGCAAATACACCTTGAAAATCCAAAAGTAACTGCAGATGTTCAAGTAAGCTTATTTAACAAAGGAAGTAAAATTTTTATTGACCCAACTGTAGATCTCTCTAAAGAAAAAAGAGGATTTAAACATAAAGATTGGATTACTAATTATGAAGATTAAAGTAGCTATACTAATTAATTTTTTCACCATTATTGGAATTCACTCGCAAACAGGGAAAATTTCAGGACTCTTATTTAATGCTAATAATGAAAAACTAGCATTCTCAAGTATTTCTGTTTTAGAAATCAACACAACTAATCCATTTACGATATACGCTAATGAAAATGGCTATTTTTTAACTCCGAATATAAAATATGGTTCGTACCAAATCACCTATTTTTCTTATGGATACGAAAAGAAAATAGACACCTTAAATCTGAACGCTAAGCTGATTAATTTAGCCATTACACTAAAAACAATTTCTTATGATTTAAACGAGGTAGTCATTAAAAATAAAGACTATAAAAACTTTCAAACCCGAAAATTAAAAGCAATTGAAGGGGTTATGATTACTCAAGGAAAAAAAACTGAGGCTATAGATGTAGAAAATACAGACGCCAATAAAGCCACTAACTTGAGTAGACAAATTTATGGGAAAATACCTGGATTAAACATTTGGGAAAGTGATGGAGCAGGAATTCAAATAGGTCTTGGAGGAAGAGGTCTAAACCCCAGTAGAAATTCAAACTTCAACACTAGACAAAACGGGTATGATATTAGTGCTGATGCATTAGGATATCCAGAAAGTTATTATACTCCACCCTCTGAAGCCATTGAAGAAATACAGCTAATTAGAGGAGCTGCATCATTGCAATTTGGACCACAATTTGGTGGTCTTATTAACTTTAAATTAAAAGAGGCCAATCCTAATAAACCATTGGAGCTTATTGCAAGACACACCATAGGTTCATTTGGTTTAAACAACTCATTTGTAAGCTTAGGTGGAACAAAATCTAGGTGGAAGTACTTTGGATACTGCAATTATAAATTTGGTAATGACTTTAGACCAAATTCTGAATTTGAAGCCATACATGGTCATTTTAATATCAAAAGACAATTGAATGAAAGAACATCTGTTGGTTTTGAGTTCACTAAAATGTATTACCTAGCCCACCAACCAGGTGGATTAACAGACAATACTTTCTTAAGCAACCCTTATTCATCTGTTAGAAGTAGAAATTGGTTTCAGGTAGATTGGAACCTAGCTGCTTTAAATATCGATTATGAAATCAACTCCAATACGAAATTAAATTCTAGAACATTTGGTTTGATTGCTTCTAGAAATGCACTAGGTTATTTGGACAACATTAGTAGAATCGATCCTTACGATATCGGAGATACCGCTGCTTTTAGAAACCTAATTTCCGGAGATTTCATCAATATTGGAAATGAAACTCGGTTAGTTCATTTGTATGAACCTTTCGAACTTCCATGGGCTTTTGTTGTTGGAGTACGAGCCTATAGAGGACAAAACAACAGCATTCAGGGAGATGGAAATACACAAACTGGTCCTGATTTTTATTTTGTTGAAAATACGGATAACATGGACTCGTCCTATTCAGTTGAAAGCAATTATCAATTTCCAAGTTTTAATTTTTCAGCTTTTGCAGAGCATATTTTCAACATCTCCAATCAGCTTAGCATTACTCCCGGAATACGTTACGAATACATCTCTACAGCTGCAAATGGGAGATACAGAGAACAACAAAAAGATTTAGCTGGAAATATTTTTTTCGATACAGTATACAGTGTAACAAGAAATCAAAATCGTGGGTTTTTAATCAGTGGAATAGGCCTCAACTATAAGCTTAAGAACGATATCGAAGCTTACTTAAATTTTTCACAAAACTATAGAAGCATCAATTTTGCAGATATGCAAATCACCAACCCCAACTTTAAAATTGACCCCATTCTTCAAGATGAACGAGGTTTTAATGCAGATCTTGGCATTAGAGGAAAAGTAGACAACAAACTTTACTTTGATGCCTCTATTTTCACCCTTTTCTACAACAACAGAATTGGAACTACTCTTCAGGTGGACACCAATTTGTTTCGCCCTTTTCAATATAGAACAAACGTATCGCAATCAAGAACATTTGGAATTGAGACGATGGTTGAAGCTGACTGGATAAAAATCTTTTTTAAAAACAGCTCCAACAAGAAACTCAGCACTTTTGTTAATTTCTCTTACAACGATGCCAAATACATTAACTCAGACGAGCCAGCATTTGAAAATAAATATGTTGAGCTTGTTCCTCCAGTTGTACTAAGAACAGGATGTACATTTGGTATAAATAAATTTTCAATTTCTTTTCAATACAGCTACACCGATGAACATTTTTCTGATGCAACAAATGCAACTATAGCAACGCCCAATGCTGTGGTGGGAGTTATACCCTCATACAACACAATGGATATTTCCGGAAAATATTCCTATAAAAAAATCCAAATTGAGATGGGAATAAACAACCTAACTAACGTATCATATTTCACTAGAAGGGCTAGCGGCTATCCAGGACCAGGAATACTTCCTTCTGCACCTAGAAACTTTTACATAGGTTTACAAATCAAACTTTAGAATACCATAAATATGGTATTGCCAATCATTAAATAACATTATGGAAGAAATTGATGTTCATACCATTGAGATGCACCAAAAAGAAGAAAAAGTAATTGTTGCCACCCCATTGGATAATTTACATTTATCTTTTAACCCAAAAGATTTTGATGATGTTATTGAGCTATTTGACCAAGCAAAACTAATGCTAGAAATCAAAAACATTATCATCTAATTAAATTATCATTTTTTAATGATAATTTTAACTGTGATTTCATCTAAAAATTTACTTAAAACTTTAGGACCAGGTATCTTATTTGCTAGTACTGCAATTGGAGTCTCACATCTTGTTCAATCAACAAGAGCAGGTGCCGATTATAGTTTTGGATTACTAGTCGCTATACTTTTTGCCAACCTATTAAAATATCCGTTTTTTGAATATGGATCAAGGTATGCAAATTCCACAGGTACAAGTTTAATTGATGGATATCAAAAAATTGGCAAATGGATGCTAATTCTTTATTTTATAATTACTATTTCAACGATGTTTTTTGTTACTGCAGCAGTTGGAATGGTAACAGCTGGATTCATGGAAAATTTGTTTGGAATACAAATCCCAATGCTAATGAGCTCAGTGTTATTTATGCTATGCTTAAGCATTCTATTAATTGGGAAGTATAGTATTCTTGACAGCCTTATAAAAATAATTGGAAGTGTACTATTAATATCTACCCTATTGGCATTTTTATTGGCATTAGCTCATGGACCTTCTCATTTGCAAGATTTCGGACTTCCACAAAACTTCTGGACCAACAAAAAAGACATTGGGTTTTTAATAGCTCTTATGGGTTGGATGCCAACAGCAATCGATCTTTCAGCTTGGAATAGTCTTTGGACAATTGAACGAATTAAACAAACCGGTTATAAACCTACAATGAAAGAAACACTATTTGATTTTAACTTTGGGTATATTGTTTCTGCGTTACTCTCAATATGTTTTGTCACTCTTGGAGCATATATGATGTACGGTAGTGAAATACCCATTTCTAACAACAAAGCAGCATTTGCAAACGATGTTGTAAACTTATACTCCACCACAATTGGTGAATGGAGCTACCTATTAATTGCTGCAGCAGCGTTTTCAATTATGTTTGGAACTTGTATTGCTGTTTTTGATGGGTACTCAAGAAGTATGAATCGCTGTGTAGAACTATTATTTCAAGCAAGAAAAACAACTAATACTTCCAAAAAAAATCAACTTTTCTCTTTGGCATCATTGAGCTTAGGTTCATTCCTAATCATTTACTACTTTTCTGAAAACCCTAAAGGATTTAAATCCCTTATAGATTTAGCAACTACGCTTTCATTTTTAATTGCCCCAGTTATTGCAATAGTAAACTTTAAATTGGTGATGAGCTATATTCCAACAATGGATAAGCCTAAGATATGGTTACAAATAATCAGTTATTTAGGCATCCTATTTTTAGTAGGTTTCAGTTGTTACTATTTTATCCTATAAATTTAATTTCCTTTAACAATATGTTTAATTAACTTTAAACTTTACTGACAAAACACATCCATTGAAAAAGTTAATTTCCATTCTATTTATTTTAAATCAACTTTACATTATTTCCCAAAATAGTACAATTGTTAAGCCTATCGCTTTTTCACAAATCTCGCTTTCTGATCATTTTGACAAGTGGCAGGTCAATCTACAAAACAAACAAATGCCTAATCCGGATGGGGAATCTGAAAAAGACAGGTTACTTAAATTAAAACAAACTTTATCTTTAAAATACCCAAGAAAAAATAATGGGTTAGCTAGCAAATCATCTTCTTCCAACACACCAGAAATAATTATTGAAAATGGTTTTCAAGGAAATCAGTACAACAATAGGGTTCCTAATGACAACACCCTTGCCATCTCAAATGATGGAATTATAGTTTCGGGAATAAATTCAAAATTTTTCTTTTACGACACCAACAATGACTCTATTTTAGAGGAAGGCACACTTCATTCTTTTACCACAGGGTTCCCTCAATTTAATACAGTTAGTAAATATGACCCTAAATTCATTTATGATCCCGATGAAGATCGTTTTATCATTTCTTTTTTAATAGGTACTGCCTATCAAAACAGTAACATTTGCGTTGCTTTTTCCTCTTCAAACAACCCATCAGACCCTTGGAATGTTTATTTACTGAGTGGAAACCCACTAGGAACTGACCATTGGACAGATTACCCTGCTATAGCTCTTAGTAAAGATGAATTATTTATTACAGGAAACCTTCTTGCTAATGGAGTTAGCTGGCAGCTAGGCTTTCAACAGTCGCTTATATGGCAAATAGACAAGTACGATGGATACAATGGAGAAACATCATTAGACATGCAAATTTGGAGTGATATAAAAGATGATTCTATTTACATTAGAAACTTACATCCAGCAAGGGGAGCTAGAGGACTTAGAGGACCTAATCAATTTTTACTGAGCAATAAAAACTTTTCAGCTGAAAGTGATACGGTATACCTAATAGAAGTTACAAATACCCTAAATAGTGGCTTAGCATCACTTAATTTAACTAGACTTTCTTTACCTGATCATTACTTTTTGAGCCCTAATGGAAAGCAATCCATTAATAAAGAGCTATCTACTAATGACTCAAGAATGCTAGGAGCTGTTATTGACGACAATTGGATTCAGTATGTTCATCACTCCATGGACACTTCCTATGGCACAGCAGGAATCTACCATGGTATTATTGAAAATTATTCATCGGCTCCAGAAATTAATGGTACTATTCTTTCTGATTCTATTATGGATTATGGCTATCCAAATATTGCATCTACTGGGATTAACCCCAATGAAAAAGAATGTATTATAGGTTTTAATTATACCTCTGCAATTGACACCAACGGAGTAGCTTGCTATTACATGGACAATTTGAATAATTACTCTGAAAGAACTCAACTTAAAAATGGAGATGCACCAATCAATTCATTTGTAAACGGGCAGATTGACAGATGGGGAGATTACTTTGGAATTCAACGCTGGTACAGCAATCCTTGTAAAGTATGGATGTCTGGCATGTATGGAGGATTAACCAGCAATGCGAGTTGGATTAGTAGTGTTGCCGTTTCCGATACATGCAGAAATCCAGACCCAATAATATCAACAGAGCCTCCATTCATTGATGGAACACTTTATCCAAACCCCTCAATAGATTGGATGATTTATGATTTCACTTTAGAGGAAACCCAAATGATTTCTATTAGTATTTATGATACTCAAGGAAAGCTTGTTAAAACACTTTATAATGACCAGGCTAGCAGTGGCGAAAACCGACTCTCTTTTAACACTTACTACTTGGAACAGGGACTCTATATTATTCAAATATCTTCCCAAAATGAGGTGCTATCCACCAAAAAATTTGTGAAAGGCTTTTAATTTAAAAAAGTGTTGAAAAATAACTTACAGATTTCTGCAACCTAGAACCGTACCAGCTAAAAAACTCACCATCAACCAAAATAACCTTCGCTGAAGGACATATTTCATTGAAAACCTGCAGGTGTTTCTCTTTAAAAGGAAATGGCTCTGAAGAAAGTAGGATAATTTCTGGATTGGCCCTTATTAATTCATCTTTTGATATTTCAGGGTATTCTTTAGCTTTTTCAGCAAAAACATTAATTAAACCATTTCTTTTAAGCATATCATTAATAAAACGTGTTTTATTAATGGTCATAATTGGATTATTCCATATTATATAAGCAGCAGATTTATTAATTACTGATTTAAAACTAGAAAAGTCAGCTTTTATGTTTTTTGCAATTTCAATAGCCCTTTTTTTGGTATTTGTTAATTCACCAACGTCAACAATCATTCTAAGAGCATCTTCTAAATTCCCAATATCGCTTACCCATACAGGGTATAAGTTCATTAAATTCTCTATTTCACTTTGCGTATTTTCTTCTTTATTGGCAATAATTAAATCTGGTTTTAGTTTTTCAATTGCCTTTAAATTTATATTCTTAGTTCCTCCTACTCTTTGTTTATTTTTAAACCAACTAGCAGGATGAATACAGAACTTTGTGATCCCAACAACTTTATCTTCCAAACCTAAATCAAATAAAAGTTCTGTTTGAGAGGGAACAAGCGATACAATACGTTTAGGAAAATCGTTTAATTTAACCGTTCTACCAAGCTGATCGGTAAATTGCATTTAATGTGGTTAATTAGATTCTGAATCCCAGATATATTCAGAGATCACCAGATTATTCTTAAAATAATATGAACCCCATTTGGAAGTCACCTTTTTATATTCATCACCTTGAGACCCCCTAACTACTATACGTATAATGGTTACTTCAATGACATCTCCTCTAGTATTTTTCCTTTGATACATTTTCTCTGTAATACCTTCTGGATATTCTAAAGCAAGTTGTTGTTTGTATTTCTGTGATTCTGCTTTTGGATCAAAGGCCTTAAACTCATCTAACTCACTATTAATGGCATAATCATTAATAATGTCTTTTTGATAGGCATCTTGTTGTCTTTCAGAATTCAAGTCCTGTATAGCCTCAAGTTCAGAAGACTTCATCTCTCTTGAAATGTCTTTTTCTAAACGTTCAGCATAACGTTGATTATCCATATTTTCTTTGGAAGTGTATTGATTGTAAGACTTGTCAGACCCTACTTCAGACCAAACCGACTGAACATCAGATTCCTTATCTAGGTATCTGTCAAGTTCTGGAACAATCTCTTGTCGTTGAACATCTGCGTTTTGAGCAAATTCTGAAATTCTAATGTCTAAATTCTCTTTACTGACAAAGTTGTTGTAAGTTACATTGTCACTCTTTTGTTCATTAATAGAAAGGCTATTGGAAACTCCATCTTTGTAATTATCAACTTGAGGGACGGTTTCTTGTCTAGAAAAATCTGCTTCTGTGGACATGGTAGAAAGGCGGTCGTTAATGGCTTCTTTTGAGTCATAATTAGAATAGGTAACCGCTTTATAATGATCCGTAGTTACCTCGTCATTTAAAGACAGCTCATCTTTATAGGTGTCTAGCTGAGGAACTTTCGCTTGTCTATTTTTATCATTTTCCAAATCGGTTAAATTCCTATCCGAAATAATAATTTCCATATTGTTATTATTGTCATAGGTTTGCTCACGACTTACCTGAGACAAAATTTCATCGGAAGTATAAATACCATCTTTATAAAACTCTGTTTTTGGCACATTCTCTTGTCGAGGGATATCGTTTTCATAAGAATCTAAAGAAGTTTCAGTAATCATTTGTTCGTTAAGTAAACTATTCTCATAAGATGATTGCTTACCATAATTGATTCGCTGATCAAGAGATATAGATTCCATTTCTTTAAAATGATCTACTTGAGGAATATTGTCTAAACGAATATTATCATTAGCTAGCTGACTATTTAGACGTTCGTTATCCATTACATTCAATTTAGAATAACGATTATCACTTTCTATTCGTTGTGCATCAATGACTTCTGATTGAGCAATAATTAACTCCTCTTGCTGATCAACCATCTTTTTCTGAAGATAATCGATGTCTTCGACCCTATTCTTGTGGATAAGCTGGTCTATTTGACTTTCGCTATATTGACCAGTGACCTCTTCACCATAAAGAACTTGATAGTTGTCTACAAAATCAGTAGGTAAATCTTTATTGGCAGTTTTAGAGAGCTTTTGTGCTGCTCTAGCATCCAATATACCATTAATGTCTTCAATCTTTTTAGCAGGATAAGGAGCATCGGGACGGACCTTTAAAGCGTCTTGAAACTTTCTTAAGGCAAGTCTATACTTTTTACTTTCAAAAGCAGCATTACCCATTTTAATGTGAGAATTAAAGGCGTTGGTTAGCTTCTCTTTATTAGCAGCAGATGATCGTGCATCCTCAGCTTTTAAAATTTGAGCTGGAGGATAAGGATCTGAAGGCTTCATTCCTTTTGCTCTTTTATATAGCTCAATAGCTTTACCATAGTTTTTATCTGCCAATTGGTTATCAGCAACTTCAATAATTTTATTGTACTGTGTTTCTACTTCTTCACCAGCCAATTCTAGCATTCGATTATTGATCCAATCAATTTGTTCTTGAGGATAACTTTCAGAATTTTTCACATCAAAAGCTTGCTTATAGAAAGACTTGGCTTTAATCCATTGTTGACCATCTCTTGCTCCATCAGCTAATGTAATAAGGTTCGAATATTTTTCCTGAGTGGCATTTAGCTTATCTTCTAACAACTTGTTGTCAGCCAAATCTTTAAGAATTCTATCAATTTCATTTATTCTTTGAGAAGGATAATCATCTTCAGGATTCATTCTTTTAGCTCGTTCATATAACTCTTTAGCCTTATTGTATGTTTTGGAGGTAAATTGATCGTCAGCAGCCGCTATTAATTTTTGATACTGAGCCTGAAATTCAGCTTGCGTTTCTTTTTTCATCTGCTCATTTATCCAATCGATCTGCTCTTGGGGATAAGATGGTAGAGGATCTATCGAATTTGCTTTTCTAAATAAATCTTTAGCTTGGTTCCAGTTTTTAGCATCTCTAGCAGTATTAGCTTCAGCAATTGCCGCTTCATATTTAGACTTGAGTGCATTGTCGTTGGCTAGCTCTGAAAGTTTCTTATCAATTATACCCAGCTGCTGTTTAGGGTAGTATTCATTTTCAAACAAACCTAAAGCGCTTTCAAAGGCTGTTTTTGCAGCAGAGAAATCATTGTTATCAAAGCTGTTATTCCCTTGACTTATAAATTCATCATAATTTTTTCTTTTTTCTGCATACGCAGCTTGCTCATCCTTTAATTTTGAAAGCTCCTGTTCTATTAAAGCTACCCTATCTTTAGGGTATTGCCTGTCAAAATAGTCTAATGCCCTATTGTATAAACCTAAAGCTGCTTCCCACTTTTTAACATTAAACTGATTATCCGCTTGAGTTATAGCAGTTTTGTACTGATTTTCTAAATCTTCATTTTGAGAAATAAGTCTTCGTATTTCTCTAATCTTATCAAGAGGATATGCTTCAGATGGAAGAATCTTTTTAGCTTCTTCAAATTTTATAATGGCTTGATTATAGCTTTTAGCAGTAAAAAGCTCATCAGCAACTTTTATTATTTCTTGATACTGAGCTAGCTTTTGTTGTTTTTGATCTTCTTTAATGTTTAAGTTAATTTGTTCGATTTGATTTTTAGGATATGTTTTATCAGGAAACAAGGTCAATGCCTGATTGTAATCAGCTTTACTTTCTTCCCAGTTTTTAGCATCTCTTTTGGTATCCGCAGAAGAAATAAAGCTGTCGTATTTAGCTTGTTTTTCTGCAAAAGATTGCGCCTCAACAAGTTTGGCTTCTACTCGCTCAAGCTTTTTAGCTACTGTTTCATTATCCGGAAAAATCGCTTTAGCTTTTAAGTAAAAGTCTTTGGCCTCAGCAAATCTTTCCAATGAAAAATCTTTATCTCCATCCGAAATGAATTGATTAAACTCATTTATTTTAGCATCTTCAAGCTTTTTCTGTTCAGCTTGTTTAGATATATTTTCTGTGATTTTAGCAAGCTGGTCTTTTGGATAATTTTCATTGGGGTAAATCGCTAATGCATTTTCATAAAATCGCTTAGCTTCTTGCCAATTGGAATTCTCGAAATAATTATCTGCAGAAACAATAAGTTTGTCGTATTGTTTTTTAAGTGCTTCTTGATCTCTTTTGAGTTGCAATATTTTAGCATTTATCTCGTCAATTTTTTGCTTGGGATAAGTTTCATTTGGCAAAATACTTAGCGCTTGATTGTAATCATTCTTAGCATTGTCCCATTCTTCCTTATAAAAAGCAGCATCAGCTTTAATAATTAAATCGTCATATTTTTGCTTATTCTCTTGCTTGACTTTTTCCTGCTCCTCAATTTCCTTAAGCTTGGTGGCAATAGCTGCTATTTGATCTTTTGGGTAAGCTTCATTGGCTTTTAGCTTCAATGCCTCTTGGTATTGGTATTTAGCTTCATTGTAATCCGTTTTCTGAAAGAGCTGATCAGCCTTATTTATAATTGTTTGATACTGATTATCCAAAAGGGCTAATTGTTCAGCAGCTGCTTTTTGTTCCTGAGCTATTTTAATCTGCTGCTTAGGTTGGATTTCATCAGGTTTAATTTGCAATGCTGCTTTATACTTACTAATAGCTAAATCATATTTTTGAGTAGCAAGAAAATCGTCCCCTTCTTTTAGATACTTATTGTAATTCTCTAAAGCCAGCTTGGAATTAGCGATAATGCCATCAATTTGAATAATTCTGTCTTTAGGATCTCGCTCAGTAGGTTTAATTGAAGAAGCAGCAGCATAAAGCTGTTTTGCTGGCTCCCAAAGTTTTTGATCAAAAGCTTTTTTAGCTTCCGCCATTTTAGCTTGATATTGTTTATCAATTGCAGCGTTAGCTAAACTTTCTTTTTTTTGATTAGCTTCCTCAATTTTCTTGTAAGGAAGTTGATCGCCCGGTTTTACTTCTTTTGACTGGTTATAAATGGTAATGGCTTCATCAAATTTCTCAGAAAGAACAAGGTTGTCACCCTTTTGAATAAGGGCTTGAAATTCGGCATCGCTTTCTTTATCTTTCTCAAGCTGAGCCATTTTAGCATTTGCATCCTTAATTTTTTGAATCACCAATTCATCTTCTTTA
Source organism: Parvicellaceae bacterium (assembly GCA_045561415.1). Taxonomy (GTDB): domain Bacteria; phylum Bacteroidota; class Bacteroidia; order Flavobacteriales_D; family Parvicellaceae. Next base: position 51,417 of record JBJKXU010000003.1, read on the forward strand.
ATTTTAAGTGCTTCTTTGTACTTCAAAATAGCAATGCTATAATTCGCCTTAGTAAAAGCAGCATTACCTTCATTAACCATTTTTTTAAACAACTCTTCTTGCTGTCTTGCTTTAGCTGCTACGGATTTAATGTAGTTTTCAATTTCTTTTTTTCGTTGATTTACATAGGTAAAATCCCAATCCAGCTTGCTATCTGTAGGGTTAATTCTCGCTTTTCCTACAGGACGATCAGTTACAATGGAATAATCAACTTCAGGTTGTTTTTTAAAAAGCTGAACACTCGACTCAATGTAAGATTTCCTTTCAACTTCTTCTGGATAATAGCCTTTTTTGGTGTCAAGCATTAATGATTTAGAAACATAACCATCCTTACTGAAAGTAAGCTCATAAATGTGACCAAATTCACATTGAATTTCTTTGTACTTACCATTTGAGGCCGTTGTTTCAGATTTATAGACAGAACCGTCTTGCTTAACGGTTATTTTAGCCCCTTGGATCTTAACTCCAGAGAGGTCAGTTACTTTACCTTCAAAAATCAATACAGGATCGTCCTGAGCATAACCTTCGATAGTAAGTAAAATAAAACTACTAAATACAATATAAAATAGACTCCTATAAAACATCATTTTTTATTAACGTACAAATATCAGATAATTTATCTTAAAATAAGTATACTTAAAAACAAACCTTTTAACGTAAAAATTAACAATTCGTTACTTGACAAGTAAATTACTTAAAACATTCGTTTTAACTGCTAATACATCTCAAATGAAAAAAGGTTCAAAAAAACTTGATTGAATCAATTATATATGGAAAGAAATTAACTAAATACAGTGCAGCAGTAAAGCCTGCTAATAAGTAATAATTAAGCTCTTTAACAGAAGAGTTCGTCCTTTTAAAGGAAATCATAGACACAATAAGCAGTATTAGAAAGTATAAGCATTGAATCCTAACATCATCAATAAAGAGTAAAAACGAAAAAAGAAGACACAAAGGAAAAGCCGCAAATAAAATTGATTCTTTTTTTAAGCTCAAAATTCGAAGCTTTTTAAATACAAAAAAAAGTATTGAACCTATATACAAGAATAGTACAAGCCAGTGAAGCTCTTGAAAAATCAATGGATTAGCGTTGGAGGTAACACCTAAAGAAAAGAAAATATAATACCAATTATAAGAGGAATTAAAATCTATTGCTATAAAATAAAACCCAACGATTAAAACAAGAAAAGGCATTAAAAAAACTGGAGGAACAAACTCCCCTATTTCTAGAAAGCTTATTAGTCCATAAACTAAATAAAATAGAAATAAATATACAGGGACTTTAACTTCTTTTTTCACTTCTAATATTATTATTCAAATCAAAAAAAATGTTAAAATTTGGGTGTTCATGTACCATTTTTAAATTTTCGCGTTATATAGGTGTAGCTAGTTGAAAAAAGTACTTGTACTTATCTCGGAAAACTGGTTATTTCTGTAAGGTGGTGAATACCGCTACGTATGTAGCGGTATTCTTTTTTCTAATCTTTTTATTTATAATTTTCAAACAAGTCGTTAGCAGTGCGCATACTATCAGTTAATGCTTCTTGATTTAGATGGTGATCAATGTTGTTTCTATTGAAAAAATCAATCACATTCTCAGTAGCCATGTTTCCTGTTAAATCATCATCTGCCATTGGACATCCTCCAAGACCACCAATAGCTGTATCAAAACGCAAACAATTACTATTGACAGCACTTTTTACTTTTTCTTGCCATGTAGATGGGGTTGTATGTAAATGAGCACCAAATTCAACTGCAGGAAATTCCTTTATTAATTTATTAAACAACCAAGAAATAGAATCTTTATTACTTGTCCCTATTGTATCACTTAAAGAAAGAATATTTATTCCGAATTCGTTCAATAACTTTTCAGACCAATGAGCAACAATATGAGGACTCCATTCGTCTCCATAAGGATTACCAAAAGCCATAGAGAAATAAGTAACAAGTTTTTTGTTGTTTTTAATGCATATGTTCTGAACTTCGGCTAATCTTTTTAATGAGTTTTTAATGTCTGAATTAATATTTTTTCGTTGAAATGTTTCAGAAATAGAAAAAGGGAAACCTAAATAAGTAACCTCATCAAATTCAGCAGCTGCTCTCGCCCCCCTTTCATTAGCAACAATAACCAACAATTTAGAAACAGAATCTTGTAAGTTTAATTTAGGTATTACGCTAGCTGTGTCCGCCAATTGAGGAATAGCTTTAGGAGAAACAAAGCTACCAACATCAATGGTGTCAAAACCAACTTTTAATAATGAATTGACATAATTGATTTTTAAATCTGTCGGAATAAAGTCTTTTATTCCTTGCATAGCATCTCTAGGACACTCAATTAACTTCATAAAAAAAATTTCTTTAAAGTTAACTATATTAAAAAAGTAAAAAAATTACTTCACAAGAAACTTAGCAACCGCTTTACTTCCATCAATATCTGCATAAAGCTCATAAATACCAGCTCTAAAACCAACGGTAGACAAAGTTTGTTGTTGTGTCCCTGCAAGCAACCCATTATACGCAACTTGTTCTACAATTTGCCCAAGAGCATTCACCACAGTAAAAACTACATCTGCATCTTGATTAAGGTTAAAAGAAAGGGTTAATTCACCATTTATGGATACAGGATTAGGAAAAAGAGAAAGTACTGGCTCAACAGGACCAATAGACATTAAATCATTAACTTTTACATTTCCTTGATAAGGTCTGAAATTATAATTGGTACCGACTACAAAGATATCAGCTAAAGTATCTAATGGAGCAAAATCAATTTGAACAGCTCCATTTGGATCAACAATGCCTGTTCCTAAAATAGTGTTGTTTTGTGATAATGAAATCAAAGCACCAGGTGCATTACAACTACTAATGGTTAAAGAAGAAGCACCAATCTCTAATTCGGTCATGTGAGAAGCCGTAAGGTTTTGAGGGTCTTGAGTTCTAATTTTCACAGAAGGATCACCAAAGAAAACCCATGTTTCAACAACCTCTTTTCCTTGGTTATTGTAAGCATCCATCATTTTCATCTGACCATTATAAAAAAGTCCTCCTAGAGTAAATTTCTTGTTGGAGGCATAGCTTTCAACAAGTATATCAGCGATTTCGTCTTGGGTAGCCATTGGAGGAGCCCAGGACATTAATATAGATGAACCACATACAGAAATTGATCCAGTAGGGGAATTAGGACCCTCTGCAAGCATCCAAGCTTCTGACCAGCATGAACCTGTAGTAAAAGTTCCATTATTACAGGCTACAGAAATCACAAAAGGATACCTTCCCTCATTCACGGCTTGGTTAATGTGTCCTGAATTAAAATTACCTGTAACGCATACATTTTGAGCGCCATGTCCGGTGTAATTAAATAATGTTATGCCTTGATTAACCGCAGTTTTAACCATATTGCTGTTGGGATCACCATTTGCATCTTGACCACCATGCGATCCATCGTAAAACTCAAAAACTTCAGTGAATCCAAAATTGAGTAAATCTGTTCTTATGTTTCTAAGGTGCTGCCAATCTGCTTCCCCATCGTCACCATAACCTTGACCTTCATCAGATCCTAAACCAATCGCTTTTTGATACCAATCTCCAGAGATAGGAGTTACCTCATATTCCATATTCCTAGATAGATATACGGCTAAATCAGCTGATGATGAAGCACTAAATCTTCCGACAAATAAATCAGGATACCAATCGTTTGAAGACGATACTAATCCGTACTTGGAATCAGACCACTTAATTTCAGAACCAGCATTTCCAGCATTGTAACAGTTAACATCTGCATGATCTCCAACTAAAAGCAAATAAACCAATTCAGGATGATTGGTATAATAATCTTTCACATAATTAAATATACTGGCTTGAGAATTACCCACAGCTGAAATGGGAACTATTTCTGTAGGTATCCCCTTTTTTATTTTCCAATTTACAAAAGATTCCATATCAGATATTAAATCGTCTTTTGAAATAATTAGCATAGAACCGTCTTCACTAACTGGATTATATTTAGCTGATTTGTAATTGATAAATTTTCGTTCATTGATTTTATTTATCTGATTAGTTAGCACCTTAACCTCATTAATTTCATTTACTCCTTCTTCTTTTTTATTGAAAATAACTTTAAACTCTAAGTGTGAATAAACTCTTAAAACTTTAGTTACTGGATTGTATTGAATGGGACTAATTTCAATGGACTGGCCTCTAACTTGTCTAAAAACAAAAGGATCATTCAGGGTTATAAGTTCTTGAGGATAAAAAGCGTTTTTATTATAAACTGATGATTTAACAAAGGAAACATCTGAAGGGTTAACATTTCTTTTCAAATTACCTTTAGAAGGTAAAATTTCAACATTATAAAAATCTTGATATGTGGAAGAATTAGAAATCTCAAAAGAAGAGGTTCCATTAGAAGGAAGAGCAATTGAAGCTATCATTCTAGGTAAATCAGGATTTCCAGCCATCAAGCTAGGATAAGAATCATCAGCAACCAACCTACTGTGCATAATCCCATCAATTAGTGATGCTTCAACCAATGAATAATTGGTGAAATCTACAGCTAAATCTATAGAATTACTTTGTTCACTAACAAGAGTAACTTCATTTATAGAATAGAAATTATAGGAAATTAAAAGAATAGAAAATAGGGCTAATAATTTTTTCATTGGATAGTATTATTTTTTAATCGATTCTAAATATACAAAATCATTGGTATTGAAATGGTTGCCTATAGAAAGACTATAATTCACATATTTATAAACATTTGAAGAACTGAAATGCAATTGTTAAAATTAAGTTCAGTAAAGCTTGGGGTATAAATTTTATGTAAATAGTATATTCGCATAAAAATTTAACCAAAACTTAATGAGTAGCGCAAAAGAAATAGGAAAAAGGAGGACTTTTGGAATTATATCTCATCCCGATGCGGGAAAAACAACGCTAACAGAAAAACTGCTTCTATTTGGTGGAGCAATTCAATCTGCTGGTGCTGTTAAGAACAATAAGATTAAAAAATCCGCTACCTCAGATTTTATGGAAATTGAAAAGCAAAGAGGCATCTCTGTTGCAACTTCTGTAATGGCTTTTAATTATTTAGACAAACAGATTAATATTCTTGATACGCCTGGACACAAAGACTTTGCAGAAGACACCTACAGGACCCTAACTGCTGTTGATAGCGTAATCATGGTTATTGATTGTGCTAACGGTGTAGAAGCGCAAACAGAAAGATTAATGGAAGTTTGTAGAATGAGAGATACTCCTGTTATTGTCTTTATAAACAAAATGGACCGAGAAGGTCAGGATGCTTTTGATCTATTGGATGAAATAGAAGATAAACTAGGTATAAATGTTAAACCCATGAGCTGGCCAATTGGAATTGGAGCAACTTTTAAAGGGGTTTACAACATGCACAGAAATAACTTAAATTTATTTGACGCCAACAAAACAGGGATAGAAAGAGATATAGAGCGAATTGAAAATCTCAACAATAGTCAGCTAAATGATTTAATTGGTGATGAAGATGCCAATACATTAAGAGAAGAAGTAGAACTTATTAATGGCGTTTATGGAGACTTCAATGCCAAGCAATACCTTTCTGGTAAATTAGCTCCGGTATTTTTTGGCTCTGCTCTAAATAATTTTGGTGTTCAAGAGTTATTAGAAACATTTATTGACATATCTCCTACTCCAAAAGGCAGGTTAACTGACCTAAGGGTAATTGAACCTGAAGAAAACAAATTTAGTGGCTTTGTTTTTAAAATACACGCAAACATTGACCCCAAGCACAGAGACAGAATTGCTTTTTTAAGAATTGTTTCTGGAAAGTTTGAAAGAAATAAGTTTTATAAACACATAAGACTAGACAAAAAGTTAAAATTCCCAAACCCCACTAGCTTTATGGCTTCTAGTAAAGAAGTTGTTGATGAAGCTTATCCAGGTGATGTTATTGGACTTTACGATTCGGGAAACTTTAAAATTGGAGATACACTAACTGAAGGGGAGAACTTCAGATTCAAAGGTATTCCAAGCTTTTCTCCTGAGCTATTTAAAGAAATTCAAAACGACAACCCCATGAAAACCAAACAATTGGAAAAGGGTGTTGCTCAACTAACTGATGAAGGAGTCGCTCAACTTTTTACCATGCAACCTGGAAACAGAAAAGTGATTGGCACTGTCGGTGAGCTTCAATTTGAAGTCATCCAATACCGCCTTGAACACGAATATGGAGCCTCATGCAGTTTTACACCAAAAAACTTTTTCAAAGCCTGTTGGATGACCTCTGATGATGAGTCCAAAATCAATGACTTTGTTAAAAGAAAAGTAGGTAATGTTGGTTTTGACAAAGATGAAAATCCTGTTTTTCTAGCTCCCTCCACTTTTCTACTTTCTCAAGCTGAAAGTGATTACCCTGAGATTACTTTTCATAAAACTTCAGAATTTAAATTGGATGAATAAAATCACCGCCTTCAACCTAAGAGTTTATTGCTTAATCATTGATCAGGAAAAAATTCTACTTAGCAATGAATTGATAAAAGGCAGGCAGGTTATAAAATTCCCTGGTGGCGGTGTTGAGTTTGGAGAAGGACTAATAACAGCGCTTAAAAGAGAAGCGGTTGAAGAAATGAATGTATCTATTGAAAAAATTCAACATTTCTATACGACAGATTTTTTCCAGCAGAGTGAATTTAAGCTCAATGATCAATTAATTTCAATCTATTTTACAGCCCAAATCGCTAAAAATCAATCAATAGCTTACTTGAATGAAAAACCTAAAATAAATCAACCTTCATTTTTTTGGAAAGAATTAGCTAGTTTAAATGAAGAACTTTTTCACTTCCCTATAGACAAGCACGTTTGCTCGCTTCTAAAAAAAAATCAATAAGTTTGACTAACAATTAAAATCAACTTGATTAAGCGATTAATTTTTATAGTCTTAATAATTCCACTTCCTTTTTTAGCTCAACCCGGGGGAGAAGATTGCTCATCTGCAACTGTTATCCCAAGCATTCCATTTACTGGTATAGGCAATACAAGTTCAGCTACAGACAATTATTTTGAAAACTGCCCTGACGTAGGAAACTTAGGTGGAGCTCCTGATCATGTTTATGTATATAATAATGGCCCCAATACTCAAATTGTAGATGTTAGCCTTTGTGAAAACCTTACCAATTTTGATTCTCAACTCATTATTTATGAAAACAATTGCTTTACTACTCCAATAGGCTGTCAAGAAGATGGATGTCAATCTCCAGACTACAACGCTCCATATAATTCGCAATTAACGGCAATAAGCTTACAACCAAATACCAATTATTATTTTGTTGTTG
>JBJKXU010000004.1:0-18926 GCA_045561415.1 Parvicellaceae bacterium
CTACAGATTGTGAGGCGGTTTTTGAAAAGGAATATGATTTGGATTATTATGCTTTTTCTACTGCTTGTGGTTCAGATACTCTAACCCTAAGTTCGTTCATTGAAGTTGAACCTCCTATTGGCATTGTAGAACCTATCCCAAATATATTTTCACCTAATTCTGATGGGAGTAATGATGTGTACAAGCTAAAGGGAGAAAGTGATCCTTGTTATGACTTTATGCAGGTGGCTATCTACAACAGGTGGGGTCAAAAAGTTTTTGAATCTACAGATTCTGAATTTGAATGGGATGGAACACACAAAGGAAAAGGAAATTGTAAAGCAGGAACTTACTATGTAATAATTGATGGCTCTTATGGAAGTACTTATACCAATGATCCCACTCCAATTAGAGTGCCTAATCTTGTTAAAGATGAATATTACATTCAATTAGTTAGGTAAGCTCTACCGCTTTTTGATACAAATTTTCATAGAGCGGAAGAATTTTTTGAATGTCGAAATCTGCTGCTCTTTTCAATGCATTTTTTTTGTAATTCTCTAGAGTTTTATTGTCTTTGAGTAATGTCATCATGTTTTTAGCCATATCCTGAACATCTCCAACATCAGAAAGAAAACCAGAAGCTCCATTTTCTATTACTTCAGGTAATCCACCAGAATTTGTGGAAATTACTGGTACAGATGAGGCCATTGCTTCTAAGGCAGCCAATCCAAAGCTTTCTTTAAGAGAGGGTAGAATAAATACATCAGATATATTAAGTACCTCGATGGTTGATTTTAAATTGCCTAGAAAAGTAAAGGAATTAGTCGAAAGCTTCTCTCTACATAATCGCTCTATTTTGTTTCTTTCAGGACCATCTCCAACCATTACTAATTTGACAGGAATGGTTTTAGAAACCAAACTAAAAACATGAACAACATCTTCAATTCGTTTTACCTTTCTAAAATTAGAAACATGGGTAATTATAAATTCTCCATTAGGAGCTAACCTTTTTTTGTATTTCTGATTATTTGGTAATTGATATTCCTTGAGACAGATAAAGTTAGGGATCACATCAATTTCTTTTGTAATACTGAATTGCTCTAAGGTATCTTCTTTTAAGCTCCTAGAAACAGCGGTAACTGCATTAGAATGATTTATTGAGAAAGTAATTACAGGCTCAAAAGAGGGGTCTTTTCCTACCAGAGTAATGTCAGTTCCATGTAGTGTAGTAATAAAGGGAATGTTAATTCCTTGAGTAGCTAGAATTTGTTGTGCCATATATGCTGCTGATGCATGAGGAATGGCGTAGTGAACATGAAGAAGATCAAGTTTTTCATATTTTACTACATCAACTAATTTACTTGTTAAAACTTGTTCATAGGGGGTATAGTCAAATAGCGGGTAATCAGATATTCTTACTTCATGGAAAAAAATATTTTCTCTTAATCGATCTAATCTTACTGGTTGGCTATAAGTGATAAAATGAATTTCATGTCCTTTTCTAGATAGGGCTTTCCCAAGTTCAGTAGCAACAATTCCGCTTCCACCAAAAGTGGGGTATAGTACAATTCCAATTTTCATAAAATAATTAGTTGTCGTAAATATAATTCAATTGATATTAATAATTGTAAATGTAAAATCTTCTAAATTCTTATATTCGCACACAGGTAAAAAAAAGTTATGTCAACTACAAAAAATAAAAGTGCTCAAGATTTAACCTTCAACAAGAATGAAGATGCCATGAAGCTATTAGTTTCAAATCTCAATAGAAAGATGGATGTTGTAGCTCAAGGTGGTGGTAAGGCCAAAATAGAAAAGCACCACGCTAAAGGGAAAATGACAGCTAGGGAAAGAATAACTTTTTTATTAGATAAAGAAGCTGATCAGCTTGAAATAGGAGCCTTTGCTGGAGAAGATATGTATCAAGAGTATGGAGGTTGTCCATCTGGTGGAGTAGTAGTAGTAATTGGTTATGTTTCTGGTAAGCAGTGTATTGTCGTGGCTAATGATGCTACCGTTAAAGCTGGTGCTTGGTTTCCAATTACAGGAAAGAAAAATTTGAGAGCTCAAGAAATTGCTATAGAAAATAGATTGCCTATTATATATTTAGTAGATAGTGCAGGAGTCTTCTTGCCGATGCAAGATGAAATATTTCCAGATAAAGAACATTTCGGTAGAATTTTCAGAAATAATGCTGTGATGAGTTCAATGGGAATTGTTCAAGTTGCTGCAGTCATGGGAAGCTGTGTTGCTGGTGGAGCATACCTTCCTATTATGAGTGATGAATCGTTAATTGTGCAGAAAACAGGAAGTATTTTTTCTTGCTGGTTCTTATTTGGTTAAAGCTGCAATTGGAGAAACTATTGATAATGAAACTTTTAGGAGGAGCAACAACTCATAGTGAAATTAGTGGGGTTACCGATTATAGCTGTGAAGATGATAGTTCGTGTTTAGATAAGATCAAAGACATTATTGGTGGAATAGGAGACAATGAAAAGGCAGGATTTAATCGAATAGACCCTTTGTTGCCAAAATTAAATCAAGAGGAGCTTTATGGAGTTTTCCCATCCCAAAGAACTAAACCTTATAATGCTAAAGAAATCATTAAACGATTAGTAGATGATTCTAAAATAACAGAGTATAAAGCTGATTATGGGAAAACCATTATATGTTGCTATGCAAGAATCGATGGGTGGTCTGTAGGGATTGTTGCAAACCAAAGAGAGGTGGTTAAAAATGGAAAAAAAGAAATGCAGTTTGGAGGTGTGATTTATAGTGATTCAGCAGATAAAGCAGCACGATTTATTATGAATTGTAACCAGAAAAAAATCCCGTTAGTTTTTCTACAAGATGTAACAGGTTTTATGGTAGGTAGTAGGTCTGAACATGGTGGAATTATTAAAGATGGAGCTAAGCTCGTTAATGCGATGTCAAATTCTGTTGTTCCTAAGTTTACTGTAATTACGGGAAACTCCTATGGTGCAGGGAACTATGCCATGTGTGGTAAAGCATATGACCCAAGATTGATAGTTGGTTGGCCTACTGCTGAATTAGCTGTTATGGGGGGTGCTCAAGCGGCAAAAGTATTGCTTCAAATAGAAGTTTCTAGCTTAAAATCAAAAGGTGAAGAAATATCTCCTGAAAGAGAAAAAGAGTTATTTAATAAAATAAAGAGTAAGTACGATACGCAAACCTCTCCTTATTATGCTGCTGCTAGATTGTGGCTAGATGCTATTATTGACCCTATGGATACAAGGAAATGGATATCAATGGGTATTGAGGCAGCTAATAATAAACCAATTGAAAAACCATACAATGTTGGAGTCATTCAAACTTAATTGATAATTGAAAAGAAAGCTATCTCATAGAGCACAACAAAAAAGGGCTGTTTATCCTGAAAATCAGCTTAACTTTTTGAATAATGGTTTTTTTAGCAAGTATAATCTACCCACATTCGAAGAAAAATTAAAACAGACTAATTTTTCTAATATTCCCCTGTCTAAGCTTAAAATATTTCAAATTAACTTAGGTTACATGTGCAATCAGGTTTGCGAACATTGTCATGTAGATGCTGGTCCAGATAGAAAAGAAATTATGAACTGGGAAACCATGACTTATTGTTTAGAAGCCATTAAAATTTCTAAACCTGAAGTTGTTGATTTAACGGGTGGTGCACCTGAAATGAATCCCTATTTTAAGGATTTTATTCTAGCACTAAAAAAATTAAAAGTTCCGGAAATAATTGTTAGATCAAATCTCACTATTTTTTTTGCTAACAAGAAATTTGCTGATTTACCGCAGTTCTTCAAATCAAATAAAATTCACATTGTTTCATCTCTTCCTTGTTATACAGCGGAAAACACGGACAGGCAAAGGGGGGAAGGCGTTTTCAATAAGTCTATAAAGGCACTTTTATTGCTTAATGAAATGGGTTATGGTGTTGATCGGGATTTAATTCTTGATTTAGTCTATAATCCTGGTGGAGCATTCTTGCCAGGAGATCAAAAGGCATTGGAGAAAGATTATAAAAAAGAATTAATGTCGAATTTTAATATTCGATTTAATCAATTATTTGCCATTACGAATATGCCAGTTAGTCGTTTCTTAGATTTTTTAATTGCCAGTAATAGGTATGATGATTACATGACCACTTTAGTTAATTCTTTTAACCCTAAAACAATTAATGATCTTATGTGTACCAACACACTCTCTGTAAGTTGGAATGGGAATCTTTACGATTGTGATTTTAATCAGATGCTTGAGCTTACTAACTCTTCAGCTTCAAAAAATATAAAAGATTTTAATGCCAAAGAATTGAGTAAAAGAACAATTGTTACTTCCCAGCATTGTTACGGATGTACTGCTGGTACTGGGTCAAGCTGTCAGGGAACAGTTCTTTAATTGGCGAAAATTAGCGGTTGCTCAAAATTCTCATCTGGTCCCCATTGAATTTCTGAAAGCTCATCATCTTCAAACCAAAAGTTCATGTTCGCATCTTGAAAGCTGTAAACATGAGTGTTTTCATCATCATCTGAGAGGTCTTCTTTTATGCACTCACCTAAATTGAGTTCGTCTAAAATATGATTGATCTCTATAATTGATTTACCAATTAGCTGCTTACCATTTAAGGTGTATTCAGGAGAGCTAACAGCAAAAGTATCTAATAGCTCATTGTCAAAATCATTAAAAGATAAGGAGAGCTCTAATTCATCATAGTGCCACTGTTCAATAGCTATTTCTTCTTCATCAATAGGAACATCAACATGATCAATTTCGTTGGGTTCACCAATTATTTTTTTAATAGCAGCCTTGCTAGAACCAAATCTTACATTGCCAAGTCCTATTCCTACTTTTATTTCTTTTTCCATAAGTATTTATTCTAAGAGCCTTCTGAGTATTTTTCCAACATTCGATTTGGGAAGTTCGTCTCTAAAGCTGATGTTTTTTGGAACTTTATAGTTGGTTAGTTTTGTTCTGCAAAATTCAATGACTTCATCTTCAGTTAGTGAGTCATCTTTTTTAACAATAAATGCTCTAACAAACTCAGTTCCATCTTCATTTTTTTCGCCTCTTACTCCTACCTCTAAAACTTTGGGGTTTTCAGCAATTGCTTTTTCTACATCGTTAGGGTAGACGTTGAATCCTGAAACCAAAATCATTTCTTTTTTTCTATCAACAATTTTAAAGAAACCATCTTCATCCATAGTTCCAATGTCTCCAGTTAAAAAATAGTCTCCATGCATGCAGTTGGCTGTTTCTTCAGCTCTATTCCAATACCCTTTCATTACCTGTGGTCCTTTAATCCCAATTTCTCCAGGTTCACCAACGGCAACTTCTTTTCTTTCATCATCAAAAATTCTAACATCAGTATTTGGAAGCGGTAGCCCTATTGTTCCTTTTTTATGATTTCCATCATATGGATTAATTGTTGCTGCTGGGCTAGTTTCAGAAAGACCATATGCCTCAAGTAAAGGGCAATTAGTAAGCTCTTCCCACTGATCAGCTACAACATCTTGAACAGCCATACCACCTCCAAGAGCTAATTTTAAATTGGAAAAATCAATGCCTCTAAACACCTCTTGATTCATTAAGCCAATAAAAAGGGTGTTTACTCCTGTGATCGCAGAGAATGGATTTTTAACCAAGTCTTTGCAAAAAGCTTTCATGTCTCTAGGGTTGGTAATTAGGATGTTTTTCGCTCCATATCTAAAGAAAACCACACAATTAGCAGTAAGCGCAAAAATATGGTATAAGGGTAGAGCGGTGATAATCGTTTCTTGACCATCAATAATATTTGAGCCAATCCAAGCTTCTACTTGAGAGACATTAGCGCAAATGTTACCATGGGTCAGTTCAGCACCTTTAGATACTCCAGTTGTACCTCCTGTATATTGTAAAAAGGCAGTGTCATTTTTTGTTAGTGGAATGTGCGCTCCTTTCTTTCCTAAGCTTTCTTTAAAAATACCTTTTAGAGCAATGCTTCCTTCTAAATGGAAAGGTGGAACCATTTTTTTCACCTTTCGAATTACAAAATTAACTATAGTTCCTTTGAGCCCTCCAAGCATGTCTCCTATAGTTGTAGTAATAACAGTTTCGATTTTAGTTTTCGAAAGAATTTTTTCAAGATTAAAAGCAAAATTTTCAAGAATGATAATTGCTTTGGCACCAGAGTCATTGTACTGGTGAAGCATTTCATCAGCAGTATAAAGTGGATTGGTATTTACGATAACTAAACCAGCTTTTAAACAAGCAAAAATTGCAATAGGGTACTGCAGTAAATTTGGCATTTGAAGGGCGATTTTATCTCCCTTTTTAAGATTGGTTTTGTTTTGGAGATACCATACCAAAGCATCTACGTGCTTATTGACGTCATTAAATGATATTTCAACATCCATATTTTTATATGCAGTTGCATTGCCAAATTGAGAAACGGCAGTATCAAAAATATCAACAAGATTTTCGTGAGATAAATCAGCTTCTTTATTTACAAAATCTGGGTAGCTTTTTAGCCATGGAAATTCGCTCATTTTTTAAATTAATTTAAAGTTTAACAACGTAATAGTCAGTTTATAAAGTTAATAATAAATTATGTTTAACGATATAGTTTTTCAAATATGTAATTTTTTTTTAGACTTTTTATAATAATGAATTTATTATCAATAATTATTTAGCATAATAATTTAATGTGTAAATGTTCTTGAGTAAAATTTATAATTAACTAATATTTGTTTATGTTTGTTACCATATAATTGCATTATTACACCTTTTAAGTAACCTCTTTATGTAGTTTAAGTATAAGATGTTTATTTGTAATTGTTATTTACCCCCCATTTTCAACTGGGTTTTTTATAAACTGTGAACGAAAAATTAATTTTGTTAAAAAAAATACATAAACAACTTTTAAATCTTTTTTTGATTGCTGTTGCCGTTGTATCAATTGATTTATCGGCTTTCGGTCAAGACCCTGAGTTTACTCAATTTTATTCTAATCCAATTTACTTAAACCCCGCATTTGCTGGTTCTCGAGGTTGTCCGAGGTTTGTAATGAATCATAGAAATGAGTGGCCAAATATTTCTGGTAATTTTGTAACTACCGCTGCTGCCTACGACCAAAAAGTGGATGGGCTAAGAGGTGGTCTAGGTTTTTTAGTCTTAAATGACAACGCTGCTAATACCTTATCTACTACAAGAGCAAGCTTAATGTATGCTTATCATCTTAAAATAACTAGAAAGTTTTCTTTAAACTTTGGCGTTGAAGGGTCTTATTACCAGAAGGCTATTGATTGGGATAAGCTAACTTTTGGAGATATGATTGATCCTAGAAGAGGTTTTGTCTATCAAACTAATCAGGTAAGAAAAGATGAACCTGTAAACAATTTAGATTTTAGTGCAGGAGTTGTTGGGTATACCGAAAACTTTTATTTTGGTTTTGCGGCACATCATCTTACCACACCTGATGAGTCTTTTATAAATAATGCTGAGTCTCCGCTGCCTATGAAACTTACGGGTCATGCTGGTGCGGTTATTCCTCTTGATGGAGGGTCTAGCTCTCTTTACAGTGACGATAAAAAACCTACTATTTCCCCAAACATACTTTATACTAGACAAGGAACAACTCAACAATTAAACATGGGTGTTTATGTGAAAAAAGGGGCTTTAGTTGGGGGTGTTTGGTATAGAAATAAAGATTCTTTTATTTTGACTGTCGGATTAGAATCTGATATGATTAAAGTGGGGTATAGTTATGATGTTACCATGTCTCAACTTTCGGTTATTTCTGGAGGATCTCACGAAGTTTCTTTAGGGATAAACTTTTTTTGTAAGCCCAAAAAGAAGCAGTTTAGACCAATATCTTGTCCTTCTTTTTAAATTATTTTCCCGTCTTCCATCACAAGTTTTCTGTCTGCTAGTTTTGCTAATTTCTCATTGTGAGTTACAATAACAAAAGTTTGGTGGTATTGGTCTCGTAGTCTGAAAAATATTTCATGAAGACTATCTGCATTTTTAGAATCTAAATTTCCACTAGGTTCATCAGCTAAAATTAGTAAAGGGTCATTTATTAATGACCTGGCAACACTCACTCTTTGTTGTTCGCCTCCAGAAAGTTGAGATGGCTTGTGATGAATTCTATCTTGCAAACCAAGTATATCCAACAATTCTTTTGCTTTTTGCTCTACTATTTTTTTTCTTTTTTTAGCTATAAATCCAGGAATGCAGACGTTTTCTAAGGCGCTAAATTCAGGCAACAAATGATGGAACTGAAAAATAAAACCTATGTTTTTGTTTCTAAAATCAGCTATTTGTTTTTTATTTAAAAGAGAAATATCGTTATTGTTAAAAATAACTTTTCCTTCAGTTGGGGTGTCTAAAGTGCCCATTATTTGAAGTAAAGTAGATTTTCCTGCTCCGCTAGCACCAACAATAGAAACAATCTCTTTTTTTTCTATGGTAAGGTTAACCCCTTTTAGAACTGATAAATCAGAGAATTTTTTATGAATATTTTGAATTTCAAGCATATTGAAGTAGTCGGTTGGAAGTCTTAATTTGGTTTTATAGTATGGCTAAATTAGGCATTATGTTAATAAACTATTTAAAATTATAAATAATTAGATGGTTGTATTCTTAACTATTTATATTTTTGAGGTGATTTAAAAAAATCTTATGAACTTACATGAATATCAGGGAAAATCCATACTTAAAAAATATGGTGTTGCTATACAAGAAGGTAATGTTGTAGATAAAGCTGAAGATGCTTTAGCAGCTGCTAAAAAGTTAACTCAAGAAACTGGCACTAGCTGGTATGTTGTCAAAGCCCAGATTCATGCTGGAGGTAGAGGTAAAGGAACCGTTACCGAAACGGGTTCTAGAGGAGTTGTTATCGCAAAAGGAATAGATAAGTTGGAAGATGCCGTTAAAGGTATTCTTGGAGGTCATTTAGTTACTGCTCAAACTTCTGAAAAGGGAAAGCGCGTTAACAAAGTTTTAATTGCTGAAGATGCCTATGCACCAGACTTTGATAAAACAAGTGAGTTTTACATGTCTGTATTGCTTAATAGAGATACAAGTAAGAACATTATTATGTATTCTACTGAAGGAGGAATGAATATTGAAGAAGTTGCTGAGAAGACTCCGCATTTAATTTTTAAGGAAGAGATTGACCCTAGTTTGGGTATTCAAGCGTTTCAGTGTAGAAATATCGCATTTAATTTAGGTTTGGAAGGGAAGGCTTTTAAAGAAATGACCAAGTTTGTTCGGTCATTGTATGCAGCATATGAAGGTTGTGATGCTTCTTTGTTTGAGATCAACCCTGTTTTGAAAACTTGTCAAGACACAATTATTGCTGTTGATTCTAAGGTTTCTCTTGATGATAACGCTTTGTTTAGACATCCTGAGTATGCTCAAATGAGGGATTTAGAAGAAGAAGATCCAATTGATGTAGAGGCAGACCAAGCAGGTTTAAATTATGTGAATTTAGATGGAAATGTAGGGTGTATGGTCAATGGAGCGGGATTAGCCATGGCATCTATGGATATCATCAAGCAAAGTGGTGGTGATCCTGCTAATTTTCTTGATGTTGGGGGGACAGCTAATGCTGATAGAGTTGAAAAAGCATTCAATATTATACTAAAGGACCCTAATGTAAAAGGTATTTTAGTGAATATTTTTGGTGGAATTGTTAGATGCGATAGAGTAGCTAATGGAATTGTGCAAGCTTACAAAAACATAGGGAATATTCCTGTTCCTATTATTGTTAGGCTTCAAGGTACAAATTCTGTTGAGGCTAAAGAAATCATAGACAACTCTGGTCTTAACGTGCATTCAGCAATTACTTTGAGAGAAGCAGCAGATAAGGTGAAAGAGCTAGTTGATTAGATTAAAGTTCGTATATAGTTAAACCACTTCTTATTTTGGGTTCTATCCACGTGCTTTTTGGAGGCATTGAGCTATTGGTGTCAGCTACTTTTTTTATTTCTTTAAACTCATGGGGGTAAAGTATAAATGCTACTCCATTTTGACTTTTGTCAACCAATGCTTCAGCGTCATTTAAATCTCTAGCGCCATTTATAAAGTCTACTCTTTCATCTGTTTTTAAATCCTTGATTCCAAGAATAGGTTTTAGAATTAATTCTGATAGAATTTGTGTGTCTAAAGATGCGGTTGGATGATCTTCATTAAATGCAGCATCTTTGGCAATTAATTTATACCATTGCTGGTCAAAATACATTCCTATTTCGTGTCTTTTAGTTGGATTTAATTGGCTATCCTGCTTTGATAAAATAAAATTCAGCTCAATAGCTTCTAGAAATTCTTTTTTGGAGACATTTCCAATTGTTTTGATAAACCTGTGGTAAGCAAATATTTTTAAATCTTTTTCACTAATAAAGTAGGATAAAAAATAATGAGCTTCTTTATCCTTTTGTTGTTTTGTTTGACTGTACAATCTAGATGAGGCTATTCTATGATGACCATCAGCAATATAAATCGCCCCAATTTTTTGAAATAAATTTGTCAATTGATCAATGTCTGTTTTGTTGTGAACAATCCAGAGCTCATGCGTTTTTTGATCGGTTGTTGTGTATTCGTATTCTGGTCTGTTTTCAATATATTTAGCTATTAACTGGTTAATGTTTGGATTGTCTTTATATGTTAGTAGAACAGGTTCAGCATGGAATTTACAGGTGTCCAGATAAGTTTTAAATGTTTCTTCTCTTTTAGATAGTGTTTTTTCGTGTGGTTTTATGATTTCCTTTTCTATATCTCCTACGGCAGCTCCTCCAATAATCCCACTAAAAACACCAAATGAGGTGGTTTGCCTGTAGATATATAAACAGTTGTTTTTTTCTTTTTTAAAATATCCAAGCCGTTTGAATTCACTGTATTTCTCCTTTACTTTTTCAAATCTTTCCACAGAATTAGGTTGTGATCGATCTTCTTTATCGAATTCTGGATTTATGACGTGTAAAAACGAATAAGGATTCCCTTCCAACTTAGCTTCTAGTAGATGCTTTTTATAGGTATAAAAAGGGCGAGATGCTAATAAGTTAGCAAGACTTCTTTTTGGCCTTACTGCTTTAAAAGGAATGATTTTAGCCATTTGAAAAAATTCATAAAAGTTTTGATAAAAATATCAAAACTTTTAGTTCCCAAAACGCGTAATTATTTTTTCAGCTAGTTCAGTACCAATTCTATCTTGGGCTTCAGAGGTAGC
Source organism: Parvicellaceae bacterium (assembly GCA_045561415.1). Taxonomy (GTDB): domain Bacteria; phylum Bacteroidota; class Bacteroidia; order Flavobacteriales_D; family Parvicellaceae. The sequence continues at coordinate 11,189 of JBJKXU010000004.1, forward strand.
AGCCCCAATATGTGGAGTTAGGGATATTTTTTGATGAGACAATAAGTCTTTTCTTGGAGAAGGTTCTCCAACAAAAACATCCAAAGCAGCAGCAGCTATTTTTCCTGACTCTAAGGCGGCAAGTAGAGCATCTTCATCTATAACTCCTCCTCTTGCTGCATTGACTATTTTGGCACCTGTTTTCATCTTGTTGAATTCATTGCTACCTATTATTGCGTTTCCGTCAGATGGCATAGGAACGTGTAATGTTAAGTAATCAGAACTGCTTAAAAGCTCATCCATACTAACCATATTTATAGGAACATTAATTGTTTGATTAGAAATAGAAATTTCAATTGATATGTTTTCTATAAATGGGTCATAAGCAATAACTTCCATGCCACATCCTAAAGCGTATTGAGCGGTAAATTGTCCAATTCTTCCAAATCCAATAATTCCTAGTTTTTTTCCTCTAAGTTCAGACCCTTTAGCATATTTCTTTTTTAATACCTTAAAATCTCCATTAGATGAATTTGGCATATTTCTATTGGAATCATAAACAGATCTAGAAATACTAAATAAGTGAGACATGACCAATTCAGCAACAGATTGAGATGATGCTGCAGGGGTGTTAATAACCTCAATGCCTTTTTCTTTGGCATACTGCACATCAATGTTATCAAGACCAACGCCACCTCTACCAATAAGTTTAAGGTTAGGACAATTGTCGATGATGTCTTTTCTTACTTTGGTAGCACTTCTTACAAGAAGAACTTCAAAATTTTGTTTGTTTAGTTGTTCAATTAAGTTTTCTTGTGCTATGGTTTGAGTTGAAACATTAAAGCCTGCTGCTTCTAGTGCTTCAATTCCTGATTTAGAGATTCCATCGTTAGCTAATACATTCATAATATTTTTATTAAGCAGATTTTTTTTCAATTTGTTTCATTACTTCAACGAGTACTTGCACACTTTCTATCGGAAGGGCATTGTACATAGAAGCTCTATAGCCTCCAACAGATCGGTGTCCTTTAAGTCCATTTATGTTGGCAGCAACAAGAGCATTGTCAAATTCAGTTTTTAGTGCTTCGTTTTTTAGGATGAAAGTAGCGTTCATGTTACTTCTATCTTCAGCATTTGCCGTTGCTTCAAAAAGCGAGTTTCTTTCAATTTCGTTATACAATAAAGCAGCTTTAGCATTATTGGTTGCTTCAATGGCTTTTACACCACCGTATTTTTTTAGCCATCTTAGGGTGAGCATAGAAGTATAAATGGCAAAAACAGGAGGTGTATTAAACATAGAGTCTTTATCGCTATGCGTTTTAAAGTCAAGCATTGTTGGGATATTTACAGATGAAGCTCCTAAAATATCTTTTTTGATAATGTATAATGTTGTTCCTGCAGGCCCCATGTTTTTTTGAGCACCAGCATAAATAAGATCGAATTTATTTACATCAATTTCTCTAGAGAAAATATCTGATGACATGTCGCAAACTAAAGGGACAGATGAGTTGTGGAATTCTTTAATTTGAGTCCCAAATATTGTATTGTTTGAGGTCACATGAAAATAATCTAAATCACTACCTAAAGAAAAGTCTTTAGGGATGTAGTTGAAGTTTTTGTCTTCCGATGAAGCAACAATAGTAGATTTCCCCATAAAGTTAGCTTCTTTAGCTGCTTTCTTAGCCCAAGCACCGGTCACTAAATATCCTCCATTTTTGTTTGTTCTCATCATATTATAGGCAGACATTAAGAATCCTAAGCTTGCTCCACCTTGAAGAAATAAAACTTCATAGTCATCAGAAACATTTAGAAGTTCTCTTACTAGATTTCTAGCCTCTTCCATAACCTCAACAAATTCACCACTTCGGTGAGACATTTCAATGAGTGATAAATTAGAATTGTTGTAGTTGATTACTGATTGAGCAGCCTCATTGAAAACTTCACTTGGAAGAATACATGGACCTGCACTATAATTATGGATTTTATTCATGGTTAAATAATTTTGTGTAAAGTTCATAAAAATTGGGACTTTTAAAGCCACTTTTGAACTTTTTTTGTTTAAAGTTTTAAAGATATTTCCTTCCTTATGTTGAATAAATAGCAACCATTCTTATATTGTACGTTTAAAGTTTAACAAAACCTTAACAAATGAATAAATTTTTACCACAATTTTCTCTTGTTATAAGCTTACTCTTTTCAGTTGGTTTAACTTATTCTCAAAAAGCTGATGATCGGATTATTGTTGCATATGGTTATCAATATGTTTCTGAGCTTGTTAAGAATAATCCCCAGCGAATCGAGTATTTAAACTATTTTTTAGATCATTCCTATGAAATAATAACGTCAACTAAGAATGCTGATGATAAATATTCATTACTCTCAGAGTTTTTAAAAAAACCCAAGTACAATAATAATGTGAATTATAGTCTTGATCTCAATCATTTCAATGTTCTAATGTATAACCTTCCTAGAGATAAGAAGCTAAAAAAAGTTTATAGAATTGACAATACAGACTTATTAATTGTAATGTTTTCTGAAGAGTTTTTTGTTGAGAATTATAATAATTTTAAGAATAAAAATAAATGATGGTCGTAAAATTGAAAAGTTTCTTTTTAAAGCTATTTGTTAGTTCATTTTGTTTGTTGTTTTCTTATTCGACATTTGCCCAAAATGTTGTCATGACAAATGGTGCAACAGTCAATTTATGTTCTGGAACTTTTTTAGACCCTGGTGGTACGGGAACCTATCCTGCTAATTCTAATTATGAATTTACCATTTGCCCAAATGGGAGTGGGTTAATTCAACTTGATTTTACTTCATTTGATGTCGAAGGAGCATGGGATTTTTTAACTGTTTATGATGGTCCATCTTCAGCTTCACCAACTTTAGGTACTTATGATAATAATGTGCCACTTTTGGGAACTGTAGGTGCAACTAATGGAAATGCTTCAGGTTGTTTGACTTTTGTATTTAGTTCTGATTTTACTGTTAACTTAAATGGATGGGAAGCTACTATTTCTTGTACTACCCCTTGTCAAAATGTACAAGCCAATTTAGTAAGTACAACTCCTGCAGCAAATGCCAATAATGAAATTAAAATTTGTCAAGGTGATGCCGTTAATTTTGTGGGTAGTGGTATCTATAATCAAAATGGAACCAATTATACCCAAACTGATGCCACTTCAACTTTTGAATGGGATTTTGGTGATGGTACAACTGCTACCGGAACAAATGTATCTCACAATTTTGCAAATGAAGGAGCATATTATGTAAGTCTAACGGTTACTGATATAAACGGATGTGCCAACACTAATAGCTTGTCTCAACTGGTTATGGTTTCTACCACACCTGTTTTTGCAGGTACTTTTGCTTCTCCAACAACAATATGTCTAGGAGAGCAATCTACGTTAACGGGATCAGTTACTCCAGTTAATTACCAAACTAGCTGTGTGCCATCTGTCGCTCAACCTTTGGAACTTCCAGACGGAACAGGAGTAACTTATCAAACCTGTGTTAATTTAGACTGTTACAATCCAGGGCAAACACTAAATTCGATTACAGATTTCCTTGGATTGTGTTTGGAAATGGAACACTCTTACATGGGTGATCTTCAAATTGAATTGACCTGTCCTACTGGGCAAAATGTTGTTCTTGTTTCTTATCCTAACAATGGAAATGGTTCCTTTTTAGGAATCCCTGTTGATAATGATTTTACTCCAACTATTCAAGGAACACCATTTACTTATTGTTTTACTGATAATGCTCCAAATGGAACTTGGTCCGCTTCCGCTCCTGGTCTTGGGGTGTCTTTGCCTGCAGGAGATTATACTTCAGAACAACCACTATCTAATCTTATTGGCTGTGAATTGAACGGAGATTGGTGTATTTCAATTACCGATAATTTAGCTTCAGATAACGGATTTATTTTTAGCTGGGGTGTAGATATTAATCCTGCTCTAATTTCTGCTGCACTTTCTTTCACTCCTGTTGTAGTAAATGAACAGTGGCAATCAGACCCTTCTATCGTTTCAACAAATGGTAATGCAATTACTGTTCAGCCGGCTACTTCTGGAGTTCATTCTTACACTTACGAAATGACTGATGATTTTGGGTGTACCTATGATACTACCATTTCCATTACTGTTTTACCTGCTAATGATCCTAGTTGTTCTACACCTTGTTTGATGTCTGGTATAACAGCAACGATGACCAATTGTTACAACACTCCATTTCTTCAATATGACATGTCTGGTGAGGTTTCTTTTACAGATCCTCCATTGACAGGACAGCTAATAATACAAAACTGCTTTGGACAACAAGAGGTTTATAATGCTCCTTTTACATCTCCTCAAACTTACTCTTTTACTGGTTTAAATCAAGATGGTCAGCTGTGCTCGATGACTGCTTTTTTTACAGATGATCCTACTTGTACCATTTCTACAGATATACAGGCACCCCCTCCAATAACTTTTTTCTCTAGTAATTGTACTGTTGGTGGTGGTGCAGTTGATGGTACTATAGAATTTACTGACCCTAATAATATTGGCGGCACCTTGGTGGTCTCCATTAGTGATGGGACAACTACGATAGATACAATTATTAACCCCCCTTTTGTGTCTCCTCAAACATGGTCTGTAAGTGGATTAGATCCTTCAGTTAGCCCTTATGTTGTAGATTATTATTTTTCTAATTTCCCGACCTGTTCGCAACAACAAACAATAAATTGTGGATGTTCTGCAGATGCTGGTACTATCTCAGTTAACCAAACTGGAAATGGCTTAAATAGCTATATTTTATGTGAGAATGATCAAATCACCATTACTTCGAATAATGATTTTACTAATCCAGATGATTTAGGTCCCATTGGAGGTTTTTCGTATCAACCAGCACTTGTTTATTTAGTTTATTCTTGTCCGCCAACAGTAGGTATCTTTCCTGGATTAGATCCTTGTTTTTTAACTCTTGTGGCAAATCCAAACAGTATAACTCAAAACAATGATGGTACGACATCTATTTATGATTTGTATGGTGGCTCAGCTACTTTTCCAACCCAAGAATTGTATTACGCACCGATTACCTTATACCATTACGACCCAGTTTTAGGTAATTATATTGTAAACTCTAATTGTTGGGATTTGGGCGACATTACTCAAGTTGTTTTCTTGAGCCCTATTGTGAGTACTAGTACACCAAATTGCCAGAATGCTTCTGTTGATGTGGTAATTAGCGGTGGATATCCTGAACTTTTTGGAGGAGATTTTACAGCGAGTAATTTACAGCCTTCTACAGCAACTTTTGTTAATTCTACCACTACTAATAGCGGTACTATTTCAATATCAGGGCTTCAAAATGGAGACATGTACTCATTTGATGTAGTGGACGACAATGGTTGTCCTCATACTGTTTCTGGTGGACCATTTATTGGTTTGCCAACTGCTGATGCGGGTGTAGCTGACACCATTTGTGGTTCCTTGTCATACTCTCTTTCTGCTACTCCTTCTTTTGGAGCTGGGTTGTGGTCAGGACCTGGTACATTTTCTCCATCTGCTAATGATCCGCTTGCTACTGTTACTGTTGCAAGTGCAGGTGTCTATACTTTTACTTGGACTGAAGACAATACCAATGGCTGTATTTCTACTGCTGATGTAATTATATCTCTTTCTAATTTAGCTTATGTAGATAATGTAGTGCAATCAACTTGTGGAAATGCTGATGGTGAAATTTCCTTAAACGCTAGTGGGGGAGTAGCGCCCTACCAATACTCTATTAATAATGGGTTGTCATTTCAAAACGCTGGCTCTTTTCCTAATTTGTTTTCAGGCACCTACGATATTGTTATAGTAGATGATTTAGGTTGCCAAATTAGTGGTCAAGTTGTTGTTACTGATCAGGGAGGACCCGTTATTAACGCAGTTATTGGTGTTGATGAAACCTGTTTTGGTATTTGTGATGGATCTTTGGTTATTAATGCTGCTGGTGCAACACTTTTTAGTATTGATAATGGTCTTACTTTCCAACCCTCAAATACTTTTTTAGGACTTTGTGCAGGTTCATATGATATTGTTGTTCAGGATAACAACGGCTGTCAAGCAATTAGTCAAATTATTATTGATCAACCTCCAGTTTTAAATACAAATTTTTTAAGTATAGATCCTTTGTGTTTTGGTGATTGTACAGGAGAAATTGATTTCTCTGTTTATGGAGGAACTGCTCCTTACCAATATTCTATTGATAATGGATCTACATTATCTGCTAACAACCTGTTTGTAAATTTATGCGCAGGCAGCTATGACTTAATTGTTCAGGACAGTAATGGATGTCAAACCGCTCCACAAAATATATCAATCATTGAGCCACCAGCTCTTAACATGATTTTAGGGGTAACCAATGAAACTTGTGCTGGTGCTTGTGATGGCATGATAAATTCTATTCCATCAGGTGGTACAGGTCCAGGAACTTATGCATACAGTTGGTCGCCTAATTTAGGGTCTAGCCCATTAATTGCTAATTTATGTACCGGAAATTATTCTTTAACTGTTACTGACGCTAACGGTTGTATAACAACAGCAGATACGGTTATTTTAGGTCCTCAAGCAGTAACTATTGATAATATTTTAACAACTGATGAGTTGTGTGGAGGTGATTGTACTGGTTCAATAACTGTGAATGCAACAGGTGCAAATCAATACAGTTTAGATGGAGTTTCTTTTCAAGCGTCTAATTCTTTTTCCAATCTATGTGCTGGAAATTATACCATTTATATTCAGGATTTAACTGGGTGTTCTTCAACAGATACGATTTCAATTTTAGGACCATCCCCAGTTTTAATTCAAGCATTTTCAGATACTATAATTTGTGTTGGTGGTACTGCACAACTTACTGCTCAGTGTTCGGGAGGATCTCCAGGGTATAGTTATACTTGGGATAATGGTTCTCCGACTCAATCTATTTCTGTTTCTCCAACTTCAGATCAAATTTATTGTGTTTCTGGTGTTGATCAAAACGGATGTGCAAGTAGTCAGCTTTGTTTAACGGTTACTGTTAACCCCGATTTGTCAATTCTTGCTTTTAGTGATCAAACAATTTGTGTTGGTGATAGTACAGGAATTTCATCCTTAGCTTCGGGTGGTGATGGAGGTCCGTACACTTACACTTGGGATCAAGGCTTAGGTTTAGGTCAGAATCATACGGTTGCTCCTTCTGCTTCCACAATATATACTGTTACAGCTTCTGATGGTTGTGAAACTCCTGATGTTTCTGCTACTGTAACTATTACAGTAAGTCCAATTCCATCAATTAGTTTTTCTGGAGATACACTAAGTGGATGTTTACCTGTAACTACCATTTTTAATGAAATAAATGTACCTGCAGGTTCTCAGTGCTTTTGGAATTTTGGTGATGGTGACGTCAGCACTAATTGCGGTCCTGTAAGTCATACATTTAATATTCCTGGATGTTGGGATGTTTCACTTTCTGTGACAACTCCAGATGGTTGTACAGCTAGCTTTGCTCAGTCTCAATATGTTTGTGTATATGAATATCCAAATGCTGCTTTTTCATATGGTCCACAGCCAACTACCATTCAGAATACGGAGATTAGTTTTACAAATTTAAGTACTGATGCGAGTTCTTATTCTTGGACTTTTGATAATGGTATAGGAACTAGTAGTTCATCTTCAGAAAATCCAAATTTCACTTTCCCTAACGAAAGTGAAGGAACGTATGAGGTCTGCTTAGAGGCTGTTAATAATTATGGTTG
>JBJKXU010000005.1:0-58042 GCA_045561415.1 Parvicellaceae bacterium
AGAAATTCAAAAGTGCAGGCTAAGAGAATTAAAAGGACTGTATAACGCATGAATTAATCTAATTTAATAGCGTTGGGCAAAAATTGTTCCGCATTTCCGTTATTCTTGATAATATCTCTAACGGTAGAGGAGGAGATCATGCTGAATTCTGGTTGTGTATAAAGAAGAACTGTTTCTATTTTTGGAGCAAGTTTTTTGTTCATCAAAGCAATAGTCTGTTCGTATTCAAAGTCAAGAGAATTTCTTAGTCCTCTAATTATAAAATTGGCATTTTTTGTTTTGCAGAAGTTGACGGTTAATCCTTTATAGCATTCAACAGAAATGTTTGAATGATTTTTAAAAGTATCTTCAATCCATTGTTTTCGCTGGTTAATGTCGAAAAGCGTTTTTTTACTTGAATTTTCTCCAATAGCAACTATGACATGGTCAAACAATAGCGAAGCTCTATTAATAATGGACTCATGGCCTTTTGTGATTGGATCAAAAGACCCTGGGAAAACAGCTATTTTTTTCATTTAAAAGGCAAGTGTTTAAAGAATGAGAAATTTACCCTGCTATACGTTCTTTTGTCAATAAGGTTAGGATGAGAAGAAAAATCATTTTCATTTCCATGTTCGATAATAAGGATTCCAGAGCTATCTAAAAGTGTTGATTGAAGTATTAAATCTGGAAGGGTGTCAAGTTTAAAAAGATTATATGGAGGGTCTGCAAAAATCAGGTTAAATTTTTCATCATTAGCTTTAGTTATAAAGCTAAAGACATCTTTTTTTATGCATTTTATTGAAAGATTTAGCTCTTTTGCTTTTTCGGAAATAAATCTAAAGCTGCTCATTTGTTGGTCAACAGCAAGAACTTTTTCAGCCCCTCTTGAAGAAAATTCATAGGAAATATTCCCAGTGCCTGCAAATAAATCAAGGACTTTCATTTTGTTAATAGTGGTGATGTTGTTCAGGACATTAAAAGCCCTCTTTCGCAAAATCTGTTGTCGGTCTTGCTTTAATTGATTTGGGAGCGTTTATTCTTCTGCCTTTGCATGTTCCAGCTATAATCCTCATGATAAAAATGATTGAAATGTAGAAGATTCTTCAAGGTTTATTTTTGTGGAGTCAAAGAAGTTATGAAGCTGATTTTTGAAGGTTTTGGTGATTTCACCTTTAGCATTAATACACGTATTTTCTTTGTTTATTTTAGTGTGTTGAGCGCACAGCAAGGTGAAATAAATGGCGTCATCTTCCCCGGAAATTAAAAATCTATTAGCAAGCTGTAATTTCCCATTATTAAAACATAGGATGTACAATGAGTTTTTTATTATTCTGATTTTAATTTCTGGAGATTTTTTTTGAGTTATTTTTTCGTTTATAAAAAGCGATAGCATGTGTTTAAAAACAATGCCAGGAGAATTAACAATTAATTTTTTTTTTCACTTCTTCATTAAGTGTCCATATTATGGTGCTGTCAATTAAGGGGATGTAATTAGAAATTGGTGTGCTTCCTTTTTTTTCAATTGCAGTAAGCTCAAGGTAGTAGGATATGGAGGATTCGTCAAAAAGACTTTGAGGAATAAGATTAAAGTGCTCTTGGTCAATATAGGCTGTTACATTGTCATTGGTAATGGTTTCTAGTTTTTCTAAAGGACCTTCTGCTGTTTCTTTTGATAGAGAAATAGATGGGTACAGAAAATAGAATCCACTTGAAATAAACAATATGGTTTGTTGATTGTCCAAGTTTAATTATTGGTGAAAAATTATTCGTCCCAGTTTCCGTTTGTTTTTACATCTGTTAGAGAGCCAACTCTTAGGGTGTCTCTTTCATTTAGCGGATCATAAGGCTTAGGATCGAAAGCGGTAAAAACTGGAGTTCCTATTTTAGATGTGGTGAAAAATTGAATGAATTTTTCAGCGGGATTATTTTGAGAATATAGTTTGTTTTTTTCGTACTCATAAGTGGTGTTATTGTACTTTTCTCTATAGTTAGTAAATTTCAAAATGGCATTGGTGTCTAAGTAAGATTTTGACAGCTCGCTTTCTTTTTGAGTAAATTCATTGGCGATGTTAACAAGGTAAAAATCCTTGGCATTGTACTTAAGTGGAGAGAATTTTTCTTCCAAATAAATGGCAATACTTAGCGCTGTCTTTCTTTTGTTGCTTTTGAGATCATTAACTGCTATTTTGTTTGTGAATTGACTAGCGGATTGATTAGAATCAACTCTAGTAATTTGTAAGGTTAAAGTATCTTTGGTAGTAAGAGTTTTAAGCATTTCACTAAGACCATTTACACTTTCAATCTCTTGGTTGTTAATAGCAGTTACAACATCGTTTTTTTGAAGTTCGTTAAAAGCCGTTAGAGTATCATTAAGAACAATGCCAGTGGTTAATTGGTATAGCATCTTCTGATTCTCCTCTTTGTCTACTAGCTGGCTAGAAACAAATTCGTTGGTCCCTTTTCTGTTGTATGCAAAATCAAAGCTTTCGTCATCAGATTCTAAAACATCGGCAGCAAGAGAGAAGGAAATGTTTTCTGTTAGTGGAACAAATTCAAAACTTTCAATATCAAAGGGATAAATCCTTTCGTTGTTTATGGCTTCTTCACCAGTAAATAATTTAACCAATACGTTAGTCCAGTTGGTGTCTTTTTTTATGAGACCACATTTTATAGCTTCCTCTTCATCATAGGATTCAATCTCAATATAATTGTCGACAGAATTATATCCTAATATAGCTTGATGCTCTTGAGTAATGGCGTAATCGGGAATGTCTCCTTCAGTGTCAATGGAGTAAACGCTGTCAATTAGGAGAAAGCGTTTGAGCTCATTAAAGTCATTGGTGAACCAGCCGTATTTTTTTCTGTATTCGAGTTCAATATCTTTTATGTCATTAAGTGCTTGTTTGATGTAGACATCTTTGTGTTTTTTTGTTTCAATCTGTACTATAGTTTCATTTACTGAGGAGTAAAGTGAATTTATAAGAACAATGCAAAGTGGTGCGAGAAGAGCAGCGTAGAGGATAATTTGAATCTTACGATTTTTAATGATGTCCATTACAAAAAGTAGTATTAACACTCCTAAAGCAAGGATGGTTAATCCTCCATATAGAAAGCTGCTATTTTGAGAAATACCTGTTTGAGAATCGGGAACAGCTCCCATAATAACAAGGTATAAACCAGTGATAATAACCAATATTGGGAAAAGGTATTTTTTTGCTAAAGTGCCTAAATCTTTCATTTTGTGTATTTCAAGTCTAAATTGTTGGTCTACAAATCTAACATTTTTTTCAAAAGGTATGTTTTGGAAATTAAATATCTAATTAATTAATTGCTCAATTTCTTTTACTCTATTTTTACTAAAAACTAAATTTAAATTAGAATATTACATTAATGGATAGTTTCCTTTTTGAAAAATGCATATTAGAAAACTTCAACCATCAACCTACGCTAGACCAACAATCGGGAATAAACAAACTTGCACGTTTTGTCTTTTACAAAAAGAAAAAAGCGGGTTTAATTATTAAGGGATATGCTGGAACCGGAAAAACAACTATTGTATCCGCTCTAGTTAAGGCTTGCAATGAAAAAGGGTTAGGTGTTGTTCTTTTAGCCCCAACTGGTAGAGCTGCTAAAGTAATGAGTAGCTATAGTGGAAAAGAGTCGTCAACTATCCATCGATGCATTTACCACGTTCGACAAAAAAAAGAAGGGTATTTTTTTTCTCTGGCAAAAAATAAAGCCAAAAATACGTTGTTTGTGATTGATGAGGCTTCCATGATTTCTGGTAAAGATTATGGAAAAAGTGCCGATATTTTCGCCTCTAGTTTGTTGTCTGATTTGCTAACGTTTATTTATTCGGGAAAAGGTTGTAAAGCCATTTTTGTTGGGGATCATGCTCAATTGCCTCCAATTGGATGGCAGACAAGTCCTGCTTTAGATGTCCACTATTTAAATGACCAACAAGAGGCGGATTTTTATCAATTTGAGCTAAGGCAGGTTGTTAGGCAGTCAAAAGGTTCAGGTATTCTTTCAGAGGCGACTATTTTGAGAAATGCTATTGAAGATGAGCGCTTTGTTTTGAATATTAACCCAAATCAAAAAGATGTTATTAATGTTGAGCCATTTGACGTTCAGGATCATTTTGAAACTTTTTTCAGTCCAAGTGCAGTGGGGGAGTCAATAATAATTTGTCGGTCCAATAAAAGGGCCAATTTGTACAATGCTGAAATAAGAGCTAGAATCTTAGGTTTTGAAGAGGAAGTTGCTGTAGGGGATTTAATTATGTCTGTTAAAAATAATTATTTCTGGTTAGGTGAAAATGCAGAACTTGGTTTTATCGCTAATGGTGATGTGCTAAAGGTTCATCGGGTTTATAATCTTGAAAGTAAATACGGTTTTAAGTTTGCTGATATTGAATTTGCATTTAATGATGATGATCAAGAGAAAATATTTTCATGTAAAATTAATTTAGGTTCTTTAATGATTGATGGGCCGAGCCTTCCAAGTCATTTGCTAAGGAAGCTTTTTCTTGAAATTGAACGGGACAATTTGTATATTAACAATCGAAAAGATAGAAAATTGGCAATATTTAATTCTCCTTATTATCAAGCTTTGCAGGTTAAATTCGCCTATGCATTAACTTGTCATAAAGCACAAGGTGGGCAATGGTCATCTGTTTTTCTTGATCAAGGTTATCTTCCTGAGCAATCGGTTGACAAAGAATTGTTGAGGTGGATGTATACCTCTTTCACTCGAGCAATTGATCAATTGTATTTGCTCAACTTCCATTCTTTTTTTATTTCAAATAATGATTAATATTTTAGCCAATAAAGGAATACCAATTTTTAATTCTTTAATAACGGTTAAACATAAAATATACTGTAGTTATTTTAACTATATTGCAGAATATAAATCTAAACTAAAATGGAGTCAGTAGAATTGAAAAATAAAATTGACAAGAAAATTCTTTTACAGGCCTTTCGACTTATGAGTACTGCAAAGTCGTTAACTGAATTGTATGAAAAAAACAAGGCTGTAGTTTCTAAGTATGTGCATGCTACTTCTAGAGGACATGAAGCGATACAGCTTGCATTAGGCCTTCAGCTTAAGCCCATTGATTATGTTGCTCCTTATTACAGAGATGATTCTATTTTGTTGGGTATAGGGATCTCTCCCTATGAACTAATGTTGCAAGTCCTAGCTAAAAGAGACGATCCTTTTTCTGGTGGAAGAACGTATTATTCACATCCAAGTTTAAATGATCCTAAATTTCCCAAAATACCGCATCAATCTTCAGCTACTGGAATGCAAGCAATACCCACAACAGGAATTGCAATGGGGCTCAATTACAAAGAAGCCATAGGAATTAATGAATATTCAACAAAGGAAGCTCCTGTTGTTGTTTGTTCTTTGGGAGATGCTAGCTGTACAGAGGGTGAAGTTGCAGAGGCTTTTCAGATGGCAGCTTTAAAACAATTGCCTATAATTTATTTGGTTCAGGACAATGAATGGGATATTTCTGCCAATGCAAAAGAAATTAGGGCTCAGGATGTTACTCAGTATGCAAAAGGGTTTAGTGGAATCGAAGTGAGAACTATTGATGGGTCAGATTTCACTGCTTCATATTCAACAATGAAAGAGGTTATTTCTATTGTTAGAAAGCAGAGAAGACCTTTTATCGTTCACGCTAAAGTTCCGTTACTTAATCACCATACCTCAGGGGTAAGAATGGAGTGGTACAGAGATGATTTGCAAGAACACAAGCTAAGAGATCCTTATCCTAAGCTAATTAGTGAGTTGAAAAATAGTGGTGTTAGTGATGAGGAAATTTTAACTATTGAGAGAGAAACGGCAGAGTTAGTTGAGCAAGATTATCAAAAAGCACTTAAAGCAGAGGATCCTAAACCTTCAGACTTAACCGATTATATTTTTGCACCTACACCAATTACTGCAGAACAGGGCAATAGAACCCCTTCGGATAAAGAGCCTACTGTTATGGTAGATTCTGCACTTTTTGCCATAAGAGAATTAATGTCTTCTGATAAAAATTGTTTGCTTTATGGTCAGGATGTGGGTGGACGTTTAGGTGGTGTTTTTAGAGAAGCAGCAACATTAGCAGAGCAATTTGGAGATGATCGTGTTTTTAACACGCCTATTCAAGAGGCATTTATTATTGGAAGTACTGTTGGAATGTCAGCCGTAGGTTTAAAGCCAATTGTTGAGGTTCAATTTGCTGATTATATTTGGCCAGGATTAAATCAATTGTTCACAGAAGTAAGTCGTTCATATTACCTATCTAATGGAAAGTGGCCTGTTAGTATGATTTTAAGAGTGCCTATTGGAGCTTATGGGTCTGGAGGACCATATCATTCATCAAGTGTTGAATCTGTAGTTACCAACATAAGAGGCATTAAAATCGCCTATCCATCCAATGGTGCAGATTTAAAAGGGTTGCTTAAAGCAGCATATCACGATCCCAATCCGGTTATAATTTTTGAACATAAAGGCCTTTACTGGAGTAAAATAAAAGGTACCGAAGGTGCTAGCACCATTGAACCTGATGAAGATTATGTGCTTCCATTTGGAAAGGCTAGAATAGCTTTAGCAGCAAAAAAAGAAAAAATTGATTCTGGAGAATCTATTGGAATTATCACCTACGGTAGAGGAGTATATTGGGCTCTGGAAGCAGCAAATAATTTTAATGGAGAGATTGAAGTGATTGACCTTAGGACATTATACCCTTTAGATGAGCAAGCAATGTATGAATGTGCTAAACTTCATGGTAAAGTCATGTTGATTACCGAAGAGTCTATTGAATGTTCTTTTACCTTAGGTTTGGCAGCAAGAATTCAAAAAAATTGTTTTGAGTTTTTGGATGCACCTGTTGAAATTGTAGGTTCAATTGATACACCAGCGATACCACTAAATTCTATCTTAGAGCATACGATTTTACCCAATGCAGAAAAAGTAACCGAGCAATTAAAAACTTTAATGAACTATTAGTAATGGAACAGCATATCTTAAGATTGAAAAACATGTATTTGAAAGCACCAATCAATAGATTAATGGAGCCAAGTATTGAGATATTTCCAAGTAAGGCCATTATTAAAATGAAAGCTCAAGCACAATATTTTCATGGTGGAAATTCTCTTCATGGATCCATTTATTTTAAAATGCTTGATGATGCCAGTTTTTTTGCTGCTCAATCCATTGTCAATGATTACTTCATATTAACCTCAAACTACAATGTGCACCTTTATCGTCCAATAGGAGAAGATGATTTGGTCGCTGAAGGTGAAGTTATTTCTATGTCTAAATCAATTGTTACTGCTAGCGCTAAATTATTTAATGCCGCTGGTAAGTTATGTGCTTCTGGTACTGGGGCATTTGCTAAAAGTAATTTGCCAATTGAGGATGCTGCTGGATATTTACAATAATGAGCTATCGATTAATCATATCTATTATAATACTTGTTTTTCAATTTCAAAGCAGTTATTGTCAAATTGTTGAGCCAATTGAGTCAAGTATTAATAATCCTTCAAAGCAATTAAAAGATAAACTGTATTACGGTGGAAATTTAAGCTTCAATATTTACAATGGATGGATTCTATTTGAGGGAGCTCCATTTGTTGGTTATAAATTAAAGCCTAAAATTTCAATAGGTGCTGGCATAAAATACATCTACATAGGCAATCCAGAAAATAAAATTAATCAATCCTATTACGGGGCAAATTTATTTTCAAGATATAGCTTTAACAATAGTTTTTTCGCCCATGTTGAATATGAGCTCCTAAATGTTTACGAACAAAGGCCATTGCCTTTTCCAAATGGGGAGCGGACCTTAGCAAGTATGTTTCAAGTAGGAGGCGCCTACAGTACGAATATTGGAGGAAATGCTTCTCTTCAACTTTTGTTGCTTTATGACCTTATTAATGACTACAATTCTCCTTATAAGCCCTATTATGTTTTTGGTCCAGCTGGTCCTCCTATTCTTTATAGAGTAGGCTTTTCTTTTGGGTTTTAATTTTTTAATTATGAAATTGATTTTTCCTTTCTTATTTCTTTTTATTGCTTCAATAACTGCTCAGTATACTCCTTCTATTCACCAGCAGCAACTAGAATTTTATAATTCTCAACCAAATGCTAATGCCAATTATTATGAAAATAATATTCCTTGTTCACCAACTAGTGGAATTGAGAAATCGGGCTGTCAGCTAAATAAAGTGGTTTATGGTTGGCATCCCTATTGGGTAGGTAGTGTTTATCAGAATTATAATTGGGATTTGCTGAGTCATTTTTCTTTTTTTTCCTATGAGGTGAATGCTGCTGATGGTCAGGCTATTACTACTCATGGATGGGCTAGCTCATCCTCAGTAGATGCCGCTTTATTAAGCGGAAATACTAAAGTTACCCTTACGGTTACCTTGTTTGCTGATCATGTTACTTTTTTATCTAGCGCACAAGCACAACAAACACTAATATCAAATCTTATTAATCTGGTTCAGTCTAGAGGAGCTCATGGTGTTAATATCGATTTTGAGGGGCTTCCATCTTCTCATAAAATAGAGTTCGCCTACTTTATGGTTAATCTTTCTAATCAAATGCATGCTGCAATTCCAGGTTCTGAAATTAGTACAGTTTTATATGCTGTAGACTGGAATAATATTTTCGATTTTTCATTAATGGAGCCAGTTGTAGATCATTACATTATAATGGGTTATGCTTATTATTATCAAGGTAGTAGCACTGCTGGACCGTGTGATCCATTGTATCATTTTGGTAGTACTTATAATTACACCCTCTCCAAGTCTATAACATATTACCTTGATAAAGGATGTCCTAAAGAGAAGTTGATTTTGGGTTTGCCTTATTATGGATACCAGTGGCCTACTGCATCTTCGTCAGTCCCATCAGCAACAACTGGCTCTGGTATAGCAAAAACCTTTCGCCAAATTAAAGACAATGTTTCCGGAAATTATGATTTAGCCAACCATTTGTTTGATCAAGAGAGCTATACTGACATTTACTCATTTAATGATGGCGGTAGTTATCAATGCTTTATAACTGAACAAGAAGGTTTTAGAAAAAGATTAGAACATGTAAATACATCAGGAATTGGAGGTATCGGAATTTGGGCCTTAGGCTATGATGATGGGTACAATGACTTTTGGAATGCCATTGACGATTACATGACCGATTGCAGTATTGATTCTTGTGAGCAAACCATTCATGATTTTGGTGGGCCGATTAAAGATTATTACAACAATGAGGATTATACTTGGACTATTGCTGTTGATAGTGCTTCTGCATTATCATTTGATTTTACATTTTTTGATTTGGAAGCTAATTATGACTATTTGTATGTTTATGATGGTCCAGATGATAGTTCCCCTCAAATTACTGGTAGCCCATTTACAGGGTTGAGTGGTCCGGGTATGTTCACTTCTTCCTCTGGATCGGTTACTTTTAGGTTTTATTCAGATGGCGCTACAGTAAATCCTGGTTTTATTGCTAATTACCAATGTGATTACAATCAAACTGTTGCAGTGGAACAGCAAAATGAAGTCTTTTCAATATATCCTAACCCAGCAAATGATGTTATTAACATTGTTTCATCATCGTTCTCAATGAGTGAAAAAAATGTTGCTATTCTAGATGTTTCAGGTAAAGTTCTATTGGCTAAAAATTTTAATGGTGCTCAAGTTGCCCTATCCATTTCTTCTTTGTCAAAGGGATATTATTTAATAAGTATTAATTCTAATTCTATAATTCCTTTTATAAAAGACTAAATATTAAATTTGCAATCAAAATTATAAAATATGGAATTTTTAGATCAAACATTTTTTGGCAATTCGGTTTTAAGCTGGGCCATAGCAATTGGAGTTATATTGGGTTCATTTCTAGTTGTCAAGGTTTTGTATTGGATTTTTTCTAAAGTCATCAAAAAAGCAACTGCTAAGACAAAAACGAAATTGGATGATGAGCTGGTTGAAAAGTTAGAAAAGCCAATAATGTATTTTGTTTTTATTTTAGGCTATTGGTTTGCCATTCATTTTCTTGATTTTCCAGAAGGAAATATCTTATCTAATCTAGAAAAGGTAGCTTATCTCGCGTTAACCATTAACATTACTTCAATCATTTCTAAAGTTGCTGATGCGCTTATTGTTCATGTTGTTTTGCCACTTTCAGAAAAAACGGAAAGTGAATTTGACGATCAGCTTATTCCTGTAATAAGGAAATTTCTAAAAGCGCTAATATGGTCATTAGGAATTATTATTGGTCTGGATAATATTGGTTTCGATATTACTGCTATGATTGCAGGTTTAGGTATTGGAGGCTTGGCTTTAGCTTTAGCAGCTCAAGATTCTGTAAAAAATATTTTTGCTGGAATTATGATATTTCTAGATAAACCATTCAAGCTAAAAGATAGAATTCAAATTGATGGTTTTGATGGAACTGTTGAGGAAGTAGGAATAAGAAGTACTCGAATTAGAACACTTGAAGGAAGAATCGTTACCATTCCCAATTGTACTTTTACTGATAACAGTGTCATTAATGTTACCTCTCAACCAGCTTTAAAAGTGAAGTTGAATTTGGGTTTAACCTATGATACTAATGAAGATGATATGCAAAAAGCAATAAATATTCTCGAAGATATTGTCAAAGGAATTGATGCAATAACGGATGATTTTGCTGCTGGTTTTAATGGTTTTGGAGACTTTTCTTTAAATATTTTATTTATCTATTACGTAAGGCCGGAATCTCATTGGTTAGACACTCAGACAATAGTCAATAAAGAAATCCTTAAGCGATTTAATTTAGAAAAGCTAGATTTTGCTTTTCCTACTCAAACTATTCTAAAAAAAGAGCTCTAAATGAGATTTTTTCTCATTTTATTTTTCTCTTGCCTTTTTTTTACAAGCTTTACTCAGCTTGACAGCTCTATTAAAGATATAGGGGTGTATGTTTCTTCTGGAGAAGATACTATTTATGCTAATTTATTATTACCTAGCGAAGCTTCTTCAATAGTTCTTTTCATAGCGGGATCTGGACCTACTGATAATAATGGGAATAATCCTTTAGGCATGAGTGAAAATTATTCGTATAAGATGTTTGCACATCAATTATTCAACAATAATATTGCTTCATTACGTTATGATAAAAGAGGAATAGCTAAGAGTAAGAATGCTTTTTTCAATCAAAAACCCTTGAGGTTCTCTTATTTAGTTGATGATGTATTGGCGTTATTGAAATTTATAAGAGCGCAATATCCAGAAAAGAAAATTATTATAGTTGGACATAGCCAGGGTTCTTTATTAGGAATGTTAGCAGCTCAAAAAACAGAAAGTCTAGCGGCTTTTATTTCTATTTCAGGTGCTGGGTTAAGTATTGATCAGATTTTGAAGCAGCAATTTGAAAGTCAGCCTCCATTTTTTAAAAAATATTTTTACCAGGTAATAGATTCTTTAAAAATGGGTCATCAAATGGATACAATTTATCCCCCTATGCCACTTCCAACAAATTTGCAACAGTTTATGATTGACTGGATGACCTATGACCCTGTTTTAGAGATTAGTAAATTGAGAGTTCCTGTATTGGTTATAAATGGTACTCACGACATTCAAGTTGGGGAGGATAATGCAATAAAATTAGTTTCAAGAAATGAACACTGTACTTTAAAGTTGATTGATGGGATGAGTCATGTTTTAAAACCTGCTCCAAAAGATAAAAATCAAAATATCAAGACGTACAACAATAAAAAAACTCCACTACACCCGGATTTAATTCCAGTTGTAGTGGAGTTCATAAATTCTATTGATTAAGCGATTACTTAATTCCGATAAGTTCAACTTCAAAAATAAGAGTTGAGTAAGGCCCAATTGCCGCACCAGCTCCGTTTTCACCATATGCTAAATTATAAGGAATGTAAAGTTTCCATTTAGCTCCAACTTGCATTAATTGTAGTGCTTCAGTCCATCCAGGAATGACGCCATTTACAGGAAATGAAACTGTTTCGCCTCTATCTACAGAGCTGTCAAAAACGGTTCCGTCAAGAAGGGTTCCATGGTAATGTGTTTCAACCATGTCTGTTAATTCAGGTTTTGGTCCATTTCCTTCACTAATCACTTCATATTGTAACCCACTTGCAAGGGTGGTAACCCCATCTCTTTTGCCATTTTCACTTAGGAATTTTTCTCCTATCTCTATGTTACTTTGGAAGCTCATTTTTTCTTCTTCTTTTTTATTTTTTTCTTTCTCTGCAAAGTAAGTTTGTATTATTTGTTGTCCTTTTGCGGCATCAATTTTACTAGTTACTGCTGTATCCATTTCATCTTTTATGGCTTGATTAAATGCATCTAAATTGAACTCAGGAAAATCATTGGAAATGTTTTTTCCTAGGCTAGTTCCTATAGCATAGCTTACAGAGTCTATACTTGTTGCTAGTTCTGTTCTGTTAGTTGAGGTGTTGTTTTGGTTGCATCCAAAAAGAGCTAATACCGCTAAAAAGGCAATTGATTTTTTCATTTTATTATTTATTTATACTTATTAATTCTACTTCAAATATTAATGTGGCATATGGCCCAATAGCTCCACCAGCTCCTCTTTCTCCATAGGCTAATTGATAAGGAATATACAATTTCCATTTTGAACCTACAGACATCAGCTGAAGTGCTTGAGTCCATCCTTTGATGACACCATTGACAGGAAAAGATATCGGTGTTCCTCTATCAACAGAGCTGTCAAAAACTGTTCCGTCAAGAAGTGTTCCATGGTAATGGGTTTCTACCTTATCTGTAGCTGTTGGTTGAGGACCATTTCCTTGATTAATAATTTCATATTGTAGGCCGCTAGGTAGGGTTACCACCTCTTTTCTTTTACCGTTTTCTTTAAGAAATAATTCTCCTTCTTTAATTACTGAATCAAACTTTTCTTTTTCATTGGCAGCAGACTCTTCTCTTTTAGCTTGGAAAAATTGTTGCACCATTTCTTGAGCATCATTGTCGCTAAATAAAGGTTCTTTTTCTGTGTCTAATTTTGATTTAACAGCATTAATGAACTGATCGATATTGATCTCTTTAAATTCAGCTTCAAAGCTTTTAGCTATGCTTATTCCAATAGCATAGCTTACAGAATCTACTTGATTTTTTGGATCAGGAACTTGATTTTTTTTTCTTTTTTGAGATAGGATACTATTGGTGCTAAATAATAGTAAAGCGGCCAATAAAATTAAATAATTATGTTTCATGTTTTTTTTAAAAGGGTGTAGGTCAATTATCATTCCAGAATGAATGTTACTTGGACTCTTCTGCTTCTTTGCTAGATTTATTTTCTTTTTTATCCGCTGTTGTTTTTTTTAATTTTAACTTTTTAGCATCATGAAGAATGTTGTACCACTGAAATAATTTTTTGATATCAGAATTGTAAACTTGCTCTTTATCATAGTTTTCGACAATTTCTTCTAGATAGGCACTTAACTTACTAGCGTCTTCATTGTGTTTAATGCATTTACCTCCATTTTCTTTTTCATGTATTTTTCTGTAGACTTCTGAAAGTAATAATTCTCCTTCATAAGTGTATATACTTATGTCTTTAAGCGCACTTATTCGGTTGCTAGAAAACGTTGGGAATCTCTTTCCGTCAAGAAGAGATTCAACAATGACATTGTTCTTAGATTGCCCTACGATGGTGTATAAACCAGACTTGCCTGAAATACTTATTATATCTGTTAAATCCATTTAAATTGTTGTTAATGAGTACAAATGTAACAGAATGTTCTAATGCTTGTGGAATTTTTTTAGACTTATTCCATTGGTGGTATATACTTTTAGTAAATATACTGCCTTGTTGAGGCTTTTTACATTAATTTGAAAGTGATTTAATTTATTCATCTTTTGTGATGCTAGTAATTGCCCTTGCAAATTATAGATTTCATATTTTAAAACTGGTGCAGTACTTGAAATATTTATGTTGTTTTTTGTTGGCACTGGATACATGTTTATATCGTCCTTTTGTTCTTCAATGTGAACAGCTCCATAATATGTTCCAGCAGAAATACTAGAGCAATTGTTTTGATCAAATACCTCTACTTGGTAAATTCCATTAATGATAACTTCAAGTGAGCTATTGTTCTGACCATTAAGTAATGTGCTGTTTATATACCATTGGTAGTTGTTGTAGCCAGGATCGGCAATAAGCTCATCAAAAGCAATAGTGATTGTTGGTATTGGTGGTAAGGGATGTTCAACAACATCAAAAAACACGGTGTCGCTTTTACATCCAGCTGAATCGGTTACAATTAGAAACTCATTTGTAGTGGCATTGAAATTGCTGCTATATGAAGTGTCTCCTGAGCTCCAATTGTATAAACTGTAGTTCAATAATGTTCTTACATCAGTGCTGTCTTCACCAAAGCAATATTCATTGTTCATAATTGTTGGAGAATAGCTACTACTTAATAAGGTGTTATATCCGTCTGCTTTACCATATCCAAAACCGTAATCGGGAAGAGAGCTAGTGAAAGCATCTGAGTAGGCGGTGCTGGTAATTGCATTTTTAAATTGTTGGTGCGTGGATAGGTTACATTTTTCTAAATATAAGGCTGCAATTCCCGCAACAACTGGACTGGACATGGATGTTCCTCCATTTCTATAGTGAAACCCACCTTCTGCAAGAAGAGAGTCTGGATAAAAAGGGATTGCATGCATTGGCCAAGCACTTAATGTAATGTCTCCTGAAGCTGCTATGTCAGGTTTTTGAAGTCCAATTCTTGTAGGGCCCTTACTGGAGGTAGCTGTTAGCGCACCCCTTACATTCGAAAAAGAAACCCAGTTCCCTAGGTTGTTTACATATCCACTATCATTGGAGTAATTTCCAACCGTTATTACACTTGGTAAACATTGAAAAGCGCTCACAATTGTTGATAAGGTGTCAGGTGCTGAGTAATTAACGATTTCAGGAAATTCAACACTTGAAGGAATGTCGCTTGATGAAACCATATCCGATACATTTAAATGGGTTTGTTCAGACCAAATATCATAGTTGCCAATTCCTCTTGTTTGAAATCGGTAATAATAGCTTAAGCTGTCTACAACAGGGATGTAAACTTGTAAGAGGTATTGTCCATCCATTTGTTCTGCATAATACTGTACTGCTGCTATTGGTGTATTGTTGCTGTTTTTAATGGTGTCATAGGAAACGACATTTAAATGATTAACAATGTTTAAATATTGACTTTTTCCTCTGTAGCTATAAGCTGGTAAATGTTTATCTGCTGCCAAACAAAATTCTATTTGATTAAATGACCCTGTGTCAGCCCAAAGTTCAATAAATAAATAATTGTATAGCGAATGAGGTTTGAACCAAGTGAAAGTGGAGTCGTTATTTACCTCAGCATGAAGGTGATAGGGCCCCCAATTGCCAGAATTCCCAGCAGAGCAAACAAATAATCTTCCTTTTTTATCATTGATTAAGCTGTCTATGTATAATGAATAGGGGTCTAAGCCATCATGAGAACCAAAATAGGTTCCTAGGCTACCATTAATTACACATGGTTTGCCCATTGTATCAGCTATATGATAAATATATTCTGTGGCATCTACTACTGAGCCAAGGAAGTTAGATGAGCTGAAATCTATTTCAATGGCAATTATATCGGATTCTGGAGCAACTCCTTTGTGGGTTCCAGTTGCCCTGCCATTTCCTGAACCTGTTCCTGAAACTGTTGTTCCATGTCCAGTATTGTCAATGTGAGAGCTAGCAAGGCCTTGGTTGATTGCGGTGCTATCCCATTCTTGACCATAACCATAATTTGTGGGCGTGTTTGAATTCACAGCTTGAGTATGGTCCCATATGGAAATGATTCTAGTTGAACCATCTGGGTTTTTAAAGTCTTCATGCTCCCATGAAAGACCACTGTCCATATATCCTATAACAACATCTTTTCCAGTAAAAGAAGAGCCTAACGCTCCAACTCCAGAATGAATGTTGTTAATTCTATTGTTCACCCTCATGGTGTCGTTATGGAGCGCTCCTTTGCAAAGAGAGATGTGTAGATTTGTTATTGTTTTACTTGCCGAAAAGGTGTTTAATTCATTAGCAGGAATTTTAACGTAATGCCAGCCTTTAACTGAACTGTGGTATTTCCCATTATGTTTTTCACTTAATTCAATTATTGATTGCTTATTGCCTTTTACAAAAAAGCCAACTATTTCAGTGGAGTTACCCTTCTCTTCAAGATAATTTTGAATCCTAATGTTCTGATTAAACTGTCCGTTAATAAACAAACAGCTTAAAAGTAGCATTGTTAAAAGGGGTAAATGGTGTTTCATAGTTAAATATAATTAATTTATCTGGTATGCTGGAATGTATTTAAGATAATTAAGCGCCCCTTTTTTATAATCTATTTCACAACATTGTAGATCAACTCCATTTGTGAGAATTAAATATTTAGCCTTTATATTTATGTTATATCTCAATACTTGTTCAAGGGTGTCATTAGTGATTTTAATTTCAGGAGCTTTACATTCTACAATTATTTCTGGTTGGCCATTGTTGTTGAATATTAACAGGTCAAAACGTTTAGTTAATGAATTAACCGTAACTTTTTTTTCTGCAATCATTAAACTTTTAGGGTACTTATATTGATGGTGAAGGTATTTCCACAAGTGCTGTCTTACATTTTCCTCTTTGGTAAGGACTACCCATTTTTTTCTTAGCTCATCAAAGACTAAAGTTTTATTACCTTCGCTTTTAAGCTTAAATGGATACTCAGGAAAAGCAAGTTTAACACTCATGAATTAATAAAAATGATTTTCTATTATAAATATACAAGAATATGAATGTTAGCAATTTAATTAATGATATTAGCCAAGGTCAATATCAGCCTGTTTATTTTCTTCATGGAGATGAACCTTTTTATATGGATCAAATTGCTAATGCCGTTGAACATCATGTTCTTCAAGAACATGAAAGAGATTTCAATCAAACTATTCTCTATGGTCCTGACACTTCTATTGATGAAATTTGCAGTATTGCTAAGCGATATCCAATGATGGCACCTTTTCAGGTAGTAATTGTTAAAGAAGCTCAGCACCTATCAAGGTCAATTGAACAGTTTAGTCAATACTTAGATCAAATTGTTCCTACAACAGTGCTGGTTTTTTGTTATAAGAACAAAAAATTAGACAAAAGAAAAGCTTTAGGGAAGGCGCTCAATAAGCTCGGGTTTTTAGTGGATTGCATTTCATTGAAAGATTATCAATTAAACGATTGGATTGTAAATCAAGGAATAGCTAAAGGCCTTAAAATTAAACCTAAAGCAGCCATTCTGCTTTCAGAATTTATTGGTAATGATTTGTCTAGTATATCATCTGCAATTTCAAAGTTAGAGGTACTTGTAGCAAAAGATAAAACGATAGATGTTAATCTTGTTCATGACAATATTGGTTTTTCAAAAGATTACAACATTTTTGAGCTTCAAAATGCAATTTCTGAGAAAAACATCTTTAAAGCCAATAAAATAATTCATCATTTTTCTCAAAATAAAAAAACACATCCGCTAGTACTAACTTTAGGTGCTTTATATTCTTTTTTCACAAAACTCATGAAGTTTCATTTCTATAATGGTAAGCTTAATGATTTTGAAATTTCAAAAAAAGTAGGTGTGCATTCGTTTTATTTAAAGCAATATAAGCTTGCGTCTACTAACTATTCTAAGAATAAATTAGCTCGAATTTTTAGTTATTTAAGGGAGTATGACCTAAAAAGTAAAGGGCTTAATAATTATTCTGTAACAGATCAAGAGCTTTTGAAAGAATTAATTTTTAAAATTTTACATTAGCATTTCATTTTTATGTTGACTTAAGATTATGATTGATTTAAGAAGCGATACCTTAACATTGCCTTCCAAGGAAATGAAAGAAGCCATGTTTTCAGCTCAGCTTGGTGATGATGTTTTTGGTGAGGACATAACCGTTAATTTGTTAGAAAAAAAAGCAGCTTCAATTTTTGGTATGGAGGATGCTATCTTTTGTCCATCCGGAACAATGACCAATCAAATAGCTATTAATTTATATACACGCCCTGGCGATGAAGTCATATGTTCAAGAGAGTCCCACATTTACAATTATGAAGGTGGAGGAATTGCTAAAAATTCTGGTGCATCTGTCCGTTTAATTGAAAGAGAGAGTGGCCTTATCAATGCTCAAGATGTTGTTAAAAATATTAATGCTGATGATGTGCATTGTCCAAAATCATCTTTGATAGCTGTTGAAAACACCTCCAACAGAGGTGGTGGTGTTTGTTATGCTGCTGACCAGCTAGACGAATTAGCTGAAATTAGTCAGCTTAATAAGATCCCTTTGCATTTAGATGGTGCCAGAGTATTTAACGCAATAGTAGCAAAGGATCAAAACCCGTTGGATTATGGAAATTGGTTCGATAGCATTTCGGTGTGTTTGTCTAAGGGACTAGGAGCTCCTGTAGGATCTTTATTAATTGGTAAAAAGAAGTTTATTTCATCTGCTAGGAGAGTGAGAAAGGTCTTTGGTGGTGGAATGCGGCAAGCTGGTATAATCGCTGCTGCCGGAATATATGCTCTTGATAACAACATCGATCGATTGGCTCAAGATCACCAAAGAGCAAATGCCATTGCTAAAGGATTGGCCAATTGTAGTTGGGTAGAAAAAGTGATTCCTGTTCAAACAAACATTGTTGTTTTTCACGTTAAACAGCAGTATACCAACCTTGCTTTTATTGAAAGATTAGAAAAAGTAGGTGTTAAGTGTATTCCTTTTGGTCCAGCAAGAGTTCGAATGGTAACACATTTGGATATTTCAGATTCAGATGTTGAGCAAGTATGTGAAAAATTAAAGTTTTAAAAATAGGCTGCCGTATTTTTTATTGCATCATCTATTGAGAAAAAACGATATCCTAACTCCTTTTTAATCTTGGAATTGTCATAATAATATTTTTCACAAGCTGTTCTTGCAGTTTCCTTAGTAATTGATGGAGATTTCCCTCTAATAATAGACCTGATTTTTTCATACCTCCAAGCTAGCTCCATCATCCATTTTTTAGCCTCTTTTTGTGGTGCAGGTTTATTTAGTGCTGAAGCAATTTTTTTAAAAATTTCTTTGTAGGATAAGTTTTCTGCTACTAGAATGTATCGTTGATCAGATATGTCACTTTCTACTAAAGATATAATTGAATTGGAAACATCTCTTACATCCACAAATCCATTGATCCCCGGAGTGTATCTAGGAAGTCCTCTGCTTACTTGTTTAAATAATGTTGTGCTAGATCTGTGCCAGCTAGATGGTCCGAATATAATTCCTGGATTAACCATTACTGTTGATAGGCCTTCTTGTGCAGCTCTAAAAATTTCTCTTTCTGCTCCATATTTAGTTATGGCGTAGTAGCTATTTTTTTTATCTGTTTTCCATTTGTTAGTTTCACTAAAATGATTGGTTTTGGCTCTTCCTATCGCTGCAATAGAGCTAATATGACCTATTTTTTTTACTCCCTTGCTAAGTGCCACATTTACTACGTTTGCAGTTCCTATAACATTTGCCTGGTACATGTTGTTAAAATGTTTTTTATTGAAGCTTACAATTGCAGCAGAATGGTATATGTAGGAAACATTTTCAATGGCATCTTCAAGGCTGGGAATGTCTAAAACATCACCATTCACCCAATTAATTTTTTCAAACAACTTTTCTTGATCGTAATGCTTGAAAACCGCTTTCACTTGTTTAAGGTCGCTATTTGGTCTTTTTAAAGCCCTAACTTCTTTATTCTGT
This sequence comes from Parvicellaceae bacterium, assembly GCA_045561415.1. Taxonomy (GTDB): domain Bacteria; phylum Bacteroidota; class Bacteroidia; order Flavobacteriales_D; family Parvicellaceae. Next base: position 19,782 of record JBJKXU010000005.1, read on the forward strand.
TTTAGTAGGTCCATTATAATGTGACATCCTACCAATCCAGTTCCACCAGTTACTAAATTCATTTTATAAAAATAGCAACTTCTTTTTCCATATGCGCTATTAAATAATAATTTTGCTGTAGATATTAAAGATTAAATGAATAAGATGGGATTTATTGAAGAGTTAACTTGGAGAGGTATGATTCACGACATGATGCCTGGTGCAAAACAAGAGCTTGAAAAGGGGAGCACTGCTGGATATATTGGTTTTGATCCTACTGCTGATTCTTTACATATTGGAAGTTTGGTCCAGATTATGATTTTGGTTCATTTTCAAAAGGCAGGCCATAAACCAATAGCTCTTGTTGGTGGTGCTACGGGAATGGTTGGGGACCCATCTGGAAAATCTCAAGAAAGAAATTTGTTAAGTAAAGATGTTTTAGATGCTAATATAGCTGGAGTTAAGAAACAATTACAGCAATTTTTGGATTTTGAATGTGGTCAAAATTCAGCTGAGCTTGTTAATAATTACGATTGGTTTAAGGGCATTGATTTTCTTTCTTTCATTCGAGATGTAGGTAAGCACATAACAATTAACTACATGCTAGCTAAAGATTCTGTTAAATCAAGAATGGAATCAGGAATGTCTTTTACAGAGTTTACTTATCAACTTGTTCAGGGTTATGATTTTTATTGGCTTTTTAAAAACAAGGAGTGTAAGCTTCAATTAGGTGGATCTGATCAGTGGGGAAACATTGTTGCCGGAACGGAGCTTATTAGAAGAAAAGATGGCGGTGAAGCTTTTGCGATAACCACGCCTCTTATTCAAAAAGCCGATGGAACAAAATTTGGTAAAACAGAGTCTGGAAATGTTTGGTTAGACCCATTGAAAACATCCCCTTATAAATTCTATCAGTACTGGATTAATTCTTCAGATATAGATGCTGAAAAATACATTAAGATTTTCACCCTTCTTGATCAATCCACCATTAACAATATTATTGAATCTCACCAAGAAAACCCATCTCAAAGATTGCTCCAGAAAGAGTTGGCCAAACAAGTTACTACTCTCGTTCATGGAGCAGCTCATTTTCAGGCTGCTAAGAGTGCATCTGAAATTTTATTTCAAAAAGGCAGCGAAGCTATAGAAGGTCTTAAAAGCATGAGTGCATCCCTTTTTCTTGAAGTTTTTGAGGGAGTCCCTCAAGCAGACATTGGTGCTGATAAAATTGGTTCAATATCAATTGTTGAGGCTTTAGCAGGAGAGACAAATTTTCTTAAATCTAATGGAGAAGCAAGAAGAGCGTTAAAAGAAAATTCCATTTCTGTTAACAAAGAAAAGGTGAATGATCAAAAAATAATTTCTTCTTCAGATCTGATAAGTGAAAAATATGTGCTTTTACAGAAAGGTAAGCGGAATTATTTTATTCTTAAAGTAGTCTAGAGAATGGTGTTTAGTTGATTGCATCCTCTTACATCAGATTGGTCAAACCTTCCAAGAACCTTAAAACCTTTTTCATTTTTTTTTCCTAAATCATCGGTAGCTATAAAGCTGCAGGAATTTATATTGGCTAAATCTATGATATTAATACCTCCAGTTTTATTTTCTGGGCAGTAACTAAAGGGGTCATTCACTTCTCTAATTTTTACTTTCATCCAAGGAGGAGTACTAAAATATCCATCTTTTTGGCAATAGGCTTGCGAAAGAAGTTCTGTCATTCCGTATTCGCTATGAATGGTATTTACGTTAAATGCACTTTTTAAGATATGATGTAACTCTCCTCTAGTTAGTTCTTTTCTTTTGCCTTTCATTCCCCCAGTTTCCATAATTGTCCAATTGGAAAAATCCCAATCTTTCTGTTCGGCCATTTCTACTAAAGCATAGGAAACACCAATTAGGAGCACTTTTTTATTTTTGAGCTTATTGAAAATGTAGGACATCTTAGTAATGTCATTTGGAATAAATTGGCTTTGATTACCACTTATTTTAATCAATTCATTGACCATGTAAATTAAGGAGCTATCTCCTTGTTCTATGTAAGAAGGTAGAAGTGCAAGAACGGTATAGTCTTTAATATTTCCATAATGAATGTTAAAGCATTCAGTAAAAGATTTTTTGTAGATCTTCAATGAGCTTACATGATGTTTACTACGAGTATTTAGGGTTGTTCCACTGCTTTTGAAAAGCTGTTCAGTTTTACTGTTTTCTTTTTTTATAGTATAGCTTTTGAAAAAACGAATTGGTAGGAAAGGAATGGTGTTAATGTCTTTAGTTTGCTCAGGGTTATATTTTAAATGCCTTAAGTATTTTTTAAATACAGGAATGTTTTTTGCTTGGTTTTGAAATATTTCAAGTGCTAAAGCGTTAAAATCTTTAGCTGTTTTAATGTTAAATATTTCAGATTCTAGAGTCAATTGGCTAAGAATGTTTTAATTTTATCTGTAATAATGAATTTAGTCGTAAAAATAACACTTGTTTTCTCGTTTTTAGCCTTAATTATGACTTCTTGTCTTAAACCTGAGTCTTTTGATAATGAGCCCATAATTGAATTTGTTGATTTTCAAGCATTGGGAGATTCGGGAAAAATTACTTTCAGTTTCACTGATGGAGATGGAGATATTGGCTTAGGTCAAAATCAGCTTTATGCTCCATATGATACTGCCAGTTATTTTTATTACAACCTATATATTCATTATTACGAGATGATGAATGGGCAGTGGGTAAGAGGAACTGCTGATCCAGGAGGTAATAATTTCCCAACTGCTGATTCCATTACTTTTTCCTATCGTTTAGAGAACATTACTCCCTCTGGTCAGAATACTGCCCTTAGAGGAGAAATTGATGTTGTTTTGGAGCCTTTTTTCTTTAATTCCAATTCTAATTTTAACGATAGTATTCGTTATGAGATTATTTTAATAGATCGAAGTTTGAATGTTAGTAATGTTCTTCAAACCCCGTTAATTCTTAGGTAGTTTTGATCAAGTTCATTTTAATTCCGCTATTATCAATAGTAGTTCTTTTTAGTTCTTGCTCTTCTTTAGGTAAATCAAAACAAAATTATGCTCATTTATATAAAAGTACAGGCCAGTTAGTCAACCCAGATTATATCATTTATCATCATGAAGAAGATTCTTCAAGGCTTTATTTTCAAATCGAGTCTTCTAAAGTATTATATACAAGGAAAAATAAGGGAGATGTTTTTAGTGGAAGGGTGCTTTTGCATTATGAAATTTTAGAAAACATTTCATCGAAGGTTGTTTTAGACTCAGGTTCTTTTTTAATTCATGATCAGGTTAAAGCGGTAAGCTCAAAGCTTATTCAAGGTAATTTTTCATTCAATGCAAAAATTGGTGATAAGAAGATAATGAAGGTTTTTTGTGCCGATCAAAATCGAAATTCAATGGTTGAAAAACACATCGTTTTAGATAAAGAAAACATCAGCTCAAAACAATTTTTTTTAATTAGAAATGCAGCTAACGTTCCCGTTTTTACAAATTATTTAAATACTAGAAAAGGAATTACGGTTGAATCTTCACTAAATAAAAGCAAACCATTTTACCTTCGACATTATCTAAGAGTTTTTCCAATTTCACCGCCTCCATTTACATCTTCGTCTAGTCGAGCATTCAATTATCTTCCCGAACATACGTCAAAACACCTGCTAAACGATTCAGGCTTTAATGCGTTAAATATTCCAGATAGTGGCTTTGTTCATCTTCAGGTAGATACTAATTTAAAGGCTGGAGTGACGTTGTTTTCTTATGCAACTCATTTTCCTGAAATTAAATCTGTTCATCAAATGATTCCTCCAACAAGATACATTAGCTCTAGAACTGAATACAACAAACTTTTAAATAGTGAGCTCATTAAATCTGCTGTTGATTACTTTTGGAGAGACAAAACAGGAAGTAAAGACAGGGCTAGGGAGGTGATAAAAAAATATTATAACAGAGTATCAAATGCAAATGAGCATTTCACTTCATATATAGAAGGGTGGAAAACTGATAGAGGAATGATTAGTATTGTTTATGGGCCACCTTCTATTGTCAGTAAGCTGTCAGATAAAGAAATTTGGATTTATGGTGATGAGAATAACATTAACTCGCTATCTTTTGTTTTTATTAAAATGAACAACCCATTTACAAATAATGATTTTAAACTACAGCGTTCACCCATGTATAAATCTAGCTGGTATAAGGCGGTAGATTCTTGGAGAAATGGTCGTGCTTATTGGATTCAATGATGGAAAAAAAATACTATAAAAACACTTTTAAAAATGCAGAAGATATTGTTTATGGAATAAGAGCAGTTATCGAAGCCGTTGAAAGCGGAAGAGGAATTAATAAGGTGTTAATTCAAAAAGGTCTTCAAGGAGGATTGTTCAAAGAACTAGCTTCTCTGCTAAAAGCGAATAATGTTGTCTATCAGGGTGTGCCTGTGCAAAAATTAGATGGTATCACAAGAAAAAATCATCAAGGTGTTGTAGCTTTTGTTTCTCCTGTTGAATATGCTAATTTGGAACTGCTTCTCCCTGCCATTTACGAAAAAGGGGAGCAACCCTTATTTCTTGTTCTGGATAGAATTACGGATGTAAGAAATTTAGGAGCTATTGCAAGGTCTGCTGAATGCAATGGTGTTCATGGTATAATCCTTCCTTCTAGAGGAGCTGCTTTAGTTGGTTCCGATGCTATTAAAACTTCAGCAGGAGCTTTAAATAAAATACCTGTTTGTAAAGTTGATAATATAAAAGAGGTGCTGATGTATTTAAAAGATTCTGGCCTTAAAATTATTGGTTGTTCTGAAAAAGCAGAAAATGATCTTTATAAAGAAGATTTAACTGGTCCTGCTGCTATTGTAATGGGAAGTGAAGAAGATGGTATATCTCCAGCATATCTTAAACTTTGTACCCACCTGGTTAAAATTCCAATGTATGGGTCTATAGCTTCGCTTAATGTTTCTGTTTCTGCTTCTATTTTAATGTATGAATACAATCGACAGATTAATGGATAAGGTTTTTCTTTTATTTTTCATTGTTTGTTTTTTTTCTTGTAATAATCAAGAGGAAAATAAAGCAGCTGATTTAGCTGAACTTAATGTTTCTGATGCTTTCTGGCTTTCTGGTTTTTGGGCCGATCATACCACTTTTAGTTCTTTTAATCCTTCAAAAGTAATGTTTGAGTCTTGGGAGAAATACCAGGATTCAATGGTTGGTTCTGGTGGGTTCATTAAGCTTAATGATACCGTTATTACCGAAAAGATGTTAATCAAAGTGGTCAATGGTAGCATGATGTTGATTGTACGTCCTAAAGAAAGAGCGATGATTTCATTCCCTGTTAAGCATCAAGATCATGACTCTTTAGTTTTTGAAAACAAAGCGCATGATTTTCCTCAGCGAATTACATATCATAAGATCAATTCAGATTCTGCTTTAGTTTATCTAGTTGGAGTTTCCTCAGAACAAAAAAGGCGACTTAGGCTAACATTTTCGCGTGCTGCTTTTTAACTTCTTCTTCAAATGTAGTATTGTTTGTTTTACTTTTTAGCCAAGAAATTACATCAAAAAACTGAAGAATAATCTTTTCTTTTTCAGATTCAAAAAGAGCAGATAGCTCATTTATAGCTGAATTGTAAATTGCTTTTTTTTCTTCTTGATTAGTTGCTTTAATTAACAACTTTAGGTACTTGATAAGTACCTGCTCGCTTTTGTAGTTTTTTTCTGTTTTTTTTAAGAACCGTTGTGTGGATTTAATGATGTAGTCAAGTAAATCAATGTTATTTAGCTCATAGTGCAAAATCAGATTGAATAACCTTGCAAAGCTATAGATGTCTTGTCTTAAGCTCTGTTCATTATCATTTAAAATTTTATTCATCCATTTTAGTGCTTCTTTATGGTTTCCAGCGCCAAAATGTAAATAGCTAATTCTATAATAGAATAATATTTTTTGTTCTTTATTTAACCTGAAAAGAAAGCTGCTTATCCCTGTTTCAATTTCGCTAATTAGCTTAATGCCTTTCTCAAACTCTCCTTTTTTCTCAAAAATAACTAGCTGAGCATTGTAGAAAGAGGTGAATATTTTAACCTTAATGTCAATGCTTCTAAAATGTTTGTCATCTTTAAGTTGGTTGAGCTCATCTAGAAGTAATTGAGCATTGGATAGCTCGTTAGTTGCAATCAAGCAGGTTAAAATATTACTTATTGTTCTCACGTACCTTCCCTGAAGGTCATTTTTTATTAATGGATTTTGATCCAGTATGAATTTAGTTTTTTGAAACTTTGATAAAGCGGTGCTAAAGTCTCTTTTGGTGGCATTGCAAAAGCCTTGTATGTAATAACAAATTGAAGCAGCTCTGCTGGATAGTGCAGTGTTTTTACCGACAATGAGATGGTGATTGGCTATTTCATCTACTTGAGCTCTTTCTCTGTCTGATCGTATAAAACCTCCACTTCTAAAAATGTAATTTATTTTTGAATAGATAACGTGATACTCAGCAAGATTTCTAAGCTTTTCAATTACCATTATTTCCTGGTCAATAAGAAGGTTTAAATCTTCTTTGAACTCCCCTTGTTCGTAAGCTTCTTCAATTAGTAGTTTTTCCCACCTAATAAGCTCAAATAGATAGTAAAATTTCTCATGATTAAGGGCGGTTTTTTTTGATTTTTTTAAGATTTTAACCCCTTCTTTGTAAAGCGCTTTGTTGTATAGGATTTCAATGTTTTTTAGCTCTTGCTTTAAAATTGAATTAATAGAATTGTCAGAATGATAGCCTCTTAAGCTTTTTAATATTAGTTTATATAGGTGATTTTTTTCTGATGGTAGGTGTTGAATAAATTTTTCATTTTCATACTTTTTCTTAATCTCTGCCTCATTGTATTGTTGTTGTTTTTCAATGGTTTCAAAGAGCTTGAGGTAGTTTTTTTCACCTTCTTGAAGAGAAGACGATAGCTTGAAAAATCTTTTTTCAGATTTACTTAGCGATTGAATAAGGTTAAAAAGTTCTGGGGAGGGTTTCATGGTTGTTTTAAGTCAGTGATGCTACAAATATATAAGATATTCTAATTGATAGGATTCCAACCAAAATCAAATCTATCCAGTTAATTTTCTTTATTAAAGTCAAGTAGTATTTGCTCGATTATTGTTGTTTCAATGTGCTGATCGAAAATGCCATTTCCAATCTTATTTATTAAGGTGAAGTTTATTTTAGAAGAGCTATTTTTTTTGTCATTTAGCATTTGCACTATCAATGGCTTAATGTCTTGATCTTCATAAGAAATAATCGGAAAATAATCGGAAATTACCTTGTCAATAGTTGTGTAATCAGCAGGAGAAAGTAGTGATAGCTTTTTGGCAATGAAAGCTTCTATTCGCATTCCATTAGCTACTGCGAATCCATGTAGAATGGGTGTTTTCGATAGGTTAATTGCTTCAAGAGCATGCCCTATAGTGTGTCCAAAGTTTAAGAGCTTTCTTTCATTTTTTTCAAAGGGATCAATTTCAACTATCTTGCTTTTAAGCTCAATTGATTTGCTGATTACGGTTGTTAGGTCAATTTTTTTAAGACTTTTAGCGGTGCAAAATTCCCAATATTTTTCATCATAAACTAGCCCATGTTTTATTGCTTCTGCGTATCCGCTGAGTAATTCTTGATCTCCAAGTGTGGCTAAAAATTCCGGGTCGCAAATGGTAATTTCAGGAAGATAGAAGGTGCCAATTTGGTTTTTGAAATTTAGGCAATTAACTCCTGTTTTTCCTCCTATTGATGCATCAATCATTCCAAGTAATGATGTTGGAATATTTATAAACGAAATGCCTCTTTTAAATGTTGAGGCAACAAAACCACCTAAGTCAGTTATTAAGCCACCTCCAATGTTTATTAATAAATCAGCTCTATTTGCTTTTTTATCAATTAATTCTTCCCATATGATGTTTGCAGACTCAAGGGTCTTGTTTTTTTCTCCAGGTTCAATTTCAATAACAAATGAAGTAGAAAAAAATGGAATTTTAGATTTGAAATAATTTACACATTGCTTTGTGTTGGAGTCACATAAAATAAATGTTTTTTTGTTATTGGCTAACTGCTCTAATTCTTTACTAAAGCTTTCAATTCTCCCTATTTTTATTAGCCCTTGTTTCATTTACTTTTTTTTAAGGGCATTTATGGCATTTTTACTGAAATCAGAAAGCACGAGTTTGCCACTTATTGCAGCTCTTTCTAATAACAGTTGATCCCAGTCTTCTGTTCCTTCCCACATTACTTTTTTAAGCTGTTTCATTGCAGCAGGGTTTGAGGAGGCAAGTCGGTTAGCAAGTTCCTCAATATTTGTGTCCATTTCTTGAGTTGATTCAAAAACATCGGCATATAAACCAACGTTTTTTGCCCATTCTGCTGAATACCATTTAGTAGCATTTATTGCCATTGTTGACATAGCGGATAATCCAGTTTTTCTCGCTACAGCTGGCCCTACAACAAATGGTCCAATTCCTAAAGCAAGCTCACTTAATTTTACAGCTGCAAATTTGGTGGCAAAGCAATAATCAACAGCACTAGCCATTCCAACACCACCTCCAACAGCTTTTCCTTGAACTCTTCCAATTATAAGTTTTGGACATTTTCTAGCAGCGTTAATGACATTGGCAAAACCAGAGAAAAATGCTTTTCCTGTATCTAAATCTTCAATACTACTTAATTCTTCAAAGCTTGCTCCAGCGCAAAAGACTCTATCTCCAGCGGATTTCAGAATAATTACTTTAATAGTATCATCAAATCCTGCAATTTTTATGGTGTGAGCAAGTTTGCTCAATACTTTTCCTGGTAAGGAATTACTCATTGGATGAGAGAATTCAATGGTTGCAATGGATCTTTCATTAATGGATATTTTGACATCTCCTTGACTTGTTGCGCTCATAATTATTTTTTACTCGAAATTAAAAAATTAGCCTTATAAAGGTTAGTATTCGTTAAATCAAATGATAAATTACTCGTTTATTGCTGTTTTTTAGGCGCCAGCGCTCTTATTCAAGTGTCTTTTTGTTGAAAACCTTTAAAAAATAGGAACTATTTAACGATATTAGCGTAAATGATACCCTTTCAATAACTAAAAGTTGATAAAAAAGCTTTCTATATTACTTGTAATCAGTTTATTAACCCTCACTATGTGGGCGGGTAATAAGGATTCTTTGTCAAAAAAAGATAATGGTCCAACTCCTTTGGAATTCTTATTTAAACCTCAAATTAGCTTAGGTATTGGAATGATGACCTTTTATGGTGACATCGGTTCAAATCACAAAGGATACCATCCAACGGTAAGTAAATTAGGCTATGACTTGCGCTTAATTAATCCCTTAACAGATTACTTAGATTTAAGTTTTTATGTCCTATTTGGACAAATAAGCTCTAACGAGAGAACCCTTGATCGAAATTTAAATTTTAATTCCAATATTACCACCGGTGGCTTAACAGTCAATTATAATTTCAACCACCTTTTCAAAAAAAATAGGGTTATCAATCCCTATGTTAACCTGGGTATAGAGTCCATGGAGTTTCTTTCTAAAACAGATCTTAGAGATGTTAACGGAAATTATTATCATTATTGGACCGATGGTACCATTAGAGATTTAGCTGAAAATGATCCAAATGCCAATTCTGCTGTAGAAATTTACCGTGATTACTCTTATGAGTCAGATATAAGAGAACAAAATCTTGATGGTTTTGGTCAGTATGCGGAAAGAACTTGGGGGGTTCCTATTGAATTTGGTGCTAATTTCCACACAGGAAAAAGAATTCGAATTAGAGTAGGTTCATCGATGCATTTTACTTTTAGTGATTTGTTGGATGGAGTTACTCACCAAAGTGTTGATTCTAGAGCGGGTAATGATAAAAAAGATAAAATTCTCTATACGCATTTTGCGCTTACCTATGACTTGACCCTTCCTAAAAAGAACGAGCGGCCAGCAGAAATTCCAGCTGTTGATCCACTTGAATTGTATCGTCAAGATACGTTAGATTCTGATGGAGATCTTGTTGTAGATTTAGCTGATAGGTGTGCAAACACTCCTATGGAGGCTAGGCCAATTGATGAGTTTGGATGTCCTGTAGATGTAGATAAAGATGGTGTTCCAGATTATAGAGATGAGCAGCTTTCTACACCCGATTCATCAATAGCTAAGGAAAATGGTGTTGCTTTTACTACAGATGATTTTCAGACAATGTATAGAATATATTATGATTCTGTTGGTGAATTCTCTGAATGGAATGAAACAAAACGTAAATGGGGTTCTGATCCGCGTTCTGTTCAGTCTTTTAACCAGATTGCAAAAGATACTTCTGAGCAACAACTATTTATTGTTTTAGGTTCTGATGTTATCGGTACTTCTGCCAATGATTTGTACAAAGAATTAAGCAACAAGAATTTTAAAATCATTGAAAGAGGAGATTCAGTACTCTATGTCATTGGTGGTTTCGATACTCAAGAAGATTTAGCTGATGAAATTTCAAACCTTCAGAATGATGACATTGATGTTCAAGGGGTACTAGAGGCAGAAACAAATAGTGAAGGAGAAATTACTGGAGATGTTAATCCTGTTGATGAATTTGATAACAGTGAATTTGATAACAGTGAAACAGCATCCGAAAATAATGACATCAATGAAGCTACACCTAGCTCCGAAATATTATATAGAGTTCAGGTTGGCGCTTTTAGCAGAAAACTCAGCCTAAACGTATTTAAGGAGTTGGAAAATGTAGTTTATGTCAAAGGGGATGACAATCTTTACAGGTATTTTACAGGAGCTTTTACTGATAAATCTGCTGCTGCTATGCATAAAGTGAACATGTCAACTAATGGATATAACGGTTCATTTATAGTAGCCTTTAAAGATGGCGAAAGAATTTCTCTTGCAGATGCTGGATTTGAGGTGAATCCCGACTTTGATGATGATGTTGAAATGGATACTGTTGCTACTGCTAATGCTGTAAATGCAGCCCTAATCAGCTTTAGAGTTCAAGTTGGAGCTTACATGGAAAAAATTCCAACAGATGTTCTTGATATGTATTTAGAAATAGGAAATGTTTATCCTAAAAGAGATCCAGCTTCTGGTTTAACCAAGTATTTTATTGGTCAATTTAGTGATTATCAAGAAGCAACAAACTATAAACTTGAGCTCATCGATAGAGGAATTGTTGATTCTTTTGTAGTGGGTGAGTTTAAGGGCAATATCATTACTGCCGTTGAGGCACTAGGCCTTATAAATAATTAACATGAGAAACTTCATTATTTTTTTCTTTTTAACTGCTGCTTTAGCGTGTTCATCACCAAAAGATGATTCAGCTTCCACAAAAGAAACAACAACTCCTTCAGCTGTTGTTGTTGACACTGAATTAGATACACTTAATACTGTTCAAGATACATTAACCCCTGTTTTGAAAGACAGCTCAAGAGCGGCTTATGAGGAAGATTTAAGCTTAGAAATAAAAGAAATTGAAGAGGAAAAAGAGGATCCAATTTCTGAATCATGTAAGCTTTTTTTAGAAGACTATGCTGCTACTATAGCTTCTTTTGATCAGTTGCTTAATAGTATTGACGATAATCCAGATAATATTAACTTAATTATAGCAAGGTCATCTCAGGAAGAGGAGCTTAACGGATATTCGTCTGATCCTCAAATGTTCCAATGTTTACAAAATCCAGCTTTCAAAAAGCAAGTCGATATTTTAAACAACAAAAGAGAGCGGTTAATTTCAAATTAAACTTCATTCATTTTTTTTTATAGCCATCAAAATAGATGGTTTTTTTACATTTGTAGCAAATTAAAAAAATGAAAGTTTTTCAGAACATTCTTCAAACAATAGGCAATACGCCACTTGTCAAGTTAAATAAAATCACCAAAGAAGTTGAGGCTACAGTACTGGCTAAAGTGGAATATTTTAATCCAGGCAGCTCTGTTAAAGATAGGATGGCTGTAAAAATGGTCGAAGATGCTGAAGCAGATGGAAGGCTCAAACCTGGCGGTACCATTGTAGAAGGTACTTCTGGAAATACTGGAATGGGTCTAGCATTAGCGGCAATAGTAAAGGGTTACAAGCTTATTTGTGTTTCAACAGATAAACAATCAAAAGAGAAATTTGACATCCTTCGTGCTGTTGGTGCTGAGGTCATTGTCTGCCCTACAGATGTTGATCCTAAAGATCCACGGTCTTACTATTCAACTTCAAAAAGAATTGCTGAGGAAACCCCTAATTCTTGGTATGTTAATCAATACGACAATCCATCCAATTCTTTAGCGCATTATCAGCAGACTGGTCCTGAAATTTGGCAGCAAACTGAGGGTAAGATTACCCATTTTGTTGTTGGTGTTGGAACAGGAGGAACTATTTCCGGTGTAGGTAAGTACCTTAAAGAAAAAAATCCAAACATAAAAATTTGGGGGATAGACACTTATGGTTCTGTATTTAAAAAATATCATGAAACGGGTATTTTTGATGAAAACGAGATCTATGCTTACATTACCGAGGGAATTGGAGAAGATATTCTTCCTGAGAATGTCAATTTTGATATCATTGACGGTTTTGAGAAAGTTACAGATAAAGATGCTGCTGTATATACTAGAAAAATGGCTCGTGAGGAAGGAATTTTCGCAGGAAATTCTTGTGGTGCAGCTGTTAAAGGCTTGTTACAACTCAAAGACCATTTCAAGAAAGATGACGTTGTTGTTGTTTTGCTTCACGATTCAGGTAGTAGATATGTGGGAAAAATGTATAATGACGATTGGATGAGGGAGAGAGGTTTTCTTGATGAAGAAAAGAAAAATGCGCTTGATTTAATACAAGCTCATTCCAATAAGAGGTTGGTTACTGTTTCAGTTAACGATCCTTTAACCCGTGCAATAGTTTTAATGAAGCAGTTTGGTGTTTCTCAAATTCCGGTAGCACAAGATGGAGAATTTGTAGGCTCTTTATCTGATGCTCATGTCTACAGTAAGATTCTTGAAGATGCTAGCTTAAAAGAAATGCCTGTTAAACACATTATGGAAGCTCCTTTCCCAGAAGTTAATCACAATGCATCTTTACAGGAGGTGTCTAATTTATTTAATACTAATAAAGCAGTTATTGTGAATTATGGAAAGGGCCTTAAACACATAATAACTGTTCAAGATCTCATAGGGGCTATTAATTAGTTACTTACTATAAATTTATACGTCTTAATTTCGTTATTTATAGAATAGTTTAAAAAATAGGTGCCATTGACAAGCTCAGCAGTATTTATAGTCAAGTGTTGAATACCAGCAGGCAGGTATTGTTGGTTTGCTGAGTTCATGACTTTTTTACCAATAATATTATAAATTTCATAAGCTACTTTGGAGGGTTGATTAAGGGAGATTTCTAAGGTGCTCGTTAGTTTTGCTGGGTTAGGATAGAAGCTGACAACTTCATTATTATCTTCCGATATATCAGTAAGTAAAGACAAGCTAGAAATGTTTCCAGAGATGACATTGTATTGTTGCTCTGCAATAAAGACGACAACTTCAAGATTGTTTAAATCATAAGCTACTCCATTTAGATCCGCAGGAATGGTATAGCTGTAGGTGTCTGAAAAAAAACTTCCTGCGGAATTGTTAGGAATGGTAACCCCCCAATAATTGGTAAGGGAGTGCCTAAACATGTGTTGATGGTTGTAGTTGCCATTTGCTAGAATAGCTGATGGATTATAGTTGCTTCCACCGCTTTGTGGTCCCTCCACGTTATTTTGAAGCAGCAATACGTTTAATTTGTTGGTACCATTGCCATTTGCAGTATAAAAGGCTTCTACATTTACGGTGAGTTCTCTAGTATTCATGTTAATTGAAGACTGTGCAGCAACATTTACATATGAAGGTTCTGTAAGCACGATGTTTGAGGCGTCTTCCCAATGTGATCTTGACATTGCAGGCTTTCCCACTGTTGAATGAACTACGGGGCTATTAAAGAGTTGTCTATTTACTTGTCCTGAGGGATAACCTGTTAATCCACTTATGTTTTTTATTTGAACACCCCAATTAGTTCTAAAATCAGGCTCTCCATTTCCCGGCTCAGCAAAACCACCTACATGAATATTAACAAGCACTACATCATCAGGATATGAACTAGAAATATCTTGAGCAATAACATGACCTGCAGGACAGTATCCGCAATGAATGCCAGTGAATTCTTCTAAAACCACCTTTTTATTCTCAGGGCTGGTGTTAACGAATGTTTGAGCAGATCCTGCTAGTATGCTAAAGATTGAAAAGATAAAAGTAAAACGATATTTCATGAATTAATTTTTCTGAAAAGTTAGTGAAATTAACAGCCATTTAAAATTATTTAATTGTCATCTTACTAGTTTTAAAGAAGTAAAGCGTATATATTGTCCTATAATAATGTTGATACAATAGGGTGTTATGAAAGTAATTATTGATTTAGATGTTACCAATCCTGAGGAGGTAATGAAGTCTCATAGAGGAGAAATTTTTGGATTAATGGCCGGTTTGGTGCTCTCTTATGAAAAGAAGAAATATAAGGTAGAGAAAGCCGTTTGTGAAGAAATGGTTAATATTCTTAGGGTAGAACTCCCAAAGGCACTTCAAGAGGAGTTGATTGAAGCAAAAGCAAACTTTTACATTGAGGAAAATGAATAATTGCAGGGAAATTATTTATCACCCCATTTTTTGAATTTCATCTCTTGGTTAGGTCGGTTTTTTTCTTCTTCTCTTAATGGTTCACACTCTTTAAGAGAATCCTTGCAATCTTTGGGTAATTGTTGATAAAGCTTTGTGCCTTCGGTTTTCCATTTAATCATTTTGTCAGAAACATTTCTTATTTCCTTAGCTGGATTGCCTGCTATTAATTTTCTGTTTTCAACAATAGTTTTCGCTGGCACAAAGGAAAGGGCGCCAACAATACACTCTTTTCCAATTTGTGCATCATCCATTATTACTGCATTCATTCCAATTAAAGAGTTCTCTCCAATAGTAGCTCCATGAATTATGCATCCATGACCTAAATGTGCTCCAGCTTTAAGGAATACTGTAGTTCCTGGAAACATGTGAATCACACAGTTTTCTTGAATGTTACATCCGTCTTCGATTATTACTTTTCCCCAATCGCCTCTTATGGCTGCTCCAGGACCAACATAAACCTGTTTGCCTATAATAACATTTCCGGTAACATTTGCCTGAGGATGAATAAATGATGATTCATCAATGACTGGTTTAAATCCATCAAATTCAAAAATCATAAAGCTTAGACTTTTTCTATTATTGTTGCATAGCCTTGTCCTACTCCAATACACATGGTAACAAGCGCATATTTTTTATTTTTATTTTGCAGTTCAACAGCGGCTGAATTTAAAATTCTAGCTCCTGTCATTCCAAGGGGGTGACCAATTGCAATAGCTCCACCATTTGGATTGATTCTGCTGTCATTGTCATCTAATTTTAAAGCTCTTGAGCAAGCTAGAGCTTGTGCAGAGAAGGCTTCGTTGAGTTCAATTACATCCATGTCTTTCATAGAAAGACCAGCTCTGTGAAGGGCTTTCTGAGTTGCTTTTACTGGTCCTATTCCCATTATTCTTGGTTCTACACCTGCTACAGCAGAGGATACAATTCTTGCTTTTGGTTGCAAATTATTTCTTTTAATGGCTTCTTCAGATCCAATAAGCAGGGCAGCAGCACCATCGTTAAGACCAGATGAATTACCTGCTGTTACTGACCCCCCTTCTTTCTTAAAAGCAGCTCTTAGCGATTGAAGTTTTTCTATGGTTGTTCCCGGTTTAATGAATTCATCTTTTTCAAAAAGAATTGGATCAGCTTTTCTTTGTGGTATTTCAACCCCAATAATCTCTTGAGCTAGTCTTCCAGATTTTTGTGCTTCTGCGGCTTTCATTTGAGACCAGTAAGCAAATTGATCCTGATCTGCTCTATTTATTGAGTATAATTCCACAAGGTTCTCTGCCGTTTGTCCCATTCCTTCAGTACCGTACTTGGCTTGAAGTTGCTTATTTATAAATCGCCATCCAAAACTTGTGTCAAACATTTGAGCGTCTCTGCCAAATGGTTTAGAGGCTTTTGAAATCACCCATGGTCCTCTTGTCATGTGCTCTACACCTCCAGTAATGTATAAATCGCCATCCCCTAATTGAATGGCTCTTGCTGCATTTATTGTAGCTGCCATTCCTGAAGAACATAGTCTGTTTACAGTTTCTCCTCCAATGGAATAGGGTAGGCCTGCTAAAAGTAAAGCCATTCTAGCAACATTTCTATTGTCTTCTCCTGCTTGATTGGCACAACCTAAAATAAGGTCTTCAACTTCATTCCAGTCTACACTTTTATTCCTGTCCATTAATCCTTTGATGGCAATAGCAGCTAAATCATCAGTTCTTACTGTTGATAAGCTCCCTCCAAAATTCCCAATAGGGGTTCTAATTCCGTCAATAATATAAGCGTCTTTCATCTTTAGAGCGTTTTAGTTAATATGAAAGTAATAAAAATGAACATTGATAGAGTTATTATTATTTTAATCTACCTCCCATCTAGCTGATGAAATGTGCATTTCACCCTTAAAAGTAGCTACGATTTCATTGCGTTGATTGTTGATAGAAATTTCATAAGAGCTTCTTTTTTCAGATCTGGAAATTTCTTCTGCTTTAGCAATTAGGTAGTCTCCAGAGTTAACTTTTTTTAGGTGTTTAATGGAGGTGTTAATTGATACGCATTTATTTCCATAAGAATTAGCAGCAAAAGCCAAGCAGCTGTCCGCCAGGGAATAGGATATTCCTCCATGAGCAATTTGGAACCCATTAAGCATGGGCTTGGTTACTTGCATTCCTAATGTGCACTTTCCTAAAGATATTGCCAGTAATTCAATGTTCAACCATTTACTGAAATGGTCATTTTTTAACATGTTCAAAACAATCTTTTCTGGAGAAATTTGCCTATCCATTTACTAAAGACTTCTCCTTTTTATGGACTTTGGTAGTGGCTGCAATAAAGTTAACAAACAGCGGGTGAGGATTAATTACTGTGCTCTTATATTCTGGGTGAAATTGAACACCTATAAACCAAGGGTGATTATTAAGTTCAATGATTTCTACTAAATTGTTATCTGGATTAACACCGGGAGTATTCATTCCGTTTTCATTGAATGCCTTTAAAAATGCATTATTAAATTCGTATCTATGTCGGTGTCTTTCTGTGATTAAAGTTGATTGGTAGATGTTAAATATTGTGGAGTCTTTTTCAATTTTACATGGGTAGGAGCCAAGCCTCATAGTACCGCCTTTATTTTCTATAGACTTTTGTTCTTCCATCATGTCTATAACAGGAAAAGGAGAATTGACATCTATTTCTGTGCTTTGAGCTGCTTTATGACCAAGAACATTTCTTGCAAATTCTACTACTGCACATTGCATGCCTAGGCAAATGCCTAAAAAAGGAATGTTGTTTTCTCTTACGTATTTAATGGCATGAATTTTCCCTTCAATTCCTCTTTCTCCAAAACCTGGAGCAACAATTACACCAGCCAAATTTTTAAGCTGACTACCAATATTCTTATTGTCAATAGACTCCGAGTGAATCCATTTAATTTTAACGTTAGTCCTGTTTTTTGCTCCTGCGTGGATCACCGCTTCAACAATAGACTTGTACGAGTCTTTTAGCTCTACGTACTTTCCAATAAGTCCAATTTCAACTTCTTTATTTGGGTTTTTATGGTTTTCAAGAAATTTTTTCCATTGAGAAATGTCTGGTTTTTTTGAAGTAGACATGTTAAAATGGTTAAGTACAACTTCATCCAGTTTTTCGTTTTGCATTAACAATGGAACATCATAGATGGTCTCTGCGTTAATGGATTCGATTACTGCTGATTGGTCTACATTGCAAAACCTAGCAATCTTTCTTTTAATCCCTTCATCTAATGGGTGCTCTGTTCTACAAACTAAAATATGCGGTTGAACTCCATACTCTAATAGTGTTTTAACTGAGTGTTGAGTAGGTTTAGTTTTTAACTCTCCTGTAGCAGATAGGTAAGGGATTAAGGTGAGATGAATGAAGAGCACATTTTTTGGAAGCTCCCAGTTTAGCTGTCTAATTGCTTCAATAAAAGGTAGCGATTCTATGTCACCTACGGTTCCTCCAATTTCGGTTATTACAAAATCATAAACTCCTTTTTTTCCAAGTATCTGAATGTGGTCTTTAATTTCGTTGGTAATGTGAGGAATTACTTGAACGGTTTTGCCTAAATATTCCCCTTTACGTTCTTTCTCAATTACAGATTTGTATATTCTGCCTGTAGTTACATTATTGGCTTGTGAAGTAGGGGTATTAAGAAACCTCTCGTAATGTCCTAAATCTAAATCTGTCTCAGCTCCATCTTCGGTAACAAAACATTCTCCGTGTTCATAAGGGTTTAGAGTCCCTGGATCTACGTTAATGTAAGGATCAAGTTTCTGAATGGTCACTGTGTGACCTCTAGCTTGTAACAAATTCGCTAATGATGCCGATACGATGCCTTTACCTAGTGAAGAAGTAACTCCACCGGTTACAAAAATATATTTAGTTGTCTTGGACATCCCGTATTATTTAGATTTAAATTAAATTATCAATACGGGGTGTAAAGTTATATTTATTTATGTTCAGGACAATAAATATAGCTTAGTTTTTTTGAAATTCCTGTTGTGTTAAGCAACTTAAAAAGACCAGTTAATTCCAAGACTTGGTAGAATTGGCAGCTGATATACCTTTTGGTTAGTTATTCGATCTACATAGAAAATGTTCTCTCTACTGTAGATGTTGGTTACACTTGCAGTAATGTTAATTTCTGATTGATCAGAGATTATAAATTTTCTTTTAATGGCGAAATCCAGTCGGTGATAAGCAGGTAATCTTCCTTCATTTATAGGGGCATAAATGAGGCTTAAATTGTCACTATTGGAAGCATTCGTGTTGGTGCCAAGACCTTGAGAATAATCCAATAGGTGGTAGTACCCTTGTGTTTGAGTAAAAGGAAGGCCACTTCCAAGATTCCACCTTAAGTTAATTTCCCAATCTTCATTGTCTCCAAATTTTTGTGTAGCGACTAAGTTGATGTTGTGCCTTCTGTCAAAAACTGGGGAATATGTTTGAACCCCATCCCAGCGAGTTACTTTTCCTAGTGAGTAAACAAACCAGAGATATGTTTTTTCTATGTTGTATTTAAAGACTGCGTCAAATCCGTATGCGTCTCCTGTTTCAATAATAAAATCTTTTTTAGCTATATCTGGAATATCGTAATTATCACCATTGTCATCATACAGTTTGTTCCTGTTCATGTTGGTGAGCTGGTTAAACCACTTGTAATATCCCTCAATATTAATGGTGAAATTTTTACCTATATCTTGCTCAAAACCTAAAATAGCGTGCGTGGCTTTTTGAAGAGAATGTGTTCTGTCAACAACAGAACCATCTTCATTAATGATTTGATCTTGTAAGTTTTCTGGGCCAGAGAGAAACCCATAGAAAAGATTTACTACATCTCTATCCGAATTAGCAGAGATTAGATTCTGAGAATACAACCCTCCGGCAGCTTTTATTCTAAAGTTTTCTGAAACGTTGTATTTAATACCTAGTCTAGGCTCGGGGGAGAAGTTTTTTAGTGAAGCATAATATTGAGCTCTAAATCCTGGGTTAATCACAAAAAGGCCTCTTATGATTTTAGCATCTAAATAACCAGACAGTTCAGTGGTGTAATTGTTCTGTTCAATTTCTCTGCCTACAGAATTGAAAAAGTTAAATTCAGTTTTAAAACCATTTACTTCTATTCCGTATTTAACCTCATCGGATTTAATGAAGTACTTAAAATCAAAACCTAGGTTAAAGCCATTAATTTTACTTGATCTAGGGTCTTTTTGAAGCCCTGTAATAGGGTCTTCTTCAGCAATAGATATCTGATAGTCACTAACATTAAACTTCCCCATTATAAGTACAGGAGAGCTAGAGGGGACAACCATAAAGTTAGTTCCTGCTCCCCAGGCATTCCAGTTCAAGTCAGAAACAGCTTTGTATTTTACTTGGTCGTTGTAGTTGAATCCAAAGAAATTAACTTTACTTCCGTTTTCTCCATTTATGGATACCTTACCGTAAACATCAGTATAATTGAAGGGAAGACCGGCAGTGTCAATGTAAGAATATAAAAATTTAGAAGATTGTTCTAGGTAGGATGTTTTTCCTGAAAACACATAAGACATGCTTCCTCCACCTTCGTCAGAAAGTTTTTTTAATGGTCCTTCTATCATTAGTTTGGAACCGAAAGGACTTATTGAAGCTTTCCCAGAAAAATGCTTTTTGTTTCCATCTTTTGAATTAATATCCATAATGGATGAGATTCTACCTCCATAGGTAGCTCCAAAACCACCGGTATAAATGTCTACACTTCTTATGATGTCGGTATCAAAAACCGAGAAGAAGCCAATCGAGTGAAAGGGATTGTAAATGGTCATTCCATCAAGAATCACTTTGTTTTGTATGGGCGACCCTCCTCTAATGTACATTTGTCCACCTTGGTCACCTGTTGTAATTACCCCTGGGGCTGTCTGAAGATATTGAGCGAAATCGGGTTCACCACCAATGGCTACAACGTGAGCCATATCTTTAGGGGTGGCTTTTATTACGGACATCTTCACGTCAGTTTTTCTTTCTTGTGCCTCAGCATTAACTTCAAATTCTGTTAAAATCTCAGAATTCTCCTCCATAAAGAAGTTTTTAGTAACAATTCTTCCTGCTTTTACAGTGACGTCAAACTCAATATTTTTAAACTCAACACTAGAAACTTCTAGGGTGTAGCTGCCTTCTTGTACTTTTGAAATTTGATAATACCCATTTATGTCTGATGAAGCCCCTATTCCAGTTCCCTTAATTTTTACGTTAGTACCAAATGCAGGCTCTCCATTTTCTTTCTCGTAGACAGTTCCTCGAATTGTCCCAGTTTTCTGAGAGAAGGAGATTGAGCTTAGAAGACAAAAACAAAGAAGGGTAAGAATATATTTTTTCATTATCACTAAATATTAAGCATTCGAAAATACTATTTTATTTATTAATAATTGTAAGGAGTACTTAAAGAGCTAAAAATAATGATATAAGGCGCATATGATTGATGGAACGGAAAATTAATTGTGTTCCATTACATAGTTAAGAACTTTAGTCATTAGATGAACTCGGTCTCTCCCTCTTACATTATGAGGGTGCATTGGGTAAGGAAAAAAGTCAACTTGAATGCCGTCTCTAACAAACTGTTGGACAAGAGCAAGGTTGTGCTGCATAACAACAACATCGTCTGAGGTGCCGTGAATAAGCAGTAGCTTTCCTTTTAGTTGATTGGTATAATTGAGTAAGCTTGCTGTTTTATATCCTTCTTTGTTTTCTTCAGGAAGGTCCATGTATCTTTCTCCGTACATCACTTCATACCATTTCCAATCTGTAACCGGTCCTCCAGCAACTCCACAATTAAAAACACCTGGAGATTTTAACATCAGCGATGAGGTCATAAAGCCTCCAAAGCTCCAGCCATGAACCGCTAGTCTGTTGGTGTCTATGTAGTTCAAGGTTTTTAAATAATTAATGCCAGTCAACTGATCTTCCATTTCAACAGTTCCAAGGTTTCGATGTATGATGCTTTCAAATTCAAATCCTCTGTTAGAAGACCCCTCTATTGTCTAGCGTGAATATAATGTAGTCTTTTTGAGTTGCCATCCAATGCATCCATAAGCTTGCACCTGCTAGCCAGCCATTATTAATCATTTGGGCGTGTGGTCCTCCGTAGACATAAACTAACACAGGATACTTTTTATTTTCTTTTAATTCATTAGGCTTAATAATTCTACCATGAAGTGGAGTTCCGTCATTTGCTTTTATGGTAATAAGCTCAGTAGAAGCTTGTTGGTAAGCTGTTAATGGATTCGCTGTTTGATGAATCGTCTTGGAGCTATTTTTTTTAAGGTCAATGATGTTAACTTTTGGACCCTCGTTTATAGTGTTGTGATTGTCTATAAGGTAGCATTTGTTTGGGCTTAATTGACAATTGTGAATACCATCTCCTTTGGTAATTTGTTTAGCTTTTTTGTTGTTTAGTGAGATAGAAA
This sequence comes from Parvicellaceae bacterium, assembly GCA_045561415.1. Classification (GTDB taxonomy): domain Bacteria; phylum Bacteroidota; class Bacteroidia; order Flavobacteriales_D; family Parvicellaceae. The sequence goes on from JBJKXU010000005.1 coordinate 41,884, forward strand.
ATAGGTGTAGGTTTCTAGGGTCATATCCAGTTCCTGAATAAAAAACTGTGTTGTTTTTGTCAATTCCTAAAATAGATTGAGCCACCCAGTTGTTGGAGGTGATTTTTTCAATCATTTTACCCGATATATCGTATAAGTAGATGTTCATGAATCCATCTCTCTCACTAAGCCATAGAAACTTATTGGGATCATTCGGTAAAAAGAAAAGGCCATTTTCAGGTTCAACCCACTTTTGGTGCTTCTCTTCAAATAGCACAGCTTCTTTAGCTCCATTTTCGCTGTTATATTTGGTTAGCTGCATGTGGTTTTGACCACGATTTAGTTGTGCTACATAAATGTATTTAGAATCTGGTCCCCAAGTTAGGTTGGTAAGGTAGTTGTCGTTGTAGTCAGCTCCTATTTTTAAATAGACGAGCGTTTTTGTGTCAACATTGTAAATTCCAATTTGAGGCTTTTCACTTTTCTGACCTGCCATGGGATATTTAATGGCGTTAAGTTTTCCAGGTGTTGCATTGATGTCTAGCAAGGGGTAGCTGGCCACCTGAGATTCGTCTTTTTGATAAAAAGCAAGTTTGGTACTATTTGGGCTCCAGAATGTTCCTTTGGTGATTCCAAACTCAAAGCGGTGTATGGCTTGTCCGGAAATTATTTCAGGATTTTTTATGGTGGTAATGGCTGTGCTAGAATCTTCGCTATTTGCTATAAATAAATTGTTATCTATTGTATAGGCGATTGTCTTTTTGTTTGGCGATACATCAGCATTAGCTCCATTTAAAGGAATGGAAAAAGCCGTTTTCTTTTTAGTTAAAAGAGCCATTGAACAATAGTTGTTTCCGCTCCTATAATAACATTCGTTTTCACTTAATGAGCTGAAATAAGGGATTCGCTTAATGTTGGAATCAATTTTATTTAATTCAGCAATGGTTATGGTTTTGGGATTGCTTTTTTTTGGGTGTTGGAAAAAAAGCGTGGAATCATTTCTGTAGGAAATTAAATTGTCTTTTGTCCATTTAAGATTCGATAACGATCTTGGATAAAGCCCATTGTAATAAGAAAGAACAGCGCTTTGCAAGGAAAGCGATTTTGTGTTTTCTTGGCCAATGCTATTTATTCCAACTAGTAGAAGTGCTGCTAAACAAAAGTTTTTAATCATTATAGGGAAAGTTTTTTAAGTTCTCTTTTTAATTTTTCAATTTCTTTTTTGCCATTTTCTATGTTGGTAGTTACATTTTTCAGCAGTGGATTTTCTCCTTTAGAAGAACTGAAAAAGCCTAAATTATTCTCATAATTAAGCACCTCTTTAGTCATGGCATTTATTTTCTTTCTAATTTTTTCTTTTTCAAAAAGAAGTGTTTTCTCTGGATCGAATGTGTCTTTAATGCCTATTAGCTTTATTTGATCCATAATCTGCTGAAGATCTGTTTTCGAACCAGAAAGCTTTTTATGCATTTGAAGAACTGCTTTTTCGTAGGTAGAATTTATATTCTTTGCAGTGTTTTTCGGACTTTTGCCTGAATTTAAATATTGTTTCCTAAGGTCGCTAAAATCCTCGATTGCCTTTTCATTTTCAGGGTCAATGGCGTTAATTTTTTGGATAATGGATTTTTTAAGTTCGAGGTTTTTTTCCGCTTCTGCTTCTTTGGCTTTTACTTCAGCATCTTTTTTGTTGAAGAAGGCATCACATTGAGACCTAAAATTCTTCCAAAGCTTTTGTTCTGCGAATTTCCCTGCATGTCCAATTTTTTTCCAATCTTCTTGAACCTTTTTTATTTCTTTTAATCCTTCTTTAAACGCCAGATTTTCAGCGATATTTTTAGCTTTTTCTATGAGCTCCTTTTTTTGGTTGGCGTACTTTTTTTGAACAGTATTTTTAGCGTGGTAAAATTCTTTTTTCGCCCCATAAAAGCTGTCATAATGTGCTCTAAATGACTTCCATATTTCATCATTTACTTTTTTTGGAACAGGTCCTATTGATTTCCATTTTTCTTGTAATTCAGTAAGCTCATTGTTAATTTTTTCCCATCCAGCATGTTCTTTTGGGAGGTCGGCTACAAGTTCTTTTGCTTTTTCAATAAGCTTATTTTTCGCAGCTAGGTTTTCAGCTGAATTTTCTTTTTGCTGTTTGTAGAATGTTTTTATTCTATCATAATGAGCATGTATTAACTCCCAGTAACTGTTTTTAAGCTCTTCCCAATGCTCTTTAAATGTTGGTCCTGTGGAATCCCATTCTAGCTGAATTTTTTTAAGCTTTGCGTCTAGCGTCTTTATTTTCTTTTCTTTTTCTAGCGCTTTAAGTTCATGAATAATCTTGTTTTTTAGAGAGTAATTTACCTTAAGGTCATTTTCTTTAAGTGCTTTGTAGATGTTAATGTTGTAATTGAACTCATCGTTAAGCTTACTAAATTCTCCTTGCAGCTCATTGTGCTGATCTCTTGGTATTGCTCCAATTTCACTCCACTCCAGACGAATTTTTTTAATTCCATTTATTAAAAAACCAATATTTTCTTTGGTTGCTATTAGCTCTTTAAATTGTTGAAGAATTTCTTTCTTTTTCTCTATGTTGCTTTTGGCTTGTTTCTGAGCTTCCTCTTTTTGCTCTTTTCTTTTGTTGATGAAAACAGTTATAAGTTTGTTTATTTCCAGATTAATGGGTTCTTGTTCTGGGTCTAATTTTTCAAGTTCTGGGTTGTCTTGTTCAGCAACGTTTTTATACTCTTCCATTTCTTTTTGAAACAGGGCATTAAAAACTTGAATTAAGTGGTTAGCCTCTTTAATGGCTAATTCATTCTCGGCATTCACAAATGCTTCTAAATTTTTTTTGATTTCTATCTTTTCCATTATGCTACTAAAAAATGCAAATCTACTCTTTTCGTCTTTTTTTTTCCTAATTGACAGGCTAATTTACACTATTGTTTGTTTGTTAATTTAATATGACCTTGTTTTATGCTAAAATATTGAATTTAAGACGTTTACGTAAATGTTTGTTATATTCGTCTATTAAAAATAGCAATTAGTCTATAAAAAAAGGTTGTTCATGTTAAATTATTTACTATATTAGATGTAGCTAAAATTTCATGATATTAAATTATGTTAAAATTTTATAATGATTTTTAAGCCATTTAAACTTTTTAAGCAAACATATATTCTCCCCCTAAATTAAGACTACCCCTAATTTTCTTTTTTTAGCAGATGTTTTTGTTATCCGAAAACCATGCAACAACTATTTTTAAAAATATGCTTAATTGTTAATCTTAGTTTGGTTTGTTTTTCTTTATCTGCTCGCTGCACTACTGTTAATGGCGGGAGCTATGACGGAAGTGTTTCCATTAATTACGCTGGGATAAGTGCAGAATATGCCTATCAATATGAATCCTCCATTTATACAAATGCCGATGTCGGTTCTTTTGGGATTATCAATAGTGTGGGTTTATTTACAGTTACAGCTGTCAATACAAACATTCCTGTAAAAATATACATGAAGCAAAATGCTGCTTCTGTTCAGGCCCTTAATACATGGTCAAATACAATTTCATCAGCTACCTTAGTTTTCGATGGAATCGTTAATCTTTCCTCTAGTGGCTGGAATTATATTGCTTTAGACCTTCCTTTCGATTATAATTCTGGTAATCTAGAGCTAATGTTTGAAAGTAGTTTTGGTGGGTTTGGATTAGGTGCTGGTAATGCTCCTTACAATGCTTATTTTGTTCCTTCAGGTGCCGGAAAGCCGCCCATCATGTCTCAGTCTTGGATTGGGTTGTTTTCCCCTGTGCCTTCTAGTCAAGGAATCACCACTCAACGCCCTCTTTTAAAGTTTGGTTTTAATGAAGACATTACTTGGTTGGGGTCGTCTGATGCTTGGGATAATGGAACGAATTGGTCCTCTGGTTTTTCTCCTTGTTTTTGTGACAATGTTACTATCCCCGTTACTTCAAATGATCCTGTTATTGGTGCCAATATCTCAGCCGAGTGCAATAGCATAGCCATTAATGCTAATGTTGTTTTAGAAATAGGAAATCAATCTGCATTTTCTGCTTCTTTTAATGTCTATGGAGATTTTTTAAACAATGGATCAATTTTACATTCTAGCGATTCATACACTTTTTTAAATAGCGCAATAGGGTCTATTGGTGGGTCAGGTGATTATGCTTTCGCTGGGGAGGTAAGTCGGCTAGAAATTTCTCAGAAGGGGAATTACACTCTTTCGGATAATGTTAATACGTTACATTATCTAAAAGTTAGTGGCCAGCTTAGTTTGGGCAATTATACGTGTCAGGTTTATGATTTAGATTTTGGAGCTACAAGTACAATTAGTTTAAACACTGGTGTTCTTGAAGTTGCCAATAACATCGATTACTCATTTGGGGGAGATTTAATTTTTAACACGGGTACAGTTTATTTTAATTCTGGTGATCCCGCTTGGGTTGCTTTAGGACTAGCTGCTTCCGATCAAACAATTAATGGTTTTTTCTATTACGATTTAAAAATCAGGGCCAATAATGGTACTGAAGTTACTGTTGGTGATGGAACTTCGGTGGCCATTAGCAATGATCTAATTATTGAAAATCCTTCAATTGCTGGAGGCGTTGTTTCTTCTGTTGAGGAGATACGTGTAAATGGCAAGGTGTACTTAGCAAGCTCAGGAAATGCACTAACGCTCAATCTTGGAGATAGGCTATATAACAATGCTGGTATTTCTTCATTTACTATGGGGACTCAAGCTGCTAATGCCATAAACATAACTTACTCCAGTGCTACAGAAGATGCCATTGAAAATTTAGGGGCATTAAATTTTTTTGGTACGGTTACTTATGCTAGCGCTGCTAGTCAGCGAATTTTAAGTGCTAATTACATTAATCTTTCAATTGTCGGTGATGGTCCTAGATACTTATATGATCCTGTTTCCATTAGTGGGGATTTAGATTTAAGTGCAGGTAGCTTAAATGCTCAAGGATATGCTATAAATTTAGCTGGAGATTGGTCGAATAATGGCGGCCAATTTATTGCAGGTGGTTCTGCTGTTTATTTCGATGGTTCTTCTCAGCAATCAATTTCTAGGTCAGGTGCAGTATCCATTTTAGTGGATTCTTTTAGTTCGCTTTCCAATTGGACAGAAGTTGATCTAGTTGGGGCTGTGGATTGGGCTGTTGGTAATGGCTCTCCCTCTGGAGGTTTTTCTGCTAATTCTGGATCATCGTGTGCTTATTTTTTCGAAAATGCCAATAATGGTAGTCAGGCATATATTTACTACGATTTGCCAGCGTTTACCAATAGGTCAATTTCTTACAGTTACATTAATCCAGATTGGTTTGGAGATGTAGATTATTTCTATTGTGACTATTTCGATGGTTCTTCTTGGATCGACCTAAACCCACAAACTACAGCGCATTCATCTTGGACTTCTGCTACTCATGCTATTCCCGATGGAGCCACTAAAATTAGGTTTTACGGTTGGTTGCAGTGGGGGCATGGTGTGGGGTTAGATGATGTTTCTATTACTGGTGAAGACCCAAGTGGGGTAATTGCAGAAGATTTCGATAATTTAACTTGCGACAATTCAGGTGGGTTGTTGCTAAATTCTCCTGTAAACATTAATAGTTCGCTCACATTTAGTAGTGGACACATTACTAGCTCAAGTACTAATTATCTAAAATTTGATGAAGATGCTACTGTTTCTGGTGTTTCGGATGCCTCTCATGTTGTAGGTCCAGTAAGAAAGCTAACCAACACCACCCAACAATTTGTTTTTCCTGTAGGAGATGGCAGTGAATATAGGGCAAGTGCCATTACTCCATCTTCTTCAGCTGCTACGGGTTGGTCTTCAGAATATTTCCCTTCAACGCCACCAAATAGCGCTAGCGTTACTGGCCCTGCAGCTGGGTTAGATCATATTTTTACCAATTTTTATTGGGATATCTCTCGTTTTTCAGGAACGGCCGATGGTTATGTAGGTTTATATTGGAATAGCGGTAGTGGGGTAGATGTGCCTGCAGATCTTGTTGTCTCGCATTACAATTCTGCTGGTTCTGAGTGGGAGAAGGTGGGGGTAAGTCCAACAATTAGCGGCAGTGCAAGCTCCGGAAATATAATTGCAGACCAGGCTTCAACTTCATTTAGCCCATTCACGTTAGGCTCCGGGACTTCAAATAATAGCTTGCCTATAGCTCTTGTTTCTTTTTCGGGTGAATGTTTAAATGAGGGTGTTGAAATTGATTTTTCTGTTGCTTCTCAGGTAAATAACGAGTATTTCATTATTGAACGAAGTGTAGATGCTTTTTTATGGGGGGAAGTGGGGCGTATTGCTGGCGTTGAAGGTGGCTTTAGTAATACGCAAATCAATTATAAATTTGTGGATCAAGAACGCTTACAAGGCTTGAGTTATTACCGTTTAAAACAACAAGATTTTAATGGCGCTGTCAAGGAATTTTCGCCTATTTCAGTTTCTTGCAATTCAATTATCTCGGATGTTGCTCTTTATCCTAACCCAACATCAGGTGTTGTGAATTTAGAATTTGAGTCGCTAGACTTTGTTGATCAAAACACCTTGCTAGAACTTGTTGATGCAAGAGGTGTCTTAGTAAAACAACATGCTTTGCGTATAAACAAGGGTTTTAATAGGCTTACTATTGATTGTGGTGGGCTTGCAAAGGGAATGTATTTCATACATGTTAAAGCTCGTCAATCAATCATTCCTCCTCAGAGGGTTATGGTTCGGTAAGTCTCTGATAGTTAGTGATTAACGCGATTAAACGTTAGAAAACTGTTTAGTTGCAATCGGAAAGGCAACGGTTGTAAATTGTTGGTGTTTACTACTTTAGTGTTGTTCAAAGTCAAAAAGATTGATTTTGAATCACTTACAGAGTTTTATTCGATCATATTAACATTCGTCATTAATTTTTAACTATTGGTCATTTTAACTCCTTTGTAGGTTGACAAAGACAGTTATATAGTCTATATTTGCACATCCCCTTATTGTAATTGTGTTTGTCAATTGTTTTATTGATAATAAAAAATTGTTTGTTATGAAAAAATTTTACTCTATTCTTCTTAAAACTTTTAGTGCTTTATTGGCATTATTTGCTCTAGTATCTAATGCAAATTCTCAATGTTCACATACTCTATCAATGACAGATTCCTGGGGTGATGGTTGGAATGGCGCGTCTGTCGATGTTTATGTTGATGGTGTTTTAGTACTCAATGATGCAGAGTGTAGTGGAGGTGCGTCAACTGCTGCCTTTACTGCTAGTGATAACGAAGAAATTACATTAAATTGGACTTGTGGTTCTTATGACTGGGAGGTTGGCTGGTCAGTTCTTGATGGAAATGGTGTAGTAATAGGTTCTGGAGGTAATGGTTGTTACACTGGTAACTCAAATGATAATGGAGGATTCCTTGCATCATGCCCAGCTCCTGTAGCTTGTCATGATGGAGGTACTAGTGTTGATGGTGCTTTGATAGAATTTACTATTAATGATTCAGGTTCCGATGGTACTTGTTGTGGGTATGGTGAGAATGGTAAAATTGCCGTTTGTATAAATGCTGTAACCACATTATACCAAGGCAATGGTGCGGGTTCTACTTACTCTATTGCTTTATCTCCTGGTGATGATTATGCTGTTTCATGGGTAGATGTATCAACTGGTTATGCATATGAACATTCATATACTGTTTCAATTGATGGGGTTGTTATTGCCGCTGGGTCTGAACCAATTTCTGCTGGTTCTGGAACTACTGAACTTTGCTCAGGTACAGGAGGAGTACCTGCTCTTTTCTCAGGTGTCACTGAGTCAGCAGGGTTTTCTACTTGCACATCAGGTTCAGCTAATGATGTTACAATTGATTATACTATGACTGGTGTTACTAGTGCAAAAGCCACTCCACCATCAAATATTTCACTTTCAGCTGATGGTTTAATTTTTGCAGCTCCTGGTGATGCTCTTCCTTTGACTGCTTCAGGTAGTTTTTACGCGAGATTAGATGGAGGTAATATTAACGAGGGAGAAGTGTTTACAGATGTAATCACACTAAGTGATGACGATGGTAATGCAACTGCGGTCACAATTCCTACTATAGCCGCGGGTCAATTGCCAGTTGCTAATGCTGTTACTGCAGGAAATGATCAGACTGTTTGTGATGGTACAGCTGTTACATTAACTGCCGCTCATGCTACTGCTACATCTCCGGCATGTTTGACTTTTGGAAGCTCTTCTGATGGGATTAATTGTGGTAATAACAGTGCGTTAAATTTCTCTGGTACTGAAATAACTATTGAGGCATGGATTTACCCAACATCTTGGAGGACAAATAAATGGGAGGGAAGTATTATAAATAACGAAGATAATAATAGTGGATACATGTTAAGATGTGGAGCTAGCGGAACTTTAGACTTTAACTGGGGTGATAACTCTGCTTGGAACGATTGTTCTTCATCTTCAGGAGCACTAACTTTAAATACTTGGCAGCATGTCGCTGCAACTTATGATGGTGCTACAATCAAACTTTATGTTGACGGTTCTTTAGTGGCTTCTCAGGCAGATGTTTTTACTGGTCAATCATCTGATAATAATATTATGATTGGTAATAGTGAATATTCACCATCTCGTTATTTCCCTGGTGCTATCGATGAGGTTCGAGTTTGGAAACACTCTAGAACTGCTAGAGATATTCAAGCACTAATGAATAGAGATTTAGCTGTTGCTCAAATAGGATCTGCAAGCGGACTTGTTGGTTATTGGAACATGAATGAAGGCGTTGGACAAGCCATTGAAGACCTATCAGGTAATGGTGGTGACGGTTTCGCTGTTGGGACTTGGAATTTTGTTCCACCTACAGAACTTCAAAACACTTTTTCTTGGGACAATTCAGTTACTGATGGAGTTTCTTTTAGTCCAGTTTCTACTACAACATATACAGCAACTCAAACTACTAATGATGGGTGTACAAGCTCAAATACTGATGATGTTGTTGTTACTGTTAATGCAACACCTACAGTTACATTGAATAGCCCAAGCGCTTGTAGTGGTTTAACCGCAACAATGACTGCTAATCCATCTGGTGGTTCAAGTGTTTATAGTACTTATACTTGGACGGTTCCTGCCGGTGAGGCAGCTCCTGGTAACGTAGCTTCATTTGATGCTAGTACTGCTGGTGCATATACGGTAGCTGTTACTGATAATGGTGGGTGTACATCAACTGATGCTGCAGGTACTTTTACTGATGCAGGTTCTACTTACACTTGGGACGGTTCAGAAGGTACTTCTTGGTCAGATGTTGAAAATTGGTCTTGTGGTGCTGTACCCACATCATCTACAGATATTTTAATCCCTGATGTAACTAATCAGCCAGTACTTACATCATCTGTTACGATTGCATCTTTAACAATTTCTAGCGGTGCTGACATTACTATTAGTAGTAATACTCTTACAGTTTCTGGTGCTTCAGATATTAATGGTACGGTAAACATTGCTGCTGGTGCAACATATGATGCAAATGGTGATATGGATGCCTCTGGTGGTGGTGCCATTACCTTTACAGGTGCCGGAACATTAAAAATAGGTGCTGCTGCTAGTTTAGGCACTTTAACATCTACTGTTGGTACTGTAGAGTTTGATGGAGGAACAGCTTTTCCACAAGATATTTATTATAATGTTATAATCAGTTCAGGCAACACACACGAAGTTTCTGGAAGTGCAGGTTGGTCTACCACTGTCAATGGTAGTTTTACTGTAAGCTCAGGTGTTATTTCAATTAACGATGAAATTCTTGATGTAGATGGTACATTTGATGCAACTGGCGGTAATGTGACTTTTACTGGTGCTGGATCATTGAAACTTGGAGCAGCTGTAACTTCTTTGGGTACTCTAACAGAAGCTACTGGAACAGTAGAATACAATGGTTCTTCGCAAGATCTTCTTGCCGAAACATACTACAATTTAAAAATCAATGGTTCAGGTACAAAAACAGCTCAAGGAACAGTGTCAGTTAGCAATAACTTAACTGTTTCAGCAGGTACTTATGCAATAGCAGGCACAACAACTTCAGTAACAGGTGTTTCAGATTTAAATGGTAATTTATCTATTGGAACTGGTACATACAATGCAGATGGCGAATTTGATGCTGCTGGATCTATTTCCTTTACTGATGCAGGTACACTAGCGCTTAGCTCTACAGTTACTTCAATGGGTTCAAGTTTAACCAATACTGTTGGTACAGTTAAATACGATGGTACTTCAGCTCAAGATGTTGTTGCTCCATCTTCTGGAGGATACTATGATTTAGCTATTGAGAACGCTAGTACTAAAACTGCTACCGCTAATATAGATGTAAATGGTTCATTAACTACCGAGGCAGAAGCTTCTTGTGTATTTGATTTATCTACTTATGATTTAAATATAGCTGGCAACCTTACTGTAGGTCAGGAAGGTGGATTAGATGCTTCTGATGCTGCCTGTGCTGTTACTTTTGATGGGAATTCAACAGTGACGCATGCGGGTTCACAAATCACTTCTTCAAATCAAGAATTACTTAATGATGGATTTACTAATTTATCTAATTGGACGGCTACTCAACATTACGCAAGTACCTCTTGGTCTTCTGGATCACCTGGTGGAAGTACTAATTTCAGTGCTTATTCTGGAAGTGTATGTGCTTGGATGCAAGAAAATAGTTATAACTATTCAGAAGCTTCTATTTCATATGATTTACCATCTCCTCAAACAGGAATGAGTGTTTCTTTTTATTACATTAATCCGAGTTGGTATGGTGATATTGATTGGTTAGATGTTGCTTACTACGATGGATCTACGTGGACTAATATTGTTCGATATAGCGCTGGAACTTCTTCATGGACTTCAGCATCTTTATCTATCCCTGATGGTGCAACTAAACTAAGGTTTTACGGTTTGTTAGGATATGGTTATGGAATTGGACTTGATGATGTTATAATTACTGGAGATGGTGTAAGCTCTATCAACCCTACCTTCAATGAGATCGTAGTAAATGGGGGAGATGTTACATTAGCTGACCCTGTAGATGTTACTTCTGGATTAACCCTTACAAGTGGAGATATCATTTCTGAATCTGACGTAAATGCAAACGACTCACAGACGTATGCTTCTACCAATACGATCACTTTAAAAGACGGAGCAACAGTAACTGGTGGTAGTGCATCATCTCATGTTGTTGGTGCGGTTAGAGGAGAATCTTCATCAACAACTGAAATAGAATTTCCAACTGGTGATGGAACCAACTACAGACCGGCTTATTTGACACCATCTGCTTCTACAGCAACAACTTATACTGTAGAGTATGTTAACGCTTCTCACAGTAGTATTGCTTATGACGGCAATGGGTACAACAATACGCCAGTAGGAGCTGGAATTGACCACGTAGCAATGGGTTGCTGGTGGGACATTGAAAAAAACTCAGGTGGGTCAGATGCTTATATCGCAATTACTTGGGATGAAAACAGTGGAGTTAATATTCCAGCTGACATATTGCTTACGCACTGGAACTCGAGTACTAATATGTGGGAAGATGTTCCTGTAGCTACAGCTACTTTAGCAGATGCAACTGGCGCAGCTACAGCATCAAGTGGAAGAATTAAATCTACAAGTCCTCAATCGGACTTTAGTCCTTGGGACCTTGGATCTTCAACACCGGATGGTGGGCCACTTCCAGTAGACCTTATCTCTTTCCATACAAATTGTTCACACGATATTGTAGATGTTAACTTTAGTATATTGTCTCAAGTGAATAACGATAAGTTTTTAATTGAGCGAAGTACAGATGCAATAGATTGGGAAGTTATAGGAGAGATACCAGGTGTAGATGGTGGATTTAGCAACACGCAGATTGACTATGTATTTACAGACAACAACCCGCTAGCTAACTTAAGCTACTACAGACTTACTCAAATGGATTTTGATGGTAAAGTAGAAACGTTCTATCCGGTAAGTAATACTTGTGGTGGGTCAACGGTAGGCCTTCCAATAGATGTATATCCAAATCCAGCATGGAATGAGGTAACTATAGAAATGGAGCTAGACAATTATCAAGGTGATGATGTGTATTACACCATTACAGATGCCGCAGGTAAAGCAGCAATGTCTGACTACATTCAGCTTAACAGAGGCCTTAACAAGCACACGTTAGACCTTAACAAATTGCCTCAAGGTGTATATGTTTTACGTTTCAATCAAACGAAAGATCACATCATAGAAACTAGAATCGTTAAAAGGTAGTATTCTTTGAGTTCATTGCTCTGCATCATAATGAAAGATTGTATTTTCTTTAAAACTAGACTTTAATCAGTGATTTTGAGTTACTAGTCATTTATTTTTTAAATAATCCAAACAAACATATTGTTGTTAGTTTTTTTACTTAACTTATTGGTAATTATATATTTATATGTAAAATTGCAGCTTTTTAAGTTTTAGTTATGAAAACCACTTATTTACCGTTTTACCTTTGTAAATTTTTTTATGTTGCTGCTATATTGCTGTTTTCTCAAACAGGCTTTTCTCAATACATATACATTGAAAATTTTAATACAGACGACAATAAGGGTTGGATTTACAATACGAGTGACTTTGGTGGTGTAGATTGGACTATGGATGTAACAGGTGGGTCTTTAACTGCTAGTTCAGATTGGTTTTCTGTTAAAAATGACATGTTAGAGGCAAGAGATGTAGATGGAGAGGTTTATTGGTATTCTCCGGAGCTTGAAATTTCTGCATATACTGATGTTGCTATTCAAATTGATTTGTCTGAATCTGGAAATCATGAGTCTTCTGATCATATTTATTGTTGGTATAGCTTAGATGGTGGTGCTTATGTGCTTTTTGATAGTCAAGTTGATGATTTTAATTCTGCTACTGCTAGTATTATGGGATTAAGTGGATCTACTATACGCATTTGTATTCAAATGAAAAACAATGCAGGGACAGAGTATTTGCGTGCTGACAATGTAAAAGTTTCAGGAATTGCTGTTCCTTCTGTTTGTCATGCCATGGGAGCGCAAACCACAGGATCTTTAATTGAATGGACAATCGATGATTCAGGATTTGATGGTACTTATTCTACTATATACGGTGAAGATGCTTATTTATTAATTTGTCACAACGGAGTAACATCAACAAATTATGGAACAGGCTCTTCTTTAAGTGGTAGTGTTGTTTTAAGTCCAGGTGATAAATATTCAGTGACTTGGGTAGATAATTCTACTAATTATGCTTATGAACATTCTTATTCAGTTTCAATGGATGGGATAGTTATTGCTTCTGCTACAGAAGCCGATGCTTCCGGAAGTGGATATACGTATATAATGTACGATGATGGTGTTTTGGCTGCTCATACTTGGACAGGTGGTGGTGATCCAGGGAATTGGGACGATGTTAATAATTGGGATGCCGGAACTACACCAACGGCATCAAATAATTGTATAATTCCAGCATCTCCTCAAGGACCTTTCCCTGACCTTGCTAATCCAGGAACATACGACTGTGCTGATTTAACCATAGAATCAGGTGGGTTCAGTACGATGTTGCAAATTCGCGATGGAGTTGAATTGGATGTTTCTGGTGATTTTTCAGATGCCTATGGTCTTGTAAATGTTGAAGGCAAATTAGACATTGTTGGTAGTGCAACTTTTACCAAAGGAGTAACAATTCTTGGGGTCGGAGAAATTGAGGTTGATGGGGCGACTACAGTAAGCGGTTATACCTTAACAATAGGGGATGGAACATTTGATGCTAATGGTTCATTTGATGCATCTAGTGCAACAATCGACATGAATGATGGCAACTTAACTCTTGCTAGTACAGTTTCTTTTGGTACGTTGGATGAGCTTCAGGGGACTGTAACGTATGATGGCGGAACATCATTCGTTTCAGATACATATTATAACTTGGTAATAAGTTCTGGAAATGAGCATACTGCATCATCTAACGTTACAATTAATAATGATTTAACAATATCGTCTGGAACCTACCGACCATTGTCACACACCACTACTGTTTCAGGAAATACAGATATTGATGGTACTTTATATATAACCACTGGAATATTTAATGCTGATGGGAATTTCGATGCAACTGGAGGCACCATTGATTTTACAAGTTCAGGAGAGTTAAGATTAAGCTCAACGGTTACTTCATTGGGTACGTTGGATCAAACAAAAGGAACTGTTTGGTATGATGGAGGTGCAATTAGTTTAATCACAGACTCGTATAATAATTTAAAAATATCTCAATCGGGAACGAAAACTGCTGTTGGAAATATTACTGTTAATGGTGATTTAGATGCTATACTTGGAAGCACTTTCGATACCGATGGTTATACAACTAATGTAATAGGAGCAACAAGTATTTCCAGTAACCTACATATTGGAACTGGAACCTTTGATGCTGACGGTTCATTTGATGCAAATGGTGGAACGATTGAATTTACAGGCGCTGGCACGCTAGCACTTGGATCCACAGTAACTTCAACGGGCTCAAGTTTAACCAATACTTTAGGCACTGTTAAATACGATGGTACTTCAGCACAAGATGTTGTTGCTCCATCATCTGGAGGATACTACAATCTAATTATTGAAAATGCTAGCACTAAGACAGCTACTGGTAACATCGATGTAGATGGTACATTAACTACCGAGGCAGAAGCTTCTTGTGTGTTTGACATGAGTACATATGATTTAAATGTTTCTGGTGATGTTACTATTGGTCAAGCTGGTGGTTTAGATGCTTCTGATCCCGCTTGTATTGTTACATTTGATGGAACTACGACTTTATCTCATGCAGGCTCTCAGACAAGTTCTTCATCTGCTTCAGTTCGTGATCCAATTACTTATGCTTCTTCTGATGGTGAGCTTTTATATGGTTTATATGATTATGGTTGGTCAAAAAGTTTAATATTAGAAGCTGATTTGGGGAGTGCAGCATGTACCATTAATTCCATTGATTTATGGATGCAGAGTATGACCAATCCTAATTATACATATAATAATGTTACTATTCTAATTAAGAATGTAGGTGCTAAATCTGTATATGCTTCGGCAGATGAAACCTATGACGAAACAGGTTTTACAACAGTATATACAGGAAATTTATATTTTGATGATACTCAAGGTTGGCAAAACATTGATATAACTGATTACAGCTATTCAGGATCAGGGGCATTAGATATAATTATAAAAAATGAAGATGGTGCATGGGCTGGCGGAGGTGCTAGTTTTGGTTATGGAGCCCCTGGTGGAGACAGAATGGTTACAGCTTATGCTGATGGTTCATTTCCAACTGGAGGGTCTGCTTATGGTTTATGTTATATGTTTAGGTTCAACACGACTGTAAATGTTGTAACAGATATTAATCCAACATTTAACGAGTTGGTAATGAATGGATCTGATATTACATTATCTAATCCTGTTGATATAAGTTCTGGATTAACCCTTACAAGCGGAAATATCATTTCTGAATCTGACGTAAATGGAAACGACTCACAGACGTATGCTTCTACCAATACGATCACCTTAAAAGACGGAGCAACAGTTTCTGGTGGTAGTGCATCATCTCATGTTGTTGGTGCGGTAAGAGCAGAGTCTTCATCAACAACTGAAATAGAATTTCCAACTGGTGATGGAACAAACTACAGACCGGCTTATTTAACGCCATCTACTTCCACAGCAACAACCTATACTGTAGAGTATGTTAACGCTGCCCACAGTAGTATTGCTTATGATGGTAATGGGTACAACAATACGCCAGTAGGTGCTGGAATTGACCACGTAGCAATGGGTTGCTGGTGGGACATTGAAAAAAGTTCAGGTGGATCAGATGCTTATATCGCAATTACTTGGGATGCAAACAGTGGCGTTAATATTCCAGCTGACATATTGTTAACGCACTGGAATGCTGGTACGTCTATGTGGGAAGATGTTCCTGTAAACACTGCTACTCTTTCAGACGGAACTGGTGCAGCAACAGCATCAAGTGGAAGAATTAAATCTACCAGTCCTCAATCGGACTTTAGTCCTTGGAGTCCTGGATCTTCAACACCGGATGGTGGGCCACTTCCAGTAGACCTTATCTCTTTCCATACAAATTGTTCACACGATATTGTAGATGTTAACTTTAGTATATTGTCTCAAGTGAATAACGATAAG
>JBJKXU010000006.1:0-57931 GCA_045561415.1 Parvicellaceae bacterium
TAAAGAAGCGATTTTAAGCATAATTTTAGCACGTTCTTCTTTTGGAGTTTTAGACCAGCCAGGAAAAGCAGCATGAGCCGCTTTATAAGCATCATCAAGATCAGAACCATCAGAATCAGGAATTTTACTATAAACCTCACCTAATGAAGGGTTGTAATTGTCTAGCCACTGTTTATTCTTTGCTTCTACAAGCGTGCCATTTATATAGTTAAGAATTTTTTTCATGAGTGATTTTTTTTAACGGCAATTGTATAGCGCCTCTTCAAATTGTTTTAATTCTTTTTCATTGCCCTTTAATTTATTTAGCGTAGCAATGTGCATCTTAGAGCAAGAATCACTTATTAGCTCCACTTTTTTTTGAGGAATAGCTCTATGTAGCTCGGTGTAGCAACCGCATAAGGCGGTAGCGTCTTTTTGGCTAGTGTCACAAGAGAAGCCAATAATAAAAACAAGGGAGAAAAAAACAAGAATTTTCATATTTAATTATAAAATGAAGGCTTAAATTTAATTATCTTAATGAAATTAGTTTCAACATCTTGTACAATTAAGGCTTTTAGTAAAAATGTTTTCTGATCATACAAGATTTCTTTGTGGGTAATGTGTTGGTCGTTGTTATACTCATTTAGCTCAACAAGATTACCCAATTTGTCATATTTATAAGTGCTTTTTTTAAAGTTCCCTTTTTTAAGATCACGAATTGTTTTTTTAGCTTTTAATAATCCGTGTTGGTTGTATTGGTAGGATACGGTTGATTTTTTATTATTAAGCAATAGTTTTTTTGTTTCCAAAACAAGATATCCTAAGCTATTATACTGATAGGTAATTTTTTGGTATGGCAATCCATTGTTATTCAACACACTTTTTGTTACAATGGAATCGTTACCTTGGTAGCTGTAGGTTTCGTTTATAATTACGTATTGTTTTCCTAGCGTAAATTTTTTTCTTGATTTTGTTGCGTTTTCATCCCTGCAATAGGTTTTCTTAATCACCTGTTTTTTAGCATTATACCCATAGTTGTAAGAATAAAAGCCGTTGATGTCGTTAGTTCTTTTAGTTGTTAAAGAATTTTGGTGGTCATACATGAAATAGATAAAGGTGGTGTCTTTTCTTTTTCCTCTATAAAAAGAAGAATATTGTTGTGTTAGATTGCCATTTTTGTTAAAAGTATAATTCAATACTTTCCCTGTTTTTTTTATGGCGCTTAGCTCTTTTTTTGTTGAAATAGAACCATGAAGAGCCTTTAATTTGTTCAACCGTACTATTTCAGCGTTAAAAAAAGGATTGTCCGTAAAAGCATTGCATGTAGCATTGTCTATTAGTTGCCCATAAAGACTTCCTATGGCTGAGAAAACAACAAGAAAAGTGAAAAAAGAGGCTCTAATCATATAATGCAAGTATTCCTTTAGCAGCATCTTGAATGTCTGCAACTAAACTGGTGGGAGAAAGGACTTTGATGTCTTGACCAAAGCCAAGAAGTAGCATTTTCAACTCATAAGAAGGTAAAAGCTGATAAGAAAAAGTGTGTTTGCCATCAACATTAGAAATAAGCTCCTGCGTATGATGAAGCGGTTGAGATATTAGGTATTTAGAAAGTACTTCTCCGGCTTGAATAGTTACTTTTTCTGGTTGGCCATCATATGAAGTTATGCCAATAGAATATTGGAAAAAAACTTCAGCAGAAAAATGAGGATCTAAAGTGAAGGAACTCTCAAGAGGGATTAAGTTTTTCATCCTGTCTAAAGCAAAAGTGATGATTTTTTCTTTGAGTTCACTTTCACCAATCAAATACCACCTATTTCTATACTCTTTAAGCAGATAGGGCCTGACTCTTCTTGAGCTGCTTGTTTCACTTTTGAAGCTTTGGTATTCAAATTGAATGGTTTTCCTAGCTTTTATTGCAGATAAAATAGGTGCTAGAAACTCATTCCCCCCAACAGTAGGCAGCGATTCAAAATGAACAATATCATCGTTATAATTTTTTTTATTTGCAGACATTTCTACCCGGTCTAGTATTTTGTCTATTGCGTATTGAAACTGTCCAAAAAGCTGAGTGTTTTTAAATTGGTTGAGGATGTTTGTAGCGGCTTTAATGGCAGAAATATCTGAATCAGTTAGCGGAATATCGTCCATGCTAAACCCTTTTTCAGTATAGAAATAGCCTCTTTCTAGTCTTGAGTATTTTATTGGAGCATCGTGCTCTAGACGCATCGCAAAAATATCTTTTTCAATGGTTGAATGACAAATGTTCTGGCCATCAGATGAGCCATAAAGCTCTTCTTCACAAGCTTGTCTAAGCTGCTCTTTTGATGGAAAAGGGTGAAACTCATTTCCAATACAGCGGTCAATTACTCGATATCTTAATAAGGCATTTTTAATTACAGGCATAACAGCAATTAATATACTAAATTTTCATTCAACAGCTGTTGAATTAATGTTGAAGTTTCTTTAGAAAAATCATTGTGAAATGATCCAGTTCCTGGACCGTAAAAACCACTATAGACTTTTCTTACTTTTCCAGACTTATCTATGTAAATGGTGGTAGGAAAAGAAGCTACATTTTGTAAAAAAGGGAGTTTTCGCTCCACTTCCTTTTTGCTAGCAGAACCGCCAATTAAAAAAGGATATTTCGCATTAAAATGAGTTTTTAATTTTCTGACCCTAGCCACTTTATCCTTAAATAAATCAGGTTTTTCAAAAGCAATACTTACTACCTCCAATCCTTGATCATGGAAGCTGTTGTACATGGTGTTAAAAAAAGCGGTCTCATCTAAACAATTAGGACACCAAGAACCGATGATTTGTATAATTAAGACTTTATTTGAAAACCTTTTGCTAGGAAAACGGACAACATTGCTATCTAAATCAGCTAATGAAAATGAAATTGGAAACTGCTTATCTATGGTGGTGATCGAGTCGGGATGAGTTAGCTTAAAGTTTTGATTTCTTTTTGCCTTCCAAGGTTGTTGAAAATGTGTGCCTGAATAAAAACTTCCCTTTAATTGATTGCTGTCAATGGCAGCTTCAAAAAGAAAGGCATGAGAACCATCAAAGCAAGATAAATAAAAGGAATCAGCTGTTACATTTCCTTGAAGAAACCGATAGTCCCCAGTCTCAGTTAAAAATGTTCCAGTAAGGTTGTTAGTCATTTGATTAAATACGCCAATTGCTTTGTATTGGCTTGCTTGTTGATCTCCAAAGGTAACTTCCCATCGACCATCAACATTACCGATTGTTGAAGTGGAGCTAGGACAAGAAGAAAACCTTGCCGATTTTTGAAGGTTTTTAGCTGCCTTAAAAGGAATTCTATAATTATCACCTTTGTCTAAATTTATCCATTCTCCTTTAAGAATCGATTCCTGCTGGCTGATAAAAAAGCGGCTATTAAAAACAGGCATCTCAATGGAGAAAGTGCTATCGGAAAGTTTTTTCAATGAGCTTGATATTTTTTCTTGACCATTAAAAAAGAAGACAGAATCTTGTAGAATCTCAAAATTAAAAGGTAAAAATTTCCCAGTCTTTATTTCAAGTTTACCCAACCATAAACCATCGATTGGCTCAGAAATAAGCTGCTGCTGATCTGACGAATTAGGCGTGGTGCAGGAGTTGATAATTAACGTCAAAAAAATCAAGTAAGTACAAACTTTCATGTTAAAAAATAAAGCTCAAAATTAGGATATTAACCTTTATGAATTTCATAATTACTAGACAGATTTTAATATTACGACAATATGTGCAACCAATTTTAATTATATTGAGTCTTATATGAAAGCTGAAGCATTAAACATGTCTGATGAAGAATTGGTTAAACAATGTATTAACGGGAATCAAGGAGCTCAAAAGTTGTTATTTGATAAATATTCTTCAATGATGTTTGGTGTTTGCTTGAGATATAGCTCTTCTAAAGCAGATGCAGAAGATATTTTGCAGGAAGCGTTAGTAAAGGTGTTTAATAAGTTGAATAAATATTCTGGGTTAGGGTCATTTGAAGGTTGGATAAGAAGAATAACGGTTAATACCGCACTTGACTTTATTAGAAAAAATAAAAAAAGACAACTTAACGCGTCTTTAGAAGAAGTGGGTTATGGAATTAAAAAAGAACAATTTGTAGTGGAAGAATTGACTGCGAAAGAACTAATGAAAATAATACAGAAAATACCAACAGGTTATAGAACAATTTTCAACATGTATGCTATTGAAGGATATTCTCATAAAGAAATTGCACAAGAGCTGTCTATTTCTGAAAGTACATCTAAAAGTCAGTTGTCTAGAGCTCGTGCAACAATAAAAGAGCTGTTAATCAAAAACAAACTAATTTAATTGTTGTGAGTAACCAGGATACAAATATTGACCAGCTTTTTAAAGAATCTTTTGATGCTTTTTCTCCAGAGGTTAGTCAAGGGCTGTGGTCATCTATTTCTGATAAGCTTCCTTCATCTGGAACTGAAGCTAGCGTTGTGGCTACTTCTAAAACAGCAGCTTGGCCACTAGTTGCTGGTGCATTTGTTTGTGTTATTGCAGGAGTTGCCCTTGTTTTAGGGTATCAAACGTATTCACCAGACGCTATACAAAAAAATCAACCGCAAGCCCCAACTAATAAAACAATAATTGCAGACAGTACAATTGATGAAGAATCGCTAGAAACATCCTTTCCGCAAATTAACCCATTTGACAGCAATGACCCGATCTTGAAAATTTCTGAACCTGCAACGGAGACGTATACGGTTGAATTAGTAGATAATGAGCCGATCTCAAAAGAAAATGCAAAACAGCAGAACCAACCAAGTTCAGTAGTTAACTTGTTTTTAACTAAAAACACAAGAAGTATAAAAAAAGAGAACAATAAGGCAGACAATAGAACTCAGCAGATTGAAAACAACGAATTAAAAGTTGAAATAAGCCCTAAAAAAGAACTCAAGCCAATTATTAATAGCTCTGTTTCGGGTGGTCACGCCCCTTTAGTTATTGTTTTTGAACAAAGTGAACAAGCACAAGAAACAGTTTGGGATTTTGGAGATGGCTATTCCTCAGAAGGAAATATAGTTGAACACATTTATAGAGAACCCGGTGAGTATACCGTAAGTGTTTCTATAAAGAAGAATAATCAGGAGGCTTTTGCCCAAAAACAAATTGTTGTTAACCCTCGATGTATTATACAGAATATACCTAATATTTTCACTCCAAATGGTGATGGAGAAAATGACTATTTCTATACAAAAGGGGAAAACATACAATCTTTTTTCATTCAAATATTTGACCTTAAAGGGAAGGTAGTTTTTGAAACAGATACAATTGACACTAAATGGGATGGGAATAATGCAAACGGAGAGCCTTTAGGTCAAGGACAATATTTATATTTTATTAAAGCCACAGGTCTTGACAAGTCTGACCTTTCTAGAACTGGCTCAATACTATTAAAAAGATGATTGATAAGCATCTTTAGTCTTCAAGTTACTTATTGAACTATATTTGCCAAATTTTCAAATTTATTTGGCTCATGAAACGCATCTTTAACAACTTCACATTTAACCCAAAAAACGATATTTTATCTGGTTTGACAGTTGCTTTGGCGCTGGTCCCTGAAGCGGTAGCTTTTGCTTTTGTGGCTGGAATAGATCCGCTTGTTGGACTTTACGGAGCGTTTATGATGGGAATTGTAACAGCTGTTTTTGGTGGTAGACCTGGAATGATTTCAGGTGCTACAGGAGCGATGGCTGTTGTTATGGTTCATCTTATTCAGCAAGGAAATGATGTGGGGATGACTCTTGATTCACCCATTGAAAATTTGGGTCTTCAGTGGCTATTTATTGCGCTATTACTTGTTGGCCTTTTTCAGTCGTTGGCAGGATTATTAAAGCTAGGAAAGTTTGTTCGGCTTATTCCACACCCTGTTATGATGGGTTTTGTAAATGGGTTAGCAATTGTAATCTTTTTATCTCAGTTGAATTTATTTAAATTCAATGATGGAGAAAATTTAAGCTGGTTAGCAGGAACAGATTTATATATCATGTTGGGACTAGTAGGCCTAACAATGGGAATCATGTTTTTGCTTCCTAAAATCACCAAAAAAATTCCAGCAGCACTTGTGGCCATAATACTGGTTGCTGCAGTTACCATTTTTGGAGGGCTAGAGGTAAACACTGTAGGTTCATTTATTAAAGATGGTGGAGGTTCTGGACTAGAAGGAACATTGCCAAGTTTTCAATATCAAATATTTAGTGTTTTTAATACCCTACAGGGGAATTGGGGGCTTCTTTTTTCTACCGCATTTCTGTTGGCGGCAGTAGGATTAATAGAGTCGTTAATGACATTAAATCTGGTAGATGAATTGACAGAAACTAGAGGAAGTGGAAATAGAGAATGTTTAGCACAAGGGGCGGCTAATATTTTGAATGGTCTTTTTGGTGGCATGGGTGGTTGTGCTATGATTGGCCAGTCTATTATTAATGTTAATTCTGGTGGTCGAGGAAGATTATCTGGAATTACCGCTGCAATTGCGCTGCTTGCTTTTATTCTTTTTGCAGCACCTTTGATTGAACAAATTCCAATTGCGGCACTTGTTGGGGTAATGTTTATGGTGGTTGTAGGGACATTTGCCTGGAGTAGCTTTAGAATAATAAGAAAAATCCCTATATCTGATGCTGTTGTGTTAATTGTTGTTTCTGCCATTACGGTGTGGCAAGACTTAGCCATTGCTGTAATTGTTGGAGTAATTATTTCAGCGCTTGTTTTTGCATGGAAAAATGCCATTATGATTAGAGCTAGAAAAAGAATAAAAGAAAATGGAACTAAAGTATATGAAATTTGGGGGCCTTTATTTTTTGGTTCTGTCCAGAATTTTAACTCGAAATTTGATGTTAAAAATGACCCTGCCACTATTGAAATAGACTTTATAGAGTCTAAGGTAAATGATCATTCCGGAATTGAAGCTATTGACAATGTGGTAAAAAAGTATGTAAAAGCAGGTAAAAAAGTAACCTTAACGCACTTAAGCCCTGAATGTAAAACACTATTGTTAAAAGCGGACCCTTCTTTTAGTAAAATCATTCAATCATCTGTAGATGACCCCAGGTACTATGTGGTTACTGATTTAATGGATGTAGAGGTCTAAAACTGAAAGTAGATAAACGGCTGCATGTCTGCCGATAAAACCTGATATAAAATAAAAACGGTTGCCACCGAACAACCCATTTGAAAATATAAAGGAGCGTTAGCAAACTGCTCTCTATACCAAAGCTTTACTTTTGAGGGCAATAGATGAATAATAAACCCCATTACCATCACCAAAATAACCGCCCAGTATCCAGAGATAATTTCTGGAATTATAGCGATATTCATATCATAAAATAATTTATGAAGCATGCTGTTTGCAGTAAGTAATTCTTGCTGAATGTCGTGGCCGCTGTTCATGGATTCAAAGGAGCTCGCTGACCCACTTCTAAACCAAATTCTCGTAAATGAAATAAAGTTGAAAGTGATAAAAATAGCCCAGGCCCTATTCCACCATTTAGTTTTATCCTCCCAAGGACTTATTTTTCGCCATAATTTATAAACCACAATTCCCAAACCATTCAGTCCTCCCCAAAAAACAAAATTCCAGCTTGCTCCATGCCAAAGCCCGCCTAGCAGCATAGTAATCATAATGTTGATATTGGTAATGTACCAGCCTTTTATTTTTGGAAAGATTAAACCAATAATTAACGCAGCAACAATGCCTGCAAGAAAATAGAAAAGCACGTATATAGAACCGCTAATAAAAAATAGAAAAAGTGCAACAAAAGCTAAAGACACAAAAGTAAAAATTGAACCCCCTCTATTTCCTCCCATTGGAATATACAGGTAATCCTTCAACCAAGAAGATAGAGAGATGTGCCATCTTTTCCAGAAATTACCACAGCTGTCTGCCTTGTATGGAGAATCAAAGTTTTTAGGCAGTTTAAAACCTAAAATTAAAGCGATACCTATTGCAATGTCAGTATAGCCAGAAAAATCTGCATAAACTTGAAGAGAGTAGCCATACAAGGCAATCAGGTTTTCAAAACCGCTAAAGATCTCAGGGTTTTCAAAAACCCTATCAACTAAGTTAAGAGCAATGTAGTCAGCAAGAATTACTTTTTTTAAAAGACCATTTAAAATCCAAAAAAGCGCGATTCCGAATTGCTTTTTTGTTAGCTGATATGGTTCATACAATTGAGGAATAAAGTTAGCGGCCCTAACAATTGGACCGGCAACTAACTGAGGGAAAAATGACACGTAAAAACCAAAGTCAATTACACTCTTTACTGGTTTCACCTGTTTTCTGTAGATGTCAATTGAATAAGACATGGTTTGAAAAGTGAAAAATGAGATTCCAACTGGCAGCAAAATTTGATCCACAAACGTGGTGTTAAAGAGCTGATTACTATAAACGGCAAAATGATTTATAGGCTGCCAATTCGCTCCGACTAACTCATTAAAAGAGTCGGCAAAAAAGTAGGCATATTTAAAATAGAAAAGAACAAATAGGTTAATAAAGATACTTAAAGCAAGCCAACATTTTTTCCTTGTAATTGTCTTACCATTATAAATAGCAAAACCAATCAAATAGTCGGAAAATGTAGAAAACAAAAGGATGGTAAAAAAGAAACCACTTGTTTTATAATAGAAAAAAAGGCTGACTAAAAATAAAAAGCCATTCCTTGCTGCATTTTTCTTATAAGCAAAAGAATATACCGTTAAGACAACAGCAAAAAATACCCAGAAATAAAGTTGAGTAAAAATAAGAGGGGTATCTTGGTTGTAACCAAATATCAGCCAAAGAGAATCGCGGCAGAACAGCTGACTTATAAAATTAGTTATGTGCGTCCAAATACTCATTATACGATTTTATTATTGCTTCAAATAGTAAATCTCCTACCGCCTGGTACCCCGCTTTGGTTAAATGTATTTTATCTTTTTTTGCTAACCCCGCTTTCTCCCAAGTTTTAACAGAGCCTAATCCCCCCATTAATCCATACATGTCCCAAACACCACCGCCATATTTAGTGGCTAATTTTTTCATTACCGTTCTCACGTCTTCTGCTTTTTTGTTGGGATATTTCCTTTTGTAATAGCTGTCGTTATTTGTGGTAAATAAAAGAGCAGCATTTGGAGAAACAGACTGGAAATAGCTAATTAGAGTATCGTAATTTTTTTCATATTTTTTAGCAGTAAACTGAGTGTCGTAAGCGTCATTTATCCCAATAGAAAAAATGACCAAATCGGGTTTTATTAGCGAAAGCTGCTTTTTGAAATGTTCACACCTTAAGTAGCTAGGAACACTAGCTCCATTGACTCCAATAGAATGATAACAAATTCCAGGATCTTGATTTTCTAATGTAATCCCATATAATGCAAATTCTTTTTCTACAGTATCTAATTTTGTAATTGAGAACGTTAAAGTTTTTTGATAAGAAGAAAGCCTAAAGGCGGTATAGCCTATTGAGTCGTTAGTTATTCTAATGGCATTAGTATCTGACAACAATTCAATGCAAAAAGATTCACTTTTTTGGTTGTGCAATATTTTAACGGTATTAAAATCATAATCGGGATAATTTTCACCCCTAAAAGACAATTTCACAGTTGATATACTGTCACTGGTTTTGGCGGTGATGCCGGTGACTCCAAATTCTGAATCATGACTAAGTACAGAATTTCTATATCCTTTCCACTCCCCAGTATACTCTATTTTATAATAGTAGGGGTTGTTAGTTTTTGCCAACCTGTAAGGGAAAAGCAAACCTCTTCCACCATTGTTGTTAGGGATAAAATTATATAATCGTTGGCGCACTCTGTCTGACCACATATCAGCTTGAATATGAGACCCTCCAATGTGTACAACATTTAACTTACCCTTTCCATAAAACAGCAGCGTGTCAAATTTTGCATAAAAATCTTGGAAGTTTGAGCTGTCATTAAAGAATTCAATATAATTGTAATTATAGGCTATAAAGTCGTGATTAGGAACATCATGAGGATACTGTTGCCCAAAAATTGATAAAGGCCAAAACAAAAACAGCAGTTTATAGATGGTATTTCTCATGTTATTTTTTTAATGCTTTGTAGGCATCGTAATCTTCTTTAAGAGCAGCATAAAATAGCTCAGCAATTTTTTTAGCCCCTTTTGAAGTAAAATGTATATAATCTTTTGAAGCTAAAGGTGGTGTTTCTTCTGCCCATTTTGGCATGGTGTTCTCTCCGCCCATAGCTTCATACATGTCCCAAAAAGCACCACCCTCATTAAAGGTGTGCTCTTTTAGTGCATTTCTTACTTCGCTTAAAAGCGGATAAGTAGCAAAAGTTGTCCCTTCTTTTTTAGACATGTCTGCAGGGCCTATTACTAAAATAGCAGCATCAGGGCAAAGCGTTTTTAGTAGTTTAATTTGTGATCCAAACCATCTGCCATATTTATAAGCTCTTTCTTTGCTTTTAATGTATGGAATGGTGTTTCCTCCAAATTCTAAAATTAATAATGAGGGATTTAATAGGTCAAACATTTGTTTTAGACAGGTTTTATCTTGCTTAGAAAACTCTGTTCCTGAAGCTCCTCTAAGAGGGATATTGTCCATGACCACACCGTTTTTCCCTTCAATTGATAATCCATAAAAATCTGGACTTTCCTGCGCTTTAAAAAGAAGCCTGATTTCTTTGGGGGTTGAGCTGAAGTTTATTTTTTTAAATTTTACTTCCGATCCGGAGTCTAGTGAATCCATAAACATAAGAGCACTATCTGCTAGAACTTTTAGATGTGATTTTTTAGCTCCATTTCCATAGAAAAGGTAAAGCTCTTGATAATTTTTAGTTCTGCTGTAAGAAGCGGTTGGCTTTTTAATGGTTATCCAAGAGGAAAAATTTGTGGAATCTGCCGATTTAATAATTGGTGAATATTTAGAAAAGGCCAATAAGGCGCCATATTTTTTGTGCTTTATTGCCGTATCTTTTTTTCTTCCAAAACCGGCATATCTTTTCCAGTTTTCACTGTGAGTTTGCTTAACACTCATTTTTCTAGTGACCTGCTCAACAGCAAATAATCCAGCGCCATAGCCACCAAATAATTTTTGCAATTCATTTCTCACATAGCTTGTTATTCTGTCGGCTTCAATTTGTGAATCTCCAAAATGCATTATGCGCACTTTTTTATTGCGCGCTTGGTCTAGTTTTTCAAAGAAAGGATACAATACAGACTTGTCATTATTCGGGTATTGAATGTTCTTCCAAGCTTTTTCAATAGAATCTTTAAGTTGCTTTTTTAGCGCTTGATCAACTTTAATGCTATCTAATCGAAGCTGTTCAATTAAAGCCGCTAATTCAATCTGTTTGTTGTCAACAACGTTAGAAGAATCAGCTTCAATTTTGTAAAAGCTGGAAATTGAAGGAAATGTCAAATCAATTCCAAAAACAGCCGCACCTCCATTAGGGAATAAAGACATAACAACATTCATTAGCACAAATAAGAGCACCAAAAAAAGTAGGGAATAATGCGGTTTTATTTTTTCTTTATTTTTAATAATTGACCAGGTTTAATTGATTTATTTGGGTTCAGAGCATGAATGTTTTCTTTACTGACACCAGGAAATTTTTTAGCTATTTTTTCAATTGAATCTCCCTGTTTGACTTTATATAGGTAATAGTCAGAGATGGTTGAATCTGAAGCGTATATAACTAGCTCTTGCCCTATGTTAATTCTTGATCCTGAGAGTTTATTCCAAGATTGCAACTCTGCTACAGTAACAGCATAGAGTGCTGCTATTTTTCCTAGGTAATCGCCAGATTGAACTTCATAAATAAGCATTTGGGTTAATTCAAAGGCGTCTTTGAAAAAGGGATTTAGCAATACAGAGTCTTGATAAAAATAGATTGAATCTAAATTATTAGTTAGTAATCGATAATTAAAAGTGTCCAAAGTAAGCGGATAATTTTCTGGTAAATCCTTGTTCCTGTTTTGTGGATTTAGAGATTTAAATAAATCAAAATCAAAAGGTATTTTATCTTCAACAGCCTGATATATTATAGTTTTCTTTAGTACTAATTGGTTATGCTTGGCCTTGTTTTCAAATGGGGCCTTCACCTTTTTTAAGTCACTATTTTCAGCAATAAACGATAAGCCATGAAAAGCTTTTAGCCAATCTGTATAAGGCTGATCTAGGTGTAAAAGAATACTATCTATTGAATTTGATTGTGCTCTTTTTATCGCTTTATTTACTAAGCTGGGACTTGAGACATATGCTAAGACAACCAAGTTGAGGTCATCATAAATTTCAAAAAGCCCTTTAAGGTGCTTTGCTGCTGCAATTGATGCAATAGAATCTAAAGAGCGTTCGTCAATGTTTTTAGTTAAAAGCAGTCCATTTTTTTTTGCCACAGGGTAGTTCATTCCCCAAATCCCTATACCCCCATTAGCGCATTTATAGGTTGAATTTCCACCACTTAAAATTAAAGGAAGTACGCTTAATTTTTCTGAAACATTGTGTTCTAAAAGCGATTTGGTTATGAAAGAGGCTTCTGTTTTTTCCCAAATTAATAGCGCTTTTGTGGTTGAATTAGTGTTGAAATAATTGTAGTAATCGGTAAAATCAATTTTTGATTTTGTAATGTCCTCGCTTGTTACTTCATTTGAAGAAAGAGCAACAGCATTCAGTAAAGAATTTGTGTAGCTGATCGGTGAGTTTTTGTAGGCTTTTATAATCTTGGGATTGACAGCTGAAATAGCTGCAACGGGCTTTATACAAAGTAAAAAAACCAAAGAAAAACAACTAACTATATTAACCCTACATTCCATTACCATAAAAGTCTTGTTTATTTAACAGTAGATTTCACTAAAGCACATTATGTTTTGAACAATTTAAAATGGAAAAGCAAAATCTATTCCATTTAATTATTTTTGCTTTTTTTTAATCACCTATAAAACTTTCCGTTATGAAGCTAACCCCACTTTTTTTTCTATTTATTTTATTTTTTATTTTTTCTAATCCTATTATCTGTCAAATAGACACCGATATTGAAAAAAAATTAAAAACCACATCCAAGGTTAAAAAAACAGATTCTTTAACTTGGAAAACAGGGTCCATAATGAGCCTAGGCTTCAATAGTGTTGGCCTGCACAATTGGTCTGGTGGCGGTCAAAACTCCATGTCCGTTCAAGGTTTAATAAGCCTGTATGCTAATTACTATTATGACAAAACAAGTTGGGACAGTAATTTTGATGTTGCTTTTGGGGTGATCAAAAGTGGTTTCGGGAATCAGGTACCATGGTTTAAAAATGATGATAGAATAGAGCTTAACTCAAAAATTGGACATAAAATAAATAGTAAATGGTATTATTCTGGACTTGTTAATTTTAGAACTCAATTTACTTATGGCTACAGTACGGTAGAAGAGAAGTTAAGCAGCAATTATTTTTCTAATTTATTTGCCCCAGCTTATGCAATTGCTGCACTTGGGTTAGACAATAAACCCAATGATCAGTTTGCTTGTTTTATTTCACCAGTGACAATAAAGAATACTTTTGTTTTAGATGATTCTCTTTCAAATGCAGGAGCTTTTGGGGTGGATCAAGGAAAAAGATTGCGGTCCGAAATAGGAGGATATGTTAAGCTTAGCGTTACTAAAAAGGAACCTTTCGCTATCAAAGAATTAACCTTTAGAAGTAATTTAACTTTGTTTAGTAATTACATTTATGAACCTCAAAACATTGATGTTACTTGGGAAACATTAACAAGTCTAAAGATTGGAAAGGTCTTTTCTTTAACGCTTTCCACCTATTTGATTTATGACCATGACATTGAAATTCCTAGGTTTGAAAAAAATGGTGTTGATCCACTTTATTATCAAAGACAAGATGGTTCATACTATCTTGATGATCAGGGAGCACCAATTCAAGTTAAAGGTCCTATAACACAATTTAAAGAAGCTATGGGCTTGGGAATAAGTTTAAATTTTTAAAGGTTCCAGCTTTCAATTTCTTCAAGCTGAAGTGCTGCAATAGAGAGCTTGTTTTTCTTTCTAAATCCGTTAAGCTTTTGATGAATAGCTGTTAATTTAGCTTCTTTAAGTGATTCAGTGGTGTTAAAACCAGCGTTATAAACATGTTCAATCCATTGCTCTGGGATTCCACACTTTTTATAGGCTTCTATATCCGGACCGGTATCCCATTTTTCTGGCTTCATTTGAGGGAAAAGTAAAACCTCTTGAATGGAAGATTGGTTGGTTAGCAACATGACTAATCGGTCAATACCGATTCCCATTCCAGAAGTTGGAGGCATTCCATATTCCAATGCTCTTAAAAAATCTTGGTCGATAAACATGGCTTCATCATCCCCTTTTTCGGATAATTTAAGTTGATCTTGAAATCGCTCTCTTTGGTCAATAGGGTCATTAAGCTCTGTGTATGCATTGGCGAGCTCTTTCCCATTTACCATTAATTCAAACCGCTCGGTTAAAGAAGGATCATCACGATGTTTCTTACATAGAGGAGACATTTCTACAGGGTAATCTTTTATAAATGTAGGCTGTATATAATTCCCTTCACATTTCTCACCAAATATTTCATCGATAAGCTTGCCTTTGCCCATTGTACTGTCCGTCTCTATTCCATTATTTTGACACCAATCGCTAAGTTCTTTTTCGGATTTTCCATTAATGTCAAATTTTGTATGCTCTAAAATAGCAGCTCTCATGGTTTGTCTTTTAAAAGGAGCTTTAAAAGAAATGGTATGGTCTCCAACAGTGAATTCTGTTGTTCCAAAAACCTTTAGAGCAGCATTTTCAATCATGGACTCGGTAAAGTTCATCATCCAGTTATAATCTTTATAAGCAACGTAAATCTCTAGGACAGTAAACTCAGGATTATGTGTTCTGTCCATTCCTTCATTTCTGAAATCTTTAGCAAATTCATAGACACCATCAAAACCGCCTACTATAAGACGTTTTAGGTACAATTCATTAGCAACTCTGAGGTATAGCGGTGTGTCAAGAGCGTTATGATGTGTTATGAATGGTCTAGCAGATGCACCTCCAGGAATAGGTTGAAGGATAGGGGTTTCTAATTCAAAGTATCCTTTTTCATTAAAAAAATCCCTCATACTATTTATGATCTGAGTTCTTTTTATGAAGGTCTCTTTTACATTCTTATTAAGAATTAAATCTACATACCGTTGTCTGTACCTTGCTTCAGGATCTGTAAATGCGTCAAAAACATTTCCTTCCTTGTCCGTTTTAGGCAGCGGCAATGGCTTTAGTGATTTGGTTAGAAGAGTGAATTGCTTTACAAGAATAGAAATTTCACCAACATTGGTTTTAAATAGAGTTCCTTCAATGCCAAGAATATCACCAAGGTCTAACCACTTTTTGAACACATCGTTATAAAGTGATTTGTCTTCTTCAGGACATATTTCATCTCTATTGAAGTAAAGCTGTATTTTCCCCTCTGAATCTTGAAGCGTTCCAAAGCTTGCTTTCCCTTGAATTTTACGCCTCATTAACCTCCCTGCAACACAAACCGATTGGCCTTCTTTATAATTAGCTATTAAAGACGCAGAAAAATCTTTAACAGGATATAAATCTTGTGGATATGGTTCTATTCCATAGGCTCTTAGCTTACTTAAGCTATCTCGCCTAATTTGTTCTTGTTCTGAAAGTTGCATGAAGTTATTAGGTTACCTTACAAAGATGCTTCCGCTTGCTATAGTGGCAGTAAGTGGATTAACACACAAAACGGGGGTTTGAAGTTCATTGGTTATTAAAGATTGCTCATAAGCACTTCCTAACATTCCCATTAATGAGTTCTTTTGCAAGTTCATTATAGTAATTAAATCAGTATCTACATCAGAAGCAAGGTTTAAAATTTCATTTACAAAATTTGCCCCTTTTTTACCAATATGCGCAGCTGATTTAACGCCTTTTCCATTTAAATATTTTTTTGCCCAAGCAATATTAGCTTTGAGTTTATGGAGTAAGAATTCATCCGATTCATAAGGAGAAATTAAATGGACTTTAGAATTAAAATAGTGGGCCATACTACTTACTATTTCTAATTTTTGTTTGGTTTCATTGTGCAAGTCTAAAGGAACAACAATGTTGTCGTATCCAGAAGGCCTCATAATTTGTTTTTGAACTACAATAAAAGGAACGGAAGAATTGGTAATTACTTTAAGTGCGTGACTTCCCACTACTTTTTGCCAACCGCTAGCACCATGAGTTCCCATGATAATAAGAGTCGCCCCAATTTCAGAAGCTGCTTGTCCAATGTCATCAAATATATTCCCAATCCTAACAATTGAACTTACTGGACAATCGGCATAAAAAGATTTAGCGAGCGCTTCCTCTTCTTTCATTTTTTTTGCTGCTTTAGCCACATCATCTTTGTCTTTAACAACATTCAAAAGAATCACTTCTCCTTTGATAGTTTCTGCTAATCTAGCAGCATGGTTAATTGCGGTATGTGCAACATCAGTAAAGTCTGTAGGTACTAGTAATTTAGTTTCCATTTTTAAATAATTTGGGACAAATGTACAATTTATCGTAGTAATTTAATTGAATAATTCACTTGTAAAATAAGATGAATAAAGAAACCAGCAAAAAAATTAAGAATAATTATTGTTGGATTAATGGTTGTTAAGTACTTAAGAGCAAACAATAGTAGAATGGAAATTAACATTTTCAAGGCGGTAAGCACCATAAAACTAGCAATCACATAGTTCGGTTTTTTACTATGAACCAGATTTAGGGCAATACAATAAAAAATGAGCCAAGAAATAAGAAATATATGGATAATAGCTGCTAATTTAAATTGAGGGGTTAAAAAAAAGTAAGTGATAGAAAGGTGTAAGAGAGCAGTAATAAAAGCTAGGGTTAAAGCTGCTAATAAGCGTTTATTTTTTGTTAGAAACATGCGTTATTGTCTTATATAGTTGATAAAGCCCAAGGGAGACTCCTAGCAGAGATCCAATAATTGTGTAAATGGGTTTTGGATTTGAGAAATAATGGTCTAAGTAATCACCACCATAAGCGCCAATAAAAATATAAAATCCAGTTAACCCACCGGATAGCGCTAGGGCAGCATAATTATTTTTTGGCATCGGAAAGAAAAAGTTAAGCTGATTGTTCTCTTATTTTGGAAGCAGAACCACTTAAAGTATCTTCATTGTCAACTTGCTTGATGTCTTTTAGGATACCACCCATGCTACATGTACCTGAAAAAACTGCTCCAGGCTCAATAGCAAGCTTATTGGTTGATATGTCACCTTGAAGTTTGGCAGAACTTTTAAGGGTAAGTAATTCAGTTACATTTATTTTACCGTTAAGCGTTCCTTCAATATCAGCATTGTTGCATTGGATATCTCCTTCTACTTTTCCTTCAGGACCTAAAACTAATCTTCCTTGAGTTATTACGGTTCCTTTTAAAAAGCCATCAATTCTAATGTTTGATTTAGAATTAATTTGACCTTCAATACTTGTGCCCTCTACTATTCTATTTAGTAATTCAGGTGAGTTTATATTTGTTTTCACTGCCGAGTTATTTTTATTCTCTGATTTAAACATTCTTTTCTCTAATTGTGCAAAGATACAACATTTTAATTTTATCCCTTTTACTCGAGATAATTAAGCGTAAAAAATTCAAAGTATTTAGGCAGGTCTTTTTCAAGATAAAGGGCCGATAGGTTTTTCTCACTTATCGTAAAAAACTGAAAATTCTTTACCGCTTCTTTCAAGGGGCCTTTGTTCAATTTTATGGCGTCATAGTAGTCCATAGCAGCAGTTAAGTTTTTAAAGTGCTGAACAATAATCATCTGATCTTTACTATTTAAAAACTTGTTTTCTGTTTTTAATGCCGATTTTGAAAATGAAGACTTATTGAAATTGGAAAGTTTATTTTTTATTGAGTTGATGTTTCCAGACCCTTTAGGGAAGTAAAGGACAAATTTATGTGAAGCATTTTCATCGTAAATAAAAGCACTTTTTCCAGAGTTTGCATCTTCGATAGACTGAATGTTTCTAATTTTATTTAGTAAGGCTCTTGCCGGAGTGTAATATTCTGAACCTTTACAGTTTTTTACTGTGTGAGAGAGTGCGTTTTCAAATTCTTTTTTGCTCAAAGAATCAGTCGCTATTTTACCTAGCGCTAGGGCATTAAGATAGCTGTATTTACAATAGAATGCATTTAGGGTGTCATTAATCAATAAAGGGGTGGTTATTTTCAAGACACTTTGGTATTCTGATGCCTTGTAATGGGCATATGTTTTAGCGTAAGCGATAGCTTGTTTTTGTTGAATTAAGCGCTGCCCTTCTTTGAAATTGGGGTTTAAAATAAGTTGAGCATATTCAGAGTTTTTGTAGTCTTTTAAAATGATATCCTTACATTTTCCGGAAGCGGTATATTCTTTTTTGTCTTTATATATGATATAAAGTTGGTATAGTCCTGCAATGGCTTTTTCATTGGGAAGGTACTCATTGGAAACCCTTTCGTACATGCCAATGGATTGGTTAGGATCATTGAGTTTATGGAGGTAAATGTTACCCGCTTGATACAGTGAATTCATAAGTTGGCTTTCAAGTGCTTCTAATTGCTCCTGATCACCACAAGGCAATTGATCAAGGTAGTAATCTATAGAGAGTTCTTTGGCGATTAAAGAATCATTAGCACCTTCGGTTTCAAAATCCAAAGACGATGCGTTTTTATTAGACCTTCTCCAGTTGTCTTCAAGTTTAATGTCTCCCCAAATTTTATTAAACTCATTGTACCCGAGACCCATTAGATTTTGGTCCCAAATAAAAAGTTTTCCAGCATTTGGGCTTACAGTATTCTCATTAAATCCGTTGCTAGCAATTAACCCTTCAAGTTCTTTTTTTTCTCGTTTTCTTTCTAGCTCCTCAGCCTTTTTGTCTATGATGTCTTTAATAAGAGCCAGCACTTCTTTTTCTGGCATTTTACACAAATTAAGCAAGCTGTCATTGTATGTTATAACATCAAGTTCTTTAATGAGTTCTGCTAAGTTTTTATTTTTTGCTTTAATAACATTAAAATCCTCATGGTCTTTGGGGATACTAGCCATTGTCTCTTCAAAATATTGATTGGCTTTTCTGTAGTTTCTTTCAATATAATATAGTTCCGCGAGTCTGATCAATGAAGTTGTTTTTTGAAAAGCATTGGAGTTGCTAGATGCTATAGAAAGCTCTAAATAATCTATTCCTTTTTGACGCTGTTTTTCTTTGAGGACAATTTCTGCTAGTGCGTAATAAATTTGATCGTAATAGTCGATGTTTTTATCATCTTTTAGCATTTTTAAAAGTTGATTTTTTATGCTTTTGTTGTCACTTCCGCTAAAAGCTAGGGCTCGATTTATTTTTGCCTGGAAAGCCATTTCATAATCTGGATTTCTTTTGACAACCTCTGCGTAAAGTGCTGAAGCTGCGTTATTTTTCAGTTCATGATAAACTTGAGCAAGGATAAAGATTAAGCGTGTTTTAAAAGCTCTTTTTTGTTTTAACGAGATGGCTTTGTTGAGCATTTCAATTGCCTTGTCGTATTCTTTTGTTCTAATGTAAAGGTCTGCTAATGAAGGATAAATTTGATTTTCGAGATTTTTGGGAAAAAGCGCAATTTTATCTTCTTTGTCACCTTTAGACTTCTTTCTTCTTTTTTTCTTTTTGGAAGTGATTTTTTCTTTGAGTTCTTGAAGTTTATTTTTTTTTGCCTGCTCAAGTTCATCAAGTTCCTTTTTCTTATTAATTAACTCAAGAAGAATTTCTTCGGCAGTGAAATAATCTTCAATTTCAATAAGTGTTTTCGCTTTCCAAAAAGAAGCAGTAAATACTAGGTCATTTTTTTTATATTGCTTTTCAATGTATTCAAACTTTTCTATTGCACTTTCATAGTCTCTTTTGTAAAATTGAGACCATCCGATAGTCATCCAGTTATCATCGATCCAGTTGCACCATTCGGCATTGCTGTTTCTACCAGTTTTTTTTGCAGGCATAGAATGACGCCCAATAACAAGCTCACATTTTGCAGCAGCAGTGTCCATTTCAGAGTATAAACCTTTAGATTCGTCTGAATTAGGGTATTGGTATATGGGAATTATTTTATAATAATTTTCTTCTCTAGAAGCTATATGCTGTAAGAGGGCTTCATTAATAATTTCGTTGGCATTAAAATAGCCATTATATTTTGCCGTTACATTGTGGTAGGTTCTATTTAAAAAAGCATCTTTTTCAGTAGAACAGTTTGCTAAAAAAATGGCTAGGCCAATGGTGCACGAGAATAAGAGGCTATTTTTAAGAATTCTTTGCATTGTTTATTCGTGCAATATTAACTAGATTAATTCAATTTTATTTTATTTTTTTAATTATAAGTTGACTTCAAAATTGCATTTAAAAAAGAAGGCATAAGTATTTTTATAGATATTTGCATAAATGAATGAAAATAAACCCATAAAAAATAGGTTTAGTTTAAACCAGTTGCTTGAAAAATTGTCTTCTAAGTTTAGAGTGGTTTTTTTAGACAACGAGTCCTTTGAAGAAAAAAGAGCGTTTGTTTTTTCTTGGGCATCTCTTATTGTTTATTCTCTATTTGCTATTCTTATCGCCTTTCTTTTGTTGTTTTTTGTTATCTCTTTCACGTCTTTAAAGACCATTATTCCTGGATATCCTGATCCGGTTGAGTTGGAGCTTCAAAAAACAAAATACATTGAAAACGCCATTAAGCTAGCTGAATTTGAAGAAAAAGTATCCGCTAACAGTCTTTATTATAGTAACCTGGAGGCAATATTAAGTGGAGAAGTGGTTGTTGATTCGCTATTGATTGACGTTGTTGAAGTTGCTGATACTTCGAATTTAGATTTCTCAACCTCCATTAACGATTCACTTTTAAGGCTTAAAATCGCTGAAAGAGAGAAGTACGATATTTCAATTGTAGAGCGTTTAGGGAGTTTTGAAAATGATTTAAAAGGGATTTTGT
Organism: Parvicellaceae bacterium; assembly: GCA_045561415.1. Lineage (GTDB taxonomy): Bacteria > Bacteroidota > Bacteroidia > Flavobacteriales_D > Parvicellaceae. Next base: position 20,969 of record JBJKXU010000006.1, read on the forward strand.
TTTTCCCTCCATTAAAAGGTGAGGTTACTGAGAAGTTTAGTCTTAAAACTGGCCACAATGGAATAGATGTAATTGCCTCTAAAAATGAAGCGGTTAAAGCTGTGCTTGAAGGAACTGTTGTTTTTTCTGACTGGTCTCCTGACAACGGCCACGTTATTCAAATTCAACACAAGAGCAACCTTATTTCAATTTATAAACATAATTCTTTTCTCTTAAAGAAGACAGGGGCGCTGGTTAATGTTGGTGATCCAATAGCAATTGTTGGTAATAGTGGTTCATTGTCTACAGGTCCTCACCTTCATTTTGAGCTGTGGTATAACGGGGTTCCTGTTGACCCAGAAAAGTTTATTATTTTCGAATAAAGGGTTAAAGTTTTTATTTTCCATTCAATTGTTATAAATTTGCCGACCATTTTGAAAGAAGATGAAAACACTTAAGGAGTATATTATACCGTTTTCAAGTCTTAAAAATGGTGAAAACAGGTTTAGTTATAAGCTAAACAATACGTTCTTTGAAGCCTTTAATTGGGATGAATTTGAAAAATGCGAGTTTGATGTTGAGTTGCTGCTAATTAAGAGCACAACCATGTTGGACATGTATTTTACTATTAATGGAGCTTTCACTTCTCCCTGTGACAGATGCATGCACAGCGTTGATTTGAAAGTAAATCAAGAATATAGACAGCTGGTTAAACTGGTTGAAAATGATTTAGAAATTCATAACGATGAGATTGAGTTTTTATCGCTAAAATCGTTTGAAATTAATGTCTCACCTTATATTTTTGAATTTTGTCTATTGTCGCTGCCTTCTAAAAAAGCTCACGCATTAGAAGATTGTAACAAAAAAAGCATTGATGTTCTAGACCGATACCTGTTGACTGAAAGTCAACAAACACCTATTTCCAGCACTACTGCTACAGAAATAGATCCTAGGTGGGAAAAATTAAAGGAATTAAAAAACAAAAAAGATAAATAATAGTTTAATTACAATAAAATGGCACATCCTAAAAGAAAACAGTCAAAGACAAGACGTGATAAGAGAAGAACTCACTATAAGGCTGAAACTCAACAGTTAGCAACATGTCCTACAACTGGGGAAACACATCTTTATCATAGAGCATTTTGGTCTGAAGGAAAATTATATTACAAAGGTAAAGTTGTTATGGAAAAAGAAGTTTCTGCATAAGATTTCTTTTTTTATTGACTTTATATAATTATTCAGATTAACTTTACTCCGTGAATATCGGATTAGATATTATGGGTGGCGATTTCGCCCCCGAAGCTACTGTGCTTGGAGCTATCGAAGCTCAAAAGCATTTTTCAGACAAACATACCATTACTTTAGTTGGCGATTCTGATGCCGCCAAAACAATTCTTTCAAGAGAAGGTGTAGACCATTCTCTTTTTAATTTTGTGCATACCACTCAAGTTATTGAAATGGGTGATCACGCTACAAAATCGATGCGTAAAAAGCCTGATAGCAGTATAACCATTGGATTTAAGTTATTAGGAGAAGGAAAGTTGGACGCTTTCTCAAGCGCTGGCAATTCAGGAGCTATGTTAATTGGTTCCATGTTCTCTATTGGACCTATTGGAGGTGTAATTAGGCCTTGTATTACTTCAGTGTTGCCCAAGGAATCTGGTGGTGTTGGTGTAATTTTAGATGTAGGAATTAATGCAGACTGCAAACCGGATGTCTTATATCAATTTGCTATTTTAGGTTCTCTTTATGCGGAGTTTGTTTTTAACATTAAATCTCCCAAAGTGGGCTTATTAAACATTGGAGAGGAGAAAGAAAAAGGAAATCTTTTAGCCCAAGCTACACATCAGCTAATGGAGGGTTCTGAAGATTTTAATTTTGTGGGTAATGTAGAAGGAAGAGAAATATTTGAAGATAAAGCAGATGTTGTGGTTTGTGATGGGTTTACCGGAAATGTAATACTCAAAGAAGCGGAAGCTTTTTATACATTAATTGCAAAAAGAGGATTGCTTGATGATTATTTTAAGCGATTCAATTATGAAAATTATGGAGGAACACCAGTTCTTGGTGTTAACGGCAACGTGTTGATAGGTCATGGCATAAGTAATGCGAAAGCAATAAAGAACATGTTAAATTTGGGTCTTGATTTGGCTGAAGCAGACTTGCCTAACAAAATTAAAAAAGCATTTAAATGAAAAATATTCAAGCGGCTATTACTGCTGTTCATGGAGCGGTTCCAGAAAAGATTCTTTCTAATGCAGACCTTGAGAAAATGGTTGACACGAATGATGAGTGGATTGTTTCAAGAACTGGAATTAAAGAGCGTAGAATCATTGAAAAAGGAAGAACCCTTTCTGATTTGGGAGCAGATATTGTGGCTGGAATTTGTGAAAAGAGAGGTATTTCACCTGAAGAAATTGACATGATTGTTGTGGGAACCATTACTGCCGACCATCGATTTCCAAGTGCTTCTAACCTAATATGTCATAAAAGTGGAGCTAAAAATGCTTGGGGCTTTGATGTTAGTGCTGCTTGTTCTGGGTTTTTGTACACATTAGTTACCGGGCAGCAATTTATCCTTTCAGGTCAATGCAAAAAAGTTATTGTTATAGGAGCAGATATTATGTCTTCTATTGTAAATTATAAAGACAGGAATACCTGTGTTATTTTTGGAGATGGAGGAGGAGGAGTTCTTTTAGAACCGAATCAAGAAGGTTTTGGAATAGTGGATTCTATTTTAAAATCTGATGGATCAGGAAAAGATTTCTTACTTCAGAAATTAGGGGGCTCAGCCTTCCCTTTAAATAAAGAGAATGTAGAATCTCCTGAAGCGTATGCTTATCAAGAAGGAAGAACTGTTTTTAAATTTGCAGTTACTAATATGGCTGATGTTTCTGCTGAAATTATGGAAAAAAACAACCTTACTGGTCAAGATGTAGACTGGTTAGTTCCACATCAGGCGAATCTTCGAATTATTGATGCTACAGCAAATAGAATGGGGCTCACTAAAGATAAGGTGATGATAAATATTTCTAAATATGGAAATACCACATCAGGAACCATTCCCTTATGTTTATGGGAGTGGGAAGATAAATTAAAAAAAGGGGATAATGTTGTATTGGCTGCTTTTGGAGGAGGATTCACTTGGGGATCTATTTACCTAAAATGGGCATACTAGTTATCGGTTAATAAATAAATAAAATTCAAGCGTAAAATTTTTATAACTTCGTTTAATAAACGAATTCAAAATCTAGATTTATATGGACTTAAATGAAATTCAAGAACTAATCAAGTTTGTTGCAAAAGCAGGAGTTAATGAAGTAGAAATAGAACAAAAAGACTTTAAGCTAGTTATCAAGTCTGACTATTTAGCTAAGAAGAAATCTAACTTTAAAGAAGAACCAACCATTGTTCAGCAGGCCATCCCAATGCCTTCAATGCCAGCTCAGACAATGGTTCCTCATGTTGAACAACCTGCACCTGGAGCTCCAGCTCCAACTGAAGCTAAAGAAAAGGCGCCAACTTCTGAGGAAGATAATTACATCACTATTAAAGCGCAGATGATAGGAACTTTCTATAGAGCTCCTAGTCCTGATAAACCTCCTTATGTTGAGGTTGGAGATGTAATAAAAGAGGGAGAGAACATCTGTATAATAGAGGCAATGAAATTATTCAATGATATTGAGTCTGAAGTTTCAGGTAAAATTGTTAAAATTTTAGCTGATGATGCTAGCCCAGTTGAATTTGATCAGCCGTTGTTTTTAGTAGACCCATCTTAATTGTTGGGAAGTTATTATTTAAATTCTAACATCATGTTTAAAAAAATATTAATTGCTAATCGCGGAGAAATAGCTCTTAGAGTAATACGCACATGTAAAGAAATGGGAATTAGAACTGTAGCAGTTTATTCTACTGCAGATAAGGACAGCCTACATGTTAGATTTGCCGATGAGGCGGTTTGTGTTGGACCAGCCCCAAGTTCTGATTCTTATTTAAAGATACCTAACATTATTGCTGCCGCAGAAATCACTAACTCTGATGCAATACATCCAGGATATGGATTTTTATCCGAGAATGCCCAATTCTCAAGAATTTGCGAAGAGCATAAAATAAAATTCATTGGAGCTAGACCTGAACAAATTGATGGCATGGGAGATAAAGCGTCTGCCAAAGAAACCATGAAAAAGGCTAAAGTACCCACAATACCTGGATCTGAAGGACTGCTTAAAGATTTCCCTGAAGCTAAAAAAATAGCAGGACAAATTAAATACCCTGTTATTTTAAAAGCTACCGCTGGAGGTGGGGGAAGAGGAATGAGGCTTTGTTGGGATGACAAAGAGCTTGAAGAAGGTTGGCATTCTGCTAGGCAAGAATCTGCTGCTGCATTTGGTAATGATGGCATGTATTTAGAAAAATATATTGAGGAGCCAAGACATATCGAAATTCAAATTGCTGCTGACCAATACGGAAATGTATGTCACCTTTCAGAAAGAGATTGCTCGATTCAAAGAAGACATCAGAAACTAGTAGAAGAAACACCTTCTCCGTTTATGACCGATTCGCTAAGAAAGAAAATGGGTGAAGCCGCTAAAAAGGCAGCGTTAGCTGTAAACTATGAAGGGGTTGGTACGGTTGAATTTTTAGTGGACAAGCATAGAAAATTTTACTTTATGGAAATGAACACCAGAATTCAGGTTGAGCATACTATAACAGAAGAAGTAATTAATCACGATTTGATTAAAGAACAAATTAAAATAGCTGCTGGTGATAAGATTTCTGGTAATGATTACTTTCCTGCTTTACATTCCATTCAGTGTAGAATCAATGCAGAAGACCCTTTTAAAGGATTTATGCCTTCTCCTGGATTAATTACCAATTATCATGCTCCTGGTGGCCATGGAATTAGAATAGACACTCATGTTTATGCTAACTATGTTATTCCACCTCATTATGACTCTATGATTTCTAAGCTTATTACTGTTGCACAAACAAGAGAGGAAGCTATCACAAAAATGAAAAGAGCCTTAGATGAATACATTATTGAAGGGGTTAAAACTACGATCCCATTTCATATTCAATTAATGGAGGATAAAGAGTTCAACAAAGGAATATTTACTACTAAGTTCATGGAAACATTTGAACTTAAGAGCTAATTTTTCAGCACTCGAAGTTGTTCTATTGCCTGCTGGATATTCTTGATGTTTTCAAATCTTAAGCGCAGTTTATTGTTTTTCTCTGTCATCTTAGCGCCTGCTTTGTGCTGTTGAACAAAAGACAGTACTCTTGAAAAAGCTTCAGATTGATAGTATTCAGATTGCTGATTTGTAATAAAAGTACCAATAAGCACATTGCTTTTAAGTAAAATTCTTTCAAAGCCAATTTCTTTAGCCAACCAACGTAAGCGAATAGTTTTAATAAGCTCAGCTGTTTCAATTGGAACAGGGCCAAAACGATCGATTAGTGAAGCTTCAAAATCTTGAAGTTCTTTTTCGGTTTTAATTTCGTCAAGAGTTCGATACAAGTTAAATCTTTCGGCAATCTGATTAACATAATCATCGGGAATGACTAGCTCCAAGTCCGTTTCAATAGCACAGTCCTTAACAAAAGTAGTTTGATTTTTTTCTGGTTTAAAGAGTGTTTTGAACTCATTTTCTTTAAGCTCTTCAATGGCTTCATTGAGGATTTTTTTATAAGTTTCAAAGCCAATTTCACTTATAAATCCACTCTGATTAGCACCAAGTAAATCACCCGCTCCTCTTATGTCCAAATCTCGCATTGAAATGTTGAAACCACTTCCTAAATCTGAAAATTGCTCGATAGCTATTAACCTTTTTCTTGCATCATCTGAAAGGTGTTGCGGAGGTGGCGTAAACAAATAAGCAAAGGCTCTTTTATTTGATCTTCCAACTCGACCTCTAAGCTGATGAAGGTCACTTAAGCCAAAGTTGTTGGCATTGTTTATTATAATGGTGTTGGCGTTGGGAATATCAATTCCAGATTCCACTATTGTTGTAGCAATTAACACATCGTACAACCCTTCAATGAAGTCTAATATAATGGCTTCTAATTTTTTACCCTCCATCTGACCGTGACCAATTGCCACCCGAATATCTGGACATAAGCGCTGAACCATTCCCGCGACTTCATTTATGTTTTGAACTCTATTGTGAATAAAAAAAGCTTGTCCCCCTCTCTGAACTTCGTAGGTTATTGCATCTCTTATGGTTTCTTCAGAAAAAGGCTGAACAACAGTTTCTACAGGAAATCGATTTGGTGGTGGAGTGTTTATAATGGAAAGGTCTCTAGCATTCATCAAACTAAACTGCAATGTCCTTGGAATAGGAGTTGCAGTAAGGGTAAGGGTATCTACATTTGTTTTTATGGTTTTTAATTTATCCTTAACAGAGACGCCAAATTTTTGCTCCTCATCAACGATCAGTAACCCTAAGTCTTTAAATGAAATATCTTTTCCAATTAGTCGGTGTGTGCCTATAATAATATCTACCTGACCGCTCTTGAGTTTTTTTACTGTTTCAGCAATTCTTTTACTGCTTTTAAACCGATTGATATAATCTACCGTGCATGGAAAATCCTTAAGTCTTTCTGAAAAGGTCTTGTAATGCTGAAAGGCCAGTACTGTTGTAGGAACCAATATGGCTACTTGCTTGTTATCGGCAACCGCCTTAAAAGCTGCTCTAATAGCAATTTCTGTTTTTCCGAATCCCACATCTCCACAGACAAGCCTGTCCATAGGGGCTTTTTGCTCCATATCTCTTTTAACATCTTCTGTAGCTTTAAGCTGATCAGGCGTGTCTTGATAAATAAATGAGGCTTCTAGCTCATTTTGGATATAGGTGTCTTGAGAAAAAGAAAACCCTTTAGTAAGTTTTCTTTCCGCATAGAGCTTAATTAAGTCAAAAGCGACCTCTTTAATTTTCTTTTTTGTCTTTTGTTTGGCTAGGCTCCAAGCAGGAGATCCAAGCTTATTAAGGTTGGGCTGTCCCCCATCTTTACTTGTAAACTTGCTAATTCTGTGTAAGGAGTGAATGCTTACATATAAAATGTCTCCACCCTTATAGGTAAGTCGAATAGCTTCTTGCTTTTTTTGATTGACGTCAATTTTTTCTAATCCTGAAAATTGCCCAACTCCGTGATCTATATGAACTACGTAGTCTCCTTTTTTTAGATTATAGATCTCTTTTAATGTAAATGCTTGCTGTGACTTGGAATACCCCTTTTTTAGCTTGAAGCGATGATATCGCTCAAAAATTTGATGGTCTGTATAGCAAGAAATATTCAAATCATTATCTATAAAGCCCTCATGAAGACCAAGATTAATCGCTTTGAAAGTAACAGAGCTACCTGTGTCTTTAAAAATAGCGGCAAGACGATCAAGTTGTGAAACTTGTTCAGAAAAAATATAATTCTCCATTTCATTGGAGGTGTTTTCATTTAGCTTGCTTATTAGGAGATCAAAATTTTTATTGAAAGGCGGCTGAGGATTAATGTTTAGGTTCAAACTAAGAGTAGGTTCAAAATGGCATTTTAAGCCAAACTCTACCACGGGGAAAAGAGAAAGTTGCTGCGTGTATTTTTCAGCAAAGAGATACAATTCTTGAGGACTTAGTCGGTCAACAGTACTCGCTAGTTTATTGAAAATATAATTCGCCTTGTCAAACCCTTTTTCAATTTTATTTTTTGAGTATTCAAAATCTTTGATCCAAATGGAAGTGTCTTTTGGGATGTAATCTAGAAAAGACTCCCTGCTTTCCAACATCAGTTTAGTTTGGATGTTGGGAACAATTTGGATTTTATTTAATGTTTTAATTGAGAGTTGTGTTGCGGGATCAAAAAGGCGTATAGATTCAACTTGATCACCATCAAACTCAATTCTATATGGTTGACTATTGCTAAATGAATAAATGTCAATGATTCCACCCCTAATTGAAAATTGACCAGGAGAGTAAACATGGTCTAATTTTTCAAAATCATATTCTATTAACAATTCATTAATAAAATCTATAGAGTATTCTAGACCCTGCTCTATTTCAAGGGTGTTTTTTTTCCAGTTTTTTTCGGCTAACAACATTTTCAATGATCGCTTCAGGGTGGGTGACCACCATTATATTTTTTCGTTTTTTTCTAATAACCGACAGCACTTCTGTTCGCTGTATGATGTTGGCATTATCCAGCTCCTCTATTTGATATGGTCTTCTGTAAGAAGCCGGATAGAAAAGTAATGTTGTCCCTCTTTTATCGCCATTTATGCTTTCCAGGTTATTGTAGAAATATGCGGCTTCTTCTTTGTCGGAAAGGACAAACAAATAATTCCCACCAATTTTTTCAGCTACAGCATTAGAGATAAAGGCATCAGATGAACCGGCAGTGCCAAGCAAATGAATTCTTGCCTGTTTTTTTTGAAGATGTAAAGCTATTTCCTCTACCACTTCAGAGTTAAGATAACGATCTTTTAAGCTATTAATTTCCACGTTTTAAAATCTCTTCTAGAGCTGTTACCATGTTTGCAGATCCTATGTAAAAAGGAACCCGTTGATGAAGGTCTTCAGGCAAAATATCCATTATTCGCTCGTTATCGGAAATGGCTAATCCCTCTGCTTGTTCAGCGATAAAAGCTAAGGGAGAGCATTCATAAAGCAAGCGTAATTTTCCATTAGGTGCTTTTTTAGTAGCTGGGTATAAGTAGATGCCCCCTTTAATTAAATTTCTATGAAAGTCAGCTACTAATGAGCCAATATACCTGGCAGTATATGGCCTATTGGAAGCATTATCTTCCTGTTTACAGAAATTCACATATTGCTTAATCGCATCCGAAGACTGATTAAGGTTTCCCTCATTTATTGAATATATCCCTCCGTCTTTAGGGAACTTCATGTTTGGGTGAGAAAGGAAAAAGACACCAATACTTGGGTCAAAAGTAAACCCATTGACGCCATTACCAGTAGTGTAAACTAGCATAGTTGACGAACCATAAATGACATAGCCAGCAGCAACCTGATTCGTTCCTTTTTGTAGAAAATCTCTTTCATCTGCTATTGACCCAATTGGAGAAATTCTTTCAAAAACACTAAAAATTGTACCAATAGAAACGTTAACATCAATGTTAGAAGAGCCATCCAAAGGGTCCATTAAGACCACATATTTTCCATTTTTACAGCTCTGTTCTTCAAAAGAAATAAATTCATCATTTTCTTCAGAGCCAATTCCACATACAATTTCTCTTGCTTTAATGGCTTCAATAAATTGATTGTTGGCATATACATCCAATTTTTGCTGTTGTTCTCCTTGAACATTTTCTGAACCTGCAGCACCAAGAATGTGTTTTGCTAGTCCAGCTTTATTGGTTTCATGACTTACCAATTTTGCAGCTAATCGTATAGCGCTAAGAATGTTGGAAAGCTCACCCGTAGATCCAGGAAAATCCTTTTGAGTGTTTATAATAAATTCGCCTAATGTTTGGTTTTTCATAGCAGTTATTTATTTGTGGTCAAATATCGAAGAATTTAAGTAAATTATCGAAAAAAAACAGAAAGAATGAACGATTACATCATTCGTAATGGGGAAAAGGAAGATCTTAAAGAGGTTTTGTCCATGATTACCGAACTAGCAAAATTTGAAAGAGCAGAGAATCAAGTTCAAACAACGTTAACTCAATTAGAAGAGGATGGCTTTGGAGACAATAAGGCATTTGAGTTTTTAATTGTTAAAAAGGATGACGTCTACTGTGGTTTTGCTTTGTACTACAGGGGTTATTCTACATGGAAAGGAGCTACATTATATTTGGAAGATTTTATGATAAGAGAAAAGTTTAGAAATCAAGGATTAGGATCCTTGTTGTTTAAAGAGATTGTTAATATTGCAATTAAAAACAAAGTTAAGCGTTTAGACTGGCAAGTGTTGGAATGGAACAAATCAGCCATTAATTTTTACAACAAACAAAAGGCTTCTTTAGAGAATCAATGGCTTAATGGTAGGCTTTATGAAAAAGACTTAAAAGAAATTAATAATGAAAGTATTTAAATTTGGTGGAGCATCAGTTAAAAACGCAGATGCTATTAGGAATGCAGCTCAAATAATTGGGCTTTATGAACAACCGCTAATTGTGGTAGTTTCTGCTATGGGAAAAACAACAAATGCTCTTGAGAAACTCTGGACGGCATATGTTAACCATAATCAGACAAGCGTCTCTAATTCTTTAGAAGAATTGTTTAGCTTTCACACCGAATTAATTTATGAGCTAACAAATGACAAACCAACAGCAATAGAAAAGTTTAAAGGCTCTTTTAATAACTTGGTGAAGTACTTGAAAAAAGAGCCTAGTGAACACCTTGCCTATGAATACGATCAAATTGTTTCTTTTGGAGAGCTGTGGTCTACATTAATTCTTTCTGACCAGCTTTCAGAAATTGGAATTGAAAACCGATGGAAAGACGCTAGAAAAATAATTAGAACATCTAATCACTATCAAGAGGCTAGAGTGGATTGGACTAAAACAAGAGAACTTGTAAAGCGCATTATTACTCAGGATTTTATTGATAGTCCAAAACTTAGATGTGTTGTCACCCAGGGATTTATAGGTCATACTAACACAGGAATGACTACGACTCTAGGAAGAGAAGGAAGTGATTTTTCTGCTGCTATTTTAGCTTGGGCTGTTGATGCTAATCAAGTGTTAATATGGAAAGATGTTCCTGGACTACTTAATGCTGATCCTAAAGAGTTTGAAAACACAATTAAAATTGATAAAATTTCATATAAAGAAGCCATTGAGTTAAGTTATTTTGGGGCTTCTGTGATTCATCCAAAGACGCTTAAACCGCTTCAAAATAAGCAAATACCGTTAGTGATCAAGTCCTTTCTTGACCCAAAAGCTGAAGGCTCTATTATTCAACAAGATCAAGTCAATGACGCCAACCAAGCCTCCTATATTTACAAATCCAATCAGCTTTTACTATCCATTAGCGCAAAAGACTTTTCTTTTATCATGGAAGATCACATAAGTGAAATTTTCATGGTTTTTTCAGCACATGGATTAAAAGTTCATCTAATGCAAAATTCAGCACTAAGCTTTTCTGTATGTGCGGACATAAAAAAAACAATGCTTACCCCTCTTATTGAGCGCCTCTCAGAAAATTTTACTGTAAAGTATAATGATGACGTTGATTTGTTAACCATTAGGCATTACAAAAGACATGAATTTCCTGAAAAGTTAAAATCAAAAGAGATATTAATAAAGCAAAGGAGTAGGTCTACTCTTCGTTATGTTCTTAGGTAATTGTTATCTTGAATTATTATATATATTTGAATGAATAAAAAAACTACCATGATCAAAAACAAATTAATTATTTCTTTAGGTATTTTCACTTTTTTAGTCTCATGTAGTTCCTCAGAAGAACAAGCGCCTGAAAGTAGTGAACTTGATCAAAACCCTATTGAGGTTCCTGCTAAAGTTGAATATTCTATTGATGGCTTAAGAGAATTCTCCTTGGAAGACCATGAGTTAAATGTGACAATTTATATCCCCGAACTTTACTTTAAGGATGAAGATGATTTACCTAGATTTACTCCTCCAGAAGTAATACACAATGATGGTGAAGCTAGATGGGAAATCAAAGTTCCTGGCAATAAGCATTGGCATCTAGTTTTAGAAGATATGGGCAAGGAAGATTTTGGGGTAAATAAAGAGTTAGAAGAGCATGAGTTTCAAAAAGAAATTTTTGATTTTAAATATCATCAACAAACTGAAAATTCTTTGTTGTATTCCAAAATTTTAAAGTCAGGAAACACTACACTAGATGACAAGGAGATAGCTCTTTTACCAAATTATCATTTTTATTGTGCTAGAAATATCAATGGAAGTAATGTTGTTTTTAGAAGTCACGAAATGGCAGACTTTAGAAAACCTACTGTAAATAAAATGATGGCATCAGCACTTAATGCCAGGTAAAATTATTTAACCGTTGAATTGTCTGGGTTAGCCCATTCAGCTTCCATTTTTTCATACTCTTCAGCAGTTAATGTTTTAATGTAAACATCGCTAAAGTCAAAATAATCGATGGCGTTGTAGTGAAAGTTTCTTATTTCAGAATGATATAGTGTGTAGTTTTCTTGATACCATAAAATCATTACAGGAGCATCTTCCATCATTATTTTTTCAGCTTCAGAAAATAGTTCAAATCGCTCCGCTTCCGTGTCCATCATGGTTCCCGCAATAAACAGGGAGTCAAATCGAGCATTTTTATATCTGGTCGTGTTTGGATAGGAAGGTTCGTCTAAAGAACTAGGCACAGCTTCACCATAAAACAAGCTTAAAAAAGTTTCAGGTGATGGATAATCAGCTACCCAAGCAGATCTAAACATTTCTGATTTCCCATATTTAGAGTGTTCAATTTTATCAGTAAAACTAACCTGTTCAATTTCAATCCAAATGTTTAACACTGCATTTAGCTGATGTTGAATTTCTTGAGCTACCAAAAGATGAGTATTTCCTCCTAAATTAAGTTCAAGAGTGACCACAGGAAAACCTTCTCCATTTGGGTATCCTGCTTCGGCAAGTAGCTTCCTGGCTTTAGCGGGGTCATAATTATAGCCATTAATTTTACTGTAGTTGTATTTTTTAAATAGCAATACTACAGGAGTTATTCCTTTATCACCTGGAGCTCCTTGACCTTTAAGCGTATTATCGATTATTTTTTTCTTATCGACAGCATAGTTAAATGCTTTTCTGACAAGTGGATTATTAAAGGGCTCTTTTTGAGAGTTAAATTCATAATATTGAGTAACCAATTCATGTTCTTGGTTCACATAAGTTTTAGGGGGTCTATTGGTGAAATTTGCGCTATTTTCAGAAAACACCTGTGCAATTTTATTTGGCGGAAGGCCATATATGATTGAAAGATGTTTGGACTTAAACAGTTCAAGCTCAGCGACCTTTGAAGGGATGAATCTAAAATGAATGGAATCTAAATAAGGGAGCTGATTAGAATAGCTGTCCTTCATGTAGTAATTCTCATTATAGACCAAGTAAAGGTCTGTCAACTCATTTTCAGACTCTGTATATTTAAAAGGACCAGTTCCTACAGTGGTTGAAGTACCATATTTATCAAAAGCTTCTTTTGCTATTACAGAACTGTTCGGCATTGCAAGTGTGTAAATAAATGAGGAGTGCGGCTCGTTAAGCTTGATAATTAATGTAGAGTCGTTGACTACATCAATTCCAGATATTGTTTCGGCATTACCATTTTTAAAATCTTGAGCACCAACAATTTTATGAATAAACATGTTGTAGGAAACTTCGAAATCATCATTGCAAAGCAATTCAAATGAATATTTAAAGTCATTAGCTACTACTTTTCTTGTGGCATCCTCTGCAAAGCAAGGATCGGAATGAAAATAAACATTGTTTCTAAGATAGAATGTATACTCAGTATGGTTTTCATTTATTGACCAATCTTTAGCGATACAAGGGACAATTGTTAAATCCTTAGGGTTAAAGTTTACCAAGCCGTCATGGATTTGGCCAGCAATTTTTGCAGAAGTTGCATCTTCAATTTTTCCTGGAAATATAGACCTGAATGACTCTTCTTCAGAAACACATAAAACGCCACCATAGACTGCATTTCCACCAGAAGAAATTCTAGCAGAATTTATTGGGTCAGCTGAATCAGTAGAATTATTCTGACAGGATGAAAGTAGCAATACCGCTAGGGATAAAAAGATAAATAGTTTGTTAGTTAAGGCTTTAATATGCATTACAAGGTACTTTAAGGAATAAACAGGTATTGTAAATTACAATAGTACAAGAATACACTTTAATTGGAATTTATCAAAGATGTTAACTAAGATTATGCTGTTAGGATTAAATTTTGAATATAAATTTTAATTAAAAAGGATGATTTATTATTTTGTTTTGTTTAAAATTGCGCTTATTATTGTCTCTTAAAGTAAGTTTATATTAGCTTTGTTTAAATGAAAAGTCAACTTTTAGTACTGTTATTATCTATAACCACCCTCGTCTCAGCTCAAAATAATGAGACTAGTATAATACACGAAGGGCATTATCAAGGAAAGAATTTATATGTTCAAAATCCATTTTCTGGTTCTGGTGTTGGTTTTTGTGTGATTGCTGTTTATGTTAACGGTGATGTGACTACAGATCAAGTTAATTCTAGCGCATTTGAAATTGATTTTTCTAATTTAAGCTTGGAAGTAGGTTCCCCTGTTACTGTTAAAATCCAACACAAGTTGGACTGCCTTCCAAAGGTGCTAAATCCCGAAGTTCTTCGACCAAGAAGTACGTTTGAAACATTAAACATTTCAATTAATGATGACCAGGTTTTAAAATGGAATACTTCTGGAGAGCAAGGAAAGCTAACCTACATCATTGAGCAATATAGATGGAGTAAATGGGTGAAAGTAGGTGAGGTTGATGGTGTTGGTGATCCAGGAAATCAGTCGTATGATTTTAAAATAACTCCTCATTCAGGAGACAATAAGTTTAGAGTTAAGCAAATTGATTATACAGGAAAGCCAAGAATTTCTCCTACAACTGATTACAGCTCTTCAATTGCTGAAATTTCTATTCCAAATCCAAGAGTAAAAGATCAATTGGAGTTTACGTCTGAGACCTTGTACGAAATTTATGATACTTATGGAAATCTTGTTAAAAAAGGTTTTGGGAAAAACATTGGTGTTACTAACCTTAAAAAAGGACTTTACTACATTAACTACGACTCTAAAACTGGTGAGGTTGTAAATAAAAAGTAGTTTAGTATTAACTAATTTACATCCTCCTTCAAGGAGGATTTTTTTTGTCTAAGAATGAATAAAATTGAACATTTGGGTATTGCGGTTGCTAATATTGAAGCGGCTAATGAATTGTTTGCTAAACTTCTTGGTAAAGCGCACTACAAAATTGAAACCGTGGAAAGCGAGGGGGTTAAAACCTCTTTTTTTAAAGTAGGAGAAAGTAAAATTGAGTTGCTTGAAGCAACTAACCCTGAGAGTCCCATAAGCAAGTTTTTAACTAAGAAAGGTGAAGGAGTTCATCACATTGCCTTTCATGTTGACGATATAGAAAAGGAAATGGAAAGACTAAAAAACGAGGGGTTTGTTTTGATAAATGAGAATTATAAGAACGGAGCAGACAATAAGAAAGTTTGTTTTTTACATCCCAAGTCTACAGGTGGAGTGTTGATTGAATTATGTCAGGAAAAGAAGTAACTAAGTCTTGATTTTTTTTTAAGTGATAGGTTTTTAACCCTACTTTTTTAGCTCCTTCAATGTGTTGAATAGAGTCGTCAATAAATAATGTTTTATTGGCCGATAGTCCGTTACTTTTAACTACCATCTCAAAGCAATCAGCATTCGGCTTTCTAAGGCCTATTTCTGAAGAGTAGTAACATTTTTTAAAGCAATTTTCGAAATAACCATATCCAACAGAAGCCTCAATTATTTTCTTAAAAGCTTTAATGTGAATTTCATTGGTGTTGCTTAATAAAAATATATTGTATTGTGAAGACAGCTCATTTATTAGCTGCAGTCTATTTTTGGGAAGATCTAACAGCATAGCATTCCAAGCGGCATCAAACCTCATGTTGGAGGCGGAAAAAGACAATTGGTTTTTTAGAGAAGATCTAAATGCTGAAGACGAAATAGCTCCTTTTTCAAAGGCGTTAAAAAGTTCAGCTTGTTTTGCTTGGCTATACAGCGTATCAAAATTAACGGCTCCAATTTTTTTAAAAGCAGTAGCTGTTTTAGCGTAGTCCAGATTTAAAATAACCCCGCCTAGGTCAAATATTATTGCTTTAATTGAATTCACGTGGCAATATTAGTTTGATTATTCAATACAAATATGTAAAATTGCAAACTATTTCAGAAACTTTTTTCTGAAGGGCCCATAGCTCAGTTGGTTAGAGCACCTGACTCATAATCAGGGGGTCGAAGGTTCGAGCCCTTCTGGGCCCACATAAGCCTCTGCAGTGATGTAGGGGCTTTTTTTGTATACTTTCAAAAAAACGAGTAAATTAAGCTTCCAAAAATTTCGGATATGATAAGATTTTTTAAGAGTGCGTTTTTTTTAATGCTGTTTGTTGGTGCTGTATTTTCATCAAAAGCACAGTATTTAATTTCTTGTGATTATGTAAACACAACTAACCCTATTGGTCTTAGCTTAGCTACGGGATTAACCTTAAACTATGACATTGACATGTATAAAATGGTGTACAATACCGTTGATGCTTTGGGTCAGCCTACCATTGCTTCTGGAGCATTTTTAGTGCCTTCAAACACCACCTGTATTGAGTTTCCTATGGCAGTTTATCACCATGGGACAAGTTTAAGGAAAATCGATGTTCCTTCTAACGATGTATCGGAAACGACTATTGGAAGGGTGTTTGGCGCAGGTGGTTATTTTGTGCTGATGCCTGATTATATTGGAATGGGTGAGAGCCCTGGGTTACATCCATATTGTCATGGGGAGTCTGAAGCTACAGCAACTAGAGACATGATTCGTGCTGCAAGAGAGTTTATTACAGATTCGCTACAAATGATTGATAACGGAGAGCTTTTTTTAACGGGTTATTCCCAAGGAGGTCATGCTGCTATGGCTGCTCATAAGTATTTTGAAGACAACAATTTACTTGTTGAATTTAATGTCCTTGGTTCGGCCCCTTGTTCTGGACCTTATGAAATGTCTGGAGCTATGGCTGACACTATTCTTTCTCCTTATCCTTATTCCAACCCAGGATATTTGGTTTATTTGCTTTCGGCATATCAGATGGTTTATGGGAATCTATATTCTTCCTATTCCGATGTGTTGAACCCTCCTTATGACACCATTGTACCTCCTTATTTTGATGGAAATAACACTACACTTGGTATGGGTTCTTTAAACAATAAACTTTCGGGTTATATTGATTCATTGATGGTGGATACTGTAGTTGCTAATTTCTCTAATTCTATGAGTAACTATGGTCACCCTTTATGGACCAATTTACTTGCTAACGACAACCATGACTGGTCTCCTCAACGTCCGGTTAAAATGTATTATTGTACTGGAGATGAGCAAGTGACCTTTCAAAATGCGATATCTGCTGAGGCGGCAATGCTTACCAATGGAGCAAATGATGTGGAAGCGATAAATATGGGAACAAGTGACCATAACGGATGTGTTTTACCTGCTCTTACCTCAGCCTATTATTGGTTTGATGGATTGCGCACGCTCTGTAATACAGCTGGATATAATGAGCTAAATAGCTCCGTTGATCCATTTGCTTTTCCAAACCCTGTAGAAAACATGTTAACTATAAATTTTCAAGGCGATGGCTTGTTAAAAGTTTCCAATATTTTTGGTCAGCAGGTGGCTAACTTTAGGATTAATGGTAAGGTTAAACTCTCAACGTTAACTTGGAGCAAAGGGATATACATTATTGAAATTCAAAATGAAAATAATCGCTTGATTCAACGTGTTGTGAAGCATTAAATAGTATCATTGTTTACACTTTGAAAACTTCAAAAAAGAAATAAATGGGGATGTAGCTCAGCTGGCTAGAGCGCTTGACTGGCAGTCAAGAGGTCGTGGGTTCGACTCCCATCTTCTCCACAAAATTTAAAAGCGATGAGCATAACATTGGTTTTGGGAGCAAGTAAGAATCCTGATAGGGCATCTAATCAAGTTTTACTAAAGCTCAAAGACAATGGAATTCCTGTTGTAGCTGTTGGTAATAAAGAGGCGACCGTCTTTGGAATCCCAATTACTAAAGAGTTCCCAAATTCAAAGATCGATACAGTAACGATGTATTTAGGAGCAAAAAATCAAACCGCTTATTATGAGAAAATAATTTCTCTAAATCCTAGAAGAATAATTTTCAATCCTGGAGCAGAAAATCCCGAGCTTTTTGAAATGGCCAATAAAAAAGGGATTGATGTTATGAATGCCTGCACCTTAGTTATGTTATCTATTGGCAACTATTGAACAGTTTTGTATGCATGTTTAATTAAGTCAGCAATTGGAATAACATCCAATGTTTTTTCATTTGTAGCTTCTAAAATAACTTTTGGAGCAACCCCATTGTCAAAAGCTTCTTTCCAACGCAAAGCACATAAGCACCATTTGTCACCTGGCTTTACTCCTTCAAAATTCCACTGGGGAATTGGTGTTGAAAGATCATTTCCAACACGAATAGAAAAGTTTAAAAATTCTTCAGTTGCAATAACACAAACGGTATGCAGTCCTTGGTCAGTTTCATCTGTATCACAACATCCATTTCTAAAATAACCAGTAAGCGGGCTTTTACTACAGGTTATTAACGCTTCTCCAAATACATTTTTATTCATTTCGATTTTTATTTAACGCTCTCTTATGTTTTAAAAAAATTTTAAGGGTAGTTGAGTTTATTTCTTCTGAAATTTTTTCTGCAACAGCTATACATAGGTCTTGAAAAACACCACCTTCTAAGTCATTAATTTCAGAAAGGTACTTCACGCTTCCACTTTCATTTAAAACATATTCCTTTAAGTTTTTTGTGTGTTTAAATTCACCAGAGTGATTTTCTGTTTTTCTTTCAGAAGCCTTTATTTTTTTTAAGGTTCCTTCAATTGGTAATTTATTTTTTAGTAGAGATATTGATCCGCTTAGCTCAGTTTCTATTCCTTTGAGCTTCACTTTATCAGAAGTTCCACTTTCTTGATCGGTAACATATTCCGATTTTTTATATTCTCTCAGTAATAACTGCTCAAAAGCTACTTCATAATTCAGCTCTTTTGACTGTTGACCAGAAACAAAGGCTTGTTTTGATACAATAGTTTTGAAGCCCTTTACATCTAAATAATATTTTATGTGTTGGGTAATAAGTTTTGTTAATTCTTGATCATTTGGTGCATCATTCAAGTATTTTGAAACCAAGACATTTATAGCCTTCTTTTTTTCCACTGAATTAATCTCATTAAAAACAAGAACGATCTCGTTATTAGTTTTCGCTAGATGAAATTCTTTTCTAAACTTAAGCGAATTACAACTCGAAAAGAGCATGAAGATAAAGGCAGTAAAAAATATTTTTTTCATTTGAATATAAAGGTATTGAATTTTTAGGTCAATAGCGTTCTTGTATTTAAGTTGAGGGCTTAAGGAATAAATCCCAAATTGAATAGAAGGGGTTGCTTCTAAATTAAGTTATGCAATTCGTTTTTGTCTTTGTTATAGTGTGTTTTTTCCTTCGATTAACTGATTTCGTTGTTGTTAGGTTTTATAATCATTCTAAATGATTGGTCTTTGTATATATAATAACCTATCCAATTATATAAAGTCCGTAATTTATTTTTAAAATTTACAAGGCCCATTATGTGTACGAAAATCCATATAAACCAAGCAATAAACCCACTCAAAGAGTATTTTTGCTTTGGAAAATCTAATACAGCTTTATTTCTTCCAATTATTGCTAAAGAGCCTTTGTCTCTGTATACAAAAGGCTTCCAATCTTTTTGACTACGTAATAAATTAGTAGCTAAGTTTTTTGCTTGTTGGATTGCAGGTTGAGCAAGCTGTGGATGTCCATTAGGGTAACGCTGATCACTCTCCATTATCGCACAATCACCTAGCGCATAAATATTGTCAAACAAAAGAACCTGATTAAATTGATTTGTTTTCAATCTTTTGCCATTTCCGAAACTATTTCTTGGAAAACCTTTAAACACTTTAGCAAGGACACCTGCAGCCCAAATTAAATTTTTTGAATTAATTTTATTTCCGTTGGAAAGTTGGACGGTTTCCCCATCAAAATCTTCAACAAAAGTGTCCATGACAAGATTAACCCCATATTTAGAAAGTTTTTTAGTAGCATATTTCTGAGCATTAATCGACATCGATGATAAAACAGATTTTTGACCATCGATTAAATAAATCTCCACGATATCTTTCTGCTTTAATTCAGGATAATCTTTTATTATTACCGACTTACTCATTTCAGCTAAAATTCCAGAAAGCTCTACTCCTGTTGGGCCAGCTCCAGCAATAACAAATGTTAGGTATTTTTTTCTTTCTGCTTCATTTTTAGTTCTTGTGGCTAAGTCTAATCGAGTTAAAATGGTATTTCGTAATGACAACGCCTCGCTTATTGTTTTCATTGGCAAACATTTTTCTTCGATGTTTTTATTGCCAAAGTAATTTGTTTCTGTCCCTGTTGCCATAATTAGAACGTCATATTTTAGCGCTCCATTATTTAAAATTATTTTATTCTCTTGAGGAACTATTTGTTCTAATGAGCCTAGTCTAAAGCGCACATTTTTCAAGTCGCGGAGAATTTTACGAAAAGGATAGCTAATGGCTGAAGGTTCCATGAAACCACTGGAGACTTGATAGATTAAAGGCGGGAAGAAATTATAATTGTTACTATCTACTAAAATAATATCGTGTTTTTTCGAATTTCCTAAGTGTTTTATTAGCTCTAACCCAGCAAAACCACCTCCAACAACAATAACTTTTTTACGTGATTCCATATATAGAAAATAGTTTGTTTAATTTGCCATAACGGTTGCTAAAGTTAGTTAACAAAAAGCTTAAGATTAAGATTTAAATCAGTTTTATTTTAGAAAAATTTTACCAGATTTAAAATAGAGTTGATAAGATGAATTGTGAAAATTTTCAGGGTTTTCTACAAGAGGGTAAACAAACAATAATTCAGATTGAGTTTTAATTTCTGGAATGATGCAGTCATTTTTTTCACACTGTTTAATTTGTTCGTAACGACTGTACATTTGCTGATTGAAAGCTGCTAATTCTCCTCCGATGAATTCATTAATTAGAGTAAATTGATTCCCCCAAAAACACAAGCAGATTAGCAGGCAAATTAAATGGTATTTAAAATGGTTAGCAAAAGCTAGTTTATTTAATAAATAATCTTTATTGGCTATTATAATTAGGGTAAAAGTTGGCACAAAGAAAAAGCAAGCAAGATTAGCGGTTCTATGTTGCCCCAACAATCCAGTGCTCCACATTGGTCCAAAGCAGCATAAATAAGTAGGTAGAATTAGTGCAAATAAGATGGTAATAGGATCCCTTAAAAAAGAAAGTTTATTAATTGTTTGATTGGGAATTTTAAGTTTTATTAGAAGAAAAGACCAAAAAATAAATACTGGGTTTATCACCCATTCTCCAATAAATCTAACCGTATATAAAGAAGATTTAAATAGTGAATAAAACAACTGATGTTTATTAGGAAAATAACTTGCTCTTATGTCGTTCCCAGGAGCCGAAATTATATAATATAGAAGGGCTACAAACAAACCTAATAAAAAAAGGAGGTGCAACTTTTTTTTCTTTTCTAGAATAAGAGCGAAGGTGAAAATCGCAATTCCTAAAATAGGGATAATTTCATTAAAGCCACAAGCTATAAGAACAAGAAAAATAGGCAATAAAAGATGTTTGACTTTTATGCTTGACCTAAGCTTAAAGACAAATGATAGAATTATTAAAAAAAGAACACCACTTGGAATATATGTGTATGCGCCAGTAAACCAATATATTCCCTCAGTAATATCTGGCAGGACGCTAAAAGTAATTAATACACATACTAAAGATAAAGTATATGATTTTTTTTGAAGAATATTTTTAAAAAACACCTGAGTGCCAAAAAATGTAAAGGCAATAAGCAATGCGGGCATTAATTTATAAGCGAGAATACCACCCCAGTTTAACGGGCTAAAGTGAACAATAAAATTGCTAAAATATCGACCATTCCATGTTTCTCTTTCATGCAATACAGTATTTATAAAGTCATCTTGTCTTCCCTTCCAAGCGTAAATAAAGTCATCTAAAGAAGGATGACAAAAAAGACCGGCTAATCCATAAAGGAGTAGAACTAAAACTCCAATTGAAATTAATAATGTATTTTCTTTTTTTGTCATTCCAAATGAATAGTATTAGAACAAAAGAAAGGTAAAAAAAGAAGTTGTTAATTTGACAACGCGTTCATTTTATTATTTATACCATTAATTTCTAACTGCTTAATTTTTTTATAGCAATAGTATAAAGGGATAAAACCAACAACACCAAAAAGACAATCAATTAATTGCCAATAAAAAGGGATTTCTCTAATAGGACCAGCTATAAGCGCCAAAGGGAACACCATCACACAAGCGATCATTCCAAATTGAATTACCCATATGTTTTTTACTGGGTTAATGTAGGGCCCAATGAAAGCAACAGCAATAACAAGGTGAGCAAAGGCTAGCCAATCTGTTCCGTAGCCAATAAATGGAAAATTAGCGTTGGTTGTTTTGATTGCTAAATAAACTTTTTGAATCCAGTCTCCGATAAATTCAGGAAAAACATTCAAATGATCTACGGCAAAACCTAGCTGAGTTTCTATTGGAAAAGCTGTAACTCCACTTAGCACCAAGCAGACTATAAAAAAAGTAATTAGGGCTCTAATTTTAAAAAGTAGTTTTTTTTCTAATTCTATATTCATAATAGAAAATTTTAAACGTTAGGTTATAATTATATAACGCTTAGCTTTAAAATAAAAGTATAAATAAGCGCATAAATATAGCTGCCACTTTTTTCAATTAAATAAACATGTAAAAGTTTGATTTTTTTCTTGTTTCAAACTTCCATCAATCACCACTGCCAAATAAAGCATTTTATGCCATTATGGCTAAGGTTGCTCAAGAGCATTTATAAACGCATCAATATAATTTTCAAAACCATAAGGGAAACCACTTAAATTATGACTGCTGTTGATTATAATTAAGGCGTCACTAGATTTTAATTCTTCAATAAGGTCTAAACTGCTTAAAGAATGAGCTTCTTGAAAACTGTTGTTGTAATGAACCTTACTGAAATAGTATAAATACTTGGAGTCTTTAGTATAAATGTATGGGAGCATCCAGCAACCTTTAAGTGCCCAATAATAACTATCACCAATTGTAATTACCTTAGGCTTAAATTGATTTTTATTGGTGGAGTCTACCATATAATTTGGATAGGCGAATGGTTGGTTGTCAATTCTACTTAAAAGATTAAGGGTTGTTTCGTGGTCGCCATCTCCTGCTTTAAAGAGGGAAGTATTGAACTTTTTTGTTTTAAGAACTGCCATCTTGTTGTCAAAAAAACGATTCATATCTTTTAGTAGTTTCAACAAGGTGAAATGTGCGCCATAGGATGTCCAATGCACGCTTGTTTTGCTGTAAATAGGATAAGTAGATGTATCAACAGCATTTTGGTAAAAGTCCTTTAAATCCCAATAATTAACAGCATGTTTTTTTAAACCTTTTGATAAAACTAAATAATCTGAATTGGGACTTTCGTTTTCAAGAGCTGCTGGGAGTTTTTCAGCAAAAAGCGCTTCTTTTGAAGGGGGAATAATGAGCTTGAAATATTTATCCCTTTGTTTTAATAGCTTCTGTAAGTAAGCTAATTTTTCAATAAAAACCGTTAAGGAATCTTGATTAAAGGTGCTTTCCCTATTTCGTGCTTTTGCCCAGCTTTCACTAAATAAAAAGCCGTCTTTTCCAACCAGTAAGTCTGCCATGTGGAATTCATTAAAAAGCCTAAAATCCATCTCATGACCAAGCCGAACTACTGCGGGTTTTATTTTGAGATTGTTTTTAAGAACTAGGCTCCTATTTGATTGCCAGCTTTTATTTGTCCATTTTTCAATTGAAAAAGTAAGGGTGTCGGTTTTATTAAAGACGCCATTCAAGGGAGAAATAAATTGATGCATTGGAGTGTATTGGACCCCAATTGGAATAAACAGCCCCAATAGGGCTATAAAAAATAATATATTTTGAATCCTAATTCGCATTAAAATCTATAGTATATAAAAGGGTTAAAACCAGAATTCATTAGCCATATAAAACCAGTTAGGAGCAAAATTAACATGGAAGGAAAAATAATTAGCTGCCCTGTTTTTATCGAAGCAAATTTCTCAATTAATCCATTAAGAAAAAGGGTTGCTTTTTTGTTGAAAGCTAAAAAAGAAAAGCACACGCCAATACTCATCATCCAACAGCTTTTTAAAGAGAGCTGAATGATTGTTTCATTTGAAGAAAAGGCAAACATTTTACTTAAAAAGTGAAGCGCATCTTGAAGATTCATTGAAAAGAAAACCCATCCGATTAGCACAACCAAAAAAGTATAAACAATTCGAATAAAAGAGGGTAGTTTTTCAAGAACGGTGCTTAGAAATAATCGCTCTAAAAGAAGAAAGGCACCATGATACAACCCCCAGACAACAAAGTTCCAATTTGCACCATGCCATAGACCAGAAATAAAAAACACAAAAATGAGGTTAAAATAAACCCGCATAGGGCTTACTTTATTTCCTCCAAGAGGAATGTATAGGTAATCTCTCATCCAGCTTCCTAGGGTAATGTGCCAGCGCTTCCAAAACTCAGAAACGCTTTTGGAGAGATAGGGGAAATTAAAGTTTTCTGGAAATTTAAAGCCGATCATTAAGCCAAGCCCTATGGCCATATCAGAATAGCCAGCAAAATCAAAATAAATTTGAAAAGCATAAGCAAGAGCCCCAATCCAAGCTGCTTCGGTTGAAAGCTCGGCAAGGCCAATGTCATTAACTTGAGTAACAACTAAAGCAAAGGTGTTGGCAATAAAAACCTTTTTACTTAATCCAATAATAAAACGGTATAAACCATGCAGCTTTTGATCAAACTTATTTGTAGAAAACTGTTGTATTTGAGCACTTACATCTTTAAACCTAACAATTGGACCTGCAATAAGTTGAGGAAACATTATGATGTACATCAAGTAATCCAAAAAACTTGTAAGCCTTTTGTTTGTGCCGCTGTAAACATCTAAAGCATAGCTTATTTTTTGGAAGGTGAAAAATGAAATGCCAATTGGTAAAAGCACTTCTTTAAACGAAACAGCAGACATTCCAAAATGCTCTCCTATTGAGCTAAGAGAATGAACAAAAAAGTTGGCATACTTAAAATAACAAAGTAGACCAACGTTGAGCAGAAGTGAAATAAAAAGAAAATGTTTTCTGTATGAATTTTTAGGGTCAAATTTTTTAGAAATATAAAAGTCAATAATTGAGCTTCCCAATAAAAAAAAGATGAAAATAGGCGCTCCCCAAGCATAAAATAGGATGCTAAACAATACGATGATCCACTTTTTAAGAAAATGAGGGCTTAAGTAAAAGCTTCCAAGAAAAATTGGAAGAAAGACACTAAGAAATAGAACGGAGCTAAAGACCATTTGAGTTGGTTAAGTTGAATTCAGGCGAGCAAGAAATTAAGACTTAGTAAAAGCTAGCATCATTTGCTTGTCTGCAAGTTCTTGACCAGAAACGTGACCTAAATCCTTAAGAACTCCAACCGAGGATACCTTAAGGTTGTATTTATTAGCCAGCTCAGAATAAAAGTCCATAGTTCTATACACCACAGGAAAACCTTGCCAATTGTTGTCTGAATTACTTGCTAAATTTACGTTAGCATAAAAGGTTCCTTTTTGATCAATAACTGAACTTACAAATGCTATGCATTTTTCGACAATTGAATCTTCCATGTGAATAAGTACAGAAAAAGCAAAAAGAACATCAAATTTGTGGTTAAATGAAAGCTCAGAAAACTCTTTAAAGCAAATAAGCTGGGGGTTTTTATTTTTCAAGCCATGCTCTAAAAGCTCTTTTTTTCCTTCGTTTAGCACCTCATCTCTGACCTCAATCCCACAATAATTTCCAACCGATAAATAATCTATAATAGGAACACCACCTCTTAATGTACCACATCCGATATCCATAAAAGTCTGCTGAGGTTTAAGCCCTACAGATTTCAAAAATTTAATTTGAAATTCCTGCTTCATTTTCCATAATCTAGCAGGACCGACAAGAGCATGTCTTTTTTGCTTTGGAGACTGAAAAAAAGAGAAGGTCTTTTTTTTAATTTTTTTTAATGCCTGTATCATTTTAAAATAGAATTGTGTGTTTATAGCCTTAAACAAGTTAAATAATGGTGCAAAATAGTACTTTTAAAAGTAAATTATACAGCTAAATAAATAAAATGAAAACGGTATTAATTACAGGTGCTTCAAGTGGTATTGGAAAAGCTACTGCTTATGAGCTTGCAAAAAATAAGTTTAGACTTATTCTTTGTGGCAGAAGACAAGATCGACTAAATGCAATTGAAAAAGAGCTTTCCAAAATAACTCAGGTAATCACATTGAATTTTGACGTAAGAGATAAAGATGTTGTCTTTTCTAAAATAGAAAAACTGCCAGCAACATTTAAAAACATAGATATTCTTATTAACAATGCGGGTAATGCGCACGGTCTAGACCCTGTAGATACTGCTGATCTTGATGACTGGGATGCCATGATAGACATTAATGTTAAGGGATTACTTTATGTAAGTAAGGCAATTATTCCAATGATGACCAAAAGGCGCTCCGGACATATTATTAACATTGGATCATCTGCAGGTAAAGAGGTTTACCCAAAAGGAGCAGTTTATTGTGCAAGCAAACATGCGGTTATCGCTTTAAACGAAGGAATGAGGGTAGATCTAAACCCGTACGGAATAAAGGTCTCCTCAATTAATCCTGGTTTGGTGGAGACGGAATTTTCTAAAGTTCGCTTTAAAGGTTCAGCTAAGGCAGATAATGTTTATAAGGGATATAAAGCGCTACAGGCAGAAGATGTTGCTGAAATCATTGCGTTTGCTATTTCAAGACCTTCTCATGTAAATATTGCAGATTTGCTAGTTTTTCCAACGGCACAAGCCTCTAGCACAATTGTGAAAAAAGAATTTAAACAATAGCTTAAACAAAAAAGCTTTGGCAATAATCTTCACTTATATTTATTAATAATTCGTGTTGTGACAACAACAAATGTCTAATTAATATAGAAAGGAGGTGTCAAATGTTTAGTGAAAATTTTAGTAAGGAAACTCTTAAGCATATGGTGCCTTGTGTGCATCTTTGTTAAAGATTCCTTTTTTTAAACTTAAGCAGGCCGATGGGCCTGCTTTTTTTTTGCAACTAAAACTTAGTTAATTTGAAAGCTATTTTTAAAATGTTGTGAATTACAAATACTATATTTGCATCCATTTTAAAATCAGCTAGTTATGTTGTCTGCACATGATATTACATTACAATACGGAAAAAGAGTCCTTTTTGATGAGGTGAACATTAAATTTAATGGTGATAATTGCTATGGAGTAATTGGTGCCAATGGAGCGGGGAAATCTACGTTTCTTAAAATCCTTTCAGGTGATATTGATGCCAATAAGGGGCACGTTGCTTTAGAGCCTGGAAAAAGAATGGCTGTATTAAAACAAAATCATTTTGAATATGATGAGAGTAGGGTTATTGATACGGTCATGATGGGGCATTCTCAGCTGTGGAGCATAATGAAAGAGAAAGACGCAATATATTCCAAACCAGATTTTTCTGATGAAGATGGAATTAAGGTGAGTGAGCTTGAAGAGCAATTTGCGGAGATGGATGGTTGGAATGCTGAACCGGAGGCAGCTTCTTTATTATCTGGTTTGGGGATCAATGAGGCAGATCAGGAAAAGACCATGAAGGAGCTTAATGGGAATCAAAAGGTAAGAGTGCTTTTAGCGCAAGCTATTTTTGGTAATCCAGATTTCTTAATTCTTGATGAACCTACAAATGATCTTGATTTACAAACGGTTACATGGCTTGAAGACTTTTTATTGAATTTCAAAAACACGGTTATTGTGGTTTCTCACGATAGGCACTTTTTGGACACGGTTTGTACTCACATTGTAGACATTGACTTTAAAAAAGTAAAGATGTATACTGGAAATTATACTTTCTGGTACGAGAGTAGTCAGCTGGCTTTAAGACAGCGAAATAACGCCAATAAAAAAGCGGAAGAAAAGAAAAAAGAATTACAAGAATTTGTACAGCGATTTAGTGCAAATGCTTCAAAATCAAAGCAGGCAACTAGCCGTAAAAAGCTATTACAAAAAATTAATTTAGACGACATTGAACCTTCAAGTAGAAAATATCCTGCTATAATCTTAGATTCAGAAAGAGAAGCAGGTGATCAGGTTTTACACATCAACAACATGAGTAAATCCTTAGATGGGGAGGTGCTCTTTAGTGGGCTTAATTTAAATGTAACGAAAGGAGATAAAATAGCGCTACTGTGTAAGAATGATTTGGCAACAACAGCACTGTATGAAATTCTTAATGGTTTAGCAGAACCAGATGCTGGAGATTTTCATTTTGGACAAACAATAACCACAGGATACCTTCCTAATGAAAATGAAAAATTCTTTACTGATGACCTTAATCTTATGGATTGGTTAAGGCAATACTCACCCAATAAAGACGAGGTGTATGTAAGAGGATTTTTAGGAAAAATGTTATTTTCTGGAGAGGAGATCTTTAAAAAAGCTAATGTCCTTTCAGGTGGTGAAAAGGTAAGGTGTATGCTCTCTAGAATGATGCTTCGAGGAGGGAATTTTCTTATGCTAGATGAGCCGACTAATCACTTAGATTTAGAATCTATCCAAGCCTTTAATAACGCCCTTATTGATTTTCCAGGAACTGTAATATTTACCTGTCATGACCATCACTTTACACAGACGGTTGCTACACGAATTGTAGAGGTTACTCCAAACGGTTGTCTAGATAAGCTCATGACTTTTGATGAATATATAACGAGCCCAAAAGTTAAAGCGCAAAAAGAGCAAATGCTTGAAATGGCATAAGAAAAATTATTCTTTTGGCCGATGCTTGAGTTGCAATCCATGAAGAAAATTTCGAAGAAATTGATCTTTACAAAGTCTATATTGTTTTTGAGTAGGCTTTCTAAAAAAAGCACTTAGCTCGTGATTGCTAATGTATAAATCTGCTAATTTTAAGATGTCAATAACATCTTCAGATTTCAGGTTTAAAGCAATTTTAAGCTTCTTTAAAATGATGTTGTTGGTAAGGGTCTTTTCAGCTGCCATAGAGGCTCCCTCTCTTTTACCTCTGTTTTTTACTATAAGACCGTTTAAAAAATGTGCTAAATGCTTATCATGAAGTGATTTTTGTTCTGGCACATCATCTTTTTTTAGCCAATTGCTCACCTCTGATCGGGTTGTCTCATATTCGCCTAAAGCAAAAAGCGAGATCATCTTATCATCGTTTAAGTCAAACGTATATCGGATTCTTCTTAATATGTCGTTGTTGTTCATTTATTTTAATCAAGTTAAGGTAAATTTTCTATCTCCAATCCGTAATCGTATTGTAAGTCTTCATCCAGCTCCTTTACAGTTTTTTTTATTAAAATTAGCTGCCTATCGTAAATGTTTCTTAGCGCTACGCTGTTGTTCATTGAAGGGTTAAATGTAGCGAGTTTTTTACAGAAAAAAAGAAGAAGCTCAACAGCGGTTTCTTTGTTTTTAGAATACCTAATGTGTTTTTTTATTTCGCGTAGAATTTTACGAACACTTTTTTTAATTAGGTAGTAGCTTTTCGTGTTGATCTCTTCAAACTGGACGGTTACTACTTTCTTAATCCCCTCAATGTAAAAAGCTTCATTAGAGGCTTCAAAAAGAAGGTAGGTAAGTAGCTCCTTATTTTCTTTTTTGAATTTTGCCATTCTAAGGCAGTATTCAAGCAAATCTTCCTTAGAATAGTGATTAAGTTCGTCTTTAATTTCTTTTACGGTTGCTGTTTTCATTTTCTGTAAAATAAGCTAAAAAAAGTAAAAACTTAAATAACTTTATTAGAAGTTTATTCATAAAGTTTCTTCTGACCAAGGCTGCAGTAAAGCATAAAGATAAAAAACAACATTTTTTCGATTAAAAGGGGTATTTTAATGACGAATTATTGTTAAATCATGATTAAGTTGTAACTTAATATTGTAAAATAGATTGATAAGTTTTGTTTTTTTCGGGCAACCTATTA
The DNA here is from genome assembly GCA_045561415.1 of Parvicellaceae bacterium. Taxonomy (GTDB): domain Bacteria; phylum Bacteroidota; class Bacteroidia; order Flavobacteriales_D; family Parvicellaceae. Next base: position 50,850 of record JBJKXU010000006.1, read on the forward strand.
AATATTTTGCGTTTCTGTAAAATAAAATTTGATTTAAAATGAGTACCCCTACTTTTTTTAAAATAGTCACATCTATGATGACTATTTTTCTAGCCACCACAATTTATTCTCAAGCGATTTGGAATGGAGCTAACTCTACAGATTGGTCAGATCCTGTTAATTGGTCAACTGGAACAGTTCCAGTAAACTCGGTTGATGTTGAGGTGCCAGGTACAGCGCTTAATTTTCCTGTTTTAACCCAACATCTAGCTGTAGGGCGTTAACTATAAATTCAGGAGCAACTTTGGACATGAATGGATTTCGTTTGACTATTAAGGGAAGTTTTATTAATAATGGTTCATTTATAAATAGTGGAGCAGTTGCTCAATTTAGGTTGCTAGCCAATTCTGGGAATTATTTTTTAGGTGGCTTTTCAGATAATAATATTAGAATTATAAAAAGCTCTTCTGGAAGCTATACTTTGAATGGGAATGTAGATTGTCGTTCTATCAAATTAAATCAAAATAATTCTGGAGCAATAATTATTGACGGTCAAGATGTAACAGTTAGTGATTATTTTTTAATTCAAGGGGGAGATTTTAATGTAAAAAGCGGGTCTTTTACTGCTTCAAAAAACACGAGTAGCACTTCCAATTCTGGATTTAACATTAAAGGTGGAGCCTTAGAAATTGAAGGGGGAACGGTAAGTTTTGGTCTTGTAACAACACCAACAGCAGATTTGAATGTTGATGGAGGAACAGTTGATGTTTCGGGTGGTGTTTTGAATGTCTCTGATGAATTAGATGTTGTTAGTGGTACGGTTTCTCAAACGGGTGGTGTTATTAACATTCGAAACTATTCAGGATCTGCCCAAGGAAGCGCTCAACCGAAATTTGACATGCTTTCAGGAACCCTTAATTTAACCAACGGAACAATAAATTTATTGGGCCAGCACAACGGATTAGGTAATCTGTCCATGAATATTTCTTCAAATGTTACTGTAAATTCATCTGCGGCTCATGCCATTAATATTTTCACTAATAACAGCGCTTCGGATGAAGACAGGTATGTTGATTTAGGCGCTAAGACGATTGGTAGTCTTTCTTTTAATCAGTCAGGACACGAGTTATATTTATCTGGAGATCTTCTCATTTCAGGAAATTTGGTTGTTTCGTCTGGAACTTTTGACATTGAGTCAAACAATGTTGATGTGGTGGGTTCAACAACTAATGATGGGGTGCTGAAGATAGGATCCGGAACCCTAGATACAGAAGGGAGTTTTAGTGCTAACAATGGAGCAATCACTTTTAATGGTGCGGGTAGGCTAGAAATTGGAGGTTCTGCTACAAGCTTTGGAAGCATGACCAATACAATAGGAACTGTTGTATATGACGGAGGCAATCAAAATATTTTACCAGATTCTTATTTCAATCTTGAGATTGACGGATTAGGTGTTAAAACATTGCCTCCAAATTCATTCACAATTAATGGAGATTTAAATTTAAATTCTACATCTCTTAGTTATAACGCTACCGTTACCAATAGAACCATGTCTATTAAAGGAAGTATCTTGGGAAATGGCACTATAACCTCTTCGGTCTCTAATATATTAAGACTAAACGGAACTGGTGCTAATCAAGGGTTAAGGGGTGTTTCGAGTGATTTTATTGGAATTCGTATTAGTGGGCAGGCGAATGTAATTACAACAGGAGATATTTCTTGCAAGTACATTGATTTGTTAACGGGATCTACTGGAAGTTTCACTATTGATGGGGAAACAGTTACTATTAATCCTACAAATGGATACTTACAACTTGATGGAGCAGACCTTAATGTTTTATCAGGAGAATTAATAAATAACTCCACCAATCAAAACAACAACTATATAAATGCTGGAACATTATCTATTGATGGCGGTTTGGTTCAAATGACAGGAAACAATGGGGCTTCAGCAGCAGGTGGAGATTTAAATGTTAATGGGGGAACAATCTCAATAAGCGCTGGGATTTTAAGTATAAATGATGAGCTTGATGTAGCCAACGGCACCATTAATCAGACAGGAGGAGAAATTTATATAAAGTCGAACTCCACGGTAAATTGGATGGGAACTCAAGATAATAAATTTGATATGGATGCAGGAACATTGAATCTTTCTGCAGGAGTTTTATATGTTCAAGCTCAAGCTAGCTCTTCTTTTAATTGTATTGATCTTGCTAGTTCTGTAAACGCCTCCATAAGTGCTAGTCATACCATTTCAGTATTTCAACCCAATCCTCTTTTTGCCGACAATTGTTATTTGAGTTTAAATGGTCAAGCTATTGGAAACCTCACTGTTAATCTCAATGGCAAAACGGTCTTTTTTAGAGACGCTCCCATCATACAGGGAGATTTGACTATTAATGACGGTACGTTAGATTTTGAGAATTTCAATGTTGTCCTTAATGGAAATTGTAGTGTCAATGGAACACTTAAATTAGGAAGCGGAAACTATGATTTTAATGGAGGTTTTGATGTGGCAACGGGAAGTATAGATTTTTCAGATAATGGAAATTTATTTGTTTCTGCACCTAATCCAGTGTTTGGTAGCTTAGATGCTGCACTAGGAGAAGTTGTTTTCGATGGATCAGCACTGCAAAACATTAGTGAAGCGCTTACTTTTTCTTCTTTTACTATTGACAATCCCAATGGAGTTAGTCTTTCAAATTCTATTGAAGTGGCCAATAGTTTTTCGCTAAATAATGGAATTGTCTCTGTTTCTAGCTTAAATAGTATTAAGCTATTAAGCTCTTGTCAAGTTTCTGGGTCTCCAAATGCGACCACCCACATTAAGGGGCCTTTATTTAGAGAAACTACAACAGATTTAGATTATTTGTTTCCTGTTGGAGATGGTGTTTATTACAGACCGGTCACCCTTAGTCCTGAGGGCTCTTTACTTACCACCTATTCTGTTGAATTTGTTAATTCAGCTCACTCAAGCATTTCTTATGATGCTAATGGGAATAACATAACCCCTTGCGGTGTAGGTTTAGATCATGTTGCAATGGGTAGCTGGTGGGATATTTCAAGGGTTCAGGGTACTCAGAATTGCTATGTTGGAATAAATTGGGAAGCTTCAAGTGGAGTAGATTCACCTGACGACATTAGACTGTCTCATTGGAATGGTAATGAGTGGGAAAACATAGGTCAGGTTGTTTCAGGAGATAATGGTGTAGGTGCTGGAACAGTTTCAGCTGGAAGAGTGCGAAGCGACACTTATGTTTCTAATTTCAGCCCTTTTAATTTAGGATCATCCAATGGTAATAACTCACTTCCAGTAGACCTTATTTCTTTCCATACAAATTGCTCACACGATATTGTAGCTGTTAACTTTAGCATATTGTCTCAAGTGAATAACGATAAGTTTTTAATTGAGCGAAGTACAGATGCAATAGATTGGGAAGTTATAGGAGAGATACCAGGTATAGATGGTGGATTTAGCAACACGCAGATTGACTATACATTTACAGACAACAATCCGCTAGCGAACCTGAGCTATTACAGACTTACTCAGGTAGATTTTGATGGTTCATCTAAAACATTTTATCCTGTAAGTACAACATGTGAAGGATATGAGGGAGGTCTTCCAATAGCTGTGTATCCAAATCCAGCATGGAATCAGGTAACCATAGAAATGGAGCTCGACAATTATCAAGGAGATGATGTGTACTTCACCATTACGGATGCTACAGGAAAAGCGGTACTATCGGATTATGTACAATTTGATAGAGGCTTTAACATGCATACTTTGGATATAGGCAAATTACCAAATGGAGTTTACATCCTAAGGTTTAACCAAACCAAAGATCATATTACTGAGACTAGAATCATTAAAAAGTAGTGATTTTTACTTAAAGCTTTTTTATTGAAAATTTTGAACTGAAAAGAGATAAATAGTTCATTAAATAACCCAAGATTTAGTAAATGGATATCCTATGCTAAATTCGTATAAACATTGATTATTTTTTGTAACATTTTAATAACCAACATGTAACAATTAAAAAATGTTCTTTTTGTATTCTTGCGTAAAATAAATTTTATGAAAAAGTGCATTCTCATTCTTATTTATTTAACAACTTGTCATTTAGGTCTTTTTAGTCAAACAACTATCTATTCAGAAGATTTTACAGGTCAAAATAATAAAGGTTGGATTTTTAATTCAAGTGATTTTAGTGGTGTTGATTGGACCATGGATGTTTCTGACGCATCACTTTCTGCATCAACAGATTGGTTTGCAATAAAAAATGAGAAACTTGAAGCAAGGGATGTCGATGGGGATGCTTATTGGTATTCTCCTATTATTTCTATTTCTTCATATCATGATGTCGAGATATCTGTTGCAATGTCTGAGTCTGGCACTATGGAGGGTTCAGATATGATGTCTGTAACTTACAGGTTAGATGGGGGCTCATGGGTGGCATTAACCAACGGAGTTCAATACGATGACTTTTCACCCATAACTGCAACAGCGTTTGCTTTGTCTGGGTCAACTCTAGAACTTAAAATTAACATGTTTAATGGTGCCGGATCAGAGTATCATAGAGCAGACGATATTCTTGTTCAAGGAGTATATATAGGTCCAACAGGAACTCCAGGTCTTTGGACAGGAGCATCATCTACATTGTGGAGTGATGCAGGGAATTGGGATGATGGTGCTGTTCCTACATCGTCAATTAATGTTGTTATTCCATCTAGCGCCTCATATGTAAACCCCCCGCATGTAAACATTGTAGGAGCATCATGTGGTTCACTTACAGTACAAAATGGAGGTGTTTTAAATATTGGTAATTCTTCATGTAAACTTACTACATCGTCTATAAATATAATTGATGGAGGAGAATTAGTTTTAACAGCAGGGGAAATTGAATCTTCTGGTAAAGTTGATTGGGATGGAACTATTTCTATGTCTGGTTCAAATAGTATTCTTGATTTTAATAGTGAGGTTGAGCTTACCTCTTCTTCAATAGCGATGATTTCTGGAGGAACTATCTATTGCTCAGGGACGTGGGATGGAGAAAATGGATCTAGCTGGGCCCCTAGTGGAGGAGTGGTAATTATGGATGCAAGTTCCGCTCAAAGTTTTTCAATGCATAACAGTGCAAATTTTCATGATTTCACTATTGATAATCAAGGTTCTACAACTACTGATTTAGACTTGGACTCACACTTAAACGTTGATGGTGATTTGACCATAACAAGAGGGGATATTGATGGTGATGATAACAACAACCTTTATTTAGCTGGAAACTTAATTTGCTCTTCAGGTGATTTAGACGACTTAGAAGAAATACATTTTGATGGTAGTGGAGATGTAACCACAACCGCTTTCACGGATTACCAAACTGATGTTTTTATTTCAAAAAGTAGTGCTGGCTCTGTTACTACTAATGGGAATATTGGAGGAAACAAATTAACTGTTACTTTAGGCACTTTTGTTATTGATGGAGAAACCATAACTTTCGATTATAGCATTACTATTTCAGGAGGGTCATTAAACATAATTAGTGGTCTTTTAAGTTGTACCAATGACATCAATAGTAACTTTAATATAAGTGGAGGAACTTTAGATGTTGATGGTGGTGAGGTCAGGGTTGGTGACATTGCAAGTGATGAAACTGCTGATTTAGAAATGAGTTCTGGGACTATTGATTTATCTGGAGGCACCATTAATATTGTAAATGAATTAGATGTTTCTTATGGGGCAATAACCATCTCTGGTGGATTTTTAAATTTAGGAGCCTCAACAAGTACTAACAATCTTGGGTCTGATGGTGGTCACACCTTCGATATGGATGCTGGCACACTAAACTTAAGTGGGGGTACTTTGTCAATTTTAAGAGCTAACGCAAGTGGAACTACTGAAGCTTTAGATATAAGTCCCGGAGTAACAATAACTTCTTCTGTCTCATTCAATGTTGTTGTTGGAAGGGGGGCGTCCACCTCTGAGGATTTGCTTTTAGATTTTAACATCTCCGGGAGTGAATGCTTTGGTAATTTAACTATTGATTGTGGCGCTTTTGATGCTGTTTCAAAAGAATCGCTAAACATTCTTGGAGATTTGTCCATTTCATCTGGAGAATTAATTGCATTTAGTGGAGATGGTTCGGATGAGAACATAGATATTCAGGGAGATATTATATCAGCCGGAACCAACCTAATTTCTGGTTTTAATGATGTTACTTTTGAGGGCTTAAGCAGTCAATCAATTTCGGGGAACAATACATTTATAAGCCTTACAATAAATAATGCTTACGGTTTAACACTAGCTGGGTCAACAACATTACAGGGTGTTCTAACCCTTACAAGCGGAAATATCATTTCTGAGTCGGACGTAAACGCAAACGACTCACAAATCTACGCTTCTACCAATACGATCACGTTAAAAGACGGAGCAACAGTTTCTGGTGGTAGTGCATCATCTCATGTTGTTGGTGCGGTAAGAGCAGAATCATCAGGAACAACAGAAATAGAATTCCCAACTGGTGATGGAACAAACTACAGACCAGCTTATTTAACCCCATCTAATTCTACAGCAACCACCTATACTGTTGAGTATGTTAACGCTGCCCACAGTAGTATTGCTTATGATGGAAACGGGTACAACAATACGCCAGTAGGAGCTGGAATTGACCACGTAGCAATGGGTTGCTGGTGGGACATTGAAAAAAGTTCAGGTGGGTCAGATGCTTATATCGCAATTACTTGGGATGCAAACAGTGGAGTTAATATTCCAGCTGACATATTGCTTACGCACTGGAACTCGAGCACTTCTATGTGGGAAGATGTTCCTGTAGCTACAGCTACTCTTTCAGACGGAACTGGTGCAGCAACAGCATCAAGTGGAAGAATTAAGTCTACAAGTGCTCAATCGGACTTTAGTCCTTGGAGTCCTGGATCTTCAACACCGGATGGTGGGCCACTTCCAGTAGACCTTATCTCTTTCCAGACAAATTGTTCACACGATATTGTAGATGTTAACTTTAGTATATTGTCTCAAGTGAATAACGATAAGTTTTTAATTGAGCGAAGTACAGATGCAATAGATTGGGAAGTTATAGGAGAGATAC
>JBJKXU010000007.1:0-57838 GCA_045561415.1 Parvicellaceae bacterium
GCCATGGATTGCAGCAATTGATAAATTCCAACATTGGATATACACCAATGAGCACAATTCATCCCAAAGAAAAGAGCAGTGGCTTAAAATCAATAAGGACTTTGGAAATCAAGTTGTTGATTGGAGTGGATATGAAAGTGCGCTTTTAAATCAATGGCAGAAACAACTTCACTTGTATGAAGTGCCATTTTACTACATCGAATATGGAATGGCTCAATTAGGGGCTATTGCAATTTGGAGAAACTATAAAATCAATGGCCAAAGTGCTATAGCTAGTTATAAAAATGCTTTAAAGCTTGGCTATACAAAGACCATTTCTGAAATTTATAGTACTGCAGGAATAAATTTTGATTTTTCTCCCTGTTACATTAAAGAGTTAGCAGATTTCACCTCTGCTGAGCTCAATCATGTAATTAATCAAAAGGATTAAATGGTTTATTTACTTTTTTAGGTTTCTTTTTTTTAATGTAGCTAACGTAATAGGGCATAAGAACCCATGTTGTTTTTGGATTCCAATATACCCATTGTTTTTCTCGAATGATGTTAAGACCAATTTTCCCTTTTTTAGAAATTCTGTATTCTCCTGAAACTGTCCATCTGTATTTATTAAAGCCATTAAGGGCCCCAGTTTCAAAGTGCTGAAAAAACTCCAATGCAACAGAAGATTTAAATTTAGTGTCACCAACATTTATCTTCGCTTTTAAGCGATAACGTAAATCATTGTCAAAGTAGTCTCCTTCAGTTTTTTTGATTCCAAGTTGATTTTTTGATTGATAACGAATTCTAAAAGAAAAGTCAGAGCCAAAGCTGTAGTCAATGTGATACCTGAAGTGATTTTCAATGGAATTATTAAATTCCTGAATTAGTCTAATTCCAGAAGATAATCTTGATTTTTTGGATTTGTATTTAATAGTAGACTGAGTGAAAAATTGATTTAAATCGCCTGTGCTAACATTTGCTCTTAGCTGATTTTCAACATCGATTTTAACTTGTTTATTTAGCTTAAACCGAAAGGTATGTGCTGGCCATAATTCCATTGTCCGGTTTTGTGCAGTAATAATTGTACACAAAAAGATTAATGGTAGTATGAAATAAAATCTATTCATTTAGATTAGTTGGTACATTTAGTTAGTGGTTCATCACTGCCTCTAGGTATCCCTTCTATTAGAAGAGATTCAATGACATTTTTTCTGTTAAGAATCCATGTAGTTAGCTTAGCTAACTTATCCTGATATTGAGCATCGTTTTGAGCGGTTTGAACTTGGCTTGCTGAATTGATTATAAATGAGTTTAAAAGCGCATCGTTCCATACATCATCAATTAATCGTTGCATTTCGATATTGAATTTTATTGCCGTTTCATCAATTCTAGAGAGCCTTCTTGGAAGCTCTGCAGTAAGATAATTCTCTAAAGAGTTATCATCCCCATAATAATCTAATCCCCATGGTATAAAAGTAGCTCTGTTGTTGTCATTAGGGTCAAAATAGATGAAAAAATTATTTCTATTTGCACAATAGCCGTCATCACTTGCAAGAAGTGCTTCAAGTGCCCAGAATGTAATAAACCTGTCAATATTCAAGTGTTGGCTTAATGCATTAATAAGTTGATCATCTGGTAGTTCTAAAGCTTCACAAATTGCTCTTATTGGATTTCCTGCCGGGTCTGTAGATTCTGTTTTACGGTCCCATCTAGGAAGCCAATCTTTATGAAAATCAATTACTTGACCCTCATATAAATGTCCATTGGAGTTTCCAAATGCTCGTTCTAAGAATTTATCATCTATACTTTCTATGTGGGTGTAAATTCCAAAAGGTTCACTATTAATGGTAACATTAGCCATGTTTGCTCTAGGGGCTGGGTAGTTGGCCAGCTCATAAATTTTAAGTCCTAATGTGGTCCAAATTCTTGTTCCATCTTGTGAATTGTTGTTTAGTGTTACCCTATTGGTTAAGTTAAAACTTGTATTTTGATTATATCTATTGGTTTCAATTTTCACTGATGGAGCGGTGGAGAATATTGAACCTAAAAATCCTTTTTTTCGAATCCCTACATTTTGTATTTCAATGTCATCTATTTCAATATTAGCGCTGTACCAGTTGTATTCATTTGGAAAAGGAACATCACATTGTGTTGCATACTGAAGAAGTACTGCGCAAGCTGTGTTTCCTTCGTTATCGTAAATGTCAGGTCCAAACCTAGATTCATTTCGCATAATTTGAAAATCGTTCTCATTCATTTGAATATTGACACAGAAAAGATGATTGTTGTCATAAGATAGCTCTCCATTTTCAAATGTACCGTTGGAAGTGTTTTGAGTACATGGAATTCCTGGGGGACGATCTTCCCATAAGTCAAAAGCATCCATAATTCCATTAGCAGTGATATCGAGAATTAATTTTCTGCAAGAAAAAGTCAATAAAGCTACAATTGTTACCAAGAAAAATAGAACCGTTTTTTTATGTTTCATACGATAAATGCATATCAAATATAATACCAAATACTAAAAAATAGATGAACATAATCTATTGTTTGTTACGTTTGATTATCTTCAGACACTAAAATTTTCCTCTGATGAAAAACAGCTTACTTTTTAGCTTAGTTATTTTATTTAACTGCTCATTTTTCGCTCAAGTTGATCCCAACAACATTGAAATTGTAAGAGGTCAATATGGAACCCCCCACGTTTTCTCCAATACCGATAAGGAGGCCGCTTACGGACTAGCTTGGGCTCATGCTGAAGATGACTTTAAAACTATTCAAGAGACATTTTTACCTGTTAAAGGCTTAATGGGTAAGTATTCTGGTAAAGAAGGTGCGCAGCTTGATTACATTATTCATTTGCTGAAATGCTATGAAGCTGTAGAAAAACATTATTCTGTTTTATCCAATGAAGTTTTAGAAGTTATTCAGGGTTATGTAGAAGGAATAAATGCCTATGCTAAAAAACATCCTGAAAAAGTATTGGTCAAAAAAACATTTCCCATTACTGTTAAAGATTATTTAGCTGGCTACAATTTAGTCATCCATTTCTTCTCAGATACCGGTGGTGCCTTAAAGGATTTGTTTGGCAATAAAATTAGTCCGAATAAAGAAGTTGCTCAAAATACGATAGGCTCGAACGGATTCGCTTTTAGAAGAGAGAAAACAATTGAGAACAAGACCTATTTAAATGTAAACACCCATCAACCATTAGAAGGTCCATTTTCTTGGTATGAAGCACACGTGGTTTCTAATGAGGGTTGGAACATGCTTGGCGGGTTGTTTCCCGGATCTCCGTTTCCTTTTATAGGAACCAATGAATTCTTAGGATGGACGCACACCTACAATTATCCAGATTTAGTAGATATCTATCAGCTTCAGGTTCATCCCAAGAAAAAAAACAAATACTACTTTGATGGTCAGTGGCTAAAACTTGAAAAAACAGTTGCAAAACTAAAAGTGAAGTTGAAATCAGGATTAACCATTCCTGTAAGACGTAAAGTTTATTGGAGTAAGTATGGGCCTGTTGTTAAAAATGATAGTGGAACTTTTTCTTTTCATGTTAACGCACTCGAAAATATTTCTTCAATAGACCAGTGGTATCAAATGAATAAGGCAACAAATTTTTCTGAATTTAAAAAGGCATTAGCCATTATGGGAGTTCCTAGATTTAATGTTGTTTATGCTGATAGAGAAGACAACATCTTTTATTTTAGTAATGCTAAGCTACCTGTTAGAGACACGGCTTACAATTGGCTTGAAGTACTTCCAGGAAATACGGCAAAAACGCTTACAACTTCCTATCATAAAATGAAGGACCTTCCTCAACTTGAAAACCCTTCATCGGGCTATATTTTCAACACCAATAATAGTCCATTTAATTGCTCAGATTCTACCAATAACCCAAATGAAGAAGATTATTCTAAAACATTTTCTTACAGAGAAGATTTAAACAATAGAAGCTTAAGGTTTGAGGAGCTAATTGCACAGTACGATAAAATTTCTTATCAAGATTTTATTGATATAAAATACGATCAGCAATATCCAACTCCAATTTTTTGTCCCTTTCAGGTAAATGGAGTTTTTGATCTCCACCCAAAAGACTGCCCATCCTTATCAAGTATTCTTAAAATAATTCAAGCATGGGATAAAAAAGCCGATAAAGAAAATCTAGGTGCTGCTCAATGGAGTGTCTATTTTAAGCACCTTAGAAAGCGCGTTAAAAAATTAAACCTTGATACTGCAAACTTTATTGCTGATTCAATCCTTATAAATTCTTTACAATTTGCCAATGATTACCTCATGGAAAATTTTGGTAAAATAGAGGTGCTTTATAAAGATTTTCAATTTCACGTTAGAGGAGAGGTAGAATTTCCTGTTTCAGGGATGCTTGATATGATAGCAGCCACTTCATCTAAGAACCATACCAAGGGTAGGGTAAAGGCAGTTTCAGGAGATTCTTATATCATGCTTATTAAGTATGGTGATTATGGGGTTGAAATAGAAACCGTACTTCCTTATGGTATTAGTAATGATCCAAACTCCGTTCACCATACCGATCAAATGCCACTTTACATTAATCATGAGCGCAAAAGAATGACTCTTGATAAGGATGAAATTTATAAAACAGCAAAGAAAATATATCAACCAAAATAATTAGGTGTCGATATAAAATCTCCCTTTTTAGCGGTTTTTTGTTTGATTCTTGCTTAAATTTACATACTATTATAAAAAATCTTTAAAATCACTTATTATACATGGCTAGATCTCAAGAGACATTTAACAAAAAAGACAAAGAAAAAAAGCGCTTAAAAAAAAGACAAGATAAACAGCTTAGAAAAGAAGAAAGAAGAGCCAATTCTAACAAAGGTGCTGGTCTTGAAAGCATGCTTGCTTATGTTGATGAGAACGGTCATTTAACGGATACTCCACCAGATACCACCAAAAAGAAAAAAGAAATTAAAGCTGAGAATATTGAGCTTGGGGTTCCTAAAAGAGAACACATTGAAGAAGATCCTATAAGAAAAGGAAAAGTTGCTTTCTTCGACACTTCAAAAGGGTATGGTTTTATAAGAGATCTTGCTAATGAAGAAAAGTATTTTGTACACATTAGTGGAACACTTGAAGAAATTGGTGAAAATGATTCCGTTACTTTTGAGTTAGAGCAAGGCGCTAAAGGATTAAATGCTGTTCGAGTAAAAAAGACCTAATCTACAAAAGTGTAAGCCTGTCCAGGTCTTCCCGCTCTTCCTGTTCTTCCAATTCTATGAATATAAGAATCAAACGATTCAGGTACCTGATAGTTGATCACATGGGTGATGTCTGATATGTCTATTCCTCTTGCTGCAACATCTGTAGCTACTAAAACTTTTATTTCTCCTTTTTTGAATTTACCCAATGCTTTTTGTCTAGCATTTTGACTTTTATTCCCTTGTATTTGATCAGATTTTATTCCTACTTTATTTAATTTTGCACACAGCCTATTTACTCGATGTTTAGTCTCTTCAAATATGAGTATTTTTTTAAAGTTAGTCCTTTTGAGCATTTCTAAAAGAATACCAAACTTATCGTCCTGATCCGAAATTCGTATAATATCTTGATTGATGTTGTCACCCGTGCTTGAGCCATTACTTATTTTTACTGTCACAGGTTTTTTTAAAATTCCCTTAATCAAGTTGTTTTGTTTGTCATTTAAAGTGGCAGAAAACAAAAGCGTGTGCTTTCTGTTTTGCATGCCGTAAATTATTTTTTTAACATCATGGACAAAACCCATGTCTAACATGCGGTCAAATTCATCTAGTATTAAGGTGTTTAGCTTTCTTAAGTCTAACGCTTTCCTATTGACTAAATCAAGAATTCTCCCAGGAGTTCCTATAACAAGGTGGCTGTTTCTCCTTAAAATTTGCAAGTCTTTATTGATGTTAGTTCCCCCAATAAAACAAGCAGAGAATAGATTTAGCCCTTTTGTCATGCTTTTAAACTCTTGCTGTACTTGAACAGCAAGCTCTCTTGTAGGAACAACAACCAAAGCAAATGGATTGGTGTTATTCTCAATAAGTTGATTGATAATTGGTATTAAAAAAGCACCGGTTTTGCCTGTGCCTGTTTGTGCAATTCCTAAAATGTCTCTTTTGTCTAATAAAGCTTCTAGAGTTCTATCTTGAATTTCTGTAGGTTTAATGTACCCTTTAATTGCTAAAGCATCTTTTAGCTTTTGATGAATAGGCATGGAGCTATATTCCCTTTTAGAAACATACTCTTTAACTTCACTTATTACTGCTTTCTTTATTAGAAGCTGAGGGTCTAAAGTGGATTTTTTCCTTCTGGAATTCTGGTTTGAATAGCGCTTATTTTTATTTTTTGAAAAATGCTTTCTTGAAGAATGGTTCATCAATTTCTTTTATTAATAGGTTAGTTACTCAGGTTGACTTTATTAATAACAGATTCAATTGAAGTTAAAGGTGGCAAGCAAGTATTATTTTGGCAAATATAGAAATAGGTTTCCTCTTTTTGGTATTTATGCGCTAAAAGTGGTAGGTCAGAGGGTTTAGTTGATCCTAAAATTATTACGTTAGGTAAAAAGAATTCAGCTAACTTGTTTTTAAAACTCAATGCTTTTTTTCCAACTATTGCTACCTGAAAAGGTGGACTGTTTAGCCACGTTAGGAGTATCCCCCAGTTGGAGTAATAAGCCCCGTTTTCTTTGAAGAATGCGATAATGTGTTGACTCATGGTTTTAGCTCTTTCAATATGCTTTTGTTTGTCTAGCAGTGTTCCAATTAGGAATAAATTAAGGGCCATTTGAGAATTAGAGCTAGGAATAACATTATCAGTAAGCTCCATTTTTCTAGCTATTAATGAATCACTTTTTTTGTGTGTGTAAAAGAACAGCTGAGATGCTTCGTCTGAAAAATTTTCAATAGCATAATCTAGAATCGAATTAGCCATATTTAGCCATTTTTCATCAAAAGTGGTTTGGTATAAACTTATAAACCCTTTAATAACAAAAGCATAGTCATCTAAAAACCCATCAATTGGAGCGTTTGATTTGTTTATAATTCTAATTAGGCTGAAGTCTTTTTTTATGCTGTTTTTGGTCAGAAATTCCCCTAATGCAATGGATTTTTCTAATAATTCTTCATTGTGTGTTATCGAATAGGAATCGATTAGTCCTGTTAACAGTAAAGCATTCCAAGAAGTTATAAGCTTATTGTCAATTTGGGGTTTTATTCTTTTACTTCTAAAGTGGTTTAATTTCTTTTTTACTGTTTGAATTGATTCCTCAAATTCATTTTCACCAATGGAAAATTCTTTACAAAAAGTTTCTTTGGATTTGGAGATATACAAAATATTAGTGTCACTTTCCCAGTTTCCTTCTTTAGAAATGTTGAAATACGCTGCCAGTATCTGGTTGTCAATAACGTCATTAATTTCTTCATATCCCCAAGAATAATACTTGCCTTCTTCTCCTTCAGAGTCGGCATCAATAGCACAATAGTATCCTCCTTTGTTATTGGCCAATTCCGATGCTAAAAAAGAAATGGTTTCAAGAACAATTTCTTTATAAGCAGACAATGAAGATATCTTGTAGGCTGTTGCATATAGACTTAATAGCTGAGCATTGTCATAAAGCATTTTCTCAAAGTGAGGAACTTTCCATTTTTCATCTGTAGAATACCTGCAGAACCCTCCAATAATGTGGTCGTAAATCCCTCCAAAATGCATTTTTTCTAGATGAGTGGTAATTGCTGCTTCAATAGTGCTGTCGTTTTTGTAATAATTGTAGACTAACAGAAATAGTGTAGCAGAAGGCATTGGAAATTTAGGGGCACCTCTTAAACCACCATATATGGGGTCTAATTTTGATTTCCATTTTTCTATGGAACTGCTAATTAGGGAATTGAAATTGTTCTCAACTTTTATTTCAAGGTCAATAAATTCATTTTTAGAAATGGCTTCAGCTAATTTGTTAGCTTGTGCATTAACTTTCTTGCTTTCATTTTTATAAATGTTTACAAGTTGCGTTAAAGTATAGCTCCACTGCTTTTTATTGAAATAGGTCCCTCCATAAATGGGTTTTCCATTTGGTAGAGTAATGCAATTTAGAGGCCAACCTCCTTGACCTGTAATAAGCTGTACCGCTTCCATATAAATTAAGTCTATGTCAGGTCGTTCTTCTTTGTCTATTTTAATACATATAAAGTTATCATTCATTAAGCTAGCAATTTCTACATCTTGGAAACTTTCTTTTTCCATAACATGACACCAATGGCAGGCAGAATATCCAATGCTTATAATTAGCATTTTATTTTCATTTTTGGCTTTTTCTAAAGCTTGCTTATTCCATGGGTGCCAATTTACTGGATTGTAAGCATGTTGAAGTAAATAAGGACTGGTCTCCTTTATGAGTAGATTACTTTTTTTCAATCGTTAATGATTAATCCTTGTTAATAAATAAAAGTCTATAATAAGAATTTTAAATGTTAATTCTAGTTAATGTTTTATGAAGAATTGTTCAATACATCGATATTGCTATATTTGTACTTCTTAAATAGAAGGTATTGTTGAAAATAAAAGAAATAGTTAATTTGAAAATTAGAGGTATTGATCTTCTTAAGAAATTGTCTATCTATTCAATTTTCGCATTGTTTTTGGCTAATTTTCTATTTCCACAACTGGTTGAAGCTTTTTCTTCTTCTGATGATGAGTCTATAAACTACATTAGCTACGAACTAGAAGCTGAAAAAACTGAAAGTGAAAATGAATCAGAAGAATTAGAAGAAGTGGAAATGGATGATTATTTAAATGATCAAATTTCAGCTTTTTGCGTGTCAAAACTTAAAGTTACTGATGACAATCTAATTTCAGATTTTTATTACAGCTTTTATAAAGATAATTTAACACCTCCACCTGAAATCGTCTAATCTTTAATTGGCCAAATACTTGGCACTCTTTGTGTAGAACAAAGAATTAATATCAACTTTTTTTAATTTTAATTATTTGTTTGCAAATCAAACAACCATTTTCATTTATCATGTTTAATAAAAAAAATAAAAATTTTAGTCTTTCGTATTTTAAAAATGACTTCCCTGCAGCTATTGTTGTTTGGTTAGTTGCTCTGCCACTATGTATTGGAATAGCTCAAGGATCCGGAGTTAATGCTTTTTCCGGAATTATTGCCGGAATAATTGGAGGTATTGTGGTAACTTTTTTTAGTGGCTCCAAATTTGGTGTTAGTGGTCCAGCTGCTGGTTTAATTACTATAGTTGTTGCTGGAATAGGAACGTTAGATGGAGACAATCCTGCCGCTATATTTTTTCTAGCCGTATTTCTTTCTGGAGTTATTCAATTTCTCCTTGGTCTTTTTCGTCTTGGAGTTATTGGATACTTTGTTCCTACATCTGTAATTAATGGAATGCTGGCCTCCATTGGTCTAATTCTTATGTTGAAACAAATCCCATCTATCATAGGAGGATTTAAAGGTTCAGCTATTAGTACTGATGCTTATGATAAGTTCTTATCTGCTAATGAAATTGCAAGTAAAACTGATCTTCATCTAGTTACCAAACTTTGGATAGATACCAAATCAGCCTTAATGGATCCTAGCTATGGCGCTCTTATTATTTTTATTGCTTGTGTTGCAATAATGCTGTTGTGGGAGCTTAAATTTTTTAAGACTAAAAAAATATTTCAGTACCTGCCAGGATCTTTAGTAGCCGTTATTATGGGAGGTGTATTAGCTTATTTGTTTTCCTCTTTGGGAGCTGATTCTGGTTCATCTTTGGCAATTTTGACAGAACAAAAAGTAGGCCTTCCTTTAGAAGTCAAGAATTGGGATTTTAAAAACTTGATTCAGTTACCTGATTTTTCTCATCTTGCTAATCCTCAAGTTTGGCTAGTAGCATTGACAATAGCAATTGTTGGAAGTATAGAAACACTACTTAGTGTTGAAGCTACGGATAAGCTTGATCCAGATAAAAACATTTCTCCTACCAATAAAGAGCTTAAGGCTCAAGGTATTGGTAATATAATTTCAGGATTGATTGGTGGATTGCCAATAACCATGGTTATTGTAAGAAGTTCAGCGAACATAAATGCAAAAGCTAAAACTCAACTTTCTGCCATCTATCATGGTATTTTATTGCTTGTTTCAGTTTTTGCCTTTCCAGGGCTGTTGGAAATGATACCTACAGCATCATTAGCTGCAATACTATGTATATTAGGTTTTAAATTATTAAAATTGAAAAAGGTAATTGAAATGTTTAAAACTGATATTCAGGGTGCAATTGTGATATTGGTTACTATTTCTGCTGTTTTAGCTACAGACCTGTTGAAAGGAGTAGGTATTGGATTTGCATTGGCCATGTTCTTTATTCTAAGAAAAAATTATGAGCTTGCTTTAATCTCTCATACTGATGAAAAAGAAAACGAAACAGTTATTTCTTTTGCTCAGATTGTTTCTTTTCTAAATAAAGGAGCACTAATGCAAACCTTACAAAAAATACCAAACGGTTCAAAGGTTAAAATGAGTGCTGTTAAATGCCACACCATGAGTAAAGAAATACAAGAAGTGATTGTGGACTTTAGAGATATTTCAAGCAAAAAAAACAATATTGATCTTGAATTAATTGGTTTTGAAAAGTTTGATTTTATAAATGCTGATAAAGATTCAGCTTAGTTTTTTTTGAGCTCCATTAGAGCTTCTAAAGCTGTGCTTACTTGATTATCTTTTAAAATTATAGTAAGCTCATTAGTGGTTGAGATGACTTCGATAACACTGATACTTTTCCAAGCTATTCTGCCTAATATGGTATAGTAGAGGCCATAAACCTCTGTATTTTTTTTTGGAAGCTCTATGGTAATACTAGATAGATCCTCCTTTTTAGATTCATAGGGAATATCCTTTAGTGCTTGCTCAAATATTAATTTAAGATTGTCACTAATTATAATGGTTGTTTCATTTACCCCTTTTGATAAGGTGTGAAAACCGTTGGTGTTAGTCAGCTGGTTCAGGTTAAATTTTGAAGCTATTTTTTCAAACTTAGGGGTGTTTTTAAAGCTATAGTCAATTAATCCTGATTTTACGGTTAAGCTTCCAATTTTTTTTAATTGTTTTTTTATATCTCTTGACTTATTTAGCTCCTTTATCTCTAATCTTTTTATGGCCATTATTATGGCATTGTAGTTTATTTTTCTTCCAATTTTTTGACTAAGTTTTGGCTCTATTTTTCTAGCTAAAGCTGAGATATTGATCATTCCATTTTTAATGTTTTCCAGTAAAAATGGTTCATTTCTTATTTCATTTTCTATGTGGCTCTTTATTGTAAGCATGTTAAAATTTTAACAAAAAGTTAATTTTTGGACAAATGTATTGAAATTATTTATTTACTTATAACATAGGCCTATGTTCGTTCAAAAAAACATATGGAAACACCTTATTATCAATATGATTTAGGATTACTTGAAAGGACCCTTCAGCATTTAGTTTTTGAATCAAACGATTATGTAATTCATTATGCCCTAAAAGCAAACACCGATAAGCAAATAAATAAAATAATTGCTAGTTATGGTTTAGGTGCAGACTGTGTTAGTGGGAATGAAATCATTCATGCAATAGATTGCGGGTTTAATCCCAATAAAATTGTTTTTGCCGGGGTAGGTAAAACAGACAAAGAGATTGAATTGGCATTAACCAATAACATCGCCTGTTTTAATGTAGAATCTTTACAGGAAATACAGGTTATCAATGGCATAGCCAAAAGCTTAAAAAAATCAGCTAAAATTGCCGTAAGAGTTAATCCAAACGTAGATGTGGATACCCACCAGTACATTAAAACAGGAATTAACGAGAATAAATTTGGAATTTCAATTGAACAATTATTGTCTGCTATTGAGTTGATTAATGATTCTGATTCCATTACGCTTTACGGTTTGCACTTTCATATTGGCAGCCAAATCACAAATTTTAGAAATTTCGAATTTTTAGCTAAAAGAGTAAATTATATTTTAAATTACCTTTCCGAAAAAGGTATTCAAATTCAACACCTAAATTTAGGTGGAGGATTAGGGATTGATTATGAAAATCCTTCTTTGAATCCAATTCCAGACTTCCGTTCTTATTTTAATGTTTTTAAAGAAAAATTAAAACTTTCATCTCCCAACCAAAAGGTGCATTTTGAATTGGGTAGATCTATTGTTGGACAATGCGGAGATTTGGTAACCTCTGTCCTGTATATCAAGGAAGGTATTGCTAAAAAATTTGCTATAGTTGATGCAGGAATGACAGATTTAATTCGCCCTGCTTTATATCAGGCAGAGCATTCTATTGAAAAAATTGGATGCGCAACAAATAGTATTGAGAATTATGATATTGTTGGCCCAATATGTGAATCTAGCGATTCATTCAGATCAAATTATAAAATTGAAAAACTTAGCAGGGGAGATCTTATTAAAATAAGATCGGCTGGAGCCTATGGACAAGTGATGGTGAGTAATTATAATTTAAGAGAGTTTCCAAAAGTTAGGTATGTAAATAATGGAGCCTTTAATAAATCGCCAATTAATCAAATTGTGCTTATGAACTAAAAAAAAAGCCCGAATTAACGGGCTTTTTTTGGATTATTACTTTAATTATTTAGCAACGATAAACTTGATTGTTTTCATCTCTTTACCATTTTTAAGAGAAATACTATAGCTTCCATTAGCTACATCATTTAAATTAATTGCAAAATCATTTGTATAAAATGGTATGCTAGAAGACTTAATTAACTTGCCGCCAAGGCTATATATTTCATAATTCGTCCATTTGGCTGTAGAAGAAATATTAAGCTGATTTGCAGCTGGATTTGGATAACTTGTAGTAATGCTGTTGAAATCTACCTGGTCAGATGAGATGTTTCCATAAAACCAATCATGGGAAATTTTGATAATTTCTTTTCTAACATTAACATCATCAACCATTTCAAGAGAAACTCCTAAATAAACTATTTTAAAGTTGGTGTTTTCAAATCGGATAGCACCTATCTTACTTGGGTCACTGTTGTAATTAAAAATCCCTTCAGCACCATTAATTGGATTTAACTGATCTGGATACATGTAACCTCCATAGGGATCAGTAATTGGTGTTGAATTAGTAGATCCAAAAACTATATCAGATGTAACTGCTGTATATTGTGAGTTAGCTGTACTTCCATCATCAACAAAAGCAGTATTTAAGTAGTTAGTATAAAAGCTTTGTGTTACAGCAGTTCCGTAACCACTACCAGATTCTATATCCCAACCGATGTCTTGACCTGAAAGGAAAAGATTCCCTCCGTTATCCAAAAATGTGGTTAGTGAATTGGCATCTTCATCAGCAAGAGAAGGGAATGTCCAGCCTACATTGTAATAAATGTTATTTACACCACTTAAAGCAAAGTTGGTGGATAGTATGTTAAGCATCTGAGCACTCGCTATATCATAAGAAGTGTTGTTAGCATGTGTCAATCCATCATCATAGTTGTTTTCATAATCTGAAGCACCATTTCCTGTTGATGAGCCGTTGTTTCCAGAACCATTTATGATTAAGTCTGTTACACCACTAATTACATATACTTCTTGTGTTTGAATAGCTATGGGATTAGCAGTTAAATACATACTTAGCGTAAATGTGGAAACGGCAGCAGTTGTGCCAGGGTTAACTTCTATTTCAATTGCTGATGTGTTTCCACTAGAAAGAGAAATTGTTTGAGTGGATGTATATGGATTTCCATCAACTTTATATAGTGACGACCAATCTCCAGGAGCATCACTTGTAAGCTCAAAAGTATAATCATTAGCCCCTGAAATAAGAGGGTCTATTGAAAAAGAGAATGTTGAAGCAGCTCCATTGGATCCAGAAACTCCCTGAGCACCAAGACCTGTAAAATCTCCAATAAATGGGGCATGATCTCCATCATCACTTCCACCATCAGCTAGAATAGAAACACCGGTATATATTTCTTGAGTAGATTCAGAAACAAAGACTACAACATGACAATTTGAAATGTCAACAGCTTCGCCATTAACATCAGAAGGAACAGCATAAACATATTGATTTTGAAACAATGTACCTTGAGTAGTTGTTGAAATTACATCTCCCCATTGACCAGTAATTAAGTCTCTTAACATGTGGCTATGAACATAATCTGAACCAACATAATTGGTGGGGTTGTAATTAGTGCCACCTGATTGTGGTCCGAGTAAGGAGTCTTGTATTAGTGCTACGTTAATGTAGTTAGTAGCTGCAGCACTGTTGGCTGTATAATAAGCTTCTACATCAATTGTTAGTTCATTGGTGGTAGCGTTATAGGAAGAAGAGGCACCAACATTTACTGGAGAAACTTCTTGCATTATCTCATCTGCCATTGTTGTCCAAGTACTTCTGCCGCTTGCAGTTCCTCCAGCTGTCATTGCTGTAGCGAAAACATGTCTGTTAACGCTTCCTGCAGGATAGCCAGTAAGACCTGTTTGACCTGCAATTGCTGCACCCCAAGATGTCTGGTAGTCAGGCTCACCAGCAGAAGGAGTTGCGAAACCTCCCGTATGAATGTTAATAAGAACAACTCTGTCTGGATTACTGTTGTATAGGTTTTTAGCAATTAAATGTCCGTCTGGGCAATATCCACAATGAATGCCTGTGAATTCTTCTAGAATAGCAGATTTATACTGAGGACTAGTTGTAACTATATTTTGGCTAAAAAAGGCGCCAAAAGAAATAGTTAGAAGAGATAGTGTAGCGATTGTTTTTTTCATGTTGTGTATTTATTTAGTTAAATATACAACATCTAAAATTGTTTTTTGATTAGAATATTGATTGACTATTGGAAGCCTAAAAGCGAAACTGTAAAGAAATTTTAGTCCTTATAAATTCTGTCTACTCCAATAAATTCAGGAGATTGAACAGAGATGACTCTTAGTGGAATTGTAGAGGTAACTTCGACACCGTGCCAAGTGTTTTTTGGAACAACAATTAAATCTCCTGGTTCAATGTGATAAGTTGTACTGCCTAAATGAAATCTTCCTTCACCTTGAGTAACATATATGTTTTCAACATGATGAGCATGCTTGTGTGTTCTTACTTTGTTTTTTACCCAAATAGCAAATGTCGTTGAATGAATGTTAGAGGAAATTTGATGAACATGAATGTTGTCGAAAGTTGAATCTGGACGAACTTTATTGAACTCTCCAACAAATTCTTGAGAAATAGCCATTGAAAATGTTAAAAAAAAGCCTATGGATAGTAATAGTTTCATGTACATTCTAAATTAGTTATTCTAGCTCCTCTTAAAAATTGGTCAGCGTGCATTCTCTTCTTGCCTTCCAATTGAATTTCTGCTAATTTAATACATCCATCTAAACAACCAATATAGAGTTTATCATTATTTACACTTATCTGACCTGTTTCTAATTGTTTTTCAGAGATAGAGGCACTAAATATTTTAAGCATTAATTTATTGTTATCTATTTCAATGGTTGTCCATGCTCCTGGATAGGGAGACATTCCCCTAATTAGATTGTTTATTGATTGGGTTGTATTGGCCCAATTAATTTTTCCAGTTTGTTTGTTGAGTTTTGGAGCAGCTTTTATTTCGGATAGATTAAAACTTTCTTGTTTCAGGGCTACATAGTTTTGATTGCTTATTGCTTTTACGGTGTCTTTTAAAACAGTAGCTCCAATTTTCATTAGTTTATCATGAAGCATTCCAACATTATCATGGTCAAGAATTTCAATTTCTTTTTGATTTATAATTTCCCCAGTATCAATTTTTTCCTCAATAAAAAAAGTAGTAACTCCAGTTTTTTTCTCGCCATTTATTAAGGCCCAATTTATTGGTGCTGCTCCCCGATAATTGGGAAGTAGTGAAGCATGAAGGTTAATTGTTCCATACTTAGGAAGACTCCAAACAATTTTTGGAAGCATTCTAAAAGCAACAACAACAAATAAATCCGCATTAATGCTTTTTAAATGCGCATTAAAATCAGGGTCTTTTAAATTCGTTGGTTGAAGTATGGCTAAATTTTGAGCAACAGCAAAATCTTTAATTGCTGAAGATTTTAATTTTTTCCCTCTTCCTGCAGGTCGATCAGGTGCAGTAATAACTGCAGCAATATTGAAATGATTTTCTATAAGAATTTTTAAACTTTCAACAGCAAATGCTGGAGTTCCCATAAAGACAATTTTCATCTGACTAAAATTTTAAAATACTTGTAATACTAATCCTTTTAAATATTCACTCTCAGGGTGGAAAATATTAATTGGGTGATCTGCTGGTTGATGAAGCTGGTGTAATATTTTTATTTTTCTCTGAGCAGCAATTGCTGCAGATAAAATAGTGTTTTTAAAAAGTGCTTTATCCATAACTTGAGAACAAGAAAAAGTGAAAATAATACCTCCGGGTTTAATTTGTTCAATTGCTCTAGCATTTAATCTTTTATAACCCTGAATAGCTTTATGCCTAGCTTTCATGTGCTTAGCAAATGCAGGGGGGTCAAGAATGATTATGTCATAATCATCTTTTATGTTTTTTATAAATTCCATTGCATCGGCAACAATAGAGGTGTGATTAATTGCTTTGTCCTCAATTAATTTTAGGTTATCCTCAAGTAAGTCTATTGCTTTTTGAGAGCTGTCTAAAGAGTGAACTTCTTTTGCTCCATTATTTAAAGCGTAAATAGAGAACCCTCCAGAATAACAAAATGTGTTTAAAATCTTTTTGCCTTTAGAAAGTTCACCTAAAAGTTTTCGGTTTTCTCTTTGATCAATAAAAAAACCTGTCTTTTGGCCATTAATCCAGTTAATAGAAAAAAGATTGTTGTTTTCTAAAGCTGGTGTAGTAGATCCAGCGTCTCCAATGATGTAATCATCTTTAATGGCATACGGCTCATGGTACTTTTCTGGAAGAGAATGAGTGCTTTTGTCATAAACTGCCTTTAAGGTAGGAATGGTTTCCATTAGGGATTTAGCGAAAAGGTCTTTAAGTAACCACATGCCAATGGAATGACATTGAATAACAGCTGTAGTATTGTAAAGGTCAATTATCAAACCCGGTAAATCATCTCCCTCAGCATGAACTAAACGATAAATATTGGTTGCTTCATTTGAGGATAAACTTAAATTTTCTCTAACTTTTATAGCTTGAAGGAGTTTGTTTTTCCAATAGGAAGCTGTAATTTCCTGTTGTTCAAATTCAAAAACTCTTACGCTGATAATTCCTTCTTGAAAATGTCCTGTTCCTAAATATTTTCCTTTGTTGGAGAAAACTTCTACTACATCTCCATCTTTTACATGCTGGTCTACCGCTTTTATTGCTCCAGAAAAAATCCAAGGATGAAATCTTTTTATTGATTTGTCTTTCGCTGGCTTTAAATTTACTTTACCTGTGTTCATTTTCCTTAAATTACAGTAAGCAAAATAACAATTAATAATTCAAAGAATTTAATATTATTGTTGTCTATTAAATTGCATTAGTTTTATTAATCATGAAGTTTGGTCATTTAGAGCGTATTGATGAAGTTGATTTTTCACTTCCTGCTATGAGCAGTAGTTTGAAGAAAATAGCTACAGTTTCATTTGAAGATTTATCTTTTCATATTGGTGCACCGGTATGGGCAGATAAAAATTATTTAGGAGTTCTTTTTCCGTCAGGTACCAAACAAAAAGATTTCTTATTGGCTTATTCCAAACAATTTAATAGTATAGAGGTTAATGCTACTCGTTTTGGAACTCCTAAAAAAGAAGTCATTAATCGCTGGGCTGATACAGTTGATAAAGGCTTTAAATTTTCTCTTAAGGTTCCACAAGTCATTACTCATCGAAAAGATATCAATGACCTAAAGTCTAGACTTCACTTTGATCAGTTTTTATTAGCCATTGATAATTTGGGAGATTATTCTGGGTTGAGTTTTGCAGTTATGGCTAATTATTTTAAAGCATCAGATTTTGACAAATTAGTTTCATTTATTGAAAATGTACCTAAGGGTTTTCCTTTGTCTATTGAATTTAGAGATTCCTCATGGTTTAGCCCTTCTGTAATGAATGAATGGGAGCAACTCTTTTGTGAAAATTCAATTTCTACTGTTATTACTGATACTCCAGGAAGAAGAGATGTTGCACATTGTAGGGTTTCAAGTGAGCATTTATTTGTTAGGTATGTGGGGGATTTCAATCATCCTAGTGATCTTGTTAGAATTAATCATTGGTTGGACAAAATAAATGAAAGCCTGCTTTTTGGAATCAAACACGTCTGGTTTTATGTTCATCAGCCTGGAGATCAAAGGGGGAAGATTGTTGATTTTTTCAATGCATTTATAAGTCAGCTTAAAGCAGAAAAAAAAGTAAAAATCCCTTTAATTAAAGATTATAGGCAACCAGAATTGTTTTAAATGTAGCCGTTGAGTTTGTAGCTGTAGAATCCTATGATTTCGTGCAATAAAATATTCCACCTATAAATGATGCTTGGTTGAGGAATTATATAGCTAAGCCAGTCTATATACTTTTCATCCAATTTCATAACGTAGGGGTCAACTGTAAGATTCGTGTTGTTGAAGCATGCCAAAGCTCTTTTCATGTGGTACTCAGATGTGATTAATAAACAGCTGGGAAGGTTGGCAGTGTTTTTGGACAGCTGTTTTGCTGTAAACAAAGCATTTTGATACGTATTTTGAGAGCTTCTTTCGCAAATAATGTCAGCTGGACGTACACCATTTCTTATTAAATACAACTTTAGGTAGTCTGATTCTATCATATCAGATTTTAAACTTCCAGAAGCGCCACTTATTAGTATTTTTTTGATTTTCTTGGAGTTGTAAAGCATTAAAGTTGAAAGCATTCTTTCTCCGCTTTCTCCGAATTTAATTTTCTGCTTTGTTGAGTTTAAGCTAATCATGCCTCCAAGTAAAATACCATAGTCGTAGCTATCTTTAAGCTCAACTTCTTGAGTTTCCCATAACTCAAAGCTGATTTTGTAAATGTATCCATTAGAGAAAAAAAGCAGCATTAGAAAAGTCAAAAGTAGATATTTATGTCTTTTATATTTTTTTTTATGAACCAATCCCACAATAAAAAATAGACAGATAAAAAAGAGCGGATTTGCTACAAAGGATAATATTTTAGATAGAACAAAAAACAACTTTCAAGTATTTTATGTAAAACTATTATTTTCTATTAATTCAAATTGAATTTGACAACCTAAATCAAAAATGTATTTTTGTTTCAAAGTCAAAGATAAATGGATTCAAATATATATCAACCAACAAATAAGATTAGAATTGTAACTGCAGCCTCCTTATTTGATGGACATGATGCCGCTATCAACATTATGAGGAGAATTATTCAGTCTACAGGCTGTGAGGTAATTCATTTGGGTCATGATAGAAGTGTAGAGGAGGTAGTTAACTGTGCAATTCAAGAAGATGTACAAGCAATTGCAATGACTTCATATCAAGGGGGGCACAATGAGTATTTCAAGTACATGTTTGATCTGTTAAAAGAAAAGGGAGCACATGATATTAAGATTTTTGGTGGTGGTGGTGGGACCATTCTTCCCGCTGAAATTAAAGAGTTACAAGATTACGGAATAGAAAGAATATATCATCCAGACGATGGACGTTCTTTAGGTCTTCAGGGAATGATTAATGATTTAGTAAAACGATGTGATTTCCCAACAGGTAAGGGACAGAAAAAAGAATTGGCAAAAAAATCTTTTAAGAAAAACCCACTTCATCTAGGAAAGATGATTTCAGCTGCTGAAAATTTCATGGAGGATAACCTGGAGGAGTTAAAAAATATCCAAGCTGCAGCAAAGAAAATAAGTGTTCCTATTTTAGGAATTACCGGTACTGGAGGATCAGGTAAATCATCTTTAGTTGATGAGCTTGTAAGAAGGTTCTTGGCAGATTTTCCAAAAAAAGAAATCGCTATTGTTTCTGTTGACCCTTCAAAAAGAAGAACTGGGGGAGCTTTACTTGGTGATCGAATTCGAATGAATTCAATCAACGATCCTCGTGTTTACATGCGCTCACTTGCAACTCGGCAAAGTAACCTTGCTTTATCGAAGTATGTTTCCAATGCTTTAGACATTCTTAAACTTGCTAAATATGATTTAATTATTCTTGAAACATCTGGAATAGGTCAATCCGATACAGAAATTTTAGATCATAGTGATGTTTCTCTGTATGTAATGACACCAGAATTTGGAGCTGCTACTCAGCTAGAGAAAATTGACATGCTAGATTTCGCAGATATTGTTGCACTCAACAAATTTGATAAAAGAGGAGCCCTTGATGCTATTCGAGATGTTAAAAAACAATACAAAAGGAATCATAATTTATGGGAGATAAAAGACGAAGACATTCCTGTTTTTGGAACTATCGCCTCACAATTCAATGATCCGGGAATGAATACGCTGTACCGATCCTTAATGGATGAAATTGAAAACAAGACTTCAGCAGGGTTAATTTCCAATTTTTCAATTTCTAAGCAGATGTCTGAAAAGATATTTGTTATTCCCCCAAATAGGGTAAGATATCTTTCTGAAATTTCCGAAAATAATAGAGCTTATGATTCCTGGGTGGATAAGCAATCTGCTGTTGCTGATCAGTTAGAAGCCTTAGAAAAATCTATGGTGCTGTTTTCGAACAAAAACAAGGATGAGTTGCTGTTAAATAGCTTGAAAACTGCTTATGAAGAATTTAAAATGGATTTAGATCCGCACAACTTTCAGCTTCTTTCCAATTGGGATGAGCAAATAAGTAAATACAAGGCTCCTGAATTTAAATTTAAGGTTAGAGACAAAGAATTAGCAGTGAAAACACATTCTGAATCTTTATCTCATCTATCTATTCCTAAGGTTGCCGTACCTAGGTTTTCTAACTGGGGAGACCGTTTAAGGTGGTCATTGCAAGAGAATTATCCAGGTCAATTCCCTTTTACTGCTGGGCTGTTTCCTTTTAAAAGAGAAGGGGAAGATCCTACTAGAATGTTTGCTGGTGAAGGAGGTCCTGAGAGAACAAATAGACGATTTCATTATGTTAGCTTAGGAATGCCAGCTAAAAGATTATCTACAGCTTTTGACTCTGTAACGCTGTATGGAAATGATCCTCATGTTAGACCAGATATATATGGTAAAATTGGTAATGCTGGGGTTTCTATATGTTGTCTAGATGATGCCAAGAAATTATATTCAGGTTTTGACCTTTCTAATCCATCGACATCTGTTAGCATGACCATTAATGGACCAGCTCCTATGCTGTTAGGATTTTTTATGAATGCAGCAATTGATCAAAATTGTGAGAAATACATTAAAGAAAACAATCTTGAAAAACAGGTTTCTGCTAAAATTGACAAAATCTATAAAAATGCTGTTCGCCCCACCTATCAGGGAGAGCTTCCAGAAGGAAATGATGGCTTGGGGTTGATGCTTCTTGGTGTTACTGGTGATCAGGTTTTAGACAATGATGTATATGAAACCATTAAAGCCGAAACGCTTACCAAGGTAAGAGGTACCGTACAGGCAGATATTCTTAAGGAAGATCAGGCACAAAACACCTGTATTTTTTCTACAGAATTTGCACTTAGATTAATGGGTGATGTTCAAGAATATTTCATCAAAAAGATGGTGAGGAATTTTTATTCAGTCTCTATTTCTGGTTACCACATCGCTGAAGCTGGTGCTAATCCTATCTCCCAGCTTGCGTTTACTCTTGCTAATGGGTTTACTTATGTAGAGTATTATTTAAGTAGAGGAATGGATATCAATAAGTTTGGTCCTAATCTTTCTTTCTTCTTTTCTAATGGTATAGACCCTGAATATGCTGTTATTGGAAGGGTAGCTAGAAGAATATGGTCTAAAGCATTGAAAAATAAGTACGGTGCCGATAAAAGAGCCCAAATGCTGAAATATCACATTCAAACTTCTGGACGTTCACTACACGCTCAAGAGATTGATTTTAATGACATAAGAACTACTCTTCAAGCCCTTTATGCCATTTATGACAATTGTAATTCTTTACATACCAACGCTTATGATGAGGCCATAACCACACCTACAGAAGAATCGGTAAGAAGAGCTATGGCTATTCAGCTGATTATTAATAAAGAGCTAGGTCTTGCTAAAAATGAAAACCCTTTACAAGGGTCTTTTGTCGTTGATGAACTTACCGACCTTGTTGAAGAAGCTGTACTGTTAGAATTTGATAGAATTAATGAAAGAGGAGGTGTTCTAGGAGCTATGGAGACCATGTACCAGCGAAGTAAAATTCAAGAAGAGTCGCTTTATTATGAAACATTAAAGCATACTGGAGAGTTTCCAATTGTTGGGGTGAATACTTTTTTAAATGCTAAGGGTTCTCCGACCGTAATTCCGGACGAAGTCATAAGAGCTACAGCTAAAGAAAAAGAATATCAAATAGATATGCTTTCCAATCTACATGCTTATAAGAAGAAAAATGTCAATGATGCTATAGAAGCCATTAAAAAGGCGGCCATTGAAAATGCTAATATTTTTGATGAAATTATGGAAGCCGCTAAGCATTGTTCTTTAGGGCAAATTACAAAGGCTTTATTTGAGGTTGGCGGCCAGTATAGAAGAAATATGTAATGCTAAATAATGGCTGTAAATAATCATCTTATCATTTTTACCAGAAATCCTCAGCTTGGTAAAATAAAAACTCGATTGGCCAAGTCTGTTGGTGATAATAATGCATTAAAAGTGTATTTACATCTTCTTGAGCACACGGCTTTTATTAGCTCAAACCTTTCGGTGGACAAGCACATATATTATGATTCTTACATAGAAAATAATGATATTTTCCCTGATCAATATCATAAAAATGTTCAGCAGGGAGAAGATTTAGGTATTCGTATGTACAATGCTTTTAAAGATGTGTTTGGTCAATGGGCAGAAAAGGTGGTTATAATTGGCTCAGATTGTTTTGAGTTAACAAGCGATATAATTGATGCTGCTTTTGATAAATTAAATTCTCACGAAGCTGTTATTGGTCCAGCAAAAGATGGCGGTTATTATTTGTTTGGAATGAATTTGTTAAAAAAAGAATACTTCATAAATAAAAAATGGGGAACAGAAAATGTACTATTGGATACCTTGTTAGATTTTAAAAGTCTAGGTGTAGATTATTTTTTACTTCCTGCATTAAATGATGTTGATTATAAAGAAGATCTTGGAGATCTCGAGAAATTATTAGAATGAAAATTGAACACATAGAAGAAGCAGTAAGCTTTTTGGTAAGTAGGGGAGTTTCAGCTTGTGACAATGCTATAATATTAGGGACTGGTCTTTCTAAAATTGCCGATGTTGTTACTGATAAAATTAGTATCTCTTATAAGGATATACCTCATTTCCCAGTAAGCACTGTTGAGTCCCATTCTGGAAATTTAATTGTTGGTTATATTCAATCCATAAAAGTTATTGTTCTTCAGGGTAGGTTTCATTTCTATGAAGGGTACGCTATGACTCAGGTAGTGTTTCCAATTTATGTTCTTCAATCGTTAGGGGTTAAAAATTTATTTATTTCAAATGCTGCTGGTGCTATAAATTTAAGTTTTAAAAAAGGGGAATTGATGCTCATTACTGATCATATTAATCTTTTTGCTAATCACCCTTTAATTGGTCCTAACCATAGTTCATTAGGAACTAGATTCCCAGATATGAGTAATGCATATGATAATAAGTTAAATGATTTGCTTATTGAATCTGCTAGTAATTTAGGGATTAAGCTTAATCAGGGGGTTTACATTTCTGCTCAAGGGCCAATGTTGGAGACTCCTGCAGAATATAAAATGCTTAAAATTCTTGGGGGAGATGCTGTTGGAATGAGTACTATTCCTGAAGTAATTGCAGCAAATCATGCTGGTATTAGGTGTTGTGCTATCTCCGTTTTAACTGATGAATGTGATCCAGATCATTTAGAACCAATAGCCATTGATGATATCATAGCAACAGCCTTAAAAGCTGAAAAAAAACTGGTTAAGTTGGTACTTGCTTTCTTTGAAAGCCTTTCTTAATAAAGTGTTCTTTTTTGAATTTTCAGGTATGGTTGAACTTGCTCAAGGAGCTCTTTAGCCTGATCGAAGTTCAGTTGTTGCTCAGCATCAGATTGGGCTTGTTTTGGATTAGGGTGGGTCTCAATTAGCAGCCCATCAACTCCCATAGCAATAGCCGCTTTGCTTAAATCAGCTATTGCATAACTACTTCCAAGTGCATGACTTGGATCAATTACTATTGGAAGATTTGTGTTGTGTTTAAGCCAGGCAACACCACAAAGGTCAAGAGTGAACCTTGTTTTGTTTTCAAATGTTCGAATGCCTCTTTCACATAAAATAACGTTTTCGTTTCCTTCACATAGAATGAATTCTGCCGCTTGAACAAACTCTTGAATAGTAGATCCAAACCCTCTTTTTAGAAGTACTGTACAATCAGATTTCCCAAGGGCTTTTAGTATTCCCTGATCATACATGGCTTTAGTTCCCACTTGAACAACATCAACGCTGTCAATTAATTCTTTTATTTGAGAAGCATCTTTTGCTTCTGAGAAAGTGATCAAGTTGTTTGTTTTAGCGGTGCTTTTTAAAAGCTCAAGTCCTTTTGTTTCTAACCCTTGAAATGAGTAGGGAGAAGTTCTAGGTTTGTAAGCTCCTGCCCTTATGCAGTGTAATTTATTATGGATTAGGAAATTAGCTACCTCCTTAAGTTGAGTTTCACTCTCTACAGAACAGGGACCCATAATTATTGGAAATTGACTAGAGTTTCTTCCAATAGTAAGTTGATTAATGTTAATTTGTTTGTGTGCAGAATATTTTAATGAGGCAAGTTGAATGTCCGAATCAAAAACAAACGCTTCAATTACAAACGGGTTAAGTTCATCATTGGCAACTTTATATGAACTAGAATTTACAATTTGAATGAAGCTATCTTTCTTATTTATGAATGCATTTGTTTGAGTACAGTAATCTTTAAGAATATTTTTAGGCGTATTGGTCTTTAGATGTAAAATCATAATTATATGGATTCGTAGCAGCCTAGGTCATTGTTGTTTACTCTTGGATTTCCTATTATGTCTATGGTAATTAAAGACGGTGCCCCTTTGTCTACAGCAAATGATGAACTAGGAATTGTAAAATCCCATATTGACGGATCTCCAAACAATGGATCTTGGTTGTTAAAGCAGCCATTAAAAAAAGAGGAATTGTTGATGGAGTCTTCCAGTTTAACAAGGCAATTGGTGAAGTTAAATATAGGCAAGCTTCCTTGAGGGTGATCTCTTCCTAAGGTGTCTAAAAATAGTTCATTGGTGTTGGCTCCATAAAATATACAGTTGGTGAACTCAGCACTGTTAAACGGTCTGTATTGAATGCTTGTTGATTCGTAATAATCTTTAAAAACCATTAAGGCAGCATTTCTTTGGCCTTGCCAGTAATTCCCGAAAGTGCATTGTTCAAAATTTACATTCCCTCCAATGCTTATAAAAGCTGAGTGTTGACTAGAGTTTCCAAACAAGCAGTTTTGAGCATTTAGATTAGCTCCTTGGGTGAGTAGATTAGCATATAGG
This sequence comes from Parvicellaceae bacterium, assembly GCA_045561415.1. Lineage (GTDB taxonomy): Bacteria > Bacteroidota > Bacteroidia > Flavobacteriales_D > Parvicellaceae. The sequence goes on from JBJKXU010000007.1 coordinate 25,564, forward strand.
CAGTTGTGAATAGATACGCTGTTTAAATTTATGCTATTTCCTGAGTTGAGTGTGTCTGCTTGAATTCCAATTGTTGCATTTTTGATTTCAGCATAGTTGATGTTGCTTTCAAGGGCTTCAAAAAACCAAATACCTCTCCATTGGCCGCTTGTGCTGTCTACGTTGTATAGTAAGAAATCTTCATTTCTATCTTGTTGGAAAGTAACGGGGTTAGAAAGGGTGCCATTTACTTCTAAATGACTTTTGTAGACATAAAGTATGGAGTTGGGGTGTCCGTGTACGGAAGTCCCTTCATCTATGGTTAGTGTTAAACCTTGGTCTACAATGCAATAATTATAAATCACATGCGGTTTGTCATTGGTCCATGTTTGATCTTGTGTTAGTATTTCACTTATGTGAAAGTGTGCGTCTTGTCCAAAAGCATTAAGAATAACTTTCTGAAAATTACCGTTGGTAGAAAAAAGTACGGAGTCTTCTACAATTAATGGGTTAGTTGAATTATTAGGGTCAATGGTGACTTCAACAAAAATAAATAAACTATCTCCAGCTTCAAGTTGAATGTCCTCGAATGATACTCCAGCATCTCCGTTTACATTAATTCTAAAAGGCGAATTTGTACCTCCAGCCAGCTCAATTGAAGAAATTTCAATAATTCCATTGTTGTTGTTGTATATTTTAAAATATTTAGTTGTAGAGCCAACTGTAGTAAAAATGGTGTCAAATAAAATAGTGTCGGTGGAGAAGTCTAAATCTGCTGCACTGTTAGTTAGTATATTTTGCTTTCTACAATTAACAAAATTTAAACACAAGACAACCGTTAATAAGAAAAGAGTAGTGGTGTATATTCTTTTATTTGACATTTACATAATTAATGTTGCAAGTTTATTAACTTATTATCATTTAAAATATTTTATAGGAATATTTTATTTCTTCTTTTGAAAGAAGAAAAAGAAAATATATATTTGCACGCTTGAAAGTTAAAGACTTAGATTAATGAAAAAAGGAATACACCCAGAGAATTACAGATTAGTTGTTTTTAAAGACATGTCTAACGACTATTCTTTTTTAAGTAAAAGTTGTGCTAATTCTAAGGATAAAGTAGAATGGGAAGATGGTAATGAATACCCGCTTATAAAATTAGAGATTTCACATAAATCTCACCCTTTCTTTACTGGAAAACAACAGCTTATAGATACTGCTGGTAGAATTGATAAATTCAAAAGCAGATATTCTTCTCAGAAGAAAAAATAATAGAAGTATTATAACATCTTTTAACCCTCGACATTGTTCGGGGGTTTTTTTTATCCTTACATTTGATTAGAACTAGATTAAATGAAAACAATTGTTTTATTTGACGGCAAGTGTCATACAACTTTATTGCCATTAACATTTACCCGTCCTGTAGCCTCAATTAGAGTAGGTATTTGTACTATTTTAGAAAAATGGGAGCATTTTTTTAATCAATCTTTGCATGTAAGGTGTAAAGATTATTTAGCGGAGAAATATAGTTCCCACGAAAAGGAAGCAGATTTAGGTATTCTTGGAGGGTTACTTCCAGATCAACAGCTTGTTGATTACATTGATGATTTACCATTAAATTCTATTTTAATGAAGCAAGGCGTGGTTTTAGCCATTTCTCCTTTACCTGAGAATAATGAAGACTTGGAGAAGCGGTTAGAGAAATATTCAATTCTTGAATACGATGCTCCGGTTTCCATTGTGAATACTCCTCAAGATATATTCTTAAAAAATGGCCAAGAATTATCAAAAGACTTTGAATGGGTAGCCCAAGGAGAATCTAATGAAATTGGAGAATCCAATGTTGTTTTTGGTGATCAAATTTTTATTGAGAAAGGGGCTCAAATAAGAGGAAGCATTATAAATTGTGAAGATGGTCCGGTATACATTGGCAAAGATGCTATTGTCATGGAGGGTTCTCTTATTAAAGGTCCCTTTGCATTGCTGAATAATTCCACTTTAAAAATGGGAGCAAAAATCTATGGACCTACTACGTTTGGTCCTCATTGTAAAGTTGGTGGTGAAGTGGGTAATTCTGTAATTATTGGATATTCTAATAAAGCACATGATGGATATTTAGGAAACAGTGTTATTGGGGAGTGGTGTAATTTAGGGGCAGATACCAATACCTCAAATTTAAAAAACAATTACAGTAATGTTAAAACATGGAGCTATAGTGAGGCTAAGATGCTTGATACCGGTACTCAGTACTGTGGACTAACTATGGGAGATCATTCTAAATGTGGAATAAATACCATGTTTAATACTGGTACTGTCGTTGGTGTTTCTGCTAATGTTTTTGGAGGGGGGTTCCCAGAAAAATTTATTCCCTCATTTAGTTGGGGAGGTAAAGATGGTGTGGTTGATTTTAAATTGGATAAAGCTTTAAGTCTTGCAGATGTTGTTATGAAAAGAAGGGGGCTTTCTCTTTCATCTTTTGATCGTAACATTTTAAGTCAGCTATTTGATTTGACAGCAAAAAACAGAAAGTAGTTCCGTTTCCTAATTTGTTTCCTTATTTGATTCCTTTGGCATTTCTATTGATGTATATACAGTAGAGTTTACTATTGTTTTAACTTTTATTGTTGATAATCAGTTAGTTATATGATTTTCAATTGTTAATTGTAAGATATAGAAATTTCTTTTTAGTTAGTTTAATGTCAATTTGACAATATATATATATTATGAGTGACTTTTTTGCAGAATCGGAGTGGTTAGATTTTTCTAGTGTTGTTGATCAAGAGACAGAATTTATTCCTTTGATATCTCCTGAGGAAGAGGATAGAATGAATACTGAAGAGGTCCCAGAAAAACTGCCTATTCTTCCGCTAAGAAATAATGTGTTATTTCCAGGTGTTGTTATGCCCATTACTGTGGGTAGAGATAAAAGTATAAAACTTATTCAGGACGCTTATAAAGGCAATAAAATTATTGGTGTTGTATCCCAGAAAGATTCTTCAATTGAGGAGCCTTCTTATTCTGACTTATTTGGGGTGGGTACCGTTGCTCAAATTGTAAAATTATTGAAAATGCCTGATGGCAGTAGTACAGCGATTCTTCAAGGTAAAAAGAGAATGACACTGCTTGAGATGGTTCAGCCTGAGCCATATATTATTGCTAAGGTGAAGTCTTTTGATGAGAAACGAGAAAAAACCTTTGATAAAGAATCTCACGCGCTCTTTGATTCGTTAAAAGATATGGCTCTTAACATCATTAAGCAATCACCAAATATTCCTTCTGAAGCTTCATTTGCTATTAAAAATATAGAAAGTCCAACTTTTCTAGTCAATTTCATTTCTTCTCACATGCAGGCAGATGTTGCTGATAAGCAAAAAATGCTTGAACAGCCAGGTTTAATGCAAAGAGCCAACAGCTTACTTAAGCACTTAAATAAAGAGCTTCAAATATTAAAATTAAAAAACGATATTCAGTCTAGAGTAAGGGTAGATATTGATCAGCAGCAAAAAGAATATTTTTTGCAGCAACAAATGAAGGAAATACAAAATGAATTGGGTGAAAACCCCATCCAGCAAGAAATAAATGAACTCCGTTTAAAGGCTAAAAGTAAAAAATGGGTTGAAAAAGTTGGTAAAACCTTTATAAAAGAAGTTGATAAGTTGGAGCGAATGAATCCCTCTGGTGCAGAATATGGTATTCAGCTTAATTATTGTCAACTGTTGTTGGATTTGCCTTGGGGAGAATATTCAAAAGATAAATTTAACCTTAAACGCGCTCAAAGAATTCTAGATAGAGATCATTTCGGTTTAGAAAAAGTAAAAGAAAGAATCATAGAGTATTTGGCTGTTCTAAAGTTAAAAGGCGACATGAAGTCTCCTATTCTTTGTTTATACGGCCCTCCGGGTGTTGGTAAAACATCTTTAGGAAAGTCGGTTGCTGAAGCTATAGGAAGGCAATATGTTCGAATGTCTCTTGGTGGTTTGCACGATGAATCTGAAGTAAGAGGTCACAGGAAAACATACATTGGTGCAATGCCAGGAAGAATTATTTCAAATGTTAAGAAGGCGGGTACTTCAAACCCTGTTTTTGTTTTAGATGAAATTGATAAGGTAGGTAGGTCTAACCATGGTGATCCTTCTTCAGCTTTGTTGGAGGTGTTAGATCCTGAGCAAAATGATTCATTCCAAGATAATTTTGTTGATATTGAGTATGACCTGTCTAAGGTTCTTTTTATCGCAACAGCAAATGAGCTATCTACCATTCAGCCTGCATTACGGGACAGAATGGAGATTATTGAGATTAATGGATACACCATTGAAGAGAAGCTTGAGATATCTCGTAAACACTTAATCCCTAATAAGTTAAATGACTTAGGCTTAAGTAATACTCAAATAAAATTTCCTAAAGCTGTTGTAGAAAAAATTATATCTTCTTATACAAACGAAAGTGGTGTTAGGGGCCTAGAAAAGCTAATAGCTAAGGTGATAAGAAACAGGGCCAAACAAATCGCTTTTGATGAATCTTTCGATGCTAAAATTACGTTAGCAGATTTATCAAAAATTTTAGGTCCTCCATTTGATAGAAGTAAATATAAAAACAACAATGTTCCAGGTGTAGTCACAGGTTTAGCTTGGACTCGAACAGGAGGTGATATTTTATTTATTGAATCTTCTCTTACAAAAGGAAAGGGGAAACTTACTTTAACAGGTAATTTAGGAGATGTCATGAAAGAGTCTGCAGTGCTTGCTTTAGAATTTTTAAAATCTCACCACTCCTTAATTGGTATGACTCAAGAACAAATGGATGAATTTAATGTTCATGTTCACGTTCCTGAAGGGGCAACTCCAAAGGATGGGCCATCTGCAGGAGTCTCAATGCTTACCGCTCTTGCATCTATTTTTTCCAAAAGAAAAGTTAAAAAATATTTAGCGATGACAGGTGAGATTACACTAAGGGGAGAGGTTTTAGCTGTTGGCGGAATCAAAGAAAAGATTCTAGCTGCAAAACGAGCTGGTATCAAAGAAATTATTCTCCCAGCTGCTAATAAAAAAGATGTAGATGACATTAAGCCATTGTATGTGGAAGGTTTGAAATTTCACTTTCTCAAATCAATGAATGAGGTCCTAGAGATTGCACTTTTGAAATAATTCTCTTCAATATTTTAACAATTTTCCCCACAATTCAGTGGCGGTTGTTAATAAATCACTTTTAGGTTTTTACTTCTTATGTAAGTAAATGCATATTTTTACCCATAACCCAAGTGTTTTATTGATGGCAGAAGAGAAAGTTGAATATACAGAAGACAATATTAGGTCTCTTGATTGGAAAGAGCATATCAGGATGCGTCCTGGAATGTACATCGGGAAATTAGGTGATGGTTCAGCTCCTGATGATGGAATTTATGTTCTAGTTAAAGAGGTGGTTGATAATTCTATTGATGAATTTGTTATGGGCAATGGCAAGAAGATAGAAATTAAAATTGAAGGAGATCAAGTTGTTATTAGAGATTATGGTAGGGGAATTCCTCTTGGTAAAGTGAAAGATGTGGTCTCTAAAATGAATACTGGTGGAAAGTATGACTCTAAGGCGTTTAAAAAATCTGTCGGATTAAATGGAGTAGGGACAAAAGCCGTTAATGCGCTTTCTAATTATTTTAAAGTAGAGTCTATAAGAGAAGGTCAGCTAAAAAGTGTTGAATTTAAAAGAGGAAATGTTGTTAGTGAAGATGAACTTATCTCTACTGATCAAGGTAATGGGACATACGTAAAATTTATTCCAGATAGTGATATTTTTAAAAAATTTAATTTTAGAGCCAACTATTTAGAACAAATGTTCTGGAACTATTGTTACCTAAATAGAGGCCTTACCATTGACTTTAATGGCAATAAACTCCTTTCAAAAAACGGGTTAAAAGATTTATTAGAGAACAATATGGATGGTGATCCGCTTTATCCAATTGTTCATTTAGAAGGTGAGGATATTGAAGTTGCATTTACTCATGCTAGAGGGTATGGTGAAGACTACTCTTCTTTTGTTAATGGTCAGCATACCACACAAGGTGGAACTCACCTTAGTGCCTTTAGAGAGGCTATTGCAAGAGTGATAAAAGATTTTTTTAACAAGTATGAACCTGTAGACATTAGACAAGGTATTGTTGCTGCTGTAAGTGTAAAGGTGATGGAGCCTGTTTTTGAATCGCAAACAAAAACTAAATTAGGATCTCTTGAGATAGAGCCAAATGGCAAATCTGTCCGTGCTTTTGTTATGGATTTTCTGAAAGAGAAATTAGACAATTTTCTTCATAGAAACCCAGCTGTTGTTAAAGATCTTGAGAACAAGATAAAGCAATCTGAAAAAGAAAGAAAAGAGCTTGCTGGTATTCGCAAAATAGCTAGAGAAAGAGCTAAAAAATCTAACCTTCACAATAAAAAATTAAGAGATTGTAAAATTCATTACAATGACATTAAAAACGATAGAAGAGCTGAAACTTCAATCTTTATTACTGAGGGGGACTCTGCTTCAGGTTCCATAACTAAATGTAGAGATGTTAAAACTCAGGCGGTTTTTAGTTTAAGAGGTAAGCCGTTAAATTCTTATGGATTAACAAAGAAAATTGTTTATGAAAATGAAGAATTTAATTTAATTCAAGCAGCTTTAAACATTGAAGATGACATGGATTCTTTACGGTATAATAAAATAATAATTGCTACTGATGCCGATGTAGATGGAATGCATATTCGCCTTTTGTTACTTACCTTTTTTCTTCGTTTTTTCCCTGATTTAGTTAAGAAAAAACACGTGTTCATTTTACAAACACCTCTTTTTCGAGTTAGAAATAAAAAAGAGACTAGGTATTGTTATTCTGATCAAGAGAAAATAACAGCTTTAAAAGAATTAGGTAAAAATCCTGAAATAACTCGATTTAAGGGGCTAGGTGAAATTTCTCCAGATGAATTTAAATATTTTATTGGTGAGGACATGAGACTTGAACCGGTTATCCTTACAAAGGACAATACTATTGAAGAAATTTTATCTTTTTACATGGGCAAAAACACCCCAAATAGACAGGAATTTATTATAGATAATTTGAAGGTTGAACTTGACCTTGCAGAAGATGAGATAGAGGAATAATTATGAGTGATAAAGAATTAGAAGAAAACAATCTTCCGGATGATGAAAATCAAAATGAAGATCATGATTTAATTAATCAAGATCAGATCGTATCCCTTTCTGGCATGTACAAGGAGTGGTTTTTAGATTATGCCTCTTATGTGATACTTGAAAGAGCTGTACCTGCTTTAGAGGATGGTCTTAAGCCTGTTCAGCGTAGGATTTTACATTCTTTAAATGAATTGGATGATGGGAGGTATAATAAAGTAGCCAATGTTATTGGTAATACCATGAAGTATCATCCTCATGGAGATGCGTCAATTGGTGATGCGATGGTGCAGATAGGTCAAAAAGACTTATTAATTGATTGTCAAGGAAACTGGGGAAATGTTCTTACTGGTGATGGTGCAGCTGCTCCTAGATACATTGAAGCTCGGTTAACCAAACTAGGTAATCACATACTTTTTAATCCTAAGACTACAACTTGGTTAAGCTCTTATGATGGGAGAAATAAAGAACCACAACATTTACCAGTTAAATTTCCTTTATTATTGGCTCATGGTGGTGAGGGTATAGCTGTTGGACTTGCATGTAAATTCCTTCCACACAATTTTATTGAAATTATTGATGGATGCGTAAATTATCTAAAAGGTAAAAAAGTAGAGCTTTATCCAGATTTCATGAACGGGGGAAAGGCAGATTTCACTCAATATAATGATGGGATAAAAGGTGGTAAGGTTAGGGTTAGGGCTTCAATAAAAAAAGTAGACAATAAAACATTGATGATTGATCAGGTTCCTTATGGAACTACGACAGATCAATTGATAGAATCTATTGTTAAAGCAACAGAAAAAAACAAGATTAAGGTCAAGAAAATTGAAGATAATACAGCTGCTGTTGCTGAAATATTAATACACCTTCATACTGGAGTATCCCCAGATAAGATGATAGATGCATTATTTGCTTTTACGAATTGTGAAATGTCTATATCTCCAAACTCTTGTCTTATTGAAAACAATAAGCCTGTATTTCTAGGAGTTACTCAAATATTAAAAAGGTCAACTGATAGAACGGTTGATCTTCTTAAGTTAGAGCTTGAAATAAAATTAAATGAACTTGAAAATGCTTGGCATTGGCTGTCTTTGGAGCGTATTTTTATTGAAAATAGAATTTATAGAGACATTGAAGAGCAAGAGACTTGGGAAGGGGTTATTAAAGCAATTCAAAAGGGGTTGAAACCTCATATTAAAATATTAAAAAGGCCTGTTACTGAAGATGATATTATTCGCCTTACAGAAATAAAAATTAAGCGAATTTCAAAATTTGATGCTTTTAAAGCAGAGGAAAATTTAGCTAAAGTTGAAGGGCAAATCAATCAAGTCAAAGAGAATTTAGCCAATCTAGTTCAGTTTGCTGTTGATTATTTTAAAGATTTGAAAGCCAAATTTAGTGAAGGAAAAGAACGAAAAACGGAGATTAGAGTTTTTGATAGTATTTCAGCATCTAAAGTAATTGTTTCCAACAAAAAGCTTTATATCAATAGAGAAGAAGGTTTTGTTGGTTGGTCGTTAAGAAAAGATGAATTTATTTCTGAATGCTCCGATTTAGATGATATTATACTTTTCTTTTCTACAGGAAAACTGATGGTCACTAAAATTGCCGACAAGAAATTTGTTGGTAAAGGGATTATTCATGCTGCTGTCTGGAAAAAAGGAGACCTAAGAACCATTTATCATATGATCTATCAACATTCTAAAGGAGGACCTTCCTACATGAAAAGATTTGCTGTTAATGCTATAACTAGGGACAAGGAGTACGATCTTACAAGTGGAGGTAAAGATCCCAAAATTCATTACTTTTCTGTTAACCCTAATGGAAGAAGAGAAATTGTCAGTGTTAAGCTAAGGCCACGACCAAAACTAAAAAAACTAAAGTTTGATATCGACTTTGGCGAATTGATGATCAAAGGAAGAGGTTCTAAAGGGAATTTAACTACTAAGCATTTTATTTCTAAAATTGAATTAAAAGAAACTGGTGGATCTACTCTTGCTGCAAGAGAGATATGGTGGGATTCTGTTGTTCGAAGATTGAACAATGAATCTAGAGGAAATTCTTTAGGCACCTTTAAGGGAGATGATAAAATACTTACTATCTATCAATCTGGACATTTTAAGTTATCTGGCTTTGAATTAACCAATAAATTTGATGACGATTTAATTCATATTGAGAAGTGGCACAGCAATAGACCTCTTGCTTGTGTATATTATAATGGTGATAAAGAAATTTATTACGTAAAACGTTTTTTAATTGAAGCCACTTCCAAAAAGACCTTGTTTATCCCTGATAATTCAAATTGTCAATTAACAGTTGCAAGTACTCAGTATTTGCCTAAAGTGAAAATAGAGTTTAATAAACGCCTTAAAGAAACCAAAGACCTTTCTGATAAAGTGGAGGAGCTTAATGCCTTAATTGATTTAAAAGGAATGAAAGCTCAGGGCAATCAATTGACAAAACTTAAGGTGAAAGATGTTGTTTTGCTGCCACCATTGGAAAATGAGCAATGGCCAGTAGAGCAAGAAGTAAGTAACGATGCTGTAGCTGATGAAGATCAAAAAGCTGAGGCACCCGACAAATTGGAAGGTAAAGAAGTTTTAGGTAACTTAAATGAGGAAAAAAGTGTTGAAATAGAATTGGATGTTAATTCCAATAAGTCTAAACCTGATGGTCAGATAAATTTATTCTAATGAAAAGTATATTAATTGCCTCCTTTTTGCTCTTATCATTTGGTTTTTTTAGCCAGGAGAATTATTCAGAAACAGATACCATTGCTTTTGAAGAAGATAGAAATTATTTCGGATCAAACATATCACCTTTACTTACTGGTGTTGTTTCTGCTAAAGACAACTTTAATGTTAAAGTTAATTTAAGCTATAAAAGAAATTTTAGAGATAAGAATTTACGGTTAAGCTTTAATTACCTCACCGAGGGAAACGTTTTACTTTATGACTATTTCTCTCCTGTTTCAACAACTGATTCAACACTAACCAATAGGTATTTCGATAACTCATATGAACATTTTGACTTTCGTTTTGGATTTGAAGAGCTAAGAGGATATAACGGAACAAGAGTTCATGTCGGAGTTGATGGAATTTTAGGGTATGGAACAAACTTTTCTAATTATTTTGACAGGAAATTTAATCTAAATGACTCCATTGGCAACTATATCTTGGATACTGTTTCCAATAACCCGAGCTTGTTTCAAGGTGTTCATGATGTAAATTACCTTGTTACAGGAATAGACGTTTCATTTGGCTTAGACTGGATGCTAAACGAAAAGTTCATGTTTACTTTTCAAATAACTCCACAGTTTAATTACTACATTTTCCTAAATGAAAAGACAGAAGACTCTCAGCAAGAGTACGTTCAAGGGAAAAACTATGCAGATTTTAGGTTAGGTTATTTTGACCTAATACTTTACTACAGGTTTTAAACGTGTTGCTTTAATTTTGGAGCTGCTGCCATAATTTCTTCATTGGCAAATTCAGCAAACTGCTCAAAATTCTTAACAAATTGTTCCGCTAGATGGTAAGCCTTTTGGTCGTACTTGTTTTTATCTGTCCAAGTATTTTTTGGACTTAATACATCTGTAGGAACATTAGGACAAGTAGCTGGCATTTTAAGGCCGAATACTTCGTGTGAGGTGTAGGATACATCATCTAACTCACCATTAAGAGCTGCTGTTATCATGGCTCTTGTATGCTTGAGGCTCATTCTTTTGCCAACCCCATAAGAACCACCAGTCCATCCAGTGTTGATCAGCCACACATTCACATTGTTTTCTGTCATCTTTTGCCCTAGCATTTCAGCATACTTAGTAGGGTGAAGTGGTAGGAAAGGAGCACCAAAACATGCAGAGAAAGCAGTTACAGGTTCAGTAATTCCTGCTTCAGTTCCGGCAACTTTAGCAGTATAGCCAGAAATGAAATGAAACATCGCCTGCCCTTTATTAAGCTTTGAAATTGGAGGCAGTACACCAAATGCATCTGCAGTTAGGAAAAAGATATTTTTTGGTGTAGTTCCTTTAGATCCCTCAGCAATGTTATCAATGAAATCAATAGGATAGCTTACTCTAGTATTTTCAGTTTTAGTTTTGTCTGAAAAGTCTACAGTAGAGGTGTTTTCGTAAAAGTTAATATTTTCTAAAATAGACCCAAACTTAATGGCATCCCATATTTGAGGTTCTTTCTCTTTAGAAAGGTCGATACACTTGGCATAGCAACCACCTTCAAAATTAAACACCGAACCATCTGCCCATCCGTGTTCATCATCACCAATTAATTTTCTTTCAGGATCAGCTGAAAGAGTAGTTTTTCCGGTTCCTGATAACCCAAAAAACACAGCTGTATCTCCATCTTTACCAACATTTGCAGAACAATGCATAGAAAGCGTGTTCTTTTCGTAAGGAAGTATGAAGTTAAGTACAGAAAAAATTCCTTTTTTGATTTCTCCAGTGTAACCAGTACCACCAATGATAATCATTTTTTTAGTAAAATTGATTACAGCAAAGTTATGTTGTCTAGTTCCATCCTTTTGAGGATCTGCATAAAATCCAGGTGCATTAATAATGTGCCATTCAGGGTTGAAGTTTTTAAGCTCATCCATTTCTGGTGAAATGAACATGTTGTCAGCAAAATGATTAGACCAAGGGTACTCGTTTACAACTCTTATGTTTAAACGGTATCTGTCGTCAGAACAAGCGTAAGAATCTCTTACAAATACATCTTTATTTTGTAGGTAAGAAGTTACTTTGTCGTATAAATTGTCAAAGTCTTCAGCAGCAAATTTGATGTTTATATCACCCCACCAAACAGCATCTTTAGTATACTCGTCACAAACTATAAACCTGTCTTTAGGTGATCTACCAGTAAATTCACCAGTGTCTATTGCTACTGCACCAGAGTCAGCAAGTACGCCCATTCCTCTTATGACTGTCTCTTCTACAAGTTCAGCAGGTGTTAAATTCCAGTAAGCAGTTGAAATATTTTTTAGCCCTAATTTTTCTAAATTAGCGGTTTCGGGTCTTAGACCATATTCATTCATTTCTTTTGATTTGAATTATGGTGTAAAAGTAAATAATATAGCCGGTTTAATAAACATTAAATCTTCTATTTATTCACATAATTATTACTTATTAAGAAATTCTTATTAAGTAATATTTACATTTAAGTTATTAAATTTTAAAATATGAGTTCTTCAAAGTTGTTTAGAAAGGAAATTAGCGGTTTAGATGGAGGTTTGAAATTGACTCATGGCGATAAATTTATGCTTTTAGGGTCATGTTTTAGTCAGAACATCGCTAAGTTATTAAGATTAAATGCTTTTGAAGTATTGGATCCATATGGCACCTTATATAATCCAATAACAATTGCAGACAATATCCTAAGAGCCATTAATTTAGTTCCTTATGTTTCTAAGGATTTAATCAAGCAGGATGACCTTTATCTTAGCTGGAGTCATTCCAGTACTTATAGAAGCTTTGATTCCTCCTCTTTTTTAGATCATATAAATAAAGAACAACTTCTGATTAATAACCAAATTAAAGATACCTCTACTTTGATCATTACTTTAGGTACTGCTTTTGTTTATGAGCACAATTCCTATGGAATTGTAGGCAATTGTCACAAGCAACCTGCTAAGGAATTTAGTAAACGAATGCTGTCCATTAAGGAGCTGGTTGATAAATGGAAAGTGTTGATTCCTTTACTTAAAATTAAAAACATCATTTTTACAGTTAGTCCGGTTCGACATTGGTCAGATGGTGTAGTTGAAAATACAAGAAGTAAGGCAATCCTTCATTTATTTGTAAAAGAATTACAAGAATCATTCGAACATGTTTATTATTTCCATAGCTACGAGCTGATGTTGGATGAGTTAAGAGATTATAGGTTCTATAAACAAGATATGCTGCATCCTTCTAAGGAGGCAATAGCATTCATTTGGATGCGTTTAAGAAATATAATTTCTCTAAAAAAACATTGCAAATTATTGATGATGTTTGTGCAATAAGAAAGTCGTTAGATCATAAACCTTTTAATGCTAATTCAATAAAGCACAAGGAGTTTCTTAATAAGCTAATTTTGAAAATTGAAACGATAAAATTAGCTACACCTAATTATAGCTGGGACAAGGAAGTTAATCAGCTTTTAAAAGCGATAAATGACTAAGGTTAAAATCGGTTAATGATTTTAGTTGTAAATCAGCTTTTTTTATCCATGTAGGTTGAGTTCCTTTTTCTGGAATAACAATTACTTTCATTTCAGCATTAATTGCCGCCTGCATTCCATGTTTTGAATCTTCTAAAACAATGCACTTAGAAGTTGAAACATTAAGCATAGTTGCAGTAGTATTAAAAACAGCTGGATGTGGTTTGCCATTTTCTTCATTTTCTGCTGAATGAATAACATCAAATTTATCTTTAAGCTTTAATTTGTCAACTACAGCATTAATAATTTTACTTGAGGAAGATGAAGCTATAGCAATAGGTATGTTGTTTCTTTTTAATACGTCAATGGTTGTAATAACTCCATCAAGCGGCTTGCCTTGCTTATTTACCAAATCAATTACTTTGTTTTGGATGTTGTTTACTACAGTTTCAATTGATGGGTTTTCCCATTTATACTTTTTGTGCCAAAATTTGACAACCGAATCAATTCTCATGCCCATAGTCTGCATGCACATGGCATCAGTAAATTGATATCCCATTGATTTGAATACTGTGATTTCAGCAGCTCTCCAAAGTGGTTCTGAGTCTATTATTAAACCGTCCATATCAAAAATGACGGCTATTTTTTGATGATTCATTACCCTAAAAAAGGATATCTATAGTCTGTAGCTGGAACAAGCGCTTCTTTAATTGTTCTAGGGGAAACCCATCTTAAAAGATTTAGATAGGAACCTGCTTTGTCGTTGGTTCCAGAACCTCTAGCACCACCAAAAGGCTGTTGGCCAACAACTGCTCCAGTGGGCTTATCATTAATATAGAAATTACCGGCAGAATTTTCTAGCTTTTTCATGGCACTTACAATTGCGTATCTATCTTGTGAATAAATAGCCCCTGTTAAGGCATAGTCAGAAGTTGAATCTACTAAATCTAGAGTAGCCTCAAAATTATTTTCATCATAGGTGTAGATGGTAATTACAGGTCCAAAAATCTCTTCACACATGGTTCTGAAATTCGGATTAGAAGTTTTCACCACTGTAGGTTCAATAAAGTATCCTTTAGATTTGTCATACCCACCACCAATAACGATCTCTGCATCATCTTGTTTTTTGATGTAATCTATGTATGCTGCAATTCTGTCAAAAGCAACCTCATTTATAACGGCATTAATAAAATTCGAAGGATTTTCAGTTGTCCCCATTTTAAAGGAGTTAACGTCTTCTTTTACCTTAGCAATTATTTGATCGGCTAAATTTGATGGTAAATAAGCTCTAGAAGCAGCAGAGCATTTTTGTCCTTGAAATTCAAAAGCTCCTCTTGAGATTCCAGCAGCTACTTGCATGGGGTTTGAAGAAGGATGTGCAACAATGAAATCTTTACCACCAGTTTCACCAACAATTCGAGGATAAGAACGATACTTGTCAATGTTGTTTCCGATTGTTTTCCAGAGTTGTTTAAATACTCCTGTTGAACCAGTAAAATGAAGACCAGCAAAATCTTTATGATTAAAGACTACCTCTCCAGCTTCAGGACCATCAGCCACAACCATGTTGATAACGCCATCAGGAACACCAGCTTCCTTGAATAACTTCATAATTACTTGAGCAGAATACATTTGACTCTCAGCAGGCTTCCATACCACTACATTGCCCATCAAGGCAGGAGCAGCACATAAATTAGCAGCAATAGCAGTAAAGTTAAATGGGGTAATGGCAAAAACAAAACCTTCTAATGGACGGTATTCCAATCGATTTAAAATCCCATCTGCAGACTCTGGCTGCTCATCATATATTTGTTGCACATAAGCAACATTAAATCTTAAAAAATCGATTAGTTCACAAGCTGCATCAATCTCAGCTTGAAATACATTCTTAGATTGACCAAGCATTGTAGCAGCATTCATCTCATCTCTATAAGGCCCAGCAAGTAAATCGGCTGCTTTTAAAAATATTGTTGCCCTGTGCTCCCAAGGCATGTTTGACCAAGCCTCCCTTGCTGCAAGAGCAGCGTCAATTGCTTCTTGAACATGTGCTTTTGTTCCTACACTAAAATGTCCTAAAACATGCTTGTGATCATGTGGTGGAGACATTACTAGTTTATTGTCTGTTTCAATTTGATTTCCACCAATATATAAAGGAACATGAATAGGTTGCTGATTGTACATTTCTTTGTACTTATTTAATAGACTATCTCTTTCAATTGTACCAGGAGCGTAGCTATTTACTGGTTCGTTGGAAGGATAAGGCATGGTGTAGATTCCTTTTGACATGATCTTAGATTTAAAATTTCCACGAATTTATAATATATGAGCAAATAAAGTTTAATATCGTTAATTGTTTTTTGGGGATTTAATAGATTTCAATTTATTAGGTGTTTAATTTCCCCTTTATTGAGTTATTTATAGTAATGAACTATTGATTTAATTTTGGTTTAAATCAGCTTAATATTAGATGAGATTGTTTTGATTATATTTAGCGAAATTCTTAACCCCGAAATCATTAAATAAATGAAGAAAATATTATTCATACTATCGCTATGTTTTCCAGTTGTTTTATTTGGACAAGTTTTTTTAGATAAAGTTCAGCGTGAAATAGATAGTTTAAATGTATTTATAGCTGATGAAAGTACTGCTGATACTACTTTAGCTGAAAGCTATTTAGGTTTATCTGGGCTACTGTATGTTCAAAACATTGACACAATGATTCCATTGTGTAATAAGGTTATTGAAATTGCAGAAAAAAAACTAGCGACAAATCCCGATAAGTTTGAAGAAATAGCCATGTTGAACCACTATTCAGGAGCTTTAAATAATATCGCGTTTGTTTATATGAGTAAAGGTCATATTAATAAATGCCTCAATTATTTAAACAAAAGCCTTGCGATTTATGAAAAGACAGGTAATAAGCAGGAGTTAGCAACAGCAATCGGTAATATTGGACATGTATTGCAAAATCAAGGCAATACTCCAAAGGCTTTGGAATACTTTCAGCGTAGTTTAAATATAGAAAAAGAATTCGGCAATAATTTAAACATAGGATTGAGTTTGTCTAATATTGCTTCCATTTATAGTGACCAAAAGAACCTTGATAAGGCTTTGGAATATTACCAAAAGAGTTTGTCTTTTATCGAAAAAGATGGGAATGAACATTTTATTGCAAAAGTGAAATTACGTATTGGAGGAGTTTTGCTCGATCAAGGTAATACAGAAGTTGCATTGAATTATTATTTCAATTCCCTCAAGCTTAGTACTAAGCTAGATGCAAAACAACCCATTTCTAATTGCTTTGAGTTTTTAGGAGATTATCATCTTAACCATAATAATTTAGATAGTGCCTTTTTTTATTACAAAAAAAGCTTAGAAATTAGAAAGGATATTGACTTTAAAAAAGGAATTACAATTTCGATTATCGGAATTGCAAAAGTGTTATTTAAAAATGGGGAATTACTTGACGCTAAAAAATACGCCTTAGAAGCTTTGGGATTTGCTCAGGATTTAGGTTATCCTAGAGAGATTAATACTGTAGCGAAATTACTCAGTGATATTTATGAAAAAGAAAACAATAATAGAGCAGCTCTAGAAATGTTGAAGCTCCACATTCAAATGAAAGATAGTATAACTGTTCAGGACTCAAAAAAATCATTGATCCAACAGCAATTCAAATATGAATACGAAACAAAAAAGAAAGAAGATGATTTACAGCATGAACTTCAAATTGCTGTAAAAGATCAGAAGTTAAAAAGTGAAGAATCTTTTAATAAATTGTTAATTGTTTTACTGTTGCTAATTGCCTTCTTTTTAATATATATAATAGAGCGTTTGTATAAAATTAACAAGCAAAACAAATTAATAGCACATCAGAAAACCTTAGTAGAGCAAAAAAACAAAATACTAGAACGGCTATCTCTTGTTGTTAGTAAAACAGAAAATGTCATCTTAATTTTAGATGCTAATGGTAATGTAGAATGGGTGAATGATAGCTTTGAAAAGCTCAATAATCTTACATATAGTCAATTAATTGAAGAGCGAGGAAAACACATTGTTGACGTAAGTAATCAAGAAGGTATTAGCGATATTTTAACTACCTGTGAAAAAACAAAAAAACCATACAGGTACGATTCTTTAAACATTACAATGGATGGCGATCATGTCTGGGAGTCTTCTACCATAACACCAATTTATGATGTTGACGAAGCGCTCTCAAATTTTATAATTATTGATACAGATATTTCAAAACAAAAGAATGCTGAAGAGTTGGTGGTAAGAAAAAATAAAGACATCACTGACAGTATTAATTATGCAAAAAGATTACAAAATGCAATACTGCCAAATATAAATTCCTTGACAGATAATAAGTTGGAAAATTTCATTCTATACCTTCCCAAAGGGATACTTTCTGGTGATTTTTATTGGATTGAAAAATACGCTGGCAAAATTTATTTTGCTGTTGCCGATTGTACCGGGCATGGGGTTCCAGGGGCTATGGTATCTGTAATTTGCTCTAGTGTGCTCTCTAAAGCTCTTTTAGAAGAAGGATTAAAAGAACCTGCTTCAATTTTAAATCGAGCCAGAGAATTAGTCGTTCAAAGATTTGTAAATTCAGAACAAGAAATTAGAGATGGAATGGACATCTCTTTATGTGCACTTGATCTTGAAAATAACACATTACAATGGTCTGGAGCAAATAATCCGCTATGGATAGTCCGTTCAGGGGAGAATACAATTGAAGAGGTGGTTGCAGATAAACAGCCTATTGGAATGTTCATAACAAAAGAGCCTTTTAATAACCATACAATTTCTATAAATAAAGGAGATAATTTGTACTTATTTTCAGATGGTTTTGCTGATCAGTTTGGGTCCAAAAGAGGTAAAAAATACAAATCTACCAACCTTAATAAATTTATTCTTTCTATTAAAGATTTATCCATGGAAGATCAGCTAAAAGCACTTCATGATGAATTTTATGCTTGGAAGGGTAATTTTGAACAAATAGATGATGTTTGTGTAATGGGGGTAAGAATTTAGTCGTTACTTTTATAGTTGTATTACATTTTAATTTTAGATGTCAAATGACCACTTAGCATATACCACACCATTTCCTATGGGAATTGAAATCGCTTCGGCAGATGGTATTTATCTTTTTGATAAACAAGGAAAAAAATATACCGATTTAATTTCTGGTATTGCTGTATCAAATTTAGGTCACAACAATTTAAAAATAAATGAAGCCATAAAAGAGCAGGTAGATAAGCATCTTCATGTAATGGTTTATGGTGAGTATTTGCAGTCTGTTCAGAATCAATTGGCACAAAAGCTATGCAGCCTGTTACCCGAAGGGTTAGATGTCTTATATCCCGTTAATTCTGGTACTGAAGCGAACGAAGCCTCCCTTAAGCTGGTTAAGAGAGTTACTGGAAGAAAGGAAATCATTTCTTTTAATGGTGCGTATCACGGTTCTACTCATGGCTCTTTAAGTGTAACAGGAAACGAGAAAAAGAAAAGTGCTTTTTATCCTTTGCTTCCCGAAATAAGATTTATTGATTTTAATGCAATTAATCAGCTAAATACAATTTCTACAAAAACAGCAGGGGTAATTGTAGAACCCATTCAAGGAGACGCAGGTGTTAGAATACCATCTAAAGAATTCTTAAAAGCTTTAAGAGATAGGTGTAGTGAGGTGGGAGCAATGCTAATTTTTGATGAGATACAGACCGGTTTTGGAAGGACTGGAAAACTTTTTGCTTTTGAGCATTACAATGTTGTGCCAGATGTATTAACCATCGGTAAAGCTTTTGGTGGTGGTATGCCCATAGGTGGTTTTGTTTCTTCCAAAGAAAACATGAAAGCACTTACTTACAACCCAGAGCTTGGACACATTACCACTTTTGGTGGGCATCCGGTTAGTTGTGCAGCTGCATTGGCTAGTTTGGAGCTTATATCAGACGATAAATTATTAAATCAGCTGGAGAAAAAAGGGCAATTGTTTGAGCATTTATTGTCTCACTCTCTAGTAAAAGAAATTAGAAGAAAAGGATTGTTTTTTGCCATTGAGCTAGAAACAGCCGATCTTGTTCAGCAAGTAGTTGAAGGATGTAAAGAAAGGGGAGTGCTTACCTTTTGGTTTCTATCTAATCCCCAAAGCTTTAGAATAGCGCCTCCACTAATAATAACAGAGCAAGAGATTAAAGCATCTTGTGACGTGATAATTGAAGTGATGAATTCTATCTAAGGCTATTGCCAAATACTATCTGTTATTTTCTTGAACTCTTTCAAGCTTGTTGTTTTGAAATTTAAATCAGATACAACTTTGTCTTTCCCTGTTTCCAACCCTTTAATTGCCCAAATAATTATGTCTTTATCTTTTACTAACTTAAAGACAAGTAACGATGTTTTTCTTCCTGCTGGAAGGTTGATGAATTTAACCTTAGAACGGTCGTTGTTGGTGTAGAAACCAGGTAATACAGATTTAATATCATGAAAAATTAAACGAAAAGCAGTGGTATTTTCAATTTCCTCTTTAAGATTAACAAGCAGCTCTGTTCTAGGTCCTTTATCATCTATAAAAGCATCGCAATTAATCCAGCCAAATTTATCTGTTAGTACTTTTAGTCCACCTTGTTCTTCTGTTTCTTCATCGTACTCAAATGGATTTAAAATTGTCTGAGCATCTTTATCTATTTCCCAATCAATTAACCCTGCTTTATTATCTCCATAAAAGATTCCATACGATTCGGTAATGTTTAGAAAGTTAATTTCAGCTTTTTTGCCCTTTTTAAGCGGAATTTCTTCCCCATTGCAATAAGACATAATGTGGATCATGCCGCCTGTTCTTAGTGGTTCATTTCCAGATGTGGTAGTTAATCCTGCAAGTAAAATTTCTGAGGGGCTGAAAAATTCTTTTAATTCAATGGTTATTTCTTTACAACCTGAATCGAAAGCTCCAGGTGGAATAAAGACAGTAGTATTTCTTCCATGCAAATAGCTCCCATATTTATTGTTGTACGTTATTATTTGAACTCCATTTATAGTGTCATTTATAACACCAGTTGCTGCAAGTAGCTCTTGTTTAATTACAACTAACCTGAAAATACCATTTCGATTGGTTAGCTGTTTGAAATTATCTCTTGTCCAGGTAACTCCTGTTAATGGATGACCATTTCCTTTTTTCTTTTTGTTTTCAAAAGGTTTAAATTGAAGCAGTATGTTCTGTGGGCTTATTCCTAAAGTATCTTTATAATAAGTGGCTAATTTTTTTGATCTAACCCTTGAAAAGTTGAGCTGATCTTTATTAGAAAGTTTCTTTTGCTCTTTTTTAGTTAACACATCTATTATAAGTTCTTCACCAAAAGAAATTCCCTGGTAATGCTCATTGGCTTGTTGAGCTACATCTAAAGAAACAACAATTGATTTTTCATCAAATTTAATGCTCTCTTGAGCTAGTATTACTAAATGAATGAAAAGTGCTGAAAGCAATAAGCTAATGTTTTTTCTCATGTTGATTATTAAATAGGTGTACTTCTATAATGTAATTTCACTAAAATGGAACATGTATAAACAAAAAAAGCTGTATTAATTAATACAGCTTTTTAATAAATTTCTAGCCTTTAGTTAAACCAACTCAGCAACACCAAAATGGAAATTACATTCAATGGCTGCGTTTTCATCGCTATCAGAACCGTGAACAGCATTTCTACCTTTGCTTTCAGCATATGCTTTTCGTATTGTTCCTTCAGCAGCTTCTGCAGGATCAGTAGCGCCAATTAAAGCTCTAAAATCTGCAACTGCATTGTCTTTTTCTAAAATTGCGGCAACAATAGCACCTGAAGTCATATAAGATACCAATTCTGAATAAAATGGTCGCTCAGCATGAACAGCGTAAAATTCTTGAGCTTGCTCGGTAGATAGGTTAGTAAGCTTCATGGCTTTAATGCTAAAACCAGCATCTGTAATCATTTGAATGATGTTTCCGATATTACCAGCTTCTACAGCATCTGGCTTAATCATAGTGAATGTTCTATTTCCTGACATTTTTTCTAATTTTTTTTTGCAAATTTAGTAAAGTTATTTACAATTAATAATATTTAACTTGAATGATCAGCTATGATAACCCACACATTATTTTTCTTTTGCCATATTAGAGAATAATACCCTGTTAGGTCTCCTAAATCCTCAGCTCTTAAAAGGCTCCAACGACCTAGAACTGTAATGGTGTTTCGGTCAATTTTATTAATGGAAATATTGGTAAAGGCCAATTGACCCATTTGTTTTTTGTCTGGATAAGATGTTAAATAATTGTCAAGTGTTGTTTGCCACCCTTTGTTAATGCCATTTTTCCCAGTAAATGTCAATGAATCGGATTTCCAATATGGGCTCATAAAAGCTTCTATATCTCCTTTGTTCCAGCAATTTTCTTGAATAGCCATTTTTCTTTTTATGGTTTCAATATCCGTATTTACTTGTGAGAATCCACTAAAAGTCAACAGCAGTAATAAGTAAACTATTTTTTTCATAAGTAATTGATTTACATGCTATTAAGGTGTTTTAATTAAATCTTTTTCTTTTCTAAATACAATTGTTTTTTCAAAAGAGTCAATTAAGACGGCATCTCCATTTTTTATATTCCCTTTTATTAATTCTCTAGATAATGAATTAAGAATTTCTTTTTGAATGACTCTTTTTATTGGTCTTGCTCCAAATTGAGGTTCATAGCCTTTTACTGCTAGATAATCAAGTGCGTAATCCGTTGCTTTAATGGTAATGTTTTTTTCTTTAAGCATTGCTGAAACCCCATCAAGCTGAATTTTAACAATCTGTTTGATGTTTTCTTTATTTAGGGGGTTAAACATTATTGTTTCATCTATTCTATTTAAAAACTCAGGACGAACACTTTGTTTTAACACCTCAAAGACCATATTTTTTGTTTTATCCTGTATTTCTTTATGGTTTTTGGAAGTTAACCCTTCTAAATTTTCCTGAATAATGTGCGCTCCAATGTTTGAAGTCATAATAATTATGGTGTTCTTAAAGTTCACCACTCTTCCCTTATTATCGGTAAGTCTTCCATCGTCTAGGACTTGGAGCAATACATTAAATACATCTGGATGTGCTTTTTCAATTTCATCCAGCAATACTATAGAGTAGGGACGTCTTCTAACCGCTTCGGTAAGTTGGCCTCCTTCTTCGTAGCCAACATATCCTGGAGGAGCACCTACTAATCTAGAAACAGCATGTTTCTCTTGATATTCACTCATGTCAATTCTAATCATTGCATTTTGATCATCAAAAAGTGATTCAGTTAATGCTCGAGCTAATTCTGTTTTACCAACACCAGTAGTTCCAAGGAATATAAATGTTCCTATAGGTCTGTTGATGTCTTGAAGTCCAGATCGGCTTCTTAAGACGGCATCAGAAACAGCAGTTATTGCTTCTTGTTGCCCGATAACTCTTTTGGAAAGTTCCTGATCTAATCGAAGTAATTTTGCTTTTTCACCTTCCAACATTTTATTGACAGGAATACCAGTCCATTTAGATACCACATCAGCTATTTCCTCAGCATCTACATCTTCTTTAATCATTTTTGAATGCGATTGTGCTTTAATGAGGTTTTCTTTTTCTGAAACAATTAATTGTTCGAGCTCCTTTAGTTTTCCATATCTAATTTCTGCAACTCTACCAAAATCTCCGTTTCTTTCAGCTTGCTCAGCTTCAATTTTAAGTTGTTCTATTTCTTTTTTAGCAACTTGAATTTTTTCAACTATCTCTTTTTCATTTTCCCATTTAGTTTTTAGTTCATTTCTGTTTTCTGAAAGGTTAGCTAATTCTTTATTGATGCGACTAATTTTCTTTTTGTCATTTTCTCTTTTAATGGCCTCTTTTTCAATTTCTAGTTGCATTATTTTTCGTTCAACTTCATCCAATTCTTCAGGTTTGCTGTTTATTTCCATTCTTAATTTTGAAGCTGCTTCATCAATTAAATCTATAGCCTTATCTGGAAGAAATCGATTGGTGATGTATCTCGTTGAGAGCTCAACAGCAGAAATTATGGCTTCATCTTTAATTTGAACTTTATGATGATTTTCATATTTTTCTTTAATTCCTCTAAGAATACTAACTGCATCTTCAAAATCTGGTTCGTCTACCAACACTTGCTGAAACCTTCTCTCAAGAGCCTTGTCTTTTTCAAAATACTTTTGATATTCGTCTAGTGTTGTTGCCCCAATAGCTCTTAGCTCTCCTCTTGCTAATGCCGGTTTAAGTATGTTTGCCGCATCCATTGCTCCTTGTCCACCTCCCGCACCAACAAGGGTGTGGATTTCATCAATGAATAATACTATTTCTCCGTCCTGACTTACTACTTCTTTAATTACCGCTTTTAATCGTTCTTCGAATTCTCCTTTGTATTTTGCTCCAGCAATTAATGCCCCCATATCTAAAGAGTAGATTATTTTAGATTTAAGATTTTCAGGAACATCACCACTAATAATTCGATGTGCTATCCCTTCAGCAATAGCTGTTTTTCCAACTCCAGGTTCGCCAATAAGAATGGGGTTGTTTTTTGTTCTTCTTGTGAGTATTTGAAGTACCCTTCTTATCTCTTCATCTCTTCCTATAACTGGATCTAATTTTCCATCTTTAGCAAATTCATTGAGGTTTCTTGCGTATTTATTTAATGAATTAAAATTGTCTTCATGGTTATTAGAATTTACTGTGCTACCTTTTCTTAGCTCTGTTATTAATTGCAGCAGCTCTTTTCTGTTTATTCCACTGTCTTTAAGTAATTGCCCAATAGCATCATTAGATTTCAGAAGACCTAATAATAAATGTTCTAATGAAATGTATTCGTCTTTTAATTTGGATGCTTCTACAAGAGCTTCATTTAAGGTTTTTTGCATAGCTCTGCTCATCTGAGAATCTCCTCCAGAAACTTTAGGATATGATTTTACAATGCTTGAAACAGTTTCTTTTATTATTCCAACATTAATGCTGAATTTTTTTAATAGGTGAGGGATCACATTCTTATCTACGTCAAGCATAGCATTAAGAAGGTGACCATTTTCAATCAGCTGTTGACCAGCGATAAGAGCCATGTTCTGGGCATTACTTATTGCTTTTTGAGCTTTGAGGGTAAACTGGTTAAAATCCATAGGTATAGCTTTTAGTGAATTCTACATCAAATTTTAGTCCGAAGGAATTAAAAAGCCATTTTTTCAGTTATAATAAGCTTTTTGTAGACTTTAAGACGACAATTTGTCTGAAAATAGGTGAAGCTATAGGTGGTTTATATGGGGAGGTGCTTAAAAATATCTTTTTAAACTTTCAAATACATGTGTATATTTTTGTGAATCTGAATTGAAAATTCCTTTAGATTTTAAATGGTCTATTCTAACTTTTCCTGAAGCATGAATAATTTGGTTGTCATCTAAAACTATTCCAACATGATTAATTCGTCCATCTTTGTTTTGGAAGAATGCAAGGTCACCTTTTGAAGCTTCGGCAAATTCAACATCTTCTCCAAATTCGGCTTGTTGGAAAGCATCTCTAGGAAGTTCAATTCCACATAAGCGAAAAATTAGCTGAGTAAAACCAGAGCAATCTATTCCTAGGTGGTTTCTTCCTCCCCATAAATATGGGGTATTTAAGTAACTAAGCGAGTAGGATTCTAAATCCTGTATGCTTCTTGTGGCAAGCGTTACTTTTGATGAGAAGTGAGCATTTCTTATTTTAATCTTTCCCTTGTGGTAAAAGGGGAGAATGCTACCAGCTGGAATACGGATTGTTTCATTGTTAGATAAATTAATTAATTCTCCGTTTTTTAAGGAATTTACGGGGAAATTGTTGAGCGAAAGATTGTCATAATCTTCGTAGGTTATTTCCTTGTATTGTTTAGCGCAAATCCAACCACTATAATTGTCAAAATAGGTGCAGATGTTAATCCATTTTTCATTGACTTTAATAATTTTGAAATGCTCACCAAAGAGTAAGAAGGATACAATTTCTGATTGGTCTCTAGCTTCTTTTCTAAGCGGAATATTTCCTAAAACACAAATTCCGTATTCCATAATTTCTTTTACTCTAAATTAACCATCAAATATTTGTAGAGGGCAAGCATGGCTTTAATGTCATCTTTATGCACCTTCTCATCTGGGGAGTGTACATGGTCTTCAGGAGCTCCAATAAAACACCAGTTAAAAGGGTATGGAGATTTTTGCAATTGATTGCCGTCACTTCCACCAGATGACTCGACCTCAAGTTGAAAAGGAACTTTGCTTTCTTTAGCCAATTCAATAATTTTATTGATATAACTTCTTCTTGGAAGACCTGAATCCCTCATAGATATTGCAACTCCATCACCATGTTTTACACCATTGGTAACCCATGTTATATCAGATATTAAAGCATTTTTCACTTCCCATCTATCGTAAATGTATTTTGCTAAATATCCAACAGATCCTCCACCAACTTCTTCCCAGCAAGAAAAACAAATAATTCCATCCTCTAAGGTTTCAGCTAATTTCAAAGCATTCCAAACCCCTAATCTATTATCCATGTAACAGCATTGAACATAGTGGTCATCTTCTCGCCAATTTGGTTTGAAAGTTAGCTCTGTTCCCCGATCAATTTCTCTTTCGAAAACATATTCAAAATGCTTCTTTCCATTTTCATCTTCAATGACCATCATTCCCGCTTCAATAGGTCCTGCTGAATCTTTTCCTACTAGCTCATAATCATCATTAGTTCTTGGACCACCAATTTTTATGATTTCTTTGTCGTATCGAACAGTAAAACCAATAGAATCCATGTGTGCAAAAACAGCTGTTTTTGGATTTCCGAACTTAAGAATAATACAATCTTGTAGTTCTTCTCCTTGAATTATCTGAGGAATTGAATTGAAATTTGCAGCATTTTTTTCTAGATAATCTAAAATAAAAGTTTTCATTTTAATCTCATTTCCAGAAGGTGCATGTATCGTACAGAGTTCTTTTAGTAGTTTCATCTTTCAAAAATAGAAGAATTAAAAGTTTTGGTTTTAAAAAAAATAATATTTCTGAATAAATATATATATTTGCAACCTTAATATGGTGGATGTAGCTCAGTTGGTTAGAGCATCGGTTTGTGGTACCGAGGGTCGCGGGTTCGAATCCCGTCTTCCACCCAAAAAAGCCTGATTTTTTCAGGCTTTTTTTATGATAAATAGTTATATGTCTTGGTTTAATAAATCTTCATCAAAAATTAATTGGATTCCGTTGATATCAATTGAGGACTTAAATGAAGCGGTAGAGGAGTCAGCTAATCAACCAATTGTACTTTTTAAGCATTCTACCAGGTGTTCAATAAGTGATATGGCTAAAGCTAGATTAGAAGATAAGTGGCAGGAACATTTTAATATGAAGACTTATTATCTAGATTTAATAGCTTATAGAAACGTATCTGACGAAATAGCTAAAATTTTTAATATAATTCACGAATCTCCACAGGTAATTGTGGTAAGTAAACATGAAGCAATAATTAATTTAACACACAATCAAATATCTGTTCAGGCTATTTTGGAAAAGCTATAAATTACCTGTTGTCAACAGGGACAAAATCTCTTGCATTTTCACCTGTATAGATTTGGCGAGGTCTTCCAATAGGTTGCCCTTCTTCCATCATTTCCTTCCATTGAGCTATCCACCCAGGAAGTCTGCCTAAAGCAAACATTACAGTAAACATTTCTGTTGGTATACCTAGAGCTCGGTATATAATTCCAGAGTAAAAATCAACGTTTGGATACAGTCCTCTGTCAATAAAATATTGATCATTTAAAGCAACTTTTTCCAGTTCTTTGGCAATATCTAAAACAGGATCAACTACACCAAGTTTGGTTAGCACATCATCGGCTGCTTTTTTTATGATTTTAGCTCGAGGATCAAAATTCTTATATACTCTATGTCCGAATCCCATTAATCTAAAAGGATCATTTTTGTCTTTTGCCTTTTGAACCCATTTGTCTAGCCCTCCGCCATCTTCTTTAATGGTCTCCAGCATTTCAATTACTGCTTGGTTAGCTCCACCATGAAGTGGACCCCAAAGTGCAGAAACACCAGCAGAAATAGATGCATATAAATTTGCTTGAGAAGAACCTACTATTCTTACTGTTGATGCAGAGCAGTTCTGCTCGTGATCAGCATGTAGAATAAGTAATTTGTTAAGTGCCTTTACAATAACAGGATCTGCATAGTATTTTTCAGAAGGATTAGCGAACATCATGTAAAGAAAATTCTCACAATAGTCGAATTTATTTAACGGATACATTAATGGGTGTCTCATCGCATTTTTATATGCCCAAGCAGCAAGCGTTGGGATTTTAGCTATTAAACGATGAATAGTAAGGTCTATGGCTTCGGTTGGTCTTGCAGGATCCTGAGATTCTGGATAAAAAGTAGAGAGTGTACATAGAGAAGCAGCCATAATACCCATTGGATGAGCTTTAGCAGGGTATGCCTCTAAAAATTGTCTCATATCTTCGTGAACAAGCGTATGATGGGTTATACTTTCTTTAAATTCAGTATAGTCTTTTTTATTAGGAAGGTTCCCATAAACTAATAAATAAGCTACCTCAAGAAAATCTGCTTGATCTGCTAATTGCTCGATTGGATAACCTCTGTAGCGTAAAATTCCCTTTTCTCCGTCTAAAAAAGTAATGGCACTTTTAGTTGAACCAGTGTTTTTAAAGCCTGTGTCAATTGTTATATAACCAGATTGGGCCCTTAATTTTGATATGTCAATTGCTTTTTCATCTTCTGAACCAGAAATTACTGGTAATTCATACGTTTTGTCTCCTAAGGTAATTTTAGCTATCTCACTCATTTTTTTCTTTGTAATAATAAATTGGAATTTTGAGTTGTAAAGATAAAAACTTTACAGAGAGAGCAAAATAATGAATAAGATATTTACAATAAAATCTATCTAAGAATTTTTCTAACAAAAGCTACAGTGAAATAGGACATTAAAAAAACACCAGTAAACCCTTCAATAGGAGAAATTATTTTTAATAGACCCGTAGGAACACATTCTCCATATCCAATAGTAAAGAATGTAATGGCACTAAAATAAAATGAATTTAAAATAACATCCATGAATCGCATGTTTTCTGTAATGCATGAAATTCCTCCAAAAGTATTAAGAATAGAAAAAATGTAAAATGAGCTATACAATATGTTGGCTATTAAAATACTTAACAACACGCGAATGGGACTAGTGGCGTAAAGTCCAAGAAAATCAAATACAATTTTTTGAAACAGTACAAAAGGTAAATTCCAAAGCTGATTGAATTTGTTCTTTTTTATTCGCTGCTCTGAAAGTTGTTTCAGCTCATGCCTTTTAAAATACACATATGCTTTGTCTTCATCATTGTAATTGCCAGAGCTTCTAAAGTCCTCTTTTAGCACTCTAAATTGTTCTGCTTTTTCCTTATGTCCTGTATCCTTTTGATTGGAAATCAGCTGTTGAACATTGTTCTGGTCCCAAGAAATAAATATTTTACCTAAGATCCTTATTCCTTGTAAATACAACCTGTTTATTTTAACTGGAGCTATGCCAGGTTTTAAATCTACAATGTCTCTTATTATGGCATAAGAAAGGTCTATAAATTGACACCTGTAAACTCTAAGGTCAATGTAGTTGGAGAGCACACATCTTGAAAAAGAAAATGATTTAGCTCTAGCATTGAATAATGATAATTTTCCTGTACTAAATTCTGCCTCATCAAATTGTACATCAACATCACCAAAAAGAGCATCTTCAAAGTTGATGGTTCTTTTCCCAAATTTAGCTCTTCTAAAATTCACACGTTGATCGCCATCATGTTCAATTTCTTGAAAATTAACTTCGGCATTACCAAAGTCTACTCTTCTAAAATCAAGTTTTCCTTTGCCAAATTCAACTTTAGAGAAATCTACGTAAAGGCCATTAAAAATACATTTGTCAAAATTTTTAGCGCCTGTCCCAAAGATTGAAAAAGAAAACATGACATCTCCATTTCCAAAATCGATATTCTTGAAATTGGCATTTCCATTTCCGAATTTTGTATTTATATAAGAAATATTTCCGTTAATAAAAGAGGCATTTTCAAAGCTTAAATTTCCATCTCCAAATTGAGTGTATTGAAAAATATTGTTTCCTTCACTATAGCTAGTATTGCTAAAATCAACATCAAAATCTGAGAAGATAGCACTGTAAAAGCTTAAGTTCCCATTACCGAAATGAGAATTGGCAAAGTTAGCCTCATTACCAGTAAATTTACAAAAGGAAAAATCTACTAATCTGTCGGCTTCAAAAAGTGCATCATTAGCAATGAAGTTTTTAATTTGAATTATGGTTTCTTTTTTTAATCCATATTGCTGTCTGTAATCATAAGCAGAAAAATTATTAATGTAGCAATTAGAGACATTTATAGATTCATTGTTGTTAATTTTTTCATACAAAGAATGGGTGTCAATAACACCATATTTTTTTCTTTCAATTATGTTTTTATTGATGTCTCTAAAAGTAATTCTTGCAGTTTTAGCCAAGACATTGCCGGAAGGAAGTGTAAACTCTTCATCTGTGATTTTTACAGCATAAGTATGAATGGCTCTATTAACTTTCATTTACTATAAAATAATGAAATCTTTTCTTATGTTATTTCTTTTCTATCGTTTTTTGCCAAGACGCATTAAGATAGTTATGATAAAATTTGTGTTGATCTGAGCTAAAGAATAATAATATCCCTAATAATTTTTCTGTGTCTTTAAACCCTTTATAAATCATGAGTCTTGTTAAATTCTCATCTAAAATCACATAGCTAGGGTAGGAAAGAGATCCGTCTAAAAGTGAATGAGCAAACCAATGTGTTTTCCCTCTAGATTTTGGGTTGGTTTTAATGAATGATGGATCTGAGTTGATAAAGGTATGGTTGTTAAATTTAACAGTATCCCTAGTTTCAGCATCAAATTTTACACTGTAGTAATTTTGATTCATGTAGCTTACTATATTAGGATCTTTAAAGGTAGTTCCGTCCATTCTTTTACACCAGCCACACCAACCAGTGTAAAGATCAATGAATACTTTTTTCTTAATACTGTCTGTAGCTTGTTTTTTTACCATTTGATCCCATGACATCCATTGAACAGTTTCTTGTCCATAAAATGCTAATTGACAAATGAAGAAAGTAGCAAGAATAAAAAGTCTTAACATTATTATAAATTATCTAGTAAATAATTAGTCATCATATCATATAAGTGCCAGCGAGTGTTGCCACCATAAATCCCGTGATTCTTGTCTGGATAAGCGAAGAAATCAAATTGCTTATTGGCTTTAACCAAAGCATTTACCATCTCTACAGCATTCTGATAGTGAACATTATCATCAGCAGTCCCATGGATTAATAAATAGTTTCCTTTGAGCTTGTCAACATGATTTATAGGGGAGTTAACATCATAATTTTCTCCATTTTCTTGTGGGGTTCTCATGAACCTTTCCGTGTAAATGTTGTCATAGTATCTCCAATTTGTCACAGGGGCTACTGCAATAGCTGTAGAGAAAATGTCTGCTCCTTTAGTAATACATAAAGAAGACATGTAGCCTCCGTAGCTCCAACCAAAAATCCCTATTCTTTCAGCGTCAATGTATTTCAATTCCCCAAAAGATTTTGCTGCCGCTATTTGATCTTCAGTTTCATATTTACCCAATTGAAGATAGGTAGCATGTTTAAATTCTTTCCCTCTGTATCCGGTACCTCTAGCGTCTACCGATACAACAATGTATCCCTTTTGGGCTAACATTTGCCACCAGAAATAATTCATCCATTCCCAAGAATCGTTAACGGTGTTAATTCCAGGACCCCCGTAGACAAACATAAGAAGTGGATATTTTTTATTCTTTTTAAAATCGTTAGGCTTAATCATCCAAGCATTTAGGTCCAGTCCATTATTATTTTTAACAGTAATGAATTCTTTTTGAGCTAGATTGAATTTTTCCATTCTCTTTTTAAGCGCATTGTTATCTTTTAGCACTTTAACTAATTCTCCAGAATTGGTGTGTAGGGTAATGTAATGAGGAGTATTTGCAGTTGTATTGTAATGGATGAAATAATCATAAGTAGAGCTGAATTCAGCACTGTTTGTCCCAGATTGTGTGCTTAATTTTCTAATGGTTAAGGTTTCAATATTAACGCAATACACCTCTCTTTGTGTAGGGTGTTCTTTAGCTGCTTGAAAATAAACACACTTGTCTGTTGGATTGTAACCATATATTTCTGTGACCTCCCATTCTCCAGATGTTATTTTAGTTTCTTTGTTGTCTTTAATGAGATAGATGTGGTTAAATCCATCTTTTTCTGATGTCCATAGAAATTCTGACATTCCATCCAGGAAAGTTAAGTTGTCATGAACATCTATATATGTTTTGGCAGTTTCAGAATAAATGGTTTTCGTTTTCACTCCTTGAAAAGGAGGGCGCTCTGTTTTGAAATCTCCTATGAGTAACTCAATTTTATTTTGTAGTCTATTCATTTTTTGGACACATAGCAGGTCAGCATTTTTGGTCCATTGAATTCTCGGAATGTAAATGTCACTTTCAGTTCCAACATCAAAAGGGGTTGTTCTCTTGTGGGCAAGTTCATAAACATTAATGGATACAACAGAATTGTCTTCCCCTGCTTTTGGATATTTAAATTTATAATGTGTGGGGTAGAGCGTTCCGTAATTTTCAAGTTGAAACTCTTTAACATCGCCTTCAAAGAAAGTATAATAGGCTATTTTTAATCCATCAGGAGACCAGTAGAAACCCTTATGGAAACTAAATTCTTCTTCATATACCCAATCAGTAGCACCGTTGATAATTTCATTCATTTTACCATCATGGGTAATTTGAATTTCTGTAGTGTCATTAAGACTCTTAATGAAAATGTTGTTGTTTCTTACAAAAGCTATGTTGTTTCCTGTGGGTGAAAA
>JBJKXU010000008.1:0-17821 GCA_045561415.1 Parvicellaceae bacterium
AAACTTTTGTTGATGGTGAAATCTTTCCATTAAAAATTAAATTTTTAGGAAGAGAGAACATAAAAATACGAAATGGCAAGTTCAGAGCTCTTAAATTCTGCCCAATTATTCAAACAGGAAGAATTTTTAAAAAAGAAGAAGACTTAACTGTTTGGATATCAGATGATAAGAACAAAATTCCGCTATGCGCAAAGGCTAAAATCCTTTTTGGATCAGTAAAATTTGAAGTCATTAAATACGAAGGTTTACTAAATCCTATAGCTAAATTATAAGTCAATTAAAGATTTCTCGAAGTTTTTCGAAGAAAAAATAGGATTATTCGAAGAAAAATTAATATCTTCAACCTATATAACATTAAAAATTTATTAGATATGGGTTATTCACACACAAACAGTAAAGGGAAAACTTATTTCCTACATTCAAAAGATGTTCAGCTTAAAGGCGGAAGAAATCAAACTATTTATTACTTTGCTAAAGACGAAAGAGCAGAAGCTTGCGATCTTCCAAGTAACAAAGTAGTTGTTGAAAGTCCTAAAACAGGATTGCCTTTTTGCAAAGGAAAATAAACCTTCCTTAGTTTCTATAGGTTAAATTAAACTTTGGCACAGTCATTGTTTTATTGTTCATGTAACTATAAATTATATAGCCATGAACATACAGACAAAAAACTACAATTCGCTTAAGTCCTTAGCTAAGGAAATGATGAAACGAGGAAATATTGATGAATATTTTTATATTCTCAATCAACTATTATTAATTAAGGCACCAGCCAACTAGAAGTATCCTATATTTCTTTAAGCTGGTGTTTTTTTTGTCTAAATTTACCCCAAAGTTTTAGGGGATGATGGCTAGTATAATTTTAAATGGGGTTCTTTTTGGGCTTTTACTCAGCTTTTTTTTCGGCCCAGCTTTTTTCATTCTTATTGACACCAGCATAAATAAAGGCTTTAAAAAAGCTTTATTTCTTGACATTGGCATATTACTTAGCGACATCTTGTATTTAATTGCCGCCTATTTATTTGCTGAAAAAATCAACTTATACCTTAACAACTACCCTTATATTAAATATATTGCTGGGTTTGCCTTTATTGTTTTAGGGTTTATTTATGTTGTTAAAAAACAAAATCATCGACCTACTGCCCAACTAAACATTACTTACAAAGAAACAAGTTCTCGAAAAGCCTTGATGGGGCTAATTGCAAAAGGCATAGGCCTTAACGCAATTAATCCTGGCGTTTTACTTTACTGGATAGCTGCCTGTACTTACGCTACTAAAACCCTTGAAATTTCCGATGCCAAGCTATTTTACTACTTTATGACAACACTATTAACGATCTTCATTGTTGATTTAGTTAAAATCTACTTTGCTAGCAAACTTCAAAGCAAGTTAAACTTAAAAACGCTCAACAACCTCAAGAAAGTATTAGGGATTGGTCTTATTGCTTTCGGTCTATTTATGTGCTTAAAAGGATTTAATGCAGCGGGTTGATTTTCTTGTTATAGGTCAGGGGCTAGCTGGAACTACTTTTGCTCATGCCGTAGAAAAAGCAGGAAAATCTTTATTAATCATTGACAACTGCTCAGAAAAGTCAAGTTCATTTGCAGCCGCAGGGATTATCAATCCCATATCTTTTAAACGATTAATCTTATCCTGGAAAGCTGAATTGTTAATTCCTTTTGCAAAGGAATTTTATAAAAAAATAGACTCCAAATTAGCTGCTAATTTTTTTTCTGAACATGCTTTATATAGAATTTTTTCGTCCATTGAAGAACAAAATAACTGGCACATAAAATTAAAAG
This sequence comes from Parvicellaceae bacterium, assembly GCA_045561415.1. Classification (GTDB taxonomy): domain Bacteria; phylum Bacteroidota; class Bacteroidia; order Flavobacteriales_D; family Parvicellaceae. The sequence continues at coordinate 1,801 of JBJKXU010000008.1, forward strand.
AATCGACAATAAATAAATTTATATCTCAGCCTAACTCCGGATTAGACCTCAATAAGCTAAACGCCCCATTTGGATATGGGAAAGTTAATTCTGCAGCAAGGCTAGATGTTGCCAAGTATGTTTTAAAAAGTCGTGCTTATTTTTTAAAGAGAAATAAAATAAAAGAACAAGATTTTAAGCACAAAAACCTTTCAAAAGTTAATAATGGCTGGGTATATAAAAATATTTTAGCCGATAATATTGTCTTTTGTGAAGGTCCAAAATACACTAGCAATCCGTTTTTCAATTATCTGCCGGCTCCATTTACAAAGGGAGAAACGTTAACCGTAAAAAGCGCCACTATTCCCAATAAGTTCATCAACAAGGGGTGCTTCTCTTTTCCACTAAAAAACAACACCTTTTTAATAGGATCTACCTACAATCATAAAGACATGACTTTAAATCCAACCCCTGTGGCCAAAGAAGAACTTGAATTAAAGCTCAAAGAAATAAATAGTTTTAGCTATACGATCACTAATCAAAAAGCAGGGATAAGGCCCACTACAACAGATAGACGACCAATAATAGGCAAACATCCAGCAATTAATAATTTATACATTTTTAATGGTTTAGGAAGCAAAGGTGTAATGCTTGCCCCATACTTTTCAAATGAGCTAATACAACATGTTTGTTTTGGCAAACCAATTGACAGCGAAGCAAATGTACAGCGCTATACAAAAAAACATTTTAAAGGCGCTTAGTTAACTTTTCATACTTTTATGTTTGATTTATATGGAAGTATCATTCATTATTAAGCGAAACCGAAGAAAAAAGAAAGCCCTTGATCAATTGATTGCTGAAATTCAAAAATCTTCCTCATTTTTTTCTGCCAATATCATTTATTCTAATTACGCTGGACATGCCAATAAATTAGCAGAAAAAGAAGTTCGAAGTGGGGTTCAAGTAATCATTGCCGTAGGAGGAGACGGCACCCTAAACGAAGTGTTAAACGGCATGCTAAATCTACCCTATGAAGACACTACTCTTGGTTACTTTCCAATGGGGACAGCCAATGATTTTGCAAAAACTGCTGGACTAGTTCAAAACCCCAAACAACTAATTAATAGCTTAATCAATTTTTCCACTAGAAAAATAAATGTTGGCAAAATCAAATGTGAAAAGACGGAAGCTTCATCCCATAGATATTTTATAAATATTGCAGATACAGGTTTGGGGGGCTATGTAGCCAAAAAACTCACTTCAGACAAAAAAAGATTAGGCGCAAAATTTACCTACTTAAAGCACACAATTCTTGGATTGCTATTCTACAAAAAAGAAACCACAAGAATAACTATGGACAAAGAAGTCTACCAAGGGCCTTTAATGAGCCTTGTAGTCTGCAATGGGCGAGTTTTTGGGAACGGGCTAGTTGTTTCTCCAAATGCAGAACTTGATAGCGGGTTTTTAGAGATTACCTTATTTGGAAAAGTAACCCTTTGGGACTATCTAAAGAACTTGAAGAAGCTTAAAAGCGGATGTAAGCTAGATCACAAAAATATTCTTTATTTCCGTGCTCAATCCATTCGTGTTCAAGCTAATGGCCCAATTGCATCAGAAGTTGATGGCGAATTTGCTGGAGAAGGGGATTCAACTTTTAGCATGTCCCCTTTTTCAATTAAACTCTTAAACATAGACGAGTAATAATGAAATTTATAGCCCAATATTTAAATTATTGTATATTTTTGAAACTATTGCTTCGCTAATGTGTATAATGCAAAATCAGCACTAAATAATAGACTATGAAAATATTTACTCTTACATCAATTTTATCCCTTTTTCTCTGTTTTAATTCTTACGCTCAATGCATTAAAGGCAATTGCTATAAAGGCCATGGGACCTTTCAATGGGAAAATGGAGACATGTATATTGGCTCTTGGGTTAATGGCTTACCAAACGGTCAAGGAAAGTTCATTTGGGAAAATGGAGACAACTACATGGGTAATTTCGAAGAAGGAAAGCTAAGCGGAAAAGGAACGTACAAATGGAAAAATGGAAATTCGTACAATGGTGTTTGGGATGAGAACAAAATGAATGGAAGAGGTACTTTTTACTGGGCTAAAGAAGGAGCTACCTATGAAGGCTTTTTTCAGGATGATAAAATCATTAACATAGAGACTGACGATTCACAAGATGTTCCTGAAAGCAAAGATTAAGCGCTTGCTAAACAAGCAACACTAATCTTTTTAATGCCCATTTTAAATATTGCCTGAGCGCAAGATTCCATTGTTGCGCCTGTAGTAATCACATCATCAACAATTAGAATATGATCGTTTTTGTCTATGCTGCTTTCTACCAAATCAAAGCTACCACTGACATTTAACCACCTGTCGTATCTCTTTTTATTGGTTTGCGTGTTTCCTTTTGTTGTTTTTATTACAATTTCACGAAGCGGCACTTTCAAAACTTCAGCAACTCCTTTAGCAATATAAAAACTCTGATTATATCCCCTTTTTCTTCTCTTGGATTTATGAATAGGTACTGGAACTATAGCATCAATTTTGGTAGACATCCCTTTATTTATAAGTACCTTTGCTAGCTCAACTCCAAGCAATTTCCCCAACCTGTATTGCCCCTTGTATTTTAACGCATAAATAAGCTCCTTAACAAGGGGATTATTATAGCTGTATAAATAGGTTATTGAAAAATATTCATTGATTGAAAAAAAATTAAGTGCTTTGTTAGCAACACCAACGGTTGAGAGTTCAATTAAACAGGAGGAGCAAATGCAGTTTTGATTAGCTAACAGGATGTTATTACATCCTAAACATAGCTTAGGGTATATAAGAGACAAGAAATCCTTCCACATTACGTTATTAATAGATATTGTAACAATAAGATACTAATAATGTATTTTAGAATTACCTTTAAACACATTTAATCTATATGGAAAATAGTCAAAAAGACCAAGCAAAGAAGAAAAACCTATTTTATATGGTTGTCATATTTCTTCTTTTAGCAATTGTTGGATATTTAGCTCTTCAAATAAATTCTGCCAATAAAAAAAACCATGCTTATGGCCAAACCATTAATCTTTTGAACTCTGAGAAAAATGAGCTGAATACTATCTTGGAATCTTCCGGAATAATTAACGAGCAAGACAATAAAAACCTTAGGAAAAACCTTCAAAACCTTCTTTCTACTTACGATACACTAAAGTATGATAATCAAAAAATAAAAGACAGCATTGAAAATCAAAAATTGGTTATTAACAACTTAATTCTTGAAGCTGAAAAACTTCAAAATCAAAAAAAGAAAGACTGGTCAAGAATATATAAACTAAAAAAAGAAACCGAAACGCTTCGATCTATTATGAAGGGATATATCCACACCATAGATTCCCTAAATACAGAAAACATCAACCTTACCAACTCCCTAAATAAAACCAATAAACAGCTCACTGCAGTACAATCTGAAAATCAAGATATCAAATCAGAAAATGAGGAGCTGCAGCAAACCGTTGCTTTAGGGGCTATATTGCAAACTACCAATTTTGTTGCCCAAGCAATAAGAGTGAAAAACAACGGCAAGCAAACAGAGACAACAAGAGCAAGCAGAACAAACATGCTCAAAGGTTGTTTTACTATTTTAGAAAACAAAATCACTAGTTCGGGAAACAAATTCATCTATTTGAAAGTAATTAGCCCTGACGGGAAAACACTGCCTCAAAACAAGCAAGAATTCATTAGCATAGAAAATTTAGGAGAAGTTGAAATAAGTGCTAAAAGGGAAATAAACTATCAAAACCAAAATACAGATGTCTGCGTATATTATGAAGTTGAAGCACCTATAGTTGCTGGGAAATATCAAGTTGAAATTTTTGCTGAAAACAACAAAATAGGAATTACCTCATTTGCGCTCAAGTAAGCAAGGTTAGATAAAAAACAATCCAATTAAAAAAATAATTATAATCAGCAAGTATTGCCAAACATCAAGAAAATAAGGATAGTAGCTTTTCCAAAAGTCTCTTATTTTTTTCATTTATTTTAGCCTTAAATGTCAAAACTATATAAATCTTTTGTCTTTCCGCTTCTTTTAAGTGCTCTGTTAACCAACATCTATTCACAAAATAACGGTGACACCATTAAAATTGATATGGGAGAGTCTCAGGTTTTGATAATAAACAAGAACGCAACAGAAGATTGGGATTTTGAACTTGAAAGTTCATCAGAAGCTGAAAATAAAAAGACGTTAGGCTTTGATTTACTCATTGGAAGCGCTAGCTATGGTAAAGTTTTAGATAACAAGTTCTTTTTTGTTGACAATCAAGAAAATTCAGCTGTAAACCTATATAGATCTTTACTCTTAAGTAGCAACCTTCTCATTAAAGGAATTCAAACAAAGAACCAACGATTTTATATATTACCTGCTTTAGGTTTTAGTTATAATAAGTACACCTTTAACAACAATGTTCAGCTAGTGAGCTCATCCAACAACAGCCATTTTGTAACTGACTCTATTGCTCAGAAATGCTCTAAGCTAGCGATGAGCAGCATTCAAATTCCAATTCTATTTGGAGTAAGAGCAGGTAAGCTAAATAAAAAGCATTTAGGTTTTCAGCTTGGCCTAGAATTCTCCTATAGACTCGCTGCTAAAACTGTTGTTAAAACAATTGAAGGAAATAAATTTCAAAACAACCGAAATAATCACTTCAATACTCGTCCATTAAAGCTGGCTGCTATATGCAGAATAAGTTTTGGTAAAATTGGTGTTTTTGCCAACTATTCAATTACACCGCTGTTTAATGCCGGAGACTTGTCTAATTTACATCCAATAAGCTGTGGCATAATAATTGCCGCTTTTTAACCCTCATATGCTGCTAACAAAACTATATCGAGCCCTCACGACCCTTTCCATTTTATTGCTTGTATACAGCTGTGGACAGAGCGATTTCAATCAAGATTTATTAAAACCCAATGCTAAAAATAATTTAGGCGATCTCCTTGTAGTACTTGACAAAAAATATTGGGAAAACTCCGCCATTTCTCATGCTGTTAAAAGTAATTTTGGAAAATTAATAACCACAACCCCCCTTCCATATGAACCAGAATTCAAACTAGAATTTGTGGATCAAGCAGGGGTAAACAGCATAATTAAAAAGCATAAAACTATCTTAATAATAAACATCAATTCTCAAGAAAAAAACAATTCTAAAATTGCCCCCTCTCCCATTTATGATCTCTGGGCAAGAAAACAAATTGTCTATAAGATAAATGCCACTTCACAAAAAAATGCGGTTACCATTTTAAACCATCATGCCGACTCTTTAAAGCTCGGTATCAACCAATTTTATTACCATTCTATATTAGCTAGTGCTGGTGAAAACAAAGCAGCAAATAACGTGCTTAGAAATAATCATGGCCTAACACTTCAGCTACCTTCCAACATGAAAATAAAAAAAATGAGTGCTGACTTTACATGGCTAAATAGAACTAAGATTAAAAAAGACCAGAATGGAGATCATGAAATTCAACAAGGAATTTTCGTTTATAGCCTTCCCTATATTGATGAATCCATTTTTTCAAAAGAAAAACAGCTTTTTTTAAGAGATTCGATGTTAAAAAAGTATGTTCATGGAAAAGTGAAAAACTCATACATGGTTACAAGAAGAGATGATTTAGCTAATTGTGAAACCAAGGCTCAGCTGATTAACAGCACCTACGTTAACGCTGTTAGAGGTTTATGGCGAATGGAAAATGATAAAATGGGCGGTCCTTTCTTAAGTATCTCAACACTTTCTAAAGATCAGCGAAGGGTTGTTTTTATTGAAGGATACGTTTATGCTCCTAATTTTAAAAAAAGAACACTACTAAAAGAAATGGAAGCCGTACTTCATTCTTTCAAAATGGAATAACTATTAAGAAAAGTAGATGTTATTGCTAAAGGCAATATCTTTTATTTTTTGCTCAAAATCTAGCTTATCATCTGTCCGGATTAAATCTAAATCTACCAACCTTACTTTACCACTTTTTAATTTAAACTGAAAATCTTCATGCCTTTTTGTAATAGAACTAACATCACTCCATCGAATAACTAGTAAAGAATGATTAACAAGAGTAAGTGCATTTTTTGTAAGCACAAGTTTATATCTCGACTTACCTAAAATTAAATGCGCTACACTTTCTAAAACATAAAGTAAAAGTGCCATTCGAAATAAAAGTCCCTCTTGGAAATATATCGTTAAAAAAGTGAAAATAATGATTTTAAAAATCCACAGCACTCCTTCGTAAGTGACACTCTTTACCCATCCAACACGACTAAGAGCAATCCCTTGCTGTTGATTAATTTTAAAAAGTGCGCTCCATCGAATTAACGATCTTATGGCCAAAAAAAGCAGCAGAAATGTTCCAATAGCATCCAACCAAAATGAAACATTATAGGTCAAATAATCAACGCTGTAATTAAAAGAAAGAAAACACAAAACACTTGTGATAATACTTACAAATAATGCTATTCTAGAATATAGAGTTACCAAGCCTCAAAATTAATGATTAATAAAAACTTAAAAAGGTCGACATTCAAAAATAAAATCACAATGCTCGTATATTTCATCCTGCAAGCTTAGAAGGGCTGCGATGGCTACCTGAGTATAATTTTGAGAGGCGTTTTTAAACCCTCCCCATTCATTTTTCCAGATCCACGTAATTAAATTTTTTCCTGAAAGTGGTGTTTCTTGTTGTTTTAATAAGCCTTCTACATTTCCAGCTCCTGCATGATAGATGTGTAAAACCAACAATTTAAACCACAGTTTATTCTCGGAAAATTCAACCTCTAAGCTGTTTAAAATTCTCTTTGCCTCAGGCACGCATACTTTAGAAAGCAGCGATGCTGCCGCTTTCGCTGATTTTTCAAAATCTTTTCTTTCGTCTGTGGTTTTGTTAACCACTAATCCATGCGCTCTGGCAACTGACTTCATTAACTGAAAAGGCCCATAGGCTCCGGCATTGGAATATTCTAACTTTTTTGGACTCTCAATAAGTAAAATAGCTTGGGCATACCAAGGGTCTACTTTACAGGCATCAAAAACATTTACCGCTTTGCTTATACTAGGCATTGTTTTATTGACCAAATAAAAATCTTTTTTTCCAGAAGTAACAAAAATTTTTGTCTCATCATCTAGACAGTAAAGAAGCTTCAAAGAGTCTTTATAGGCCAGCTTTTGATCGGAAGATTGACTGCTCCATAATTCGGTAGATTCATAACAAAGTATTTCTCTGGATTCTGCAATATTAATAATACATGTGTCAGGAGATAGCTTCATGATTTTTTTCCAAAAAATAGGCTGAGCCAATGTGTCCCATCTTTCTAAAAACAAGTCTTCAACGTCAACAATTGTATAAGCACTAGAATCTCTATTAGAACAAATGTCAAAAAGTTGAGATTCCTGACCTATTCCACAAAAACTACAGAAAAAAAATACAAATAAATACAAGTGCTTAGTCATACTATAAAATTAACATCAAATTAGCCATATATGTTGTATCAAAGAGAGTAAATCTCAATACGTAATTGTGAAAAACATTAAATCTTACTTAATATTTTTGCTGCCTCTTCAAGGGTTTGTTCTTTTTTAGCAAAACAGAACCTTAGGACTTTTTCGTCTAATGGAGAATTATAAAAAACAGAAACAGGAATTGAAGCTATTTTGTACTCATGAACTAATCTTTCGGCAAACATCACATCATTTTGATCACTGATAATAGAATAGTCTAGCAATTGAAAATAAGTTCCTTTTGAAGGGATAACTTTAAATCTTGAACCTGTAATAGCAGACAAGAAAACATCCCTTTTTTTCTGATAAAAACTGCTCAAAGAAAGATAATTTTCTGAATCGTTTAGATATTCTGTTAAAGCATGCTGTAATGGATGATTACTTGAAAAAACATTAAACTGGTGAACCTTTCTAAACTCAACCATCAACTGCTTGGGCCCTATACAATATCCCATTTTCCAACCAGTAACATGAAAGGTTTTACCAAAAGAAAAAACAGCTATTGATCGATCGGCAAGCCCTTTGTTTCTACAAATACTTGCATGCTTTTGACCGTCAAAAACAATGTGCTCATACACCTCATCACTCAATATTATGATTTCAGAATGAGCTGTTATTTTTTCTAGCTCTTTAAGATCTTCTTCACTTAAAAGAGTCCCTGTAGGATTGTGAGGGGTGTTTATTATAATCATCCTAGTTCGTTGAGAAATGAGCTTTTTCACTTCTTCCCAATTAATTTTATAGTCAGGAGATTTTAGTTGAACAAAAACAGGCTTTCCTCCAACCAACTCTATTGCAGGTTGATAGCAATCATAAGCAGGAGTGAATATAATTACCTCATCTTCTTCTTTAACAAAAGCAGCAATCGCTGTAAATATCGCTTGTGTAGCTCCAGATGTTATGGTAATTTCTGTTTCTGGATGATAAGCTATACTGTAGGCATCTTCAATTTTTTTAGCAATCGCTTCTCTTAAGTCAATGAGACCAGGCATGGGCGCATATTGGTTATAGCCCGATTTCATGGCTTTTAACGTACAGTCAATTAATTTAGGGTCAATTGGAAAGTCTGGAAATCCTTGTGAAAGATTAAGGGCCTCATGCTTATTAGCCATTGCCGACATCTTTGTGAAGATGGTCGTTCCTACTTTAGGAAGCTTAGAAAATATAGGACTTTTATAATTTGGCATTTCAGGCGCGAATATAGATTGATTTATTTAATCTAAGGCAAAAACTAATACCAAGGGTTGTTAACATCTTGGGTTTGATAGGAACATTCAACCGTTGTAGACAAGCCCTCAACTGGCGGAATGAAATCCCCTTTATTAATTTTTATTTTTTTGTCTTTATAGACGTTTTTCATGAAATACCCCCAAATAGGGAGAGCGGTATTTGCCCCTTGTCCACTTGCTGTTGTTTTGAAATGAACAGAACGGTCTTCTGCTCCTACCCAAACTCCAACAACAAGATCTGGAGTATGACCCAAAAACCATCCATCAGAATTATTCTGAGTTGTTCCTGTTTTTCCAGCCATTATTCCAGAAAAAGAGTAAGGCTTGTTGCTTTTAAGCCTTCTTGCTGTTCCTCCAGAAAGCCCTGTAATTGGATTAACAACACCTGTTACACCTTTCATCATTTTTAGCACACTAAAGGCTGTTATAGGGTCAATAACCTGCTTAACTTCTTGTTTTGGCTCCCAGACTAAATTGCCATACTTGTCCTCAATTCTTACAATTGTTATTGGTTCAACATGCAGGCCAGCATTGGAAAAAATACAATGTGCAGAGGTTTGGTTTAGCACAGACAAATCACACACCCCTAGTCCTAAAGAAGATACTGCTTCAATAGACTCATTCCATAGCCCCATACTTTTAAAATAGCTAACCACCCTAGAATTGTGCCCACCTGTTTCTTTAATAACTTGAGCAGTAATGTTGTTTTGAGAGTTCGCCAGGGCAAAATAAATTGGGATTTCTTTCCCTGAATAATTTTTTTGTCCTCCAGGGCACCACTGTTTTGTCTGGTTGCCAAAAGGAATGTCAATACAATATTTAATATCTGGAAAGGTTGTACACAGGTTTATTCTTCCGCTTTCAATCGCTGCCGCATAAACAAATGGTTTCATGGTAGAGCCTACCTGTCTTCTAGATTTATTTGCACAGTCATATTTAAATTGCCGATAGTTAATTCCACCAACCCAAGCTTTTACAAAACCAGTATGTGGATCAATAGCAACTAATCCTGCTCTTAAAATTGATTTATAGTAAAGAATTGAATCTAAAGGAGAAATATTTCTTTCGGTTAATTTAGTCTTGACACTCCAATCAAAAACCTTAATGTTTTGTTTGGTGTTGAAATTATCCATGATGTCTTTTTCTGATGCTCCTTGCTTTTTTAACTTCCTGTAGCGTTCAGAATTTTTTATGGCTCTATTTATTATGTTAGCTCGTGCTTTTTTTGATGTTTCATTACTGAAAGGCCAATGCTTGTTTCTTTTAATTTCTTTGTTTAGCAGCGCTTGCAAACTGTTTTTCAAATGCTTTTCAACTGCCTTTTCAGCATGGCGCTGAACCCTTGAATCAATCGATGTGTATATTTTTAGACCGTCTGAATAAAGATTAATTGGCTTTCCGTACTCATTAAGGATTTCGTTTTTTTTAACTACTTTTTTTGCTTGAAGCCTAATGTGTTCCCTAAAATAAGGGGCAAGGCCTGTGTTGTGTGTTTCAGGATGATAATCTAGTGCTAATGGCAACATGCGAATAGAATCGTACTCTTGTTGACTAATCGTCTGGTTTTTTTTCATTTGAAACAACACCACCTCTCTTCTTTTCAATGTTCTTTCTGGTCTTCTTACTGGATTGTAAATTGAGGGGTTCTTTGCCATTCCAACAAGCATTGCTGCTTCTTGAATATTGAGCTCACTTGGGAGCTTATCGAAATAAATTCTTGCTGCTGAATGAACACCTACTGCCGTATTTAGAAAATCAAACTCATTAAAATACATGGCAATAATCTCATTTTTTGTATACCTTTTTTCTAGCCTGGTTGCTATTATCCATTCTGAAAATTTCTGAATGATGCGTTTTAATTTAGATTTTGGACGTTCATGAAACATCATCTTTGATAGCTGTTGAGTAATGGTACTTGCCCCACCTTTATTTTTACCAATAAAAACACCAAATACCGCTCTCATTAATGCCTTGGCGTCAATTCCAGAGTGTTGTTTGAACCTTACATCCTCAGTGGAAATTAAAGCATCAACTAAATGAGGAGAAAGGTCATTAAAATCAACTTTCGTTCGGTTGGATAGGTAAAAGCTACCTATCTGTTTTCCATCAGAAGACAGAACAGCACTAGCTTCATTACTTCTAGGGTTTTCTAACTCATCAATTGATGGCAAGCTTGAATCAGAAATAAATAAGAGGACAAGACCGATTAGCAAAATAGGACTTAAAAAAACCGACCAGGTGAATAAGATTGTTTTTTTTTTCACTGCGCTGCTAATAACCGGTTTTTTAGATTTGGGTTTTACCACCTTAGAATTAATTTCCTGATTGAACTGTTTTAATTTTCACACCAACATCCATTACGCCTTCAAGGTTAAGGTCTCTCATTGCTTGATAAATTGTAAATCGATATTTACCTTTTAATGGAAAATTCACTTTTTTATTATACATTTTTATAGAATTCTCAACCGTTGATCCTGTTTTTTTTCCTTGCCATCTTCCAAAATTATCCGCCAGCTTAAATTCAAAAGTATCTCTTCTTGTTTTTTGATTGGGAAAAGTTAAATCAGAAAAAAGAAAAACATTGCTCCATTTGTAATTAGTCGCTGTTCTTAATTCTAAAAACATTTGGTAAGATGAAACCGTGTCCTCAATGGTGAAATCAAATGCTAGGGAATCTTGATAAGACCATTTTTCGTTTGGAATTTCTATGTGTTTTAAAAAATGGACGTCTTTTTCTTTACATGAAATAAGTGTGCATAAAAGAAGAATGTAGAAAATAGATGCTGATTTCATTATTTTTTAGCTTTAGGCCCCTGCTTTTTGTTTCTAAAATTCTTATTTCTTTTTCTTTTATTGGATTTTTTCTTTTTGAAGACCTTGTCAAACCTTGTTAAATCATCTTGGCCAACAACATTGTCAAAATCAGGACCTGTTTTTTCAACTTTTAACTGAACAAAACCACTAAAATCGGCTGGCTTTTCCCCTTTACTGTTCATTTTAATTATTTCATGAACTCGTTCAGAGGAAAATTCAACAATAGAAGATGCTCCTGAACTGTTCTCTGTAAAATAAAACATCGTATTTTTAAATACATCTGTTTTAAAATGCTTTGCCTTTCCCGTTTTTGATTCCAACACTTTTTTGGGAGAAGGGAATTTCTTTACTTGCTCGACATATTGGTCCAACTCAAAATTTAAACAACATTTAAGCTTTCCGCATTGACCTGCAAGCTTTTGAGGATTCAAAGAGAGCTGCTGATAACGAGCCGCCCCTGTAGTAACTGATCTAAAATCACTCATCCATGTTGAGCAACAAAGCTCCCTTCCGCAAGAACCAATTCCTCCAATTCTAGCGGCTTCTTGTCTAGAGCCAATCTGCTTCATTTCAATTCTAATCTTGAACTCGTCAGCTAAGCGTCTTATGAGCTCTCTAAAATCTATTCTTGATTCTGCCGTATAATAAAAAATTGCTTTAGATTCATCGCCTTGAAACTCTACATCACTCAGCTTCATTTGAATGTTTAGCTGAATAACAATCGCTCTAGCTCTATGCATGGTTTGCTCTTCTCTAGCTTTTGCACTTTTCCATTTGAGAATATCATCCTCCTGAGCTTTTCTGACAACTTTTCTTAGCTCTCTATTGATGGTTTTGACTTTTTTTCTTGCCATCTGATGCTTAACAAGCTCACCAGTCAAAGAAACCATCCCAACATCTTTCCCAGGAGATGCTTCAACTACCACTGCATCACCAACATAAATAGGCAGGTGCTTTTCATTGTAAAAAAAACCTTTTCTACCATTTTTGAAACTAATTTCTGCAACCTCGGCAATGCTGGCATCCAAGTCTAGGTTTGTTAACCAATTATAGGAAGACATTTGACTACAACCCCCAGAAACACAATGTCCATTGCTTCTACAACCATTTGGTTTTCCATTTATATTGTTAGAACAGTTTGCGCAACTCATGGGTACAGATAAGTAGATTTGTAGTTTTTAGCTAAAACAAATTTATCAAATTTTAGCTTTAAAGTGGTTATTGTTTCTTTAATAGGGCATATATTTTTAAGGAAACATCTAAAAGCAATATTTTAGGGTTTGCATTCCTTTCAAGATGATAATATGCTTGATTAATTACCTCATTTAATCCTACAATATTAAGATGATTAATAAATGGAGAAAATTTATTGAGAAACTGTTGTTGGTCTGAGCTTAAAACGGTTAGTGTGCCTTTGGAATAATGGCCAAGAATACTCTGTCTAAACATTTCAAGGGTAAATAATAAAAACTCTTTTTGTTTTTCCCTTCCTGATGCAGCCATATGATCTACCCAGTCTATCGTATCAGAAATATTTCTTGAATAACATAGTCTCATCCAATTAACAAATTCTGTCAAATAAAAATCTACATTGTTATCTTGCTTTGTTAATGTTAATGCTCTGTGGAAGCTTCCATCAGCAAGCGTAGCTATACTAGCCGCTTGTTGAGAATCTATGTTGTACCTGTCAACTAAAGCTTCCTCAATTTTATTAGCCGGCAGGTTGCTAAAGTTTATTCTTTGTAATCTAGACAATATGGTGTCTATAATTTTTTCAGGTTGATCAGAAACAAAAATAAAAAGTGTCTCTTTAGGAGGTTCCTCAATAAGTTTCAGGAGCTTATTTGCTGCCTCTTTATTCATTTGTTCAGGAAGCCACATGATTAAAACTTTATACCCCCCTTCAAAAGATTTTAGGCTAAGCTTTTTAATAATCGCCTCACTTTCTTTAACAGCAATTATTCCCTGTTTATTTTTATTTCCTTGAATGTTGTTCCACTTGCTAAAACCAATATAAGCAGAGGGGCCAACCATTTCTCTAAAAGGAGTTATCAAATCATCTGAGGATTCGACCTTGTTTGCTTTTGCTAGCTGTACTGGAAAAGAAAAATGAACATCTGGATGACTAAGCTGCTGAAGCTTCAAACAAGAAGAGCACTCACCACAAGAGTCCTCCTTTTTATTTGTACACAACAAAAATTGTGTGTATGCAAGCGCCATTGCAAAATGACCGCACCCTTCATTTCCCGAAAAAAGCTGAGCATGACTTACTTTTCGGTTGACAATAGTGGCTTTTAATTGCTTTTTAAGCTCATCCTGAGCGATAACATCTTTAAACAGCATAGTTGCTCAAAGTTAAAAGAAAGTTTCTTTAAATGAGATTGAATTATTCAGAATCTGACTGCTTATAATTTAAGTTTTCTAATTCCTTATTTGATTGATACAGCTTGCTTTGCTCTATGGCAGGGATAAGGACTTTAGGTAAGCTAACAAGTGGTCCGTAAAGAATGGTTTTTTCTTTAATGTCTTCAGGAAGAAAATTAAACTTTTTATTGTACCTATCCACTATAAATAATACGATGGAAATGATAAGTGCAAATTTTAAAAGCCCAAAGCAAGCACCTAATAATTTATTAACAAGCTTCAACTGTACTACATCAATAATTTTTTCTAGAATTTTACCAATAAAATAAACCACCACTACAATAACAATAAAAGTGATTAAAAAAGCAGTTAGTGGAATATACTTGTCGTCTAATTTATCTGCTAAAAAAGTTGTAGAAAAATCTGAAAAATGAACACCTCCCCAAATCCCTAAACCTAGAGCAATTAAGCTTACAACCTCTATTATAAGGCCTTTTTTAAACCCTTTAAATGCTCCCCAAAGTAATGGTACTAAAAGAAATATATCTATATAATTCATGGAAATAAAAGTATTATATAATGTGCTTTTAGCCGCCTGAATAAAAGAAACATTTCAACATGAAATTGCTAGTAAACCTACTAATTAATGAATAGAATTTTAGTTTTGGTTTTTTGGGATCCGTCTGAGCTAGTAGCAAAAACGTAATACACTCCAGATTGAACTCGATTGCCGTCCAGTGTCTTGCCGTTCCATACCGCTTGACCACCAATTGAAACGGTTGAGAAAACTAAATTTCCAGAAGCATCTGTAATTTTAACTTCAGACTGTTGCATAAAACCCTTTATTGCAATAGTACCGTTATATTCTGGCCTAACCGGATTGGGGTAGGCATACACATCATTAAACTGTAGCTGAGCAGCTACAGCTTCCGCTTTGAAGCCCATTATTCCTTCCTCAGTAGCTATGTACAGCTCTCCTGTGTTGTCATTCATGGCAATGGAAAGAACGTTGTCACTAAATAGTGGGCTATTTTCTTTGTTGAATGAATGAATCATTTCTGTTCCATCTTCAGACATTAAAAACAAGCCTCCTCCATTGGTTGCAATCCATTTTCGATTCCCACCATCAACAAGAATCTCACTAATGTTTTCATTTTCTAAGAGTAGCTGAACAGTTCCATCAAGATTGAGTAGTATTTGTTGGGCATCGTTCTCATTTCCAGAAAACATATCAAAAATGTTGTATATAACAGCTGGTCCATGTTCTGTCCCAATCCAAATCTCACCATCAAGGTCCTCGGTAATAGTATTTACCACAGTGTTGGGCAACCCACCTTGGCCTGTTGCTGAACTAAGCATCCTATACTGATCATCACTTGCGTCTAAGGGAGTTTGATTGTTGTCATATACCAGCAATCCAACATTTTTAATAGCCATCCATATGTAGCCCATGGTTTTATCAACGTACAAGTCTGTACACAAGGCATTAGACCCCAAAGGGCCGCAGGAAAAAGACATCCAATCACCATCAGAGGATAAAACAGACAAGGGCTGAGCAACAAAGGAATTGGCCACCCATAAATTTCCAGAATTGTCAAAACAAGTGGCAGAAACACAAACATTATTCCCATTCTGATTAATTCTTGTTCTTAATGAGGAATTGTAATAAGAGTATCTATCCACGAAGTTTCCAGCTAAAACTTCAATTAAACCACCATTAAAAGAAGAAAGAAAAACATGTTCGTTATTTGAAGGGTCTATGGTCGTCCAAATAAAATCGAAAACTATAGTTACGCTGTCAGCAAGGGTGGGAACAGTTGTTCTATTGACAGCTTCCCAATTTTGTTGGTCAAAATGAAATGCTCCCCTCCAGTTGTAGGTGTTGTTCCAATTGGTCCCATCAATTCTTCCCGAAGCAACCCATAAATCATCGCCATTACAAGAAAGCTGAACCGCTTCGTTAGAATATGGACCGGTGATAGGATATTTATCGAAATTCCAATTAGACACCATCTTTAAAAGCCCTTGTTTTCTGTCACCAACCCAAAATTCATCACCCAACTTGACCGCATGATTTGGAGACAAA
>JBJKXU010000009.1:0-55762 GCA_045561415.1 Parvicellaceae bacterium
AGAACATTTTGCATCGTTTTCAGGCTCACGAATGAGCTGCTCTGAAGTTTGTCCATTTTTCTTAACAATGAGGGCATGACCGGGACTTAATTCTCTTATTTGTTCCCATTTCAAGTTAAAAGCAGTTTGAATAACCGGTCTTTCAGAAGCAACCACAACAATCTCATCATCTTCATACCAAAAAGCTGGTCGTATTCCACAAGGGTCTCTTAAAACAAAAGCATCTCCATGACCAATTAAACCAGCCATAGTATATCCACCGTCCCAATATTCAGCAGAATTTTTTAGAATTCGCTGAACATCCATGTTTTGAGCAATTAAATTAGTAATCTCTTTATTTGAATGTCCTTTATTATCAAACTGATCAAATAAATATTGATTTTCTTGATCTAAAAAATGTCCAATCTTTTCGATAACAGTTACTGTATCGGTCTTTTCCTTAGGGTGCTGACCAATATCTACTAAAAGTCCAAAAAGCTCATCTACATTGGTAAGGTTAAAATTTCCAGCAACAACAAGATTTCTTGTCATCCAATTGTTTTGTCTTAAAAAAGGGTGGCAGCTTTCTATCGTATTTTTGCCAAACGTCCCATACCTAAGATGGCCTAAAAACAACTCACCAGTAAAGGCATGATTATTTTTTAGAAACTGAACGTCTTTTAATTTTTCAGGATCTGTTTTTTCTAGTTGCTGAAACCTGTTGTTAACATATGAAAAAATATCTTGAATGGGCTTTGAATCGATGCTTCTATGGCGACTAATATATCTTGAACCAGGAGGCATGTCTAATTTAATATTCGCTAATCCAGCACCATCCTGTCCCCTATTGTGTTGCTTTTCCATTAGCAAATACATTTTATTTAGTCCATAAAATGCTGTACCGTATTTTTCAAGGTAATATTCAAGGGGTTTCTTTAGCCTAAGAAGGGCTATTCCACACTCATGTTTGATGGCTTCACTCATTCAGCAAAAATAATTAATTCACCGATACAACCATTATAAGATTTATTCGTTTATCTTTTTAGAAAGATAAATTGTCAATAGAATATTATCTTTCAGATTTAGCCCCCTTCTATTATGAAGAGATTTATTCTGCTTGCTGCGCTAATTATACTATCAAAAATAATTTTTGGTCAAGCCTCTTCTAATGCCCAATTTATTGAGAATAAAGGGCAGTTTTCATCCAATGTAGACTTTAAGCTCCCATTAAATGCAGGAGATGTCTATTTTGAAGGCAATACAATTACCTATAACTTTTACGAAAAAGGAAAACAAACAGCCATAAGACATGGGGACAGCACCTTAAACCCAATAACTAAAGGCCATGCCTATAAAGCTCACTTTGTTGGGGCTAATTCAACTTGTATTGCTAAAGGAGAATTAAAAAAACGACAACTTCTACAATTATTTTTTAGGAAGTGACTCTAGTAAATGGAAATCTCATGTTAATTCGTATAGAAAAATAGGGTTCACTAATTTATATAACAACATCAATATTAAGTTTTACAAAAAAACAAAGCATTTAAAATATGACCTTATCATTAAAGCTGGAGGAAATCCAGACGACATAAAAATATTTTATGAAGGTGCTGAAAAAACATCCCTTACAAATGGTCACTTACACATCAACACATCTGTTGGAAAGGTTGTTGAACAAAGCCCATATGCTTATCAAATAATTAACGATAAAGAAGTCAAAATAGCTTGTGAATATGTTTTAAAACAAGATACGCTAAGCTTTAACATTACTCAACCTTATGACACAACAAAAGAATTAATTATTGATCCACCAATACTGATTTTCTCTACTTATACTGGATCATTTGCAGATAATTGGGGCTTTACTGCTACCTATGATGATCTAGGTAACATGTATGTTGGGGGAATTATTTTTGATGTTGGTTACCCTGTTTCAACTGGAGCTTTTCAGACTACTTATAATGGAGGTACAGGAATAGGCTACCCAGGAACTGACGTTTCCATTACCAAATTTTCTGATAATGGCGCTCAAATATTGTACAGCACTTATTTGGGTGGGTCAGGAAATGAGAACCCGCACAGTATTGTCTGTAATCAAAACAATGAACTCTATGTTTTTGGATCTACTTCTTCTGCTGATTTGCCTATGCTTTCAAACAGCTATGACAACTCCTTTAATTTAGGCGTAGGTTTTCAAAATAGTGTAATGGATTACGTAAATGGTACGGATGCTTTTGTTGTAAAATTTAATTCTCTTGGAACAGCTTTAGAAGGAGCAACCTATGTGGGTGGATCAGGAAATGATGCGGTTAACCTTTCAACTAGTTTGAAAAAAAATTATGCTGATGAGTTTAGAGGTGAAATTATTGTAGACAACAATGATAATTGTTGGGTAACCACTACTACGCTTTCAACAGATTTCCCTACTGTAAACGGAGCTCAAAATTCCAACAATGGAATGCAAGACGCCATAGCTTTTAAGTTAAATTCAGACTTATCTTCTCTTTTGTGGAGCAGCTACTTTGGAGGTTCAAATGTTGATGCAGGATATTCTATTCAGCTAAACTCATTAAATGAGCCCATTATAACTGGTGGAACTGTTAGCAACGACATCTTAACCACTTCTGGAGCTGTCAACCCATCATTAGCAGGTTTGCAAGATGGCTTTGTTGCTAAATTTAGCGCTGCAGGAAATACCATTTCAGCATCAACTTACATTGGCACATCGCTATATGATCAGTGTTATTTTGTACAAACGGATCTAAATGACAACATCTATGTTTTTGGACAAACTGAAGGGATCTATCCAATTTCTCCTTCATCAATTTATAACAACCCTGGAAGTGGTCAGTTCATTCACAAATTTAGTCCTGATTTATCTACTACTATTTTCTCTACAGTTTTTGGAAGTGGCTCAGGTATAAATATTGCACCTTCGGCATTTCTAGTTTCTGACTGTGAGCTCATCTACGTTTCTGGTTGGGGAGGGAGTGTAAACTTTCAAGGAAACACTTTTAGCATGCCTACCACAAGTAATGCTTACCAAGCATCAACCGATGGAAGTGATTTTTATTTAGGTGTCTTCACTGCAGATGCTAGCTCTTTACTATATGCAACATACTTTGGTGGTGGAACATCATCAGAGCACGTGGATGGAGGGACTAGTAGATTTGATAAAAATGGAAAGGTATATCAGGCAGTATGTGCAGGTTGTGGGGGGAATTCAGATTTCCCAACGTCTGTAGGCTCTTGGTCGAGCACTAATAATAGTACAAATTGCAACCTTGGAGCATTTAAATTTTCTCTTGAAAACATCACCCCGGTAATTAGTATTCCTCAACCTTATGTATGCTTACCTAATTCTTATCAATTTAACAATCTATCTCAGGGAGGAGATCAATATTTTTGGGATTTTGGAGATGGAAATACTTCAACACAATTTAGCCCTTCTCATTCCTATCAAGATACTGGTCACTATGAAGTAACATTAATCGTTTCCGACTCTTTAGGTTGCCTTCAGGAAGATACGGCTGTAATATCCATTGATGTTTTCAATGTCAACAATGCCATAATTCAAACTGTTGATACTCTTTGCTACGGAGATACCATTCAACTTGAAGCTTCAGGTGGTGCCACCTATCAATGGACACCTTCATATGGGCTGTCAAACCCAAATATTGCTAATCCATTGGCCTATCCTGATTCTTCAATTACCTATCAGGTTATCGCCACAGACAGCTGTGGATCAGATACAGCTTTAATCACATTAGTATATGCTAATGAACCCACATCAATCATGAACGATACACTTATTTGTTTTGGTGATATTATCACTTTAAATGCATTTGGTGGCGTCAATTATAGCTGGTATCCCACAACGGCTATGATCAATCCATTTGATCAATCTCCAAATGCTATTCCCACAGACACTATAGTATATTTTGTAGACATTACCACAGCAAATGGATGCCTTATCACTGATAGTGTTCAGATTAATGTTGAGAACTCTGCACCAACACCAATTCTACCAAGCGACACTACCATTTGCAACGGAGATAGTATACTTGTCAATATTTTGGGTGTTGCTAATGCCTCTTGGTCTCCATCAACTTCTGTTCAGTATCCGGATAGCACATCTACTCTATTATTTCCATCTGTTTCAACAGTATATACCATAGCATTTGAAAATAGCTGTGCCGTAGTTAACTTAGATTATACTGTAACCGTTATTGGAATTTCATCGCAAGTTGTTAATGACACTATAATTTGCCCTGGTGACACTGCTGCTTTGTGGGCAACTAATGGAGTTGCTTACAGCTGGTCTCCTGAGGCAACCTTAAGCCATCCAGACAGCAGCAATACATTGGCATTTCCAGATGAACCTACAATTTATAATGTGTCTGTTCAGAACAATTCAGGGTGCTCAATTACTGAAGATGTATTTGTTGACCTCTATCCTCTTCCTTATGTAAGTGCTGGATACGATCATTATGTCGAATTTGGAGACGTTGTTGAGCTTCAGGGTCAAACAGCTGTTGCTTTTTATTGGTTTTCTAATGATAGCATGTCATGCAATAACTGCCTGAACCCATTAGTGTCTCCTAGTCAAACAGCCTATTATTACATATATGTTGTTGACACAAATGGTTGTGAAAACATTGACTCTGTAAAAGTTGTTATTGACGGCTCCCTATACGTTCCAAATGCCTTTACTCCCGATGGTGATGGAATAAACGACTTCTTTGAAATAAAAGGAGAAGAAATTAAATCTTTTGAACTATGGATTTATAATAGATGGGGAGAGTTAGTCTTTCATTCAAATAAAATTAACAATTACTGGGACGGCAGATACCGAGGTGTAAATAATCAGATTGATGTGTATGTCTGGAAAATCAAATACGAAGATTCTCATAGAAAAAATGAGACTCTTGTTGGGCATGTAAGCTTAATACGCTAATCTTTCTCAGTAAACCTTGGATCTGCTTCCATAACCTCACCTGAAACTGGGCAAGTTCTTAGTTTTTCATTACTATAAAACTTTTTAAAAACTGATAAAAAGTCTTTTTCAATATTTTTTAAATGAAAATACTCCTCATATAAAAGGGCATTTTCTTTATCAGAAAACCACATCAGTCCATCTTTATGTTGTGGCTCTCTTTTTCTTTCAATCACAAGACCAATTGAGTTGGCTGGCCTTATAGGTGAATGAGGTATTTTAGCAGGCAAAAGAAACATTTCTCCCTCTTTAATGGGTACTTCAACAGCTTTGCCGTCTACCTGAATTTTCACTAGAATATCGCCTTCAACCTGATAAAACAATTCTTCAGTTTCATTATAATGGTAATCTTTTCTTGCGTTAGGACCAGCAACTACCATAACAATATAGTCTTCGGAGAGTGGATACATGTTTTTGTTTGCAACAGGGGGTTTTAATTTGTCTTTATTGTCTTTGATCCATTGATCAAAATTAAATGGCATGGCAATTTTCATAACTTATTTTTAATAGTTTATAACCTTATATATGGTGTCTCCAGGTTCACAATAAACAGCATCTGAATAGGCAGTAGTAAAGTTATCCTTTGTTACAATATATTCAAAATCTACAGTTTGATTCCCATATATTTGACAGGAAATTGTTGTATCTACATTAGCTCCTAAAAGGGTAACAATAGTATTAAAACAACTGCCAATACTACTGCTCTCCAATGACGTATTTAAAACCAGCTCATCGTTATTATTGTAGGGACTGCTATTGACGACATTTAATACTAAATAGCTGGAGGAATACATCGTTGCGTTAATAAAATTAATGTCCTCTAATGACAACTGATCGGGGTTAATGAGTTCCTGTTCGGAAAAGCATCCTAATTTAGAATAGGTAATTCTATATTCAACAGCATTACTATTTTGAAAAGAGAGATTATACTCTCCTGAAAGATTGGTCTGAGTAACTTCAAGTTCTTCAAAAGAATTGGAAAAAGTGGCACCGCCAAATGGTTTAATTTCAAGCAAAACATCTACTTGACCAATTGGTAAGGGGCTTAGCTTATCGGAAACAACACCAGAAATATCAATAATATTATCTGACTTTTTCTGACAGGAGCAGATTAGCAAAAACAAGCAGGCTATAACAATATTTTTTGACATATAAACAAATATAAAAAAAGGAAAGGGTTAAGAAACTAAGAAATCATCAACACTTTTTTTCAAATCGCTATAAAAAACAAGAAACTCTTCTTTGAAAAGAATTTCATTTTCAAAATAAGTGTCATGAAACAGCTTAGCGTTTACAGGAAGCTTTGTTCTCCTACCTATTCCATTTACAGCCATTTCTATTCCAGAAAAGTCTTTATAGCTAGTAAGCCAATCATGCTTTCGCATGTGCGAATAAATAAACTGCATTTTAATGGGCATCTGATCTATTCTAGTGTCTAAATAAGCATATACTTTAGTAATAAAACCGAGTGTGTCTGATGAGTAAAATTCCCCCCAACATTCCCAAAGTAAAAAATCATAGAGGATGTCCGTAACAACACCAGACAACTTCTCTACCTTACCATAAAACTTTCTTTTACTTGCCAAATAAACCGGATGTTGATCGGTAAAAGTATCTATATGTCGATGCAAGAGGATTCCCTTTTTAACATCTGCTTTATACTCAAAAACCGACTTTCCTTTTACAGCATCTCCAATGAAGTTGCCAAAAATTATATCTTCTTGATCTCCTGAGAGCGCAAGATGCGCTAAATAGTTCATTAACTATAAAGATATGAAAATACTGCATCAGAAAGAGCAAGCTCAGAAGCCTCCCAGGGCAACATCACGTTTTTCACATCATAAGACTCCAGTACAGCTTTTGTTGAAGGGCCAATAGCTATAACAGCTTTATTTTTTGCTAATTCATTTGTCTTGAAAAATGAATGCACATTACTGGGACTTGTAAATACAAAAATGTCAAAATCTGTAATTTGATTTTCTACATCTTTAATAGTGTATGTAATTAATTCTATTTGGTTGTTTTTAGGAATTTGCTGCTGAATAGTTTTTAAAGACCTATTGGAAATAGGAAATAACACCTTTTCATTTCTTGCAACTTCAGCAAAATCAATTGCAATTTGATTTGGCAATCCATTGCCAATAAAATCTACAATCAATCCTAACTTCTCAAGTCCAAATGCAGTTGCTTTTCCAAATGCTCCTATCTTTTTTCCTCGGAGCTGATCTACCTGATTACTTAACGACTCTACAGCATTTGAGGAGGTGAAAAACACCCAATCAGCTGCCGGAAGTTCATTTACATTGTTGAAAACAACTTCAATAAATGACTTCCCCTCCACCTTGATGTTTTGACCTTCTAAAGCCTTTTTAAATAGACTTTGATCATTTAGGTATCTAGAAATAAAAACTTGCTTTTTATCTGTTATTGGCCGTTGAATAAGCTCAACAATTTCTTCTGCAGAACAATTTTCTTTGTAGAGCCTTAGTGGAGAACTTGACCCATCTTTTAAAATCGACACCCAAACCTTGGAAGTCAAGACGTCTTGTTCACAATAAACACCTAAAGGCAATTGACATCCACCGTTAAAAAGATTTAATATTTTTCGCTCTAATTTTATTTCTTGCTGGGTGGCCAATGAATTAATTTTGCTTAAAATAGCATGTGTTTTTTGATCGTTTTCTCTTATTTGCAACCCTAAAACGCCTTGAGCTGGAGCAGGAACAAACCATTTTCTAGGCAGAGTTTGAACATTAAGATCTGAAACATCTAATTTTAATCTAGACACCCCAGCTTTAGCCAATACTATGGCATCATAATGACCATCTCTAAGCTTTTGAATTCTTGTAGGAACATTTCCTCTTAAATCTTTTACATTTAAATCTTCTCTGAATAAAAGCAGCTGACTTTTCCTTCTTGAAGAAGATGTTCCGATAACTCCATTTTGTTTCAATCCCCAAAATTTAGACGGATCGTAAGCATTTTTATTAATCAACAGCAATTCAGATGGATCTTCTCTAGGGGACACCGCTGCAATAACAAGTCCTTTTGGAGGATTTGTCTCTAAGTCTTTGTGGGAATGAACAGCAATATCAATGGAATTGTCAAGGAGTGCATCTTCTATCTCCTTTGTAAAAAACCCTTTTCCCTCAAGCTTATCAAAGCTAAGGTGCTGAATTTTATCTCCTTTAGTTTTAATTATTTTTATAGAAGAATTGAATCCTAGATCTTGAAGCTGCATTTTAACATGGTTGGCTTGCCATAATGCAAGATCACTTCCTCTTGACCCGATAACTAGTGTTTCAGACATGCTGCTATTTTACATTTTGCTTGAGTAAAATTTCTTTTGCCATTTTCATGGGTACGCTTATGTACTTCTTTTCCAAATAATTGACAAATTTATCAAGCACATCTCTAGACTCATGGTCTAATCCTTCTAAGTCTTTAGCGAAAACCTCACTATATGCTTTAGAGGTAATATCTTTTATTGTTGATGGAACAGCACTCATTGCTCGTTCAAGCTTTCGCTCTTTCTCCACTACTTTAAATTCTTTTAGTTTATCAGCTAATATTTGTTGACACTTAGAAATCTCTTTAGCTCTTTTAGCAAGGTTATCATTGGCTACTTTTTTCAAATCTTTAATGGCAATAACTTCCACATTATTCTGCGTAACAATCTGCTGATCAAAATCTGCAGGGAGGGCAAGATCAATCACAATCTTCTTTTTATTGTCTTGTCTAATAATTGAGCTATAAAGCTGTTTGTCAAAAATAACATCAGACGAACCTGTGCAAGTAATAATCACATCAAATTCTTCTTCATGATTAGGCAAATCCACTAAATCTCTAACCGTAGCGTTTAAATTAATTTCTTTATTAAGTTTTAATGCGTTAGTTAAAGAACGATTGTAGAGAACAAAGTTTTTATACCCATGCTTACTTAAAAATTTAAGCATTGTTGCATTAGTTTTACCTGCACCAACAATAAGAAAGTTAGCTTCTTTTTTTATGTTTTTCTCAATCAGTTTGTGATAAGCTAAAGAAACTATTGAAACTGGATTTTTGGAAATATCACTTTCGGTATAAACTTTTTTAGCCACCTGAATGGTGTGTTGAGCTAAAAGCCTTATGACATCTCCAGTTAAGTCATATTTTCTACATTGTTCATATGCTTTTCTTACTTGGGTAATTATTTCTCGCTCTCCAATAACAAGGGAATCTAAAGATGATGCTACTCTAAAGATATGATCAACTGCAGCCTCAGCACTGAAAATTTCTGCCATGCTAATGGCTTTGTCAACCTGAGCATTTCCCCAAGCGGGATTAAATGCTTTGAAAAAGAGAACTAAGAAATCATGGTCAACAATAGTGTCAACACAAAAAATTAACTCTACCCTATTGCAGGTTGATAAGTACATGAGCTCTGTTAGATTTAGCTGTTTTTTCAAGAATGCTAATCTATCTTTTAGCACATCATCACCGATATGGAATTTGCCAATTTCATCCAATTCCAGTTTGTTGTGAGTAAAAGCTAATGTGTGTAGTCTATCCAATTAAACTTATATTACTGCAAATTAATAAACCAGCAATTAGAGTTTTGTCATTGAAATGTCATTGAATCTCCTAATGAGTAATTTATCTACATCTTTAATTTAAGAACTTAATATTATTATTTTTACTTTTTAAAATTTGAAATAAATATGAAATACGATAGAATAGATTCTTCTCTTTATGTTAACAACAGAAAAAGATTTAAGAGCCTACTAAAAAAAGGAGGCTTAGCTGTATTTAATTCTAATGATATTTTTGGAACAAGTGCTGATAGTACTCTACCATTTGTTCAACATAGAGACATCCTTCATTTATCAGGTGTGGATCAAGAAGAGAGCATTCTACTTATTTTCCCAGATGCTTATGATGCTAAGCATCGTGAAATATTATTTCTTAAAGAAACTAGTGATTTAATCGCAGTATGGGAAGGAGAGAAATTAAATAAAACGCAAGCTTTTGAAACGTCTGGCATATCAACTGTTTACTGGTTAAATCAATTTGATTCCATCTTCAATGCTTTACTTGCTGAGTCGAGCTGTGTATACTTAAACAGCAACGAACACACAAGGGCCAATACTGAATCAGAAACCAGAGAAGATCGTTTTATTAAAAACTTCAAAATTAAATACCCTAATCACCAAATCGAGCGAAGCGCCCCGATAATGCATCAGATAAGATCTGTTAAAGACCCTATTGAGCTAGCCCTAATGAAAAAGGCTTGTGACATTACAGAAAAAGGCTTTCGTAGAGTACTTAATTTTACACAACCGGGTATAATGGAATACCATTTAGAAGCTGAGCTAATGCATGAGTTTTTAAATAACCGCTCTAAAGGTTTTGCTTATACGCCAATAATTGCCTCCGGCAAATCAGCATGTGTTCTTCATTACATTGAAAACAATAAAAAATGTAAGGATGGTGATGTTATCCTTATGGATTTTGGAGCAGAATATGCCAATTATGCATCAGATTTAACAAGATGTATCCCTGTAAATGGAAAATTCACAGCAAGGCAAAAAGAAGTTTACAATGCAGTTCTACATGTAAAAAATGAAGCAACTAAACTTCTAATACCTGGAACTATGCTAAATGATTACCATACTGCAGTTGGTAAATTAATGGAAGAACAGCTGGTCAAGCTTGGATTAATTTCTTTGAATGATATTAAAAGTGCAGCTCCCAATTGGCCGGCATACAAAAAGTATTTCATGCATGGAACCTCTCACTTCATTGGTTTAGATACTCATGATGTTGGCTTATGGACAAAACCAATTACCGAAAACATGGCTTTCACTGTTGAACCTGGGATTTATATCCCTGAAGAAAACTTAGGAATTAGACTTGAAGACGATGTGGTTGTCCAAGCCAAAGGAGAGCCTAAAAACTTAATGGCTTCTATTCCCATTGAAGCACAAGAAATTGAAGATCTAATGAATTCATAGAACATGGAAGATAAAAACAAGCAACTTAAAAGTAAAATATCCGAATCTTATTTAGGTGGAGGACAAGCTAGAATAGACGCCCAACACAAAAAAGGAAAATTAACAGCTAGAGAGCGTATTGAGCTACTGCTAGATGACAATTCTTTTGAAGAAATTGGAGGCTTAGTCACTCACCGATCAGTAAATTTTGGTCTAGATAAAAAGAAATTCTTAGGGGATGGTGTAGTTACTGGTTATGGCTTAGTTAACGGTAGACTTACTTATGTTTTTTCTCAAGACTTTACAGTTTTAGGGGGCTCATTAGCAGAAGCTCATGCAGAAAAAATATGTAAAGTAATGGATCTTGCTCTAAAAAATGGCGCACCATTAATTGGACTCAACGATTCTGGAGGTGCAAGAATTCAGGAAGGCGTGGTTTCTTTAGGTGGCTATGCTGATATTTTCTTCAAAAACACCATGTCTTCAGGTGTAATACCACAAATTTCAGCCATAATGGGTCCTTGTGCTGGTGGAGCTGTTTACTCCCCTGCGCTTACTGATTTTATACTAATGGTTGAAAACACTTCATACATGTTTGTTACAGGCCCTGGTGTGGTCAAGACGGTCACCAATGAAGAAGTTTCTGCAGAAGAACTTGGCGGAGCACAAACTCATAGCAGTAAATCTGGTGTCACCCATTTCTCAGTAGCCAATGAACTTGAGGCAATTAACCATGTTAAAAAATTACTTTCTTACATCCCTCAGAATTGCCAAGAGATGCCTGCCAATGTAACCTATGAATTTGCAAACGAAGAAAGAGAACTCTTAAACAGTGTTATTCCCGAAAATCCAAATCAACCATATGACATTCGAACAGTTATCAATGAAGTCATTGACAAAGACACCTTCTTTGAGGTGCACGAAAATTATGCTGAAAACATTGTGGTTGGATTCTGTAGATTAGCTGGAAGATCTGTAGGAATTGTGGCTAATCAACCCGCTGTTTTGGCGGGGGTTCTTGATGTAGAATCTTCAAAAAAAGGAGCTCGATTTGTTCGGTTTTGCGATGCTTTTAACATTCCATTATTGGTATTTGAAGATGTCCCTGGATTTTTACCCGGAACTGATCAAGAATGGAATGCAATTATAACCAATGGCGCTAAATTATTGTATGCTTTTAGTGAGGCTACTGTTCCAAGAATCACCGTAATCACACGTAAAGCTTATGGTGGGGCTTATGATGTAATGAATTCTAAACACATTGGTGCTGATATGAATTACGCTTGGCCTACTGCTGAAATCGCAGTTATGGGAGCAAAAGGAGCGGCTGAAATTATTTTCAAAAAAGAAATCAACTCGGCTTCCAATCCTAAAGAGAAGCTACTCGAAAAAGAAAAAGAATATGCTGATCTATTTGCCAATCCATACAATGCAGCAGCAAGAGGATATGTTGACGAAGTAATTGAACCTCGACAAACAAGAAAAAAACTAATAAGAGCATTTAAGATGCTTGAAAATAAAGTGGCTACTCTACCCAAAAAGAAACACGGCAACATCCCACTTTAATTTTCTGTTAAATACTGTTAACAAGTTTATCTGCTAATTTTCTCTTTTTAAATTTGGAATGAGCAATTGAAAAAAGAAAAAAATTACATCGTTTTTATTATTGTGTTAACCACAATAGCCCTAACAGGCCTCACTGCATTTCAGGCGTATTGGATAAATAGTGCTGTTCAACAACGAAAAATTCAATTTGATGAGAAGGTTCAGCTTTGTGTCCATGAAATTGTTGAAAGAATAGAAAAATTTGAAACAATTAAAAAAGCAGAGAGAACTGGTAAACTAGCCAACATTTTAGGCCAATCTAGTACTGATATTTTCACCAATTTATCTCAAGATATTTACCTACAGGACAGCATAGTGAAAGAAATCAACAAGCACTTGCGTTTAGGAATTGAAAAAGATGAAAACAACATGAAGGAATTCATGAAAGATTTACTATCAATAGACTTCTTTGCCAATTTTGAAGACAGATTGGCAAAAGAAGATTTAGAAAACATTATTTTTCAAACATTCACTAAAAATAATTTTGAAACTTCTATTGACTATGCTTTAATAGGAACAAAAGGTGAAGTTGTTTACACCAACACCCAAGACTCTACTCATCTTAAGCAAGTAGAATCATCCTCTTACAGCATCAATCTTTTTCCAGACGATTTTTTTGATGCCGAGCTTAGACTTTATATTCTAATCGCTAACCAAACGAAGTATGTTTTAAAATCTATGTGGGTAATGCTTCTACTTTCCTTTATGTTTTTAGTAATTATTATCACCATTTTCTACTACAACATTAAAGTAATTTATAAGCAAAAAAAACTGTCAATTATCAAAAATGATTTCATCAACAACATGACTCATGAGCTTAAAACACCAATATCAACAATCTCTCTAGCGTGTGAAGCTTTAAGCGATAAAGATTTAGCCAACAACACCAAAAACAGAGTTCGATTTATACAAACTATTAAAGAAGAAAACTTAAGGCTTGGAAACCTAGTTGAAAATGTACTTCAAAGCGCCACTGTAGAAAGAGATTCTTTAGCGCTTAAAATTGAACTTATAAATCTCCATGATATAATAGAAAAAACAGTTAAAAACAACAAACTACAGATCACTGACAAAAATGGGGTTGTGGAGTTAAACTTAATGGCTGGCAATACCTTAATTGAAGGAGATAAAATACATTTAATTAATGTTTTTTCTAACTTAATTGACAATGCATTAAAATACGCTTCCAATTCGCCTAAAATTAAAATCTCTACTGAAGATGTTATCAACGGTATAGTCATTAAAATAAAAGATAATGGAATTGGAATCTCCAAAGATCATCAAGACAAGATTTTTGACAAATTATATAGAGTCCCAACTGGAGATAGACACGATGTTAAAGGTTTCGGTTTAGGCTTAAGCTATGTGAAATCAATAATTGAAAAACACAATGGGAAAATTAAAGTAGAGAGCCAACTACTTTCTGGAAGTACGTTTATTATTCAGCTAGAAGCTGCTAAAGAATATTAATTATGAATAAAAAACTTAAAATATTACTCGTTGAAGATGACCCCAACTTAGGTGCGCTTTTATCAGACTTTCTTATTGCTAAAGGCAATGATTGCATCCATAGAACCAATGGTCAGCAAGGTTATGAAAGTTTCGTTAATGAATCTTTTGATTTTGTCATCTTAGATGTTATGATGCCTGTTAAAGATGGGTTTGCTCTTGCTAAAGACATTAGAGGGGTTGACAAAAAAATCCCTTTACTTTTTCTTACTGCTAAATCTTTAAAAGACGACAAGCTAAAAGGGTTTGAAGCTGGTGCTGACGATTATATTACCAAGCCATTTAGCATGGAAGAACTTATGGCAAGAATTAATGCTATTTTAAGAAGGTCTTCAGGAAACATCGAAAATGAAAATTCAGAAATTTCTATAGGTCAATTTATCTTCAACACAAAACTTCAGCTTTTAACTTTTGAAGGGAAGCAACAAAAGCTCACCACAAAGGAATCAGATTTATTAAAACTTCTTAGTAAAAACAGCAACTCCATTTTGGAGAGAAATCATGCACTTAAAGCAGTTTGGGGAGATGACAACTATTTTAATGGTAGAAGCATGGATGTTTACATTGCTAAATTGAGAAAATATCTTAAAGCAGACTCCGAAATTCAAATTATCAACGTTCATGGAAAAGGTTTTAAACTCCTTGTATCTAGCTAACAACGTCCGTTAATCCTAAGAGGGCTACCTTTTCTACATTACATCTCTATTAGTCGTGCTTAGGCACTTTTGTTGTGCTTTACTTTTCATCTAAACATAAAAATTATAAAGATGAAAAAGAAAAAATCAGCTAAGGCAAATCAAGAAAAAAACAAGACCATTTACTTGCTTATAGGGCTTGCTCTATCTATGGCAATATCTATTGAATGGTTAGAATGGGGAAATGGAAGCTTAAACAATCAGTACATAAAAAGTTCGGTTCTTTCCTTTATTGATGATGAAATGGTGGTAGAATTAAAAACTCAACCTGCTCCTTCTCCTCCTAAGCCTAGACCAGTGGTTTCTAATCCAGTTATTGTTGAAGATGATTCTCCTGTAAAAACTGAACAGCCGGTTGAAAAAAAAATAATAAATACCATAAATGTAAAGAAGGAGTTGTATAACGAAACAGATGATGATGAATTGGAATTAGAAGATTTAGACTTTGAATGGGACGTTGTTCAACAAATGCCTTCATTTCCTGGGGGCGAAAAAAATCTATTCAAGTTCTTAAAAAACAACACGGATTATCCGGAAATATCTAGACAAAATGGAAGGCAAGGAAAAGTAATTGCTTCATTTGTGGTAGAAAAAGATGGTAGCATTAGCGATATAAAAATTCTAAAAGGTGTAGACCAATACATTGACCAAGAAAGCATTAAGGTTATAAAAGCTATGCCTAAATGGAAACCAGGAAAACAAATGGGGAAAAAAGTTCGAGTAAGACAAATCCTTCCCTTGAAATTTACATTAATGTACTAAAGTGATTTTGTTCTTCCTCCGTCCACAGGTAAATTAATTCCATTAATGTAGCTTGCTGCTGGAGAAGCAAGAAAAGCAACAGCGCTAGCAATTTCTTGAGGTTCTGCTACTCTTTTAAGCGGGACCTCATTTTGCATGGTATTGAGCACTTCTTCCGCAGAAGAATTTATTTTTTTAGCTTTATTTTCAATAATAGCATTCAGTCTAGCAGTATTTGTTGCTCCTGGAAGCACATTGTTAACTGTAATATTAAACTGCCCGAGTTCATTGGCTAATGTTTTAGCCCAGTTAGCTACAGCTCCTCTAATTGTATTGGAAACTCCCAAACCATTTAAGGGTTGTTTAACAGATGTAGATATAATGTTAATTATTCTACCGTAGTTAGCTTTTTTCATGCCATCAATCACTTGTTGAACCATTCCGTGATAGCTAATTAGATGTAGGTTCATTGCACTTATAAATTCGGAGGAGTCAGCTTCAGAAATTAAACCACCTGGAGGGCCTCCAGTATTGTTAATTAAAATATGTATCGGATTAGAAGCACAAAATTTAGCGACCGTATCTTTTACTTGTTCAGGATTAGAAAAATCAGCTACTAAAAAGCTATGATTCTGATTAGGGTTTATTGCAAGTTCACTAACAAGTGATTTTAATTTACCCTCATCTCTAGCCATTAAAACAACATTTGCCCCTAGCTTAGCAAGTTCTAATGCACTTGCCCATCCGATACCTTGTGTGCTTCCACAAACCAAAGCTCTTTTCCCAAATAAATTTAAATCCATAAGTCTGTATTTTTTTGTTTTCACAATATTACTATTAAAATCAAAACCATTTATCAAAACAAAATTTAGTTTGATAATTAGCATTTTTTGTTTACATTTATTATCCTTATTGTAAAAAAAACACTTTTAAATCAAATAATATACCATGAAAAAACTCTACACTTTATTTCTTACTTTTTTTGCTAGTATATGTATGCTTAATGCTCAAAATAACATTGCAGCTGATCCAGCTGACAATTGGGTTGGATACATGAACGTTTTTGATATGTCTAATGCCTATCAGTTTGGTAGTGGATGGGGGCTTTCTGATCTAAAAACTACTCTTGATGTTACTGCTAATACTATTACCTTACAGCCAAATTTTAATACCTATGCTGATAATCCAGGTGATGCCTATTGGCAAAACGGAGCAATTGGAAATAAATTAATGGAAGCTTCAACATATGTTGAACCTGGAGCTACTTTCAATGGGGCTGATCTTACTTTTTCAGGAGAGGTTGTCTCAAACACTCTTGACGCAACGCTTTACACAGCAAAGTATTTTATTAAAGCCTTAGACCCTGCTGCCGGATATAGCGATGCTCTTGGAGGTTCTGCAACATTCGATTTACCACTTTCAGGTTCTTATAGTGTTAC
Source organism: Parvicellaceae bacterium (assembly GCA_045561415.1). GTDB lineage: Bacteria > Bacteroidota > Bacteroidia > Flavobacteriales_D > Parvicellaceae. Next base: position 16,937 of record JBJKXU010000009.1, read on the forward strand.
TGTACCTGCTACAAGCCTTACAACTGGGTTAATTATACAATATGGATTCATGGTTAACGGGATAAATGCCAACCCAGTTGATGAAGCGGCTCTAGGAAGTGTTGTTGTGGGCGCTGCTGCGCCACCACCTTCAGGTCCGGCATGCGATCACACCTTTAGAATGATTGATTCATATGGTGATGGTTGGAACGGCTTTGGTAATCCATTAACATGTGCTGTTGATATTATTGTTGATGGCTCTACTGTTGCTTCTGGTGTTGGGTTAGGTTTTACTGCAGGCAATACTGCAGATGAAATTTTTTCTGCTTCTACCGGTTCTTCAATAACTCTTGCCAATTGGGGTGTTGGAGCTTATGATAGTGAAGTGTCTTGGGAAATTATTGATGGTGATGGCAATGTTGTTGCTACTGGTGCTCATGGTGATACACCAACAGTAACCGGTGCTTGTCCACCTCCTCCTGTTTGTGACCACACATTCAGAATGATTGATTCATATGGAGATGGATGGAATGGTTTTGGTAATCCATTAACTTGTGCTGTTGACATACTTGTTGACGGAACCCCAGTTGCAACTGGAGTTGGTTTAGGTTTTACTGCGGGTACTACTGCAGACGAAATTTTTTCAGCTTCTTCTGGTTCAGCTATAACTCTTGATAATTGGGGAGTTGGAGCTTACGATAGCGAAGTGTCATGGGAAATTATTGATGGCGGAGGAGCTATTATAGCTTCAGGTGCTCATGGTGACTTAACTGGAGGTGCTGGTAACTGTCCATCTTGTTCCACTCCATCAAGTTTAACAGCCTCTAATATTACATCATCAGATGCTGAATTAGGTTGGACAGCTGGTGGAACTGAAACCCTGTGGAACATTGAATATGGCGCAGTTGGATACACTCAAGGTGCTGGAACAGCTGTAAATGCTGTAACTGCAAATCCGTATACTTTAACAGGTTTAACTGCAGGCACAACTTATGACTTTTATGTGCAAGCGGATTGCGGTGGTGTTACAGGATCTTGGGCGGGACCTTTCTCATTTAACACAATAGGAGATTGCTCATCGAGTGGTTCTTATGACTATGTTGTCAATAGTACTTTGGCTTCTAGCTTAACAAGTTTTGTTGCTAACACACCGGGAGACTATATTACAATAGATTTCACCGCTGGTTCCACTGAACAAAATTATGATTTTTGGTTTATAAATGATGCTGCTGACGGGACTGGAAATACTATTGCAACAGGTGATGGTGACATCATTGGATCTTATGAATCAACAACTAGTGAAATATCTTTTTACGTAGTTTCAGATGGTTCTGTAACAGGCACAACATTCACATATTCGCTTTCTTGTGCTCCTCCACCATCATGTGTTGACCCTACGGCTCTAAATGCTTCTAACGTAACAGCAACATCTGCTGATTTAGGTTGGACAGCTGGTGGAACTGAAGGGCAATGGAATGTTGAATACGACCTTACAGGATATGTACTAGGAACAGGAACTGGATCTGTAGTACAATCAACTACTAGCATTACAGCTCAAACTCCCGCGCTATTTGCTACTGGTCCGAATGCTACTTGGACCAATGTTTATACTGCTTGCGTTATTGGAGATGGAAATAATGGTATCCAACAAACTCTTGAAATAAACATTACTAGCCTTCCGGCTGCAGGTGCCAATGCAAGAAAAGTTAAAACTGTTGCCAACGGAAACTTTAATAACGGGCCGGCTATTCCGCTTACATTGGGTTTAAACACCTTAGATGTTGCTGCCCCTGCTACTCCATGGGGAGACAGAACGGTTAAGTTTCAATTTAGCAGCGGAGATGTTGAATTTGATTTAATGACACTTAATTCAACTGTTATTTATCAAGGCACATCTAGTCTTTCTCTTTCTGGACTAACTCCAGCAACTACTTATGATTTTTATGTACAAGCAGATTGTGGAGGTTCAGGTCAAAGCAACTATGTTGGACCATTTTCATTCACAACTCCTTGTAATGCGGTATCCGTAATGCCATATGTTCAAGACTTTGACGCCTTAACTGCTGATAATGCTGGAGCTTTCTCTTGTATTACAACTGACAACATTACTGATTGTTGGAGCAATGATGCTGCAAATACTAACAATTGGACTGCTAGAAGCACTGCAACAGGTTCAGGTGGAACAGGGCCTTCTGCCGACCATACTGGTGGAGGTAATTACTGTTATTTAGAATCTAGTGGATGCTCCTCTAATACAAGTAATTTATTAAGTGTAGACATGGATGTTTCCTCATTAACTTCTCCAGAAATGCGTTTCTGGTATCACATGTATGGTGGCGATATGGGCTCTCTTACTGTTGAGGTTTCAACTGATGGAGGAACTACTTGGTCTGGCAGTTTATGGAATCAAGCTGGTGACCAAGGTGATCAGTGGAGAGAAGTAACTGTAGACCTTGCTAGCTATGCTGGTGCCACAAGCATTATGGCTCGTTTTGTTGGAATTACTGGAATCAGTTTCGGTTCTGATATGGCAATAGATGACTTTTCAATTCAGGAAAAACCACTTTGCGCAGATCCTCTTGGTCTTACGGTATCAGCTGTAAGTACTGATAGCGCTGGTGTTTCTTGGACTGCTGGCGGAACAGAAACCGCTTGGAATTTTGAGTATGGCGCTGCTGGGTATGCTCAAGGATCTGGAACTTATGCTGGTGGATTAACCGCTACCAATTACAACATCAATGGATTATCTCCAAATACAACTTATGATGTGTATGTACAAGCAGATTGTGGTACAGACTCTAGTATTTGGGTTGGACCAATTACATTCACAACGCTAATTCAAGGTGCTTCAGGAGTTACCTGTTCTTCAGGAACTCCAGGTTTTGCTTTTGATGATGATTTAGAATCAAACATTGGATGGACTGGAGACATTGGAACTGGTGCAACTGGTGGTGATTGGAACTTTGACACAGGTGGTACGAATTCTACTGGAACTGGACCTGCTGCAGCTCATTCTGGAAGTGGATACATTCATTATGAAGCAACAGGGCCTGCAGCTGGAGACAGCGCTGTTATTGTCAGTCAAGCTATAGACCTAAGTGCAGGATCTGGAAGTGCAGAGCTCTCTTTCTGGTTTCACGCTTATGGTGCAGGAATGGGAGATTTATCTGTTGGAGTTAGCACTTCTGCAACTGGACCATTTACCAATGTGTTCTCCTACTCTGGTCAGCTACAAACTTTAGGAACTGATCCATGGACAAACGTTGGGGTTGATTTAACTGCCTATGTTGGTCAAACAATCTACCTAGAGCTTATTGCTGTTTGTGGGCCTGCATTTACCAGTGATATGGCCGTAGATTTAATACAGGTTGAATCTTGTTTCTCTTGTGTTACTCCAACAGCTTTAACCGCTTCTAACATCTCCACTAACGCTGCAGACATTTCATGGACTGCCGGTGGAAGTGAGACGACTTGGAACGTTGTAACAGATACAGTAGGATTTAACCCATATGCTGCGATAGACACTACTGTAACTAACGACACATTGTCGTTAACTGGATTAACAACCAACACTTGCTATGAGTTTTATGTTCAAGCAGACTGTGGAGCTGGTGACACAAGCGCATGGGCTGGACCATTTACTTTCTGTACACTACCAGATCCTGTATGCTACTACATGTTAGACATGCAAGATTCTTATGGAGATGGATGGAATGGTGCAAGTATTGATGTTAGCATTAACGGAATTCCAGCAGGAAGCTACCAAGTTGATCAAATACTTGGAGGACAGTTGGATGTACAACAAACAGACACTGTATATGCGTATACTGGTGATGTTGTAGACTTCTCCTTTACTTCTGGTGCATGGGATGGTGAGATTACCTTCCAAATATATGATCCTCTAGGGATTCAATTAGGAAGCTATGGTACAAATCCAGCTACTGGGTTGTTCCTTACAGATTCTTCGTCTAATTCTATATGTGCGCCACCTAATGATGACTTAGGAGCAATAGCAGTTACAACAGATATAACCTCAGGTTGTGAAATAGACTCTGCATATGTTACTATGGACATCTATAATTATGGTGTTGCTGCTCAAACAGGGTTTGACGTAACTTATAGTGTTAATGCTAGTGGTAATCAAACAACTGAAACTGTAGGTGGAACTGTAAATCCAGGAGACACCTTAACATACACGTTTATTCAGGGTATTGATGTTTCAACAGATGGCTTATATTGCATTGATGTATCAACGTTACTGTCTGGAGATTTAGACGTTTCTAACGATGAGCTCACTGGAGCTTATTGTGTAGAAAACTACGTTACTCCAGATGCACCAACTGGCATAAGCGATACCATATGTGAAGGCTCAGGAGATACGCTGACCCTGACGGCAAGTACAAATGGAAACATTACTTGGTACGATGCCGCTAGTGGTGGAAATGTTTTGGGATCAGGAAACACACTTCTGACTACCGACAATGCATCTACCACCTACTACGCTGAAGCTTCGGCTAATATTGCAGACACTTTGTCTACCACTTATGCTGGAGGTAATGGATGTGGCTCTGGTAATATGTTTGACATCATTGCTACTACCGATTTAACGATAGATAGTATGAGAGGACATTTCGATGCCGCAGATTCTGTAAAAGTATATTACAAAACCGGTTCATACCTAGGAAGTGAAGAAACTCCGGGAGACTGGACTTTGCTTGGATCAGCATTTATAAATTCTAGTACTGCCGCATACGAGGCACTAGTGTTTAGTGTTGGTCAACTAAGCTTAACTGCTGGTGATACGGTTGGTATATATGTAGAAGGGTCAGTTAGATACACCAATGTTAACGCAGGTACTTCCTACGCTAATGCAGATATGACAATTGAAGGTGGAACAGGTCTCTGTGCAAGCTTTGGAACAACCTTTAGTCCTAGAATGTGGAATGGAACAATTTTCTACTCAACTGGATCTTGTGTAGGTCCTAGAACTGCTGTTGATGCAATTGTTGAAGATTGTACTAATATTTTAGAAATAGGATTAGAAGAGTTTAGTCTATTCCCTAATCCTAACAATGGAAACTTCACAATAATCAATGAAGGCGTTTCTGAAGAAATCGATCTTTCTATAACTGATATTCAAGGAAAAGTTGTCTTTAGCAAGACCCTTAACTTTAATAAAGGTGAACAAAAAGCATTATCACTAGAGAATATTGAAAGAGGTATCTACCTAGTTCATTTAAATACTGATAATGGCAGGAAGATCATAAACATGATTATTCAATAATAATAATTGCTATAAATTGAAAAAGGGTTGACAAATTGTCAACCCTTTTTTTTGTCTACAAAACAAGTAAAAGTCAATTAAAGATAATTTGCTAATTCAAAAAAGGATTAGATGATTTTTCTTTTCCTATTGTAGTTTCTGGTCCGTGACCACAATAAACTACCATATCATCATTTAATGAAAACAATTCACTTTTAATACTACTTAATAGCTGCTGATGATTCCCACCAGGTAAATCTGTTCTTCCAATACTGCCGTCAAACAAACAATCTCCATTGATTACCAAATTGGATGCTTTAGAAATAAAGACAACATGTCCAGGAGCATGTCCAGGAACAAAACGGATATCAACATGTGAATTCCCAAACTTAATGCCGCTAGAAACATCAAAAAAATTATAGGTACTAGGTGGGGTTTCTTTAGCTGGTATTCCATACATGTTACATACCATTTCAAATGCTTTTAAAGATTGCTGGTCTTGCTCATGAATCCACAGCTTAAGGTTATACTTTTTAGCAACATATGAACTCCCAAAAACATGGTCTAGATGGCTGTGCGTGTGCCAAAGCATAGTTGGAGTTAAATTGTTATTGGCAATAAAATTGCTTAGTTGGTCCTGCTCTTCATGGTTAAAACAACCAGGGTCTATTATAACACACTCCTTAGAATCGTCATACATTACATAGGTGTTCTCAGAAAAGGGATTGAAGGTGAATTTTTTGACTTTAAGCATCTTTTTATTGGTTAGAGAGTTCTTCTACAAATGTATTGAATCATACGAATTTGCCTATCTTTACGTTATATTGCTGTTTTGGACATTAAAAAAATCATATTACCCCTTTTTTTTTCGCTTATATACTCCTATTCAAGCGCTCAATACTATTCAGGTTCTGATATCAACTTTGGTCAAAACAGAGTACAGTACAACACCTTCTTTTGGCAATCCTATGATTTTCAACGATTTAAAATTCATTTCCAACAAAGCAGTCGAAAGCATGCTGTTTATGCAGCTAAAACAGCACATTTGCAGCTTCAAGAACTTGAGAAGTTATTAGATTATGAAACTCAAGAAAAGATACACTTTATTGTTTTTAACACCCAAAGTGAATTTAGACAAAGTAACATAGGACTTGACAACAACATCACCTCCAACATTGGAGGAACAGCAAGAATAGAAGGGAACAAAATTTTTCTTTACTATGAAGGCGATCACATCAAGTTCAACAATCAAATAAGAACTGGACTAGCTGAGCTATTGGTTAATAGAATTTTATACGGAGACAATTGGAAACAAACAATAAAAAATGCTTCACTTTTAAATGTCCCTGATTGGTTTAAAAACGGCATCGTCTCCTACCTCGGTGAGCCTTGGTCTACAACAATTGACAATGAAATAAAAGATAAAATTCTTTCAGGAAAATTCAAAAAGTTCAATCACCTTGTAGGTTCAGAAGCTACACTAGTAGGTAAAACTATTTGGAACTATATAGACGAAGTTTATGGCCCTAGAATGATTCCTAATATTCTTTACATGACAAGGGTTAGTAAAAATATAGAAAGTGGTTTTATATACGTTTTGGGAACTAACCTTTCAAAACTATCAGATGATTTTATCAACTATTACAAAGTTAGATACCAAACGGACTTACAAGGAAGAGTAGCTCCTAATTTTGAACGACTTTCAATTAAAAGCAAAAAAAAGAGAAAATATCAGCAGCTTAAAGTTAGCCCAGACAATAAGTACGCTGCCTATACTACCAATCAATTGGGACAGTATAAAGTTTTTCTTTATGAAATTGAAAAAAAGAAAAAAAGAAAAATTGCAAAAGGCAGTCATAAACTAGACAGAATTCCAGACTATTCTTATCCAAACATTGCTTGGCATCCTAACGGTAAAGTAATGGCCTTTATTGAGGAAAAAAAAGGAGACTTGGTCTTAAATTTATATGACACGAAGACCAAGAAAAAAACCAAGAAAAAGTTGCTTAATATAGAAAAAGTGTTGTCCATGGAATACTCTAAAAAGGGAAATAAAATTGTTTTTTCTGGAGTTTTTAATGGGCAAACGGACCTTTATCTTTACAACATACTTGGCAATAGCCAACAACAAATAACCAATGACTTATTTGATGATCTACATCCCGCTTTTACCCACGATAATAAAATTATTTTTTCTTCCAACAGATTTGACGATACATTAAGAAAAACTTCAAAAATTAATACAATCACCAACAATTTTGACATTTACATCATCAATACCAATGGTAGAAAAACTCTTAAGCAATTGACTAACTCTCCTTTAATAGATGAAAAACATCCATATTCTTATGACGACAAACACTTTACATACCTCTCTAATGACAACGGAATTTACAACCGATACATTACTTATAAAGACAGCTCAATAAGCTACATTGACACGGCCATACATTATAAATATTTCAATGTAACTGACCGGCTGTCCAACTACCCATATGATGTATTAGAGCTATCTCACACGCACAAATCAAATCACTTTTCCATGCTAATGAAAAAAGAAGGGAAATATGAATTTTACTTAGGAAATACTGAAAATGACTTAATTTTTGAAAACAAAATAAGTTCGACAATTTTCATGGATTATTTAAGGTCCATGTCTTCAACTAAAAAAGGCATTAACCAATTAAACATCACTCACTCAACTAACGACTTAAAAAATGGAATAATTGATATAGACAATTATGTATTTAATGATGAAATAACAGCTCCTAGCGAAAAAGAAGCTGAAAACATAGACTCTACAAAGGCTCAAAAAAAAGAAAAGAAAAAATCCTTTGAGCTTCCACGACAAGACATCTATAAAGTCAATTTTACAGTAGACAAGGTACTCATGCAGCTAAATCCAACCTTTAACAATCAATCCTACCAACGTATTTCAGAAAATGGTTTTCAGAATGCTGGTTTGGATGGTTTTTCAATTATTAATGCTAAGGATGTTTTTGAAGATTACCGAATTATTGGCGGCTTCAAAGGTCCTATACAAATTAACAACACTGGCTACCTTTTAATTTTTGAAAACCTCAAATCTAGATTAGATAAAAAATACCTGGTTTCAAGACAAACCTACCAACAACTTTACAACACTTTTGAAGTCAAAAAAACGGCTACTTACGATTTTAAGTACAAGCTTAAATATCCTTTTAGTGAGGTGGCTAGCCTAAGACTTACCAATCATTTACGTTTTGACCACACCGTAACATCAAGCACTGAACCACTAACCTTAATTCAAGAAAATGAAAACCACTACCTAGCAGGCCTAATGTTAGAATACGTTTATGACGCCACAAGGCCTTTAGGGCTTAACATTCAAAATGGAACAAAGTTTAAAATTTGGGGAGAAGCTTACAGAGAAATTAATGTTAGTGAATCTGACTTCTTTGTAGTTGGGCTAGACTTTAGGCATTATCAAAAAATTCATAGAAACATTGTTTTTGCTTCTAGAATAGCACTCAGCACTTCCTTTGGATCTCAAAAACTACTTTATTATATGGGTGGAGTAGACAATTGGCTGTCAGCTCAGTATGATGGATCTATAGTTCCTGATCCAGCTCAAAACTATCAATTTCAAACCATTGCTACTCCTATGAGAGGGTTCTTTCAAAATGCAAGAAATGGAAACAGCTTTGTTGCTATCAATAACGAACTAAGAATTCCTCTTTTCAGTTATTTTTCTCCTAAACCATTGCGTTCAGACTTGTTAGAAAATCTGATGCTTATTGGGTTTAATGATGTAGGTACAGCTTGGACAGGTTTGAATCCTTACTCGAGTTCAAATTCATTCAATACAACAATAATTGATGGACATAATTACACCATAACTTTACAAAATCAAAAAGAACCTATTATTTATGGTTATGGATTTGGCTTAAGATCTAGAATATTAGGTTACTATGTTCGTTTTGATTGGGCCTGGGGAGTGAATGATGGGGTCATTATGCCCTCTATAAAACATCTATCACTATCTTTAGATTTTTAAACTATGGATTTTCAAACGCTTATCACCTTAGTGCTTATTGGATTAGCAGCAGGAATTGCTAGTGGTTTTATTGGCATTGGTGGGGGCATTGTAATCATACCTGCTTTGATTTACTTTCTTGGCTTAACACAATTTCAAGCTCAAGGAGTTTCTTTAACACTCATGCTTCCACCGATTGGGGTTTTAGCTTTTTACAATTACTATCAGGAAGGCCATCTTTCTAAACCTTTAATTATTTACGCTTTAATTATGGGAGGTGCTTTTATTATTGGGGGATTTATTGGCTCAAAAGCATCGCTCAAAACTCCGATACATTGGGTTAAGATAATTTTTGGTGGCGCCATGCTTTATGTCTCTGTAAAAATGATTATTAGCGGATTAAAAATACTTATTCAAAATGATTGAGAAAATTAAACGTATTTCAAAGGAAATTCTTCCCGAAATTATTCGCATTAGAAGGCATCTTCATCAACACCCTGAATTGTCGTTTAAAGAATTCAATACCTCTTTGTTTATTCAAGCGGAGTTAACCAAATTAAACATTCCGTTCACCACAGGACATGTTAACACAGGCATTATCGGAACTATTGAGGGAAACAATCCTAACTCGAAAACAATTCTTCTTCGAGCTGATATTGACGCCCTCCCTATTGAAGAAAAAAATGAAGTAGCTTATTGCTCTTCTAATAAAGGCGTAATGCATGCTTGTGGGCACGATGCACATACGGCATCTTTAATTGGTGCGGCTACAATTTTAAATCAACTAAAAAACGAGTTTTCTGGCACTATTAAATTGCTTTTTCAACCTGCAGAAGAACAGCTTCCCGGAGGAGCTAAATTATTAATTGACGAAGGTGCATTGGACAAGATCAACCCAAACTTTTGCTTAGCCCAACATGTTTTCCCAGAACTACCTGCTGGAAAAGTTGGCTTTAAAAAAGGAACATACATGGCCTCGGCAGATGAACTACATGTTACTGTTCACGGAAAAGGAGGACATGCTGCACTTCCCCATAAACTTATAGATCCCATTTTAATTACTGCGCAATTAATTACAAACCTGCAACAAATAATAAGCAGAAACAACAATCCGCTAACACCTTCAGTATTGTCTTTTGGTTTTTTAGAAGCTAAAGGGGCTACCAATGTAATTCCCAACAGTGTTAAACTTAAAGGAACCTTTAGAACATTTGATGAAAAATGGAGATTATCTGCACATAATAAAATGAAAAAAATGGCTTCTTCTATCGCTGAATCTATGGGTGGATCATGTGATTTTGAGATTAAAAAAGGATATCCTTATTTAATTAACGATGACCGCTTTACTGAGCATGCAATTGATGCTGCTAAAGAATATTTAGGAGAAGAAAATGTGGTGGATTTAGACCTAAGAATGACCTCAGAAGACTTCTCTTACCTCTCTCACCGCTTCCCTTCTTGTTTTTACAGATTGGGCACAAACAATAAAAACATCAATTCAAATTTACACACCCCAACGTTTAACATTGATGAATCGGCATTGGAAATAGGTGCTGGTCTATTCTGCTTCATAGCAATCAAAGAATTAAGCAAGTAAAAAAATCGATAAAATTGAACCTCCATCCCTTTATTTAATAGTGTAAATACACTATATTTATATGTTATAATCTAAGAAATTTATAGATGCATACCACCAAGATGGAGCCAGCAAAAGCACTTCAAAAATATTTTGGGTTTAATAAATTTAAAGGGGAGCAAGAAGCTGTCATAAATAATTTATTAAATGGCAACAACACATTTGTCATTATGCCTACTGGCGGTGGAAAGTCACTCTGCTATCAACTACCTGCCCTTATGAGTCCCGGAACAGCCATTGTTGTATCTCCGCTTATTGCTTTAATGAAAAATCAAGTTGACGCCATAAGACAAGTTAGCGAAAGTGATAGCGTTGCTCACTTTTTAAATTCATCATTAAACAAAACAGAATCTGCAAGAGTTAAGAACGATGTCATAAATGGAAAAACTAAGCTTCTTTATGTTGCTCCTGAATCGTTAACAAAACAACCTACAATTGACTTTTTGACATCCATCAAAATTTCTTTTTTCGCTATTGACGAAGCTCATTGTATTTCTGAATGGGGCCATGACTTTAGGCCTGAATACCGAAGACTCAAGCCCATTATCAAAGCCATTGACAATGTTCCAATAATCGCCCTTACTGCAACAGCAACACCTAAGGTACAAACTGACATTCAGAAAAATTTAGGAATGCAAGACGCTAAATTGTTTAAAGCTTCTTTTAATCGCGGGAACCTTTATTATGAAGTCAGGCCAAAAAAAAACGTACAAAAAGAAATTGTCAGGTTCATCAAAGAAAGAAAAAGTAAATCTGGTATAATATATTGTCTTAGCAGAAAAAAAGTGGAAGAACTGGCTCAAGTTATTCAAGTTAATGGAATTAAAGCACTTCCCTACCATGCTGGTCTAGATGCTGGAACAAGAGCGAAACATCAAGACATGTTTCTAATGGAAGATGCAGATGTTATTGTTGCTACTATAGCTTTTGGAATGGGAATCGATAAACCTGATGTAAGGTTTGTAATCCATCACGATATTCCAAAATCTTTGGAGAGTTATTATCAAGAAACAGGAAGAGCTGGACGAGATGGCGGAGAAGGCCACTGCCTTGCATTTTACAGCTACAAAGACATCGAAAAACTAGAAAAGTTTTTACACAACAAACCACTTGCTGAACAGGAAGTTGGACATCAGCTATTACAAGAAGTAGTTGCCTATTCAGAAACCAGCCTAAACAGAAGGAAATTTCTGCTTCACTATTTTGGGGAAAAATTTGATGAAGAAAACGGTGAAGGAGCTAAAATGTGCGACAATTCTAAATTTCCAAAAGAAAAATTTGAAGGGAAAGACCAAGTCAAATTAGCCCTTCAAACAATAAAAAGCATTGAAGGAAAACATAAATTCAACTATTATGTTGACATATTAACTGGCAAAAAAACTTCAAAAGTAAAGACCTACAAACACGAGAACAATCGTTTCTTTGGTGCAGGACAAACTCATGATGAAAATTTTTGGAACGCTGTCTACAGACAGCTTATTGTTTCTGGACTTGCTTCCAAAGAAATAGAAACTTACGGCACCCTTTTCATCACCCCCTTAGGGAATGACTTTATTGATTCGCCTAATTCATTTCTACTTGCCAAGGAGCACGACTTTAGCGACACCGATGACCAGGACATCATTATCGACCAGAAAGGTGGTGGTGGCGCTCTTGATCCAAACTTATTTAACCTACTGAAAGACCTTAGAAAGTCTATCGCTGTAAAAAACAAAATCCCTCCTTTTGTTATTTTCCAAGACCCCTCTCTTGAAGACATGACCATTCAATACCCTATTAGCACAGAAGATTTGCAGAACATTTCTGGTGTAGGAAAAGGTAAAGCAATCCGATATGGCGCACCATTTGTTGCTTTAATTTCTAAATACGTTTCGGACAACAACATTGAAAGACACCAAGATTTTGTTATTAAATCAATCGCAAAAAAAAGTGCAGGAAAGGTTAATTTAATTACAAATATTGACAAGAAAATTCCTTTAGAAGAAATTGCTAAGAGCCAAGGAAAAGACCTAGAATTTATAATAACTGAAATTGAAAACATTGTAAACTCTGGCACTAAGATTAATATTGATTACCACCTGAATGAAATTCTAGATGAAGACTCTCAAGAGGAAGTTTATGACTATTTTCTTGAAGATGCTGAAACTGATGATATCACTGCCGCGCATGATGAATTTGATGGAGATTATAGCGAAAATGAACTTCGCCTTATGAAAATCAAATTCATGAGTGAAATGGCCAACTAAAACACTGCTTATGAAAAATTTTACACTTACTTTACTTTTCACATTACTAATTGCTATCAATTATTCTCAACATACATTTAGCTTTCAGCAAGAAATAATTGACGATTGTCATTCAACAGAAATGGATGACCACCTAACTACAAATCATCAGCTCAAAACTGGAGATACCATTTGGTCAGAAGACTTTGGAAATGGATTTCCCTCTGGCTGGACAATTCAAGATCTTTCAGGAATATGTCCGTGGGTGTGGTCTAACGATGGATCTTGGGGGTATTTTAATACAAATAATGGAACTTCTGCAGGAACGGGAATTAATTCATCAACAGCATCAAATGGTTTTTTAATTTGTGATACTGACTCAGCAAATAATACCAACTACGGTCAACCTTCAGGAAGTAATTATCAGTATCTAGAAAGTTATTTTACAACCAACTCCATTGATCTTTCTGGTTATCCAGCTGTAGTGCTAGAATTTCAACAATTTTTTAGATACAACAATGGAATTGACATGAAGGTGATGGTAAGTACAAACAATGTAACATGGACAACATACACTGTTCAAGGAAATTCTTCAAACAATACCGCTTCAGATAATCCCGAAATTATCAAACTAAACATTTCTGCTGTTGCTGGTAATCAGCCCAATGTATACATTAAAATTGGATGGAACGCAAGAGTCTATTATTGGATGATTGATGACATGAAAATTTTAGAAGCAGACCCCAATGACTTGGCCCTTAAAACTACCTATTTTGAAACACTTGGTCTTCCATACTACATGATACCAACCTCCCAGCTTACAGACATTAATTTCTCTGCAACAACTATAAATAATGGAGCCAATGACCAAACGGGAAGTAAGCTTTCTATTGATATTAACAGCACAAATATTGGAGCGAGTGATTCAACAACAATAGTATCTGGAGGTTCAGATTCTTTGTACTTAAATCAAGGATATACTCCTTCCAGTTCTGTTGGATCATATACATTGAAATGGACTGTTAGCTCAGACTCAATTGACGATACACCGATGGATAATTCTAAAACCATTGACATTGAAGTTACAGACTACATTTATGCAAGAGACAACAACATAAAAGATGGAAATAGGTACAATTCTGGAGACCCTTATGAAGTGGGTAGTTTGTTTGATATCATTACTACACAAGACATTTATGGTGTAGATTTTGTTGTTGATGACGCCTCTGAGCCTGGAGCTATTGTTTATGGGGTAATTTATTCAATAGATGCTGCTTCTGGTGATTTTATTTTCGAAACCAACACAGACGATTATTCACTGACTTCAAATGATATAAATAATGAGTTAACAATCACCTTACCATTTTTCTCCTCCATGCAATTAACAGCTGGAAAAACTTACTTAATCATGGTTGGCGCCTATGGAGATGGCGGAAGCACCAATGATTTAGTGGTAAGGACCGCTGGAGTTTCGTCACCTCAAACCTCTTTTAAATACGATGGAGCTGATCTTACTTGGTATTACACAACTAAAACCCCAATGGTTCGAATGAATTTTGACCCATCAATTGGCAACAATGCAATTAATGAAATAAATACTGCCTCTTTTCAATTAATGCAGAATTCTCCTAATCCAGCTAACAATGAAACTTCTATAACATTTAATCTCAATAGAAAGGGAATATGCCATTTTGAACTAAGCACAGTATCTGGTAAAATAATCTACTCTCAAAACTTAGGAATTCAATCTGCAGGACTAAACAATATTCATTTAAACACCTCAAAATTTTCTAAAGGAATCTATTTTTATACGCTAGCTGTAGAAAACACTAAACAAACTAAAAAATTAATTATTGAGTAAAAATTAATTTTTTGAGGCAACTTTAATTTAATTTTTGAATTACATTTGAAACCACTATAATTAATATGAATCTACATAACATGAAAAAATTACATCTATTAATAGCGGCAATTGCAACGTCTTGCTTTTCTTTCGCTCAAGTAAATCTTACAAATTATAATCAAGTAATTAATAAAGGTCTTCTTACCGTTGAAGAACCAGGAAAAAATCAAATTTTAAATGAAAAGTCAGGAGTTGTTTTTTGGTCTGATGATTTTTCTGACCCTAACACATGGGCAATAGACAATGATACAACAGGTCTTGGTGCAGAATATGGTTGGTCTATTGACAACACTATTGATGGTTGGTACTTTTCAAATCCTGTGAATTCAACATCTGGAGGAAATTTCGCTGAATTAAACAATGGAAATCCTACAACTACTCCAGCAACTCAGCTTTCTAATGTTACCTATACTATGACTACAGCAAACCCAATTGATGTTATGGCACTTGCTGGAACCGATCAAGTTTCATTAAGCTTTCTTCAGTATGGCGCGAGGTTTAACGATTTACAAGAAATATTGATAAGTGTTAATGGGGTGACATTTACATCAGTAGGTGACAACTCCGACAAAGATGTACTAAGCTCTGCAGGTGGATCAGCTTACAACAACCCGGACAATAAAGTAATTAATCTTGCTCCTTATATTTCAGGTTTTTCTTCTTCAGTATGGATTCAATTTAGATGGACTACCGCTTATCCAAACTCAGCTACAAACCCTAACGTTTGGGTTACTTACGGATGGATGATTGATGACGTAGAGTTAGTTACTAACCCAAGTAACGACCTAACTATCGATAGCTACAATTTTGGTTCTTTAGGAATTCCTTATTACCAAATTCCGCAAGCTCAAATTGCTCCTATTGATTTTTCAGCCCAAGCAATGAACAACGGGGCCGTTGATCAACCAGGAACACAACTTAGCGTTGATGTAACTGGAAGTAGCACATTTTCGGGAACAAGTGCCACATCTACACTTTTAGTTGGGTCATCTGATTCCTTATTTCTAACCTCACAATTTACTCCATCATCAACAATTGGTGTAAATGACATATCTATTTCAGTAAGCTCTGATTCTACTGTACTTTATGGAGACAACAATCCAAACGACAACACTTCAACTGAATCTATTTCTATTACAGACCACACCTATGCTAGAGATATGGGATCTGTTGATGGAGGATCTTTTAATGCAGGTGAACCATTTGAAGTAGGGCCATATTTTGACATTTTTGCTGATCAAACGCTAAAAGCAATTGACGTTACCATAAGTACAAGTTCTGAAGCTGGGGCGACTATATATGGTGTTTTATATTCTATAGATGCCGCAACTGGAGATTTTATTTTTGAAGCCAATACCGATGATTACGTTTTGACTTCAAGTGATGTAAGTGGGGGAGCAAACATAACGCTTCCACTATTCTCCCCTTTTCAAACTACTAAACGGAAGAGGGTATCTTGCCGTTGTAGGAGCTTATGGAGATGGTGGACTAACTAATGATTTAGTAGTAGCAACGTCTGGAGAATCAGCAATTCAAAACATCATTTTACTACGATGGAACTGACTTAACTTGGTACTACACCACAAGCACACCTATGATTAGATTAAATTTTGATCCAACAATAAACATCCAAGAAAGGAACAGAAACCAATATCTTTTTAAATCAAAACATGCCTAATCCATTTACGGATTATACTGTAATTCCATTTGAATTAGACAAAACAATGAATATTGATTTTGAAGTTCTTGACATAACAGGTAAAGTGGTGAAAAGCCTTTCACTTGGCACCATGGGTGCTGGACAACACCAAATTAACCTTAGCTCTGATAGTTTTAGAAATGGTATCTATTATTATTCTATAAAAAGTGACTCTTTTAAAGTCACTAAAAAAATGATTGTTCAGAAATAGAATGATTTAAATAATTTAAGGCGCTATTTTTAGCGCCTTTTTTTATTCGAAAATTTTCAACTTGTAGCGTTGTTCAAAACCCGCATTTCCTTGAACACCACCAGAATGCAAGGCTACTATTGTCTTGGGAATTTCTTGTTTTTTTAGCTGATCAATTAATCCATAAAACATTTTTCCCGAATAAATTGGATCTGTTTTAATCCCAGTGTTTTCATAAAAGTCTTTCATGAATTTTAAAAGCAAACTGTTGTTTTTAGCATATCCTCCAAAATGATAATCATGGAGTAAACTGAAATTTTCTTTTTGGCTATTTGCTTTTAATTCTAACACTTGATCATGTAAGTATTCTGCACCTTTTAAGACCACCACGCCTTTTACTACTTGATTACTTAAGATTTTATTAGAAATTCCAGCCAAAGTGGCTCCAGTACCTACATCACAATATATTTCATCATAATCAACATCAATTTCATCTACTATATCTTCACAGCCCAAAATACCCATTTGGTTTGCACCTCCTTCAGGGATAATTAAATAATTGGGCCACCTCTCTTTTAGCTTAGTAGGAATTTTCAACCATTGACGAATACTCCTTCCTTGAAAAAAAACAGTAAAGCAGCACCAAGCTCCTTACATTTTTTTCAATGTAGGGCTTAAATGAGTTGGTTGCTCTCCTCTGATTAGTAATTTTAATGGAATATTATAAAAATCTCCTAAAAAAAGCAGCAGCTAAAATATGATTAGAATGCGCTCCTCCGAGGGGTTACAATGCCCTTATAACTACCAGCTAAAAAATAATTAATGTTGTGTTTTAATTTCCTCCATTTATTGCCTGCAACTTGATGGTGAATTAAATCATCTCTTTTGACATATACTTTATGATTAGAAATTCCCCACTTTCCTAAATCAATACATTGTAGAGCAGAAGGAAGTTTGAAAATATCAGGGGCTTTGTTCATGTACAATTTCTAAAATTGTTCTAAAAGCAACGAACTTGCCTTTATACCTTTGAGAATGCTCCTGTTGTAATTTTGGGGAATGTATTTCTTGATAGGTGTTATAATCGGTCATGTTTTTCAAAATATATTGAATACTATACGACTTACCCCCTTCTTCCTCAGCATGAATTCTAGCAATTTTAGCGTTTAAAAACAGTCCAGTCTTTAGGACATCTGGGATGTGAACTTCTTTCATCCAACTTAACCATTGGTCGTGAATATCATGGTCTATATTAATTGTAACATTATATAAAATCATGTGTCATTTTCAATTTTTGATCCTTTTTTACCAGATAATTTTCTAAACTGCTTTCTAGCCTGAACAACAAACAAACTGCCTTGATAATTAAATAGAATATTTTTATACGCTGCCTTGGCTTTATCTAAATCATAAAGATGGTATTGATATATGTTTCCCATTAAAAAAAGAGCATTATCTGCAAGAATATCGTCAGAATAATCTAAAAGTATTTTCTGTAGATGAGTAATCGCTTTAGTATAATCTTGTTTTTTCAATGCTATTTTTGCTCTTCTAAGTAAAATGTCATCATTAAGAGAATGAAAACCATTAATAGAATTAATGGAATCATAAAGCTGTTCAGCCTTATCATACTTGTGCTGCACAATAAGTAAATCTGCCTGTGCAAACAAATTCATAGAAACCTTAGACGTGTCTAAATTAAAATTATCGGTAATAAGCAGTGAAAGCTCCATAGCATCATTTGCTATAAGTTTTGAAGTAGATGCTTTTAACACGTCTAATTGAGCCTGACACCAATCATACTCCCCAGTATAATAATATATTCTTGCATTTTTAAATTTAGCTTGATAACCAATTGGATCTTCTTTGAATTGCTTTTCAACCTGCATATAACGTAATGAGGCTTCCCAAACTGCTCCTTTTACTAATAGAATATCCGCTAGCTCTATTTTAATTTCACCTTTGGTCTTAATGGAAACTCCGAAACTATTTACAAGTGTTTCTAGCTGCTGCTCTGCTGCATTATAGTCGTATAAATAATATGCTTGTAAATCCGCTAATCCTCGTACTGCTTCAATATATCTACTATCGGATTGATAGTTTTTAAAATACAGTTTTATCTCTTCAATAGTTTTTAGATAATTTTGTTTTAAAATCAACAATTCCTCTTTTGGAATATTACTACCCGAAAGCAATTTCGCTTTTAATGTTTTTAATTTTTTAGCTTTTGCTTTTCCTGTAATTTGAGCTGTGGAATAATTATTTATTATCTGATCATAAGCTTTTAGAGCAACATCATAACTTTCATTAATGTAGCAAGATTCTCCAAATTCAAAAAGCTTAGCACCCTCAGCATTAGTTTTTTTGTCTATTGCTCTAACCTGAATAAATGCACTAGAAAAGTCATTTACAGCAGTAAAATACCAGGCTAAAAGCTCGTTATAAACAATCTTATTGGGGAATTTTTGACTTTTTGTTATAAGTGCTGTCTTAAGAAGACTTCTGGTTTTAGGATCGTCTAGAAGATCAATTGAATTGCTTAAACTTCTTTCGACAACCGAAAGGTAACCAGAGCTAAGCGCTATTAAATCCAAATAAGCTTTAATCATTAACTCTGTTTCTCCTTTTCTATTGTAAATTACAGCTATCTTTTGATTATATATGAGCTTATTTTGGTTGTACTTGTTTCCAAGCAAGTAAGCTTGAAGAGATCTATCAATCATACCCTGCTTGTCAAAAGCTGTAGCTAACTGCTGGATTTGTCTATTTGAGCTTTTCTGATCAATTTTTTTTAATGCAGCATCGTAAAATCCATTGGCTTTTTCATCCTTATTATAGGATTCATATACCTTTCCTAAATCTACAAGTAAATGGAACTTATTAGGGAATTTTTTTAGCTCTTGCTTTACCAACTTTTCAGCTGATTTAAGCTCATTAAGCGCTATTAAAGAAGTCTTGTATGGAAGATATATATCTAATTTATTTTTACTAGCAGCTATTTTCTCAAAATACAATACTGCTTTATCAAAGTCACCATTGTTGTAATAGTTCATGGCAATCTTCAGGTCTTGCTGAAGATCTTGAGAAAAAACAGCAAAAGGATTTCCCCAAAACAAAAGAAAAATAACGGTATTTAAAAACCACTTCAATTATTCGGAATAACTATTTATAAGCGCTTTCACCTTATTGGAAAGAGAATCATCTAAAGATAAAATCGCATCACATGTCAATACGTAATTTGAAATATCTTCATTTAAAAAATTTAGATTTAACTCTTCATTAGACAAATAAAACTGAATAGAATCTTGTGCCAATAGCTGGTTTTCTAAGTCAGCTTTAAGATTACTTAGCTGTTGCTTCATGGTAGTAATATTAGATTGGATGTTGAGCGCATCCTTATCTAACCCCTTACCCCCCTTTTTTATTATTTTATAGGAGTTCATTAGTTGAACAAAATCTCTATCTACTGTATCAAGATGATAATACTTTTTAATGCGTGACATGTTGTATTTATAATCCTTAACAGCTTCGTCAACTTTATTCCTTTCAACAGAGAGAAAAGAATCCTCTAAAGCCGTTAATTCAAACACTAATTCATCTACCTGCCCCAATTCTTTCTTAATATTAGAGGAACAACTTAAAAGAAAAAAAGGCACAAAAACTAAAACTAGGTTTTTCATATATTTTAAATTACAAAAACTATTCCACATCGTTAATACTATCAAAACCTGTGTAAGAAGTTAACACTTTAGGGATTTTTATCCCCTGAGCTGTTTGATTATTTTCAAGTAAAGCCGCCATAATCCTAGGCAATGCGAGTGCACTACCATTTAAGGTATGAACAAGCTGGCTCTTATCCTTGTTGTTTTTAAACCGCAATTTTAATCTATTGGCCTGATAGGTTTCAAAATTAGATACCGAGCTCACCTCCAACCACTTATCCTGAGCTGCAGAATACACTTCAAAATCATAGGTCAATGCAGCAGTAAAGCCTAAATCACCTCCACAGAGTTTTACAAGCCTGTAAGGAAGCTCTAATTTATCCAACAATCCTTTAACATGAGCAACCATTTGTTCTAAAACAGCATAACTTTCATCAGGATGAGCAATTTGAACAACCTCTACTTTATCAAATTGATGGAGCCTATTTAATCCTCTAACGTCTTTACCATAAGACCCCGCTTCCCTTCTAAAACAAGGCGTATATCCAACTCTCTTTATAGGGAAATCGTCATTCTTCACAATGGTATCTCTAAATATATTTGTAATTGGCACCTCTGCAGTTGGGATTAAATAAAGATTGTCTTCTGGCATATGATACATTTGACCTTCTTTATCAGGCAATTGCCCTGTAGCATATCCGGAATCTTCATTAACCAACAAAGGAGGAATAACCTCTTTGTAATTATTTGCTATGGCCTCATTAAGAAAGAAATTAATTAATGCTCGTTGAAGCTGAGCACCTTTTCCAATATAAACAGGAAAGCCAGCTCCAGTGATTTTAACACCAAGCTCAAAGTCTATAATGTTGTATTTTTTTGCTAAATCCCAATGAGCAAGTGCATTATCTGGAAGAACTACATCTTTTCCAAAGCTTTCAATTACTTGATTTTGATCTTCACTTTTCCCTGCCGGAACCTCATTGTGAGGAACATTAGGTATCTGGTATAATAGCTCCTTAATAGAAACCTCTGCATTAGAAAGCTGCTCTTTTAACGTTTTTGTAGCTTCTTTAAGCTGTGCTGTTTTTTCTTTTAAAGCAATTGCTTGATCTTTTTGACCTGTTTTGAAGAGTTCACCAATTTTCTTAGAAAGTTGATTTAACTCTGCAAGCTGCTCATCTAATTTAAACTGAGAATTTCTTCTCACCTCATCTTGATTAATCACTTCCAAAATTTGAGGAGAGAAATCTTTATTTCTCAAATTTAATTGAGCAATAAATTGGTCTTTATTATCTCGAACTTTATTAATTTCCAGCATGATTATTTTCTTAAGCTAATTCCTTTTCAAAACTATTAAAAAAAGGATGTAAAAATTTGATTACAAACAAAAAAAGCGTCTCGAAAGACGCTTTTTTTTATTGAAAATAGTAAGTCTTATTTCTCTTCAAATGGAGCAACAGAAACAAATGATCTGTTGTTAGCTTTTTTTCTAAATTCCACTAATCCATCTGTTAAAGCAAATAATGTATGGTCTTTACCCATACCAACATTATCACCAGGATAATGTACCGTACCTCTTTGACGAACAATAATATTACCAGCAATTGCTAGCTGACCGCCATAAATTTTAATTCCAAGTCGATTCGATTCTGAATCACGACCATTTTTCGAACTTGATGCTGCCTTTTTATGTGCCATAATTATAAAGTTTTAATTATTTATCTTTTTTTGGAGCTGCTTTTTTTGCAGGAGCCTTTTTTACAGGTGTCTTCGCTTCAACATCTTTTTTTGGAGCTGCTTTTTTCACAGGAGCTTTTGCCTTTGGCGCTGCTGCTGCTTTTGCTTTTGGAGCTGCAGTTTTAGTAGCTGCTTTTGCTTTTGGCGTTGCTTTTGCCTTTGGCGCTGCTTCCTCTTTTTTAGCTTCAGTTGCTTTTTTAGCGACCTTAGTAGATATTGACTCAACGGTAATCTCAGAAAATCTTTGACGATGACCATTCTTAACTGCGTAACCTTTTCTTCTTTTCTTTTTAAAGACGATAACTTTATCTCCTTTAAGGTGTTGCTCTATCTTAGCGGTTACTTGAGCACCTTTTACAGCTGGGGCGCCAACAGATATTTTGCCTTTATCATCAAGAAGAAGAACGTTGTCAAAAACAACTTTATCTCCCTCCTTGCCATCAAGCTGATGTACAAAGTATCGTTGATCTTTTTCTACTTTAAATTGCTGCCCTGCTATTTCTACAATTGCATACATAAGTATTATTTTTTTGTTTTTTTAATTTACAAAGGGCTGCAAATTTATAAAATCTTTCCATTTTATCACAAAAATCGACTTATATATTACAATTATTTGTTCTCAGAACAATTTGAAAACGATTATAATACTATTTTAGCATAAATCATACATTGTGAAATTAGCCAATCCCCTTTCTGTTAAAGCACTAGCAAAACAACTGAACTGTCCATATTATGGGAATGGAGATTTAATTGTGTACGGCTTAAATGAAATACATAAAGTAGAAACAGGTGATCTTGTTTTTGTGGATCATCCAAAATATTATCAAAAAGCTTTATTATCTGCCGCTTCAGTCATTATTATCAACAACAAAGAAGTAGAAATACCTAATGGAAAATCAATTATTTTTTCAGCTGATCCATTTAAAGCATTTAATGCTCTTTTAACGCATTTTTCACCTTATTCTACAAACAAAAAAAATATTGGTGAAAACTCATCTTTTGGCAACCAGACATTTATCCACCCCTCGGCAGTTATTGGAAATAATGTTTCTATTGGTTCAAACTGCACCATACACCCTAATGTTACTATTTACGATCACGCTATAATTGGCGACAATGTAATACTGCATGCCAATACAGTTATTGGAGCCACAGCATTTTATTATAAAAAACAAGATCGCTCCTATTTGCCCTTGCATTCTTGTGGAAGAGTCGTTATTGAAGACCATGTTGAAATAGGTGCGCTTTGTTCGATTGACAAGGGAGTAACAGGAGATACTCTTATAAAACGAGGCACCAAAATAGATAACCAAGTTCATGTTGGTCACGACACAGTTATTGGAGAGAACTGCCTATTTGCAGCTCAAGTAGGTATTGCAGGTTGCGTAATCATTGAAGATGATGTAACGTTGTGGGGACAAGTTGGAGTACCTAGCGACTTAACTATTGGAAAAGGAGCCGTTGTTTTGGGACAATCGGGATTAACGAAAAACCTTGAAGGAAATAAAACTTATTTTGGGAGTCCCGCTGTTGAAGCAAGAGCAAAATTCAAAGAATTAGCAGCAATAAGAAAACTTCCTAGAATAATAGAAACTCTTTCCTAAATGGGTGAAAAAGTAAATAAAATTTTAAGCAAGCTGGAGTTAAATGAATTCAAGCTTAACTCATTATTAGAAATCACTAAGGGAATCAACAACAACTTCTCCATTGAGAAATTATTAAAAATTTACGAATACATATTAAGAGAGCAACTGGGTATCTCAAGATTGATCCTATACAACTACGACCAAAAAGAATGGACCTGTTTATTAAGATACGGAGCCAAAGGAAGGGCAAGAAAAATCAACATTCAACAAGATTTAATTCACATTAAAGAGATTACAGTAATTGAGTCTTCTTCAATAGCTTCGCTAAACTCTTTTGACATTGTGATTCCTATATACCACAAAAACAAACCGCTTTCTTATCTGTTAATTGGTGACTTAAATGAAGATGCCATTAAAATTAGCCCTACAATTAAGCACATGCCCTTTATTCAAACGCTTACCAACATTATCATTGTTGCTATTGAAAACAAAAGATTTGCTAATGAAAGTATCTTACAGGAAAGAACCAATAAAGAATTGGAAGTCGCCTCAGAAATGCAAAGGTTGCTTTTTCCTGCAACCCTTCCATCCAACAATAGAGTAGATGTAGCAGCAAGATATGAAACCCAACAATTGGTAGGTGGAGATTATTATGACTTTATAAAAATCAACAATCAAGAATATGTCTTCTGCATTGCTGACGTTTCTGGAAAAGGAATATCAGCAGCTTTACTTATGAGTAATTTTCAGGCCAACCTGAAAGCCAATGTTAAAT
Organism: Parvicellaceae bacterium; assembly: GCA_045561415.1. Lineage (GTDB taxonomy): Bacteria > Bacteroidota > Bacteroidia > Flavobacteriales_D > Parvicellaceae. The sequence goes on from JBJKXU010000009.1 coordinate 41,607, forward strand.
ATAACCACGGCAACTTAACTTTAATCGATTTGGTTCATCAACTCAATAGTGATGTTAATAGCGCTGCTCAAGGAGAAAAATTCATCACTTTTTTTATTGGGTATTACAATTGCACCAACAGAACACTAAAATATGTAAATGCCGGCCACAACTATCCAATATTATCTAGTGGGAATGACTTTAAATTATTAAACAAAGGATGTATAGGACTAGGCATGTTTGAAAAACTCCCTAAAGTAGAAATGGAAGAGTTAATAATAAAACCAAATGATATTCTTGTTTGCTATACCGATGGGCTTGTTGAGCTTGAAAATGATGAAGGAGAACAATTTGAAACTGAACGATTGCACGAAATAATCAAACATAATTTTAATCTTTCGATGAAGAATTTGGATAAAATTATTTTTCACGAACTTGATCGATTTAAAGGAGATAGTGACTTTTTAGACGACACGGCACTTTTAAGTTGTCGGTTTTTTTAACTTTAATTAATGGCCAACATAACAGCTTTAATAATTGACGATGAATTTCATGCTAGAGAAAACCTGAAAATTCTCATCAATGAATATTGTCCTCAGGTTAATATCATAGGCGAAGCGGATGGAGTAGAAAGTGGGTTACAGGAAATTAAACACAAAAATCCACAATTGTTGTTTTTAGATATTAGAATGCCCTCAGGGGCAGAAGGGTTTGAACTCCTAGACCTTATTCCAAATAAAGAAATCCGAGTTATTTTCATTACCGCTTTTAAAGATTACGCCATTAAAGCTTTTAAAGCCAATGCAATTGATTATCTACTTAAGCCTGTAGATGTTCAAGAACTAAAAGATGCCGTTGCCAAGATTGAAACCTCCTCCTATTCTTCTGCTGAAAATTCAGCCTACATTAACCAGCTAAAAGAGCTAACCTCATCTTTAGGAATTGCTAATGACAAAATTTCTATTGCCAACAGAAAAGGAATAAAAATTATTAATCAAAATGACATTGCTCACTTAGAAGCTGATGGGAACTGCACACTAATAACCTATACTAATGGGACCGCTTATTTAGACACCAGAACTTTAAAGGTGTATGAAACTCTCTTAAATAAAACATTCTTTTTTAGAGTCCATAAATCCTTTATAATTAACCTAAATTATGTGTTAGAATATAGCCGTGAGCTAAGACCCCTTGTAACCATGAAAGATAAAACTAAAATCCCCGTGAGTAGACTAAAAGTTAAACAACTTACTGCAAAGTTCAAATCACTTTAATCAATTAAAAGTACATTTCAATCAATTAAAACAACAGTTAAGTAAACCATACAACCTTTACCAATTTATAAACGTTTTATATATAACCACAAAAAACAGAAGGTATGCCCCTAAAAGCTATTATAATAGACGATGAATTTAACGCAAGAGAAAACTTAAAAATCCTTTTGCAGGATCACTGCCCAGAACTTGAAATTTTAGGTTCTGCCGAGTCTGCCCAACAGGCAAGAATTTTGATAGCATCTACTGAACCAGACTTAATTTTTCTTGATATTGCCATGCCCAACGAAGATGGCTTTTCACTGTTGAATTCATTTGAAAAAAGAACGTTTTCTGTAGTTTTCACAACTGCCTACAATGAATATGCACTTAAAGCATTTAAGGCTGACGCTGTGGATTATATAGAAAAGCCCATTGCCATTGATGAATTAAAAAAAGCAGTTTCAAAGGTTCATAACTATCACAATGAAGATACTATAAACAATGCTACTGTTAATTTCGATCAATTGTCACAAAAAATAAACGAAAATAAAACAGCTGAAAAAATAAGCATACCTACAAAAGATGGTTACATCATTATAAACAACAAAGACATTGTGAACCTTGAGGCTAGTGACAATTACACAATGATTCATCTAAGTGATGGCTCTAGACACCTTAGTAGTAAAAACATAAAAATTTATGAAGAAAATTTAGACGAATCTGTTTTTTTTAGAAGCCATAAATCTCACATTATAAATGTTGAATATCACCTAAAAGAATTTTCTAGAAGCGAAGGAAATGTAGCCATCATGACCAATGGGAAATACATCCCTATTTCAAGAAGAAAAATGTCTTTTTTCATGAACAGAATTAACTGCTTTTAAAAATTATAAATGCCATGTTAAAATCATTTAACCTGATTTTACTATCCCTTGCTTTTTCTTATTTAGGTTCACAAGAATATAGCTTTATCCCATACTCTGTTGAAGATGGACTTTCTCAAACGCAAGTACATTCAATTTGCTCAGACAATTTAGGGAATTTATGGCTAGGAACAGGAGGTGGCGTAAGCCGATTTGACGGGGCTGAATTCAACAACTTCTCTAAAGAAAATGGTTTAGCCGATAATTCATCAGTTGAAATTATTTCTCACAATGGCTTCATATGGATTGCTACTAAACAAGGAATAACAAGAATCAAAAACAAGCAAGTTGCCACGGTAAATCTTTCACAGCTAAGTAAGGGGAACTACATAACTGCCATAACATTTGACAAAAAAGGACATTTATGGGTGGGAATTCAAAATATTGGTTTAGTAGAAATGGAAGTCTTAAATGATCCTAAATTTTCACTAAAAGAGCTCAAAACTCACCTACAAGAAAAACAGCTTTTCATACGTTCTTTAAAATGTGATCAAAAAGGAAGCATTTGGATAGGAGCAAAAGGCTATATAGGATATTATAAAACAGACAAATGGAACCAGATCTACCTCCCTTTTTCTGCGAATAACATAAGTGATATAGACCAGGATTTAAATGGGATTTTTTGGATTTCAACGTATAACAGTGGAGTCTTTAAATATGACTCAAAAGCCAATGAATTTGCAAACTTCAATATTGAAAATGGGCTTATAAGTGTTGCCATAAGATCCATTTTCGTTGATAAAAAAAATCGTGTTTGGCTATCATCAAAAATTGGAGTTTCGAGAATTGAAAATGATATCATCAAAAATTTTAATTCTAAAAACGGACTATCTGAAGAAAATATAAATACAATTGGAGAAGATTTAGAGAACAATATATGGCTGGGAAGCGATGGCTCTGGTGCATTTCGTTTTACAGGGGAAAAATTTGTTAACTACACCACCAATTCTGGACTGCCTAGCAATTACATAATGTCTATTTGCCAAGATTTGAAAAATAACATATGGCTGTCAACTTATGGAGAAGGAATTTGTTGTTTAAAAAACAACAACATCATTAATTTCAACATCAATAATTCTGCTATTAAAAACAATACCATTTGGACTAGTCTTTGCACCAATGAAGGGAAACTTCTTTTTGGATCTTCAGGAGGATTAATTGAAATTAGTAATGAGCAAATCAACACTTATTCAAATGTAGACTGGCTACCTTCAAATAAAATTACTAGTCTATATGAGGATAGAAAAAACCGCATTTGGATTGGGGGAAAAAGAGGCCTTACCGTCTTAGACAAGCAGTTGAAGTACGTTTTCAATGAAGAAAGTGAATTTAAGGGTAGAAACCTTAGAACGATATGCAGCTTTAATGAGCTGACATATGTTGGGACTAGTACTGGAATCTACTCTTTTGATGGTGAGCTAAACAGCAAAAAATTAAGGCTAGATAAAGCACTCTCTGGTGATATTTATTGCCTTGAAAACTGGAAAGATTCATTACTTTTCATTGGCACGGGAAATGGTCTTTACATTTACAACAAAGAAAACATTTATCAGCTTACTCTTCACAGCTCTTTTAGCGCTAATTATATTAATTTCTTAAAAATTGAAAATAATACCACGCTTTGGGTTGGAACAAATTTTGGGATTTTCGAAATTTCTATCCCTACACTAAAATCCAATCAATTGGAAATAAGGCATCATACGGTAAATAATGGTCTAAAGAGTGTTGAAACCAACCTTAATGCTTGTTTTATTGACCAAAACAAGAACATCTGGATGGGAACTGGAAAAGGACTAGCCAAATACAAGAAAAAAAGTAAAGTCCTTGAAAATGAAAACCACACTCCCATACCACGAATTCATAACGTACAGCTTTTTCTAAAAGAAACCAATTGGAAAAAATATGATCAAGCCATTAATCCTTATACGTTTCTTCCAGAAAGCTTATCCCTTAACAGCAAAAAAAACTATTTGACTTTTTATTTTTCTGCCGCCAATTTATCAAAAAATAATACTGTTAATTACCAGTTTAAATTGGATAATTTTGATCAAGAGTGGTCGCCTAATTACACGCAAAATAGTTTCACCTATGCCAACTTACCCCCCGGAGAGTTCAATTTTAAGGTTAGAGCGTCCACAGACAATAACAACTGGAGTGAACCTGCCACATTCTCCTTTAAGATAGACTATCCGTATTACCAAAAATGGTGGTTTATAATCGTTGAAGTGTTTCTAGTTTTCTCCGTTATTTATTTAATTTGGAAATGGAGAAGTAATGTAAATAGACGAAATATAAAAACACAAAACCTTGTCTACAAAAGTAATTTACTCTCTTTAGAACAACAGAGTCTTAATGCCTCTATGAATAGACACTTCATATTTAATGCGCTAAACTCTATTCAGTATTTCATTAACACTCAAGATAAATTATCTGCCAATAAATACCTTTCAAGCTTCGCTAAGCTTATTAGAAAAAATTTAGATAGCTCGATGTCTGAAAACAATCTTGTTTCGCTTGCTGATGAACTTGAAAGACTAGAACTTTATTTGTCACTCGAGCACATGAGGTTTCAAACAAAGTTTGACTACTCAATAACAATCGCTCCATCAATTCAAACTGAAGCTATTGAAGTCCCAGCCATGTTTATGCAACCTTTTGTAGAAAACAGCATATGGCACGGAATTCTTCCAAAAAAAACTATTGGCAAAATTGAAATCTCCATTTCCTACAATGAAAAAAATGAGCTCCTTTTTGTCATTGCTGACAATGGAATTGGAGTAGACAAAAGCTTAAGTCTTAAAAGTAATCACGAGCATCAATCAAAAGGAATAAACATCACCTCCAACAGAATTGATGTGCTAAGAAGATTAACAAAGAAGAACTTCACCATTATAGGTCCCTATCAAATGAACGACAGTAAAAATAAACCCCTTGGAACAAAAGTTGAAATTATTTTAAGTCAACACTAAAAATTTGTAGTTTACTATAACTTTTTGTATATTAGCTACGTTAGCTATATAATGAAACAACTCATTTACATATTATCATTAGTATTTTTAGCTTCTTTTGCTTTAGAGGGTTGCTGTAAATTCGAAAAACCAATTCTTAAAGAGTCACAAGAATTTATTGTCGTTTCTAATGATGACCCTACTAACAACATCCATGATTCCAACACTGATCCTATCGGCATTACAGATTCTGATGATGACGAAGATCACGACAAAGAAAATACAACAAATTAACTCATTTAAACCTCGATAAATCGAGGTTTTTTTTTGACCATAAATGAATACCAAATCCATTCTCCCACTTGCACTAGGGACACTTATTGGATTTCCTGTTTTAGCTTACTTAATTCACTTTTTTCTATTTGACACTCACTTCTTAACCATTTTCGTCTCCAAGACTAATCTATTCACTGAGCTGATTATAGGGCTTGGAGCAGGTTTATTGTTTGGATATGTAGCCTGGCTAGTTATTGCCATGAAGTTTATGCATCCTGTACAGGATAAATACAAGGCATTAATCAGCTCTTTTGAGCTAGACATTTCAACAATTTTTTTTGTGAGCTTTTGTGCTGGTTTTGGCGAAGAAGTATTGTTCAGAGGGGTACTTCAGCCAAAATTAGGAATATGGCTAACAGCAGTTATTTTTGTAGGCATTCATGGCTACCTAAACCCTAACAACTGGAGAATTAGCATTTATGGAATTTATTTAACGATAGTAATAGCATTAACCGGGTATTTATCAAGACATTTCGGGTTAACAACAGCAATTATAACACACATGATAATTGACGTTATCTTATTTTATAAGCTAGCTAAAACTAATAAATCAACAGAGCATTGATTTCACTTTTTTGAGTCCTTCAATAAACAAATCCACCTCTTCAATTGTGTTATAAAAACAAAAGCTTACTCTTGCTGTTCCAGGTATATCATAATAGTCCATTAGCGGTTGTGTACAATGATGACCTGTACGAATAGCAATACCCAACTGATCTAAAATAGTACCTACATCAAATGGGTGGGTAGGTTTTAAAAGAAACGAAATAACACTAGCTTTTTTAGCTGAATTGCCAATTATTTCTACACCATCTATCTCCTGAAGCTTTTTAGTTGCATACCTTAAAAGTTGTTCTTCTTGTGCTTCAATAAAATCATACCCAACAGATAAGACATAGCCAATTGCAGAAGACAAAGCAATAGCACCTGAAATATTTGGAGTTCCAGCCTCAAACTTATGAGGAGGATCATTATATGTAGTCTCCGTAAAACTCACTTGCTTAATCATATCTCCACCCCCTTGATAAGGAGACATCTCATTAAGCCATTTACGTTTAGCATAAAGAATACCAATCCCAGTAGGAGCAAACAATTTATGCCCGCTAAAAGTCAAAAAATCACAATCTAGGTCTAACACATCAATTTTCATGTGAGGGACAGATTGAGCAGCATCTACAAGTACAGGAATACCTTTGCCTCTAGCGTAAGAAATAATTTCTTTAATAGGGTTAATGGTTCCAAGCGTATTAGAAACATGGGTAAGCGCAATAATTTTAGTGCGTGAATTGATTTTATTTTTTAGTGCCTCTAAAACAAGCTCACCATCATAATTTATATCAGCGACTACAAGCTTGGCCTTTTGTTGGTCACATATCATTTGCCATGGAACAATATTACTGTGGTGCTCCATTGTAGAAATAATCACCTCATCTCCAGGATTTAAAAAATTTCTTCCCCAAGAGAAAGCAACTATATTAATAGCATCTGTAGTTCCTTTGGTAAAAATAACCTCTTCTCTATTTTCGGCTCCAATAAATTGCTGAATAACATCTCTTGATTGCTCATATTTTTGGGTGGCTACTTGACTTAAATGATGTACACCTCTATGAACATTTGAATTGTACTGACCATAATAGTTTTTGATAGCATCAATGACAACTTGGGGTTTTTGACTTGTAGCTCCATTGTCAAAATAAACTAAAGGCTTACCGTTTATTGTTTGAGACAATATTGGAAAGTCAGCTCTAATTTCATCAATAGTTTTATTCATATAAAAACAAAATGCTAATATAATATATTAATGTGCCAACGATGATATTGTATAAGCAATTAACTTTCCATTAATTACTGAAACAAACTCTAAATGACCATCTTTATTTAAATCTCCAATTGCTGATTTTGAAGACCCTAGCACTGGGAAGTTCTCTACTGGGACTAAATTTGAATTGTACAAATAAACTTGATTTAATGACTGATTTTCTACTAAAACAAACTTCTGTTTTTCCTTACCAAGAATAGAAAAATCAGCTGCCGAAAAGCTTAAGCTTTCATAACCACCAAGAGATTTGTCAGGACCGTATAACGCTAACTTATCTGAGGACAATTGCACATACTCAATAATGTTATTTTTAGAAAAATCAACAAGCCTAGCAACATTTACCTTTGAAGAGTCCAAGGTGAATTGCTCACTATTTTCACCATTTAAAGATTTAATGTTAACCACATTTAAGGTGTCTATGTATACTATTTTCGAGGTGGCTATATCTGAACCTTTAACAACGGAAAAACCATTTTTCTGACCTAAATCAGCTGAAACAGAAGCCTTAAAACGTTCTTCACCTCTACGGTTTAATAAATAAACAGCTGCGTTTTCATCGTTTAGCAAAAGATAATCTTTGTTGGCAATTGAAAAGTAATAAACTGCATTTCTGACCAAACTTTTAGTTGAAAAGGGCTTCCACCCATTTACCTTTTTTCCTTCCTTATTGTAGTTATATGTCTTTTTATTTTCACATGAAACTAAAAACCTATAATCCGAATTCCTATCATAATCAATAATGGCCACAGAATTTGTTGCTGGAGATTCAAATTTAACCGGATTACTAAAAACTGCTTCTCCGTTTATGTCCAAAACGTAAAGCTCATTTGCTGTATTAAACAACATTTGCCATTTACCATTATTATAAATATCAATTTGTTGTACCGCCCCCATAATTTGCCCATCAATTTTCTTTGACCACTTAACTCTTCCAGTAGCACTTACAAGGTGAATGGTGTTGCTAAAATCCTGAACCAAGACTTCAGCTGTGTTGGTCCTGTGGTTCTTTAGTATTTGTGGGGCTATAGCAATACTGTCTAAATCTATCGCCCACAAGTATTTAGCTTCTTCCTCACTAGCCTGACCTGTGCTAACCACCATTGAATGGTGATGTGTTAAATTGTCAATTTTTGCTGTTTGTAAAGCAGCGGCATCAAGAGCATTGAAAAGTTCAAATACAAGTCGGTATTCTTTTGACTCATTCTTACTGCTTGCATGAAAATATTTTGCAGCCTTCTCCTTAGAAAAATAAATTTCTTTTGTCATGTAATCAGAAAGAAATTGACTTGAAAACCTATCGTATAAACTAGCTTCTTTTTTTATTTCTCTAATTGACCACTGCTGAATTAAAGCATGTATTCCTTTAATGGTTGAAATAACAACATGGTTATTGGCTAAAACAAAAACTTGTTGTTCTGAAAAGTCTGCCAGACCTAATGCGTTAGCAAAGCTTAAATCGCCAATCCTAAAAGCATTATAGTTTCCTAAAGAAAAGGAAGAATCAACAACCGCCAATTCTTTTAATAAATCCTCCGCATTAACATGTCCTATTTCTTCCAATAAAACTGCTCGATGTTTAGTATTGAAATTATCAATAAATGTAAGGTCGATTAGCTGATTCCCTAACACCTTATTCATAGACTCAAAAGCATCGCAATTACACACCTGGTTCAGCTTTAAAACAGCGTCAGAATCATTGACTTGAGCTAGACCTAAGTTAGTAATTGAATTTCTTTGAAGCTCATCAATATCTCTTGGTAGAACATCTTGACTATGTTTTATTATGGGATCTTGAAAAAAAGACTTTTCCAATCTCGAAGAGTCAGCGGCCAATAGCGACATCCCAGAAAACATAATACTGTTGGGTTTAAGCAACAAATCTAATTCTACCCAATCCAGCACCCCTTGTTTAGAGATGAGCTCATCAGCTAATGATTCATTAAAAGAAAAAGCCAACAATTTATTCAATTGTTTTTTTTGACAATACACATGTAAATTACTAGATGGACTAGCGCTTTGTCTTAGCTGATTGAAGGTCTCATTAGCTAATAAGTTGTTGGTGGAAGAAAGCTGAGAAAAAGATTGTTTTATCAACGCCTCAGAAGATGAGAAAACAGCAAAAGGAGAAAAATAAGCACCATAAAAAATAGTTGAATCGTTGGACCTAAACTTCAACACCTCATTATTTAAAAAATGAAGTGTGTCAACAAAAATAAAGCTTGAACTTAAGAATGTTTTTATGTTGTTATACTGAGCTGTTTCACAATTAAAAACCCCAAAAATTTCAGCAGTATTGGCGCTGGGATGAATACTTATAAATGTTGACTGTTTTTGAATTAGGGTAGAAAATAATGGAAATTCAGAAAGTAAAGAATCTGTTTTTTTGAGTAGCTGATCAAAATGATTAACATCTTGATCTATCAACATTTGATTCCAAATTAGGTTAGTCTCAGAAACAGCAGACCAAACCTTTTGAATATTATCGCTTTCCAAAATAACAGCGGCATCCATTGGAACAGCTGCAGCTGCATCTTGTTGATTTAATAATGAACTATTTAAATGCTGAAATATGTTATAACAAAGAAAGCTACTCACAAATACAAGAGCAACTATTATACTTATTCTATAGACTTTAAAATTCATCTATTCAAAAGTAACTTATAGTGAACCATCAACACTATAATGAGCTCTTATATATAAACAATAGCATGTGTATTTAACGTGTCATTTGAAGAATATAGCCTGAGGAATAATTCCCACTAGTAAAGAATCAAGAATAAAACCGTCACCTGAATACTTAAAAACTCTGCCTGACTGAACATAATCTACAGCATCTGTAACATAAACATCCTCTGAATCAGGGTGCACACCTAAACCATAAAAATTTCCAGTATTTTCTTCAATAATTTTTGAATAAGAAAACTGATCAACATCCATTTTATAAACCCCATCTGAAAGCCAGTAGAGAAAATCTAATTCGCTATTTATACACAACTCCGAAACAGAAGCATTCAATTGAATAACTTGATCGGTTGAAAATGAGCTAAGGCTTATTCTTTCTAAAGTCCCATTGCCAGCTCCCCAAGAACCTGAACAAGCTACCCACAAATCATTGTTTTTATCAAGCACAATATTTGAAGGGGAATTTCCAGTTGAAATGGAATCAACTAGCTGATGAATGGTTACGTCTATTTTGTAAATTAAATTCGCTCCAGGAGATGAAACGTAAGCAAAACCATTATTCACCAGAATTCCTTCTGTCCAAGCTGAAACAGGAATGTTGTCTATAATATTGTTATCAGCTAAATCAACCACTTGAATAGAATTAGAATATAAATCGGTAACATAGGCCAACCCATCAGCAACTTTTTTTATTTCTCTAGGACTATTAAAACCATTAATAGTGGATACACTTAAAAAAGTGGCTGAATCTATACGCTCAATTTTTGATGAATTATTAACTACAATAAATACATCATTATCAATCAATTCAATAGCTTGTACAACATCCCCAAGTGGGAAATTATTGATTTGATTAAAGAAATTATTAACCAGCTCATTTGAATTGGAACTGTATGCAGACAAAGAGCCATTTGCCGTTCCAAAATTCCCTTCACATCCAATTAAAACATCATAAAAAGTTTCAGTATTTACCACTTGACTTAAAAGCTGTGGACCGATTTCTTTCTTCTTACAGCAAGAAAAAATAACAACGACAAATACAAAAACACTATACCTTTTAATCATAAACTCAAAATACTTATTGAACGCATTTGATTTCCATCACAGGACAAGGACAAATAGTAAATTCCTTTATTAAACAACACATTGCTTAATTTAATGTTGTGAGATCCTTTTTCTAAAAATTCATTAAAATTAAAAACTTTGTTGCCCAGAACATCCATTATATGAACAGAACAAAATCTAGGCTTAAGCAGCTCAAATGACAAAACACTATTGCTTGTTACGGGATTTGGATAAACCATAAATTCAGCAACCAAGCTATTTTGATCTGCTACATTAAGCGGGTTAAGATGAATTACACCGACTGCATCCAAATCAAATCCTGATGATGGAAAAGGGGTAGGCCATGGATCATTAACTTTTGAACCATTTACATCATAAGTAGCATAACTTGTATTAATACTTCCAACAACGTCAATGATTTTTACATGAGAAATGTGATCTATGTCTAATAATGAAGTAGGTGCTAAATCAGCTAAATCAAATGGAGTGCCATACAACGCGCTATATTTTCCAGCTAGGTTATTTATTTTTGTTGCATCAACACCACCAGCGTTGTCTATTTGTGAAGTGTCTTGCGTATTAGAGATTGCCGGGAAGCGAAAAAAATCAACTCCATTGCTACTTACCTCAACAAATGCCAATTCCAAAAAAGTGCTATTAAAAGAGTTCTCAAAAACAGCAAAATCCCAACCAGGACCATCAAAAATTGTAGCTTCAAAAGTAAGCTTTGCTGTACCCGCGTCTCCTAAACTAACCACACCATTTAAACCTGCCTGACCAATAGCCGATAAGTTGTCTCCAACTGAGGCATATCCTAAGGAGGGATTCGAAATATCGAGTTCCCCCCTTTGAATAATACATTGGTTAGCCCAACCAACAAAGGCCGAAGAATCTTTGTGCATAGCACTAGTTCCAATTGAGCCAACAGGTGGATGAAACTGAGCTTTAAGGTGAAAGCTCAGTACTATAATTAATATGGTAACGCTAAATTTATACACCTATTTTTTGATGACTTTTTTAAACAACTCTCCTCCGTTATTTCTAATTCTTGCAACATATATTCCATTTGGAAGTTGAGAAATATCAAGCGAAGTTGGGTTTAAATTATTTGCTAAGACAATTCTCCCAAAGCTATCAAAGATAGTTATTGTGTAATTGGAAAAGGATGAATTGTTATCAAAGTAAATTAAATCAGTTGTAGGATTTGGATAAACTGAAAAGTCATTACTATTTATCTCCTCTACTGTTACTGGCAATGGCCCTACATTGTCTAAACAAAAGAAAGCAGGGGTATTCATTCCAAATACAGGGTCTACATCACTTGAGGCAAGTTTGAACTGAATACTATCAAAACTATTATTTGGCATACCAATGTATTGCCAATCATTTACTATGTAATCGTTTGTAGAATCTACGTGAGTAAAATCAGCTAAAAAGAATGAAGTACTATCAATTATAATTCCAGATGAAAAACCAAAAACAGTAACCTTAAAATAATCTTGATCTGCGTTAGTAAACTTTTTCGCAAACCCATCTCCATCTCTCATGCTATTGGCAGCATATGTAGAATTGGTAATCATAGCAGTAAAACCTTGAGGCTGATTAAAAACCACTGTGGAATTATTTTTACCTACTGCATAGTTTGGTGTATTAAAAGCACCACCACTTGCTTTAGCACTAAATAAATTGACAGCTCCCGAAGTCACCGTATCAGTAACATTAGAATAAGCCCAACCTTTAGACCAATACCCATAAATCGCACCATATGTAGTATCGTAAGTATTAGAAAAAGTATAATCTCCAGAACTAAAAGTACTATTAAAAAGACTGTTGTTGTGTTGTCCTGATTGATCGGATCCGTCCCAATAGGACTCTGAAGCAAGGGTAAGGTTTTCAAAGCTTGCAATGTTCTGAGCTATTAGTGTAAAGCTTGAAAATGCAAGTAATACTGTATATAGATAGTTTGTTTTTTTCATGTTCTTACTTTTTTAGGTTTATTTTTAGATTAATTAAAAAGTGCGCCCCAGGCATTGGCCTGTTGGCAATTATATGGTATTGTTCGTTGAAAAGATTAATGATTTTAAGCCCTGCTATCACCTGCTTTCCGGAAATAAACTTACTACTCCAATCAATTCCAAAATCAACAGGTAAATAATAGGGCAAATAGCTTTCGTTCTGTCCGTCAAGAAAAACTTTACCCACAAAAGATTGGGTATAGAAAACCCTAAACCTTTTAAAAGAAAGGTCAACATCAAATTGACCTTGATGCATTGGGACATACCTTAGCTGTTTATTAATTGAAGCATCGTTAACCAAGTAAGAGCTTAGTGTTTTAGCCCTTAAAAAATTGTATTGTAATTCAAGATCAATCTTAAGTGCTTTAATTGTCAAATTCGTCTCTAACTTAGTCTCCAATCCATACCTTTCAACTTCTTTAACATTCTCAGGGGACCACAACCCATTACTTCCAGGAAGCCAAATAATCCAGTTTGCCGTTTGACCATAAAAAACAGCCGTTGAAAAAAATAAATTTCTAAGTAGGTATACCCTGTTGTTATTTTCAATTTCAAATCCCCTTTCGGGTAACAAAGAAGGGTTTCCTCCAGGAATCCAAAACCTGTCATTTAAAGTAGGCGTCCTTGATGTTTTAGAAAGATTAATTTCTGTATTCCATTTGTCTTCTTTTAACAGTGTTTTTCCAACCCCTATTGATGGGGTAATTGGAAGAGAATTAAAATCAATCAATTCCTGCCTTGCCGAAAAATGATAGCTAAATGCATTAAGGTCATGCTCCCATTTAAGAAAAGCAGAGCTTGTATTTTGCATAGTATTCTCATTGTAATAATCAGATTCCGCTAGATCTGTTCTTGTCATAAAATAGGCTTGAAGATTGGCCTTGATTTTACTAAAATCTCTAACCACCCTATAGTTGAGGTGATAGGAATCAATTGAAAAATTAGAACTTATCTCATGAGCTGTATCATTATAACTCATAAGCTCATTAACAAAAGCAGCTTTAGTATGGTGTGTCCATTTTTTTCCTCTGTGGTTATGGCCGATTAAAAACTTAAGTTGATGATCATTTTGAAATTCACCATTATTCTCCGCTCCAATGACACTCGGAATCTGCCTCCAGCTATCTACATAA
>JBJKXU010000010.1:0-51750 GCA_045561415.1 Parvicellaceae bacterium
GGTCCATAGCTTACAACAGGTTCATTTAGGGGCGCTCCTGAAAGCACTATGAATCTTGTATTTTTCTTTGCTTTTACATTTATTTCAAATCCTGTATTTTCAAAAAGCACCATATTCTTTGCATTGCAGCTTTTATTGTTAATAATTAGTTCTCCATCTAAAAGATAAATCAAGGTGTTGTCTGAGGCTTTTAGTTCAAATGACAAATGAGCACTTTCATTCATTTCTATTCTTAAAAGGTTTAATGGTGAACTGTGCTTAATTGCTCCTTTTTTACCTGCATAATTACCACATACAACTTGAATCGTGTAGTGTTCGTTTTTTATTGTTGGTGTTTTTTCTTTTGAAAGCGGGAGGTAAAAGGGCTGGTCCATTTTGTTTTTGGCTAAGGTGTTGATCCAAAATTGAATAAACTCTAATTCTCCACCATTTTTTGCCATTTTCTCACTTGGTCTTTCGCTATGTGTAATTCCTTTTCCTGCAGACATCCATTGAGTCCCTCCAGAGGAGATGGTGTGGTTGTTTCCTAATGAATCGTTGTGGTTCACCTCTCCTTTATATATGAAAGTTACTGGGGAAAATCCTCTGTGTGGATGTGGTCCAACTCCGACCTCAAGTTTTTTTTGATTTCCTGGGAGCCTACTCTCCCAGTGATGTATAAGCAGAAAAGGATCAAAGTATGCTATGTTATTAATTGGTAGAGGTTGATCAATAATGTTGCCTCCCATGTTTACTTTTACAGATGGAATAATGGCTTTTATAATTTTCATTTTAATTTATTTAAAAAATCGCTTCATTAATTTCTTGTCTTTAGATAGGTATGCTTTTAAGGGTTCAGATTGTTTTTTAATGAAGTATTTAATAATTCCTTTAAGTAAATAAGCAGCTTTTTTTTGGATCAGGGGGATGCTTTTTTTGTTCATGTTAAAGTAGTCCTGTAAAGTATCATTTCTGAATTTGGTAATTTCTTCTAGTTCTTGACCATCTGCATAGAAGCCACAGTGGAAATTTTTTTCAGCAAATGTTTTGTCAGGGAAGTTGAGTTTTCCCAAGCCGTTCATTTTAAAGTTTTCTTCCAGAAATTTTTCATAGGTAATTCTACATTTTTCTCCACCTGCTAGATTGAAAATTCTGTGATTTAGTTCATTTTTTTTCTTTAGACCATTAACGAATGCTCTAGCAGTATCTGATGGTGTGCAAATTTCCATTGACGTGTCTAAAGGCATGTGAAACATAAGCCCAGACATTTTGTGATTTTTAACGCCCATAATGGCTGATAGTCTAAAAATGGTCCAACTTAAAGATGAATTCATTAGCGCTTTTTCAGCATCGATTTTCGTTACAGCATATTCATCTCCAAGGCTAACTTGAAGTGAATCAGAAACTTTAATGTTTGGTGAGGCAATTCTGTCTCCATAAACTGATATTGAAGAGCTATACATGAAAAATGCGTTTGGACTTACTTTCTCTAGTTGATTTATTAAATTGATGGTGCCATTGGTATTTACTGCTTTTGCAAGAGATGGTTGCTCATCTGCAAGTGGGGGAATTACAGCTGCAAGGTGAATGACGCCATCATATTGGTCATTAATTTTCAATACGTCCTCTGCTTTTGATAAATCACAATCAATTACTTGAGCTTTAGTTGATATTTTTTTTAACTCTTTTTTTCTTATGTTTTTTTTTCTAATTGTTATGAAAACATCATAGTAGTTGAGTTGTATTAATTGGTTCAATACTTCTTTTCCTACAGTTCCTGTAGCTCCTGTGAGTAGTATTTTCTTTTTAATTGTTATCAAATTACCAAATAAAAGGAATAAGTGCTTTTCTGTTTTTAGGGTAGTCTTTAAACGTTTCGTTGTACCAGTGGTGATGATTTAGTGATCTTGGTGCTAAATTGCAGATAGTCCAAATGGCAAAACTTAGTGCTGGTATGTTCCATGAAATTATACAGAAACCTGTCCATTCAATAATTTCTCCAAAATGGTTAGGGCACGATATGTATTTAAATAGCCACCCTTTTGGTATCTGGTAGCCTTCATTTTTTTCTCTAAGTGCTATTAGTTTTTTATCACTTTTTTTGTTGATGTACATTCCTGTAAAAAATACAACTAGTCCTAAAATTACATGTATTGAAAATATGGATTCATTGTCGTTTTTTAAAAAACCTATGTAATACCCATTTAGAAATCCATTAACACCGTTAAAAAAACAGGCGCATACAACAATTAAAACAGGCATTTTTTTATTCTTTGTTTTTAATTTAAATGGAAATATAAGTGTTCTGTTTCCATAATGTAATACCCACAAGGCGATAAGTAGTATTGCGGTGCTGTCGTTTTTAGCTGGTCCTATCAACGATAGAAGAGGCATAAGTATAAAGGCGGGAAGTTCCATTAAAAACCAGCCCCATTTATTGGAAATCATCTTTCCCCATTTGTTGTTGGAATGTCGTCCGTAAGGAGCTTTTATTTTGAAACTAACAAGCACTAAAAAGGTGATTACCGCAATTGAAATCCACAAGTAATTAACGGTATAGAATGAGGTCATTTAATCTAAATTAATAAACAAATTGTTGAACACAATATAAATCAGACTTTTTATTTTTTATATGAGTATATATTCTGTTAAATAAAGTTGCTGACTTTTTAAAAGTATAAAATTAAAAACAACATCAATAGGTTAATTTATAAATTTTTTAAAATATCTTAGAAAAAATTAATCTGAAAAGATGCTCTTAATTGAACCTTATTTAGATTTTAATAATTCAAGATAAAAATGAGTAATTTATTAAAGCTTACTACCCTAATTGTTTTTTTAAACTTCGTTGTTTCTCCGGTTCTCGGTTGTAATAATAGCACAATATCAATTGCTAATCAAACAACAAACCCAAATGGAAGTATTACCTATACGCTGGATTTGTGTGTGGAGCTAGGAACTTTGGATATTACTTTTTATGGTTTTGCTTTGGCTTTTAATTCTTCTATTTCAACTCCAGTTGTTGATGTTAGTGGTGCTTTTCCAACAACCACTACAATTTCAACATCAACGTTGATATCGGGAAATCTTTCTGGAATTCTTCAAGGCTTAACAGGTTCAACTATTAATTCCGTTGCTAATGATTCCGATTGGAATCAGTTTCAAAACATGACTAATGTTTTGAGCTTTGAGAGTAGTGAATTGTTTGGGGCTACATCAAATGATATTTGCATGCAAGTTCAAGTAACGGTAATGGGATGTGTTGAAGATATAGATTTTTATGCTAGTGTAAATAGTGGTTCCTCTTCCTGTGTTCACAATGCTGTGACTGGACAGAATTGTTGTTCTGCTCCAAGTTTGTCTATCTCTGATCCTGCTCCAATTTGTAATCCATCTACTGTTGAT
Organism: Parvicellaceae bacterium; assembly: GCA_045561415.1. GTDB lineage: Bacteria > Bacteroidota > Bacteroidia > Flavobacteriales_D > Parvicellaceae. Next base: position 3,385 of record JBJKXU010000010.1, read on the forward strand.
TTAACGGCTTCTTCAATAACCGCTGGAAGTGATCCTGGTACACTAACTTACTGGACAGACAATTCAGCTACTAGCTCATTAAGTAACCCTTCTGCTGTTTCCTCTTCAGGTGTTTATTATATTCAGCTAGAATCTAGTGGATGTGTGTCTATTGAGCCGGTAAATGTTGTTGTTAATTTGTTGCCCAATTTAACTATCACAGATCCCTCTGCTGTATGCAGTCCTTCAACTGTAGATCTTACAGGTGCTTTAGTAACCGCTGGCAGTGATACGGGATTACTTACTTACTGGACTGATCCTTCCGCTACGAATTCATTATCAACCCCTTCTTCTGTTTCTAATGGCACCTATTATATTCAGCTAGAATCTAGTGGTTGTTTTTCTACTCAGGCAGTAAATGTTGTTGTTAATGCTCAACCTAGTTTAATTGTAACCGATCCCCCCTCTTTATGCAGTCCATTAACTGTAGATCTTACCGACATCTCTGTAACAGCTGGTAGTGATCCTGGGGCGTTAACGTATTGGGCTGATCCTGCAGCAACAATTCCTTTAGGATCTCCATCATCCGTTTCTAATGGGGTTTATTATTTGCAATTAGAATCCAATGGTTGTTTTGCAATTCAAGCGGTTAATGCAACAGTTAATGCTTCTCCAAATTTATTGATAACTGACCCTGCTGCATTGTGCAGTCCATCAACTATCGATCTTACTGCTGGCGCTATAACTGCTGGAAGTGATCCTGGAGTGTTATCCTATTGGACTGATCCAGCAGCATCTAATGGGTTAAGCGCCCCTTCTTCAGTTGGAGATGGTACGTATTATGTTCAGCTTGAAGCTAATGGTTGTTCTTCTGTTGTTGCTGTTAATGCGGTAATTAATGCAGCTCCAAATTTACTGATAACCGACCCTGCTGCTTTGTGTAGTCCATCCACTATTGACCTTACCCTAATTGGAGTTACTGCAGGTAGTGACCCAGGAGCACTTTCATATTGGACAGATCCCATAGCAAGTTCTTCTTTGTCCAATCCGTCTTCTGTCTCTTCCGGTACTTACTATATTCTTCTTGATAACGGGAATTGTACAGCTATTGAGGCTGTTAATGCGTCTGTTTTGTCAAACTCAACTGCTAATTTTAATGCAACGATTTGTCCAGGAGGGGCAGTTGTTTATAATGGAACAACTTACGACAGCAATAACTTAAGTGGTACAGAAATTTTGGTTGCTGCTAATGGATGCGACTCTATTGTTAATGTGGCCATTACTGTTCAGCAGTCGGTTTCGGGAAGTTTTAGTGCCTCAATTTGTGAAAACGACTCTTTAGTTTATAATGGAATAGTTTATAATTCGAATAATTTATCAGGTTCAGACACGCTAGTTTCTTCTGGTGGATGTGATTCTATTGTAACTGTAACCATAGGTTTACTACTCAACTCAACAGCAGCTGTTAATGCAACAATATGTTCAGGAGAATCATTTTCTTACAACGGAGTTACTTATGATGCCAATAATTTATCTGGAATAGATACACTTCAATCAGCCAGCGGTTGTGATTCAATAGTTACTGTTACTGTTACTGAGCTTCCTGCTTTGAGCTCTTCCCTAGATAGTACAATATGTTTTGGTGAATCTTTTGAATTCAATGGCACTGAATATGGAAATGGTAATTTAAGTGGAACAGAAGTTTTTAGTTCTGTTGATGGGTGTGATTCATTAGTTGATGTTACAGTAATAGAATACCAAGAGTTTTCAAGTATTCTTGATACAACTGTTACTGGTGCTTTAAGCTTTGATTTTAATGGGTCATTGTACACAGAAGATAATCCTTCTGGAAGTGAATTGTTTGTCTCTTCTACCGGCTGTGATTCTACAGTTTTTGTTAATGTTGTTTTTGAAAATGAAGCTATTTTCTTTGTTCCTGACGGTTTTTCTCCCAATGGAGATGGAAATAACGATTATTTGTATGTTATGGGAGTTGGGTTGCAAGAAGTGAGTTTTAAAATATTTAACCGTTGGGGAGAGCTTGTTTTTCAGTCGGATTGTTGCTGTCAGCAGAGCTGTGGTTGGGACGGTACGTTAAATGGTATTGCTGTTAATAATGGCGCTTTTGTTTATTTATTAGAAGGTTTGGATATTAATGGAGTTGAAGTGTTTTCAAAGGGTACCATATCATTAATCAAATAATTATATTATGATGAGATTTAAATTACTATTTATATTAATACTATTGGGTTGTGTTTCTTTAAAAGGGCAAGATATTCACACTACCCAACTGCAGCAACACGATTATTTATATAACCCTGGTTTAATTGGAAATTTTAAAGGGAACTATAGAGTTAATATTTCTTCTCGAAGCCAGTGGAGTAGTATTAACAAAGCGTTTCAGACCTACAGTTTTTCAACTGATGGGGGGTTATTTACCAACAAGTGGAAAAGTGGATTTTTAGGGGTTGGTTTATCTGCAAATTCAGATAATTCAGCAAACGGATTTTTGAAGTCTAATTCTGTGAATTTAGGTCTGTCAGGTGTTGTTAATTTAAACAGTAAGAATACATTGTCTTTAGGTCTTTTATCTTCTTTTAATCAGTCATCAATTAATCCTGAATCTATAAGCTGGGGAAATCAATTTAATGGAAGTGCTTATGACGCTAGTCTTCCGAGCTATGAGACTTTTGCAAGCGATCAGTTTTCTTACTTTGATTTTTCAACTGGTCTTGTTTGGTCCTATTCAAAAAAAGAAAGGCGTATGGCTTCATATGACGAAACGAGGTTTCAGCTAGGAGTTGCTGCTTATCATTTGACAACTCCAAATTTATACAATGGAATTGAGCAAGATAATCTTTACATGCGATATGCTTTTTTTGGGAAGGGTTTTATAGGTATTGCTCAGTCAAATGTTGCTTTGGTGCCAAATGTTTTAGTGCAAATGCAAGGTCCTAATACTGAAATTATTGCGGGTACTTATTGCAGAATAAGAATAAAAGAGGCTTCTAAAGTTACAGGGTTTATTAAAGAATCAGCATTTTCTATTGGAGCCAATTACAGATACAGAGATGCTATAAGTCCCATGGTTTTATTTGAATTGAGTAATTATGCTATTGGTGTTTCCTACGATTTAAACGTTTCAAAATTAACTCCAGCAACAAATATGCAAGGTGGTTTAGAGATAACTTTAAGGTTCTTAAATCCTAGTCCGTTTCTGTATAAAAGCTTTAAGCCTTCGCTTTAGGAATATTCTTTTTTAATTAAATATTAATATATTAGACTTTAACTAACAAGTCTGATTATGTCTTCACATGCCTTATTTGATCTTATCTCTTCACTTACCATGTCTGAAAAGAGATACTTTAAGTTGTTTAGCTCAAGGCATGTAATTGGGGAGAGTAACGACTATATTCATCTTTTTAATGCCATTGAAAAACAAAAGGTTTATTCAGAAGATGTGCTCAAAAAAGCTTCTTATGTTAAAAATCTGTCTCAGGAAAAAAAACTATCTGTATCGACTAGTTTTAAAAAGTTTGAATGCCTACCATTCAAGTTTAAATAACAAATCCAGAATTTTTGAACTTTTAAAACAAGTTGAGATTTTATTCCATAAAGGCCTTTATGGACAGTCTTTAAAAATTGTAAAAAAAGCAAAGAAAATAGCTAAGGACAATGATTTGTTTAATCATGAGCTAATTATACATGAAATTGAAGCAGAGATTTTGTCTAAACAACTTTTATACAGTCAAGCACTAGATAATTTTGACAGGCACGATAAGCTATTAGACATTGCAGTAAATTTTAGTACCATTCAGAAAATTGCTTTTGAATCTTACGATAAAGGATTGTCTTTAGGAGAGGTTAGGTCAGGTGCTGATTTGGAGGTGATGAAAAAGTTTGTTTATGCTGATCAGATAAAAAACGATTCTATGGTCTTATCAAGTAGAGCTGAGATGTATAGATTAAGTGTTCTTCTTGCTTATTTCTACATGACAAAAGATAAAAAGAAGATGCTTCAATATTCGGAGAAGCTTTCTTCTCATTATATTAACAATCCTTCTCTAATTGAGTACTCAACAATGGGTTATATCTTTTCACTATCAAGTCATGTGAGAGCTTTAATTCAGAATGATAGAACAGAAAATGCTTGGGAGCTCATTGGTCTTTTAGAAAATATTGATAAAGAATTAAACATTAATAATTCGATTAACATTCAAGCTAGAGCTTTTATTTATTCAATGAACCTTAGGATTGAGGTGTATCTTTTGAAAAACAGCTTTGATTTATGTCTAAAATGGATCAATAAAAATAAAAATGAGTTAATAAAATTTGAGGCATTTATAAGTAAGCCATTTTTATATGAATGTTATTTCTTACTTGCGAAATTTTATTTTATAACTGGTGATTATAAATTAGCGCTTAAATATTCTAATAAAATCATTAACGATATAGATTTTAAATTAAGGGCAGATATTCTTTCTGTTATCAGATTACTCAATCTACTAATTCACTTTGAATTGAACAATGACTTCACTCTTAAATACCTAACTAAAAACACGCTTAATTATCTTAAAAGTAAAAAGAGGCTGTATAAGGTAGAAGATGAGCTTATTCGCTTTATGAAACACCAACAAAAATCTAAAATTGGCTTTTTAGAAGATGATTTAAAGCAGCTAAGAGAGCAAATGCATTTTTGGAAATCTCAAGATTTTGAATCTATTCCATTCTCTAAATTTGATTTTGGAATGTGGGCTCAGGCGAGATTGAACAAAGTATTAATTTGTGATTTATACCAACAAACTAATCTATAGAAATGGATATTGATTTATTTTGATTAAGCTCAATTTTAGCATCTTCAAATTTAGGTGCCGATATAAATATTTTCACATTATTTGAAAATCCAAAATCTTCTGTTGGATAGCCAACTAAATTTCTGTTGCACTTTTTGTCACTGTTCTTATCATGATAGGTGGCTATAGCATAATTCCCCTTAGCTAAGTTTTTAAGCGTGTATTTCATTGTGCTGGCTGTAGTTTTAAAGTAATAGCGCTTGAATTCTCTATCTACTTTAGGGAATTCTTCTGGGGAATTGTAAAGACCAATTTGAATGTACCCATCAATTGATTTTATGTTTTTAATGGTAACATCAATACTGTAAGTTTGTGAGAACAAGCTGCCAAATGAGTATAGCAAAAACAGGACCAATAAACTAAACTGCTTACTCATCTTAAAGCGTAAATGTTAACAAGGTCTGTAGTCTCTAACGCTTTTTCTTTTTCAAGAGTTATTTTGGTAAAGCCTTTATCTTTTAAAATGGTTTTCACCTTTTCGGCTCGGTTATCTATGTCATGAACTTCCATAACAATTGATTTAATTATTGGCCAGTTTGATTCGCTTATGCCTTTAATTACCTCCCATTCATGCCCTTCACAGTCTAATTTAAGCAAGTCAATTTTAGTTATGTTTTTTTCTACAATAAAATGAGCTAGCGTGCAGACCTCACATTCAATTACTGTTTTTCCTTTTTGAAGGTATCGTGCAATTAATGGTATGGTGAAATTGGGAATTAAAAATGACCACCAAAAAGAATCAGGTGAATTTTTTATACTCCCTTTCACAGCATTTTCAAATGCTTTTTTGTCTTTTTCCCACAATTCTGGATTAGTCGTTGATAGTGCTGGGCTGTTTGGGAAATAAGTAAAGTTTATAGCGTCAGATTTTGATCCAACTCCCATTTGATAGGCGTGGAAGTTGGGGTTGTTTGATAGTACTTTATTTTTTTGTAATACATTGTAAATTTGAGGAACAGGTTCAAAGCTGTGAATTTCAATTTCCTTGAACTCTTGTGAGGCTCTTAATCCAAAAACACCAATATTTGCTCCTATGTCTATTATTACATCCTCTTTGTTTATTTTTATTCCATGGTTGAAGTAACCTTTTATGTGGTCGTCTAAAACTATTGCTTCAGTAGACTTCAGGCAATATATAGGAGTGTTGTCTGGTAGGTTAATTTTTTTCATAAATTTAAAGGAATATTATTTCAAATGATTGCTTCAGATTTCGTCTTTTATACGCTTGTTATTCTTATTAGCTGTAATGTTCTAGGTTTTATTGCTTCAATATTACCCATATATTTTAAAAGTCTTTTAAGATACAGAATTCAAGATAAAAAAATAGATTCAAAAGTTTTTTTTAGCAGATTGCCATTAATTTTCTTTAATATTTTTATTCTTTCACTTGTGTCTTCTGTGGGCTTGTATTTTATGTTTCCGCTTTTTGATAGTGGCTTAGTTTTCAGCCCTTTTTTAATCTTTTTACAGCTAGCTTTTATTTTAATAGCTGACGATTTTTTCTTTTATTTTCTTCACCGTTGGATGCATCAAAATAAATATGTTTTAAGAACTGTTCATCGCATTCATCATAAAGCTTTTTCTCCTTTAGCCTTAGAATATCTTTACGTTCACCCTTTGGAATGGATGATGGGATATATAGGCCCTTTTATTGGTTTGGGAGTTATAGCATTATTTTCACCAATTAGTTGTTGGTCCTTTTGGTTGTATATGTTAATACGTAATGTCCATGAATTAGAAATACATTCCGGGTTTAGATCTAAAATTAATCAATGGATTCCATTTTGGGGAGAGAATGAACATCATGATAAACATCATGCAAAACTTAATGGGAATTATGCAAGTACTTTTACCTTTTGGGATAAAGTATTTGGTACTAAAATGAAGTAACTCAGTTGCTTTTGATTCATAGTTTATAGAAGATTGTCAGCGAAAAGAATTTATTGAACCTAAATTCCAATAGACATTATTTCTTGTTTTATCAAAACAACCATAATCATTTGGTGAAAACAAGACTAATTTGAGAAAGTAAAATTGTGAAGAATTTTATGAAGCTAGGTTTCTTATTTCGCTAAAATAAAAGTCGAAAACATCTCTTGCATAATTCCTTAAATGTGGGATGTAGTAAATTAATGAGGCTTCATTAACCCATTTACATGTTTCAATTCCTTCTTTTTTTTGCGGTTTTAACTTATTGTTTATCCCTTTGTATTTAAGTAGGTACCATTTGGTTTTAACTTGCTTGCCTTTAAGTAAATGAGTAGTGATTATTAGCGACTTTTTAATTCTCAGCTCATTGACTCTTAACCCAGTTTCTTCAGAAGTTTCTCGCATTGCACCTAAAGAATTTTTTTCTTTTTTTTCAACTTTACCTTTTGGTAGATCCCATTTCCCTTTTCTAAAGATTAATAGAATTTCAGATTTATTGTTGATTACTAAACCTCCAGCTCTTAGTTTTTTTATGGACATAATAAATATGTGTTCTAATATTCAACTAGAAGTTAATGTTAAATTAAAAGGGATTTACTAAGTGAAAGTGCTGATTTTTAACACTTCTATGTTAGTTGGGATGTAATTTAGAGTTTGATGTTCTTGGTGGTTTCTAGCTGTTTAAGCTTACTTAGCAGTGCATATTGACTATTTGTAAGTTCCTTAAATTTTACCCCAAAAAGTTTAATGTCTCTTTTATTTGCGTCAATTAACCATGAAACATTTTCAAGTTCAATTTTCCCAGAGTATGGTATTTTGTTTAATACATAACGCATAGCATTTAATCTTGCTACCATTTTATGGTTTGAGTTTATAATTACCCAGGGAGAAATTTTGGTCGAGGTTCTGTTAAACATTTGATTTTTGTAGAAAGTGTACTCTTCCCACTTTTTCAAGGTTTTTAAATCATTTTCTGAAAGCTTCCAGTATTTCAGCTTGTGCTTTTCTCTAAGATGGAAGCGCATTTTTTGAGTAGGTTTATTTACTGAAAGATAAAATTTAATAATTATCATTCCATCTTTTATTAGCGACTCTTCCCATTTACTCACGTGCTTAATAAAATATTTATATTGATTTTCAGTGCAGTATCCCATAGTAGGTTGGATCATTGCTCTTGAATACCACGACCTGTCAAAAAAAACAATTTCTCCAGCTTTAGGTAAAGCCTTTTCATGAGTTTTTAACCATGTTCTATTTTCTTTTTTTGATGGAGCTCCTAGCTCGTACACTCTAAAGTGTTTTGGCATAAGGTGTTCGATAAATCTTTTAATAGTTGATCCTTTTCCAGCAGCATCTCTGCCCTCTAAAACTATGGCTACTCGTTTGTTGTTGTTGACCACCCATTCTTGAAGTTTTAAAAGTTCAACTTGCAGTATAAATTTTTCATCAGCATATTGTTTGTCTGATAAATTTTTATACTCGCTATTGAAATACTTAACACTCACACTACGATATTAGGTTATTAATGTTAAATGTAAATTAAACTAATGTTAATCTATGTTTACGAAAATTAATTGAATTGAAATTAATTTATAATTTCAATTGATTTTTCGTTACTAATACTCATGGTAGGGGTCCCCTTATTTTCCGAAACTTTACCTTTGACACAGATTGTTTTCCCTTTTAGGAATTCATTTGGAGAATAGCTAAAGTTAGTTGTGTTGGATTTCCAAATAGTTATAGAAAACAGCTGATTGGGAAAGGATTGGTCTAAGTTGATGAAAACGTGACCATTTTTGGAAAGGTGAGTACTCACCACTTTTCCACATATCTTAACTGATTTGTTGGTGCCAATAAATCGTTTTGCTTCAATCGTGTTAAAGCAGTTTTTTTTAAGCTCATTTGCTTTTAATGGAAGCGAGTTGTTTTGGTTGTTTTCATTGTTTAAAAAAGAAAAATTAGTTTGTTTTTCTATTCTGATTTCTAACGAATCCTCAAGATTATTGAAAAAATTAATCTGGGTTACCTGCTCAATGCTATCAACACTTACGGCATAATGGTTAAGCGGGTATTGAATTTCTTTGTGAGGTATTAAATAGCCAATTGATTTATTGTTTTTTTTGTCTAAAACAACTTTGAAAAAATAATTGGGGATACTAACCTTGTTAATACTTCGATCAATTTTTTTGAGATCATCAGTTAATACGGGACCCGTAATAACAAATAAGTCTACCTTTTTTGATGTAACATAAGCTCTTAAGTTGTTTTCTAATTTAGCCCATGACTCTCTGTTGAATTCTGGTAGTTGAGGAGACATGTTAGAGTAAAAATAAGATTCAGATAAGGCAGTTTTTGACCACCTGAAATCTGCAGATGGAGCTAGGTGTCCTCTGTCGTACCCATATCCATCATAAGCAAAAGAACCACCTTCTTTCTTGGTCTTAAGAAAGTAATCTTTTTCGGTTGAAGAACCAGTTTTTACTTTTGGATCTTCCCTGAAGTCGTTACTTCTTCCTTCATTTCCATTTATGATGTTTGTGGAAATTTTATGGGCCACCCATTTTGCTTGCTCATGCTTTTCACTATAAACTAAAAGCATTCCATGATGCTCTATTAGGTCTTCATTTGGTTTTAATTCAGGAATGGAAAAACTTTTTATTTCTAGCTTTCCGTTGGCGAGTTCTAATTGTTCAAGAAGTTGAGTTAAGCTGTCTTTTTTCTTGTCTAAAACAGCAATATTTAGTTTAGTTTCAGATATTTTTTTATTTAAAACTTGAGAGTAAAAAGAAGAGCCCATTAAAAGACTACCAATTAGAATACAGAACGTCCTATTAAAAAATATGGTCATGGTTTAACAAAATAAGCTTAAAACGTATTTTTTTCTAAATTTAAACAATCAAATTAAACCTCAGCTTGCCTACCTTCAAATAATATGAAAAAATTATCACTTTTTTACTTACTACTTTTCGCTATTAATTTAACTGCTCAGTGGTCTACATTCACAAATTCTGTGCCTACTTTATCATCTCCAAGATCTGCTGACCTTAATGGAGATGGTGTTTTAGATGTTGTAATTGGTGCTGGAACCGACTCTACCTATAGTGCAAATGGAGTGTTAGCTTTTGATGGCGCTACGGGTTCTTCTCTTTGGGTTACACCTTCTTATGATGAGGTTTTTTCTAGTGCAGTTTTCAATGACATTAATAACGATAATGTACCCGATGTTTTTATTGGTGGTAGAAATAGTCAATTTTTTGCTTTAAATGGTGTTGATGGAACCGTTATTTGGGAAGCTTTTCCTCAAGGAACAGGCTTAATTCCTTCCGATAGTGGATGGTATAATTTTTATTCTGGTCAGGTAATTCCTGATCAAAATGCTGATGCTATCGATGATATCCTAGTGGCCAATGGAGGCGATCACAATGCAAACCCTTGGGATCCAAGACCCCCTGGGCATTTAATGATTTTAAGTGGAGCAACAGGCTCAGTTCTTGCTAAAGCAGTTATGCCTGATAGTAATGAAACCTATTGTTCCCCAGTAATTGCAGATTTGCAGAATAATGGAACCCTTCAAGTTGTTTTTGGTACAGGAGGAGAAAATCATGGAGGCGCCATGTGGGTGGCTAATTTTTCAGATTTGGTAAATAACGATTTGTCTAATTCGATTATGTTGTCTTCCAATTCTAGTAAAGGATTTATTGCTCCTGCATCTCTTGCTGATTTTAATGGGAACGGTTACTTAGATATAATTATTCAATCCTATTCTGGAGAGATTATGCGTTTTGATGGGCTAACTCTCACACAGCAATGGAGTGTTGTTGTAGCTAATAGTGAGTCTAGTGCTGCTCCAGTAATTGGAAATTTTATTGGTGGAGACCTTACACCAGATGTATTTGCTGTTTGTAATAAAGGGGTGGCCCCTTCATTTTTTGACCACTATCAAGTGATGATAAATGGTGAAACTGGTCAGGTTGAATGGAAAGACAGTATTTCTGATTTGCATTTTGCCTCTGCAAACGCTTTTGACAGCAACCAAGACGGTAGAGATGAAGTGTTAATTTCTGTCAATCAAATTAATGGGTATTTCCAACATGAATTGCTGCTTATTGACTTTCAAAACAACAACATTTCCAATTTAACTTCCCTAACTGCAGGAGTTAATTTAGCTAGCACACCCTTAGTTACAGATTTGGATAATGATAATTTAATTGATATTGTTTATGCTTACCGTGCAGATAGTACCAATCCTTCTGCTTGGAATGGTATTTATGTTAATCGTTTAACTACCAACATTGATGTTCCTTTTTCTGGTATCGCTTGGGGAGGATATATGGGTAATCAATATGATGGCCTATACGCTAGTGAATTGACTAACTGTGGTACCTCAAGTGTTGTTTCTTCCGTCAATGTAAATAACCCTTCATGTAATGGTTTGTCAGATGGAATAGTTGCTTTAAATCCAATTTCAAGTAATAGTCAACACTCCTATTTATGGTCTGATGGCTCGGTTAATGATTCCTTGCTAAGTGTAAATGCTGGAGCTTACAAGGTAATTGTTATAGATTCGTTAGGGTGTTATGAAATGGTGTCTTTTTCGCTATCGGACCCATATATAATTTCATTTGGAAATGTAATTAACAACATTTGCCCAGGAGATGCTACTGGTACTGCAACGCTGAGTAGTTCTGGTTGTCCATGTATGTTTAGCGGGTGTACTTTTGATTGGGAAAATGGAGATAGCACAAAAACGGCAAACGGTTTAGCTGCAGGCATGTGGAGTGTTGCAATTACTCATCTTGATGGGTGCGTAGTGGTGGACTCTGTTGAGATTGTTGATGGTCCAGCCGTTATTGATAGTAGTGCAGTTACACATTTAAATTGCTTTAATGTCGCTGATGGCGCAATTGAACTTATTCCGAGTGATACTACCTTTACTACTTATATTTGGAATACTGGTGAAACAGATTCAGGAATTTCTAATTTGAGTGCTGGTAATTATTCTGTTGAAGTTGATAATCCTAATTGCTACGACACACTATATTTCACTGTTGAAGCTGCAGATTCGATTTACATTAGTAACGCTGTTCAAGACCTTAATTGCTTTAATGATTCTTCTGGAGAGTTAACAATTTCAAGTTTTGGTGGGGCTGGTATAGAGTATTATAGTTTTAATAATAATTTATATGCACTCAATCAATTTTCAAATCTTTCTTCAGGAACGTATCTAACATATACTCTAGATTCATTAGGGTGTTATTCAGATTCTATTTTTTCTGTTATTAATCAACCAGATTCTATGGAACTAAATTTTAGTTCTTCCCCCGAATCAAATAATGGATCTTTAGATGGTAGTGCCAGTGTGGTTGCGCTTGGTGGTACTTCTCCTTATTCTTATTTGTGGAGCAATTCTTTTACTGACTCCATGATTGTCGATTTAGCGAGTGGATGGTATAATTTAGTGCTTACAGATTACAATGGTTGCGAATCCACAGATTCTGTTTTTGTTGAATCTCTTTTATCTGCATGTAGCACTAATCTTTGCAAAGAAAATTGGAATGTCTTCCCTAATCCAGCATTAGATTATTTTACTATCAACTCAGATATATCAATGAATTATACTTTAAGTATTTACAATTCATTAGGAGATTTAGTGGCAGCTTATAAAGCTGATAAGTTTAATAAAGAATATAACGTACAGCATTTATCCTCTGGATTATATCACCTTGTTATACAATCAGATTTTCAACTTTTCACAACGCCATTAATTATTAAAAGGTAACATGCTTAGATTTTTTGTCCTTCTAATTTCTCTATTGGTTTTAAATTCTTGTAACCAATCGACAGCGAAAAAAGATGTTGTAATTATTAATAGTGCATTGGATTCAGCTATGGTGGTTAGTGCTCATCCACTTGCTTCTAAAATTGGAAAAGAAATATTGTTAAAGGGTGGAAATGCTATTGATGCTGCCGTTGCTGTTCAATTTGCTTTAGCTGTAGTTCATCCAAGTGCAGGAAATATTGGAGGAGGAGGATTTATGGTTTTAAGGCTTGCTGATGGCTCTTCTTATTCATTAGATTACAGAGAAACAGCTCCTGAAAAAGCAACTTCTAACATGTATCTAGATAAATTGGGAAATGTTGTTGAAGGCTTGAGCTTGAACGGCAGTTTAGCGGTTGGTGTACCAGGTACTGTTGATGGAATGTGTGAAGCTCACCAAAAGTTTGGTTTACTTTCTTGGCAAGAGTTGGTTCAACCTGCTGTAGCTCTTGCTGAAAATGGTTTTTTATTAACACAGTTAGAAGCAGAAGGATTAAATTACTACAATACAAAAAAAGCTAAATTCAATAGCGTTGAACCTCAATTTTTCACCAAAAAAAAATGGCAATTTGGTGACACGCTATTTCTTAAGGATTTAGCTCATACTTTAACCTTAATTAGGGATCATAAAAGAGCTGGATTTTATCAAGGGGAAACGGCTAATAAAATTGTTGATGAAATGAATAGAAGCTCAGGGCTTATAAGCTTTGAAGATTTAGCTAATTATAAAAGTAAATGGCGTGATCCGATTATAGGTACATATAAAGATTACAAGCTAATCTCAATGGGACCTCCATCGAGTGGTGGTGTTTGTCTTATGCAAATGCTTAAAATGTTGGAATCATATGATTTAACTGCCATGGGTTTACATTCTAAATCGGCTATTCATTTAATGGTTGAAGCAGAAAAAAGAGCGTTTGCAGATCGATCTAAATATTTAGGAGATCCTGATTTTTGTGAAGTTCCATTAGCCTCTTTATTGGATTCTAGTTATTTACAATCTCGTTTTGCTGATTTTGATTCTTCAAAAGCATCATTAAGTTCAACGATTTATCCCGGAGAATTAAACTGGAATGAAAGTGATCAAACTACTCATTATTCAATAGTAGATTCTTATGGAAACGCTGTTTCTGTTACCACAACATTAAATAGCGCTTATGGTTCAGGTTTAGTTGTTGGTGGAGCTGGCTTTTTGTTAAACAATGAAATGGATGATTTTAGTGCAAAACCAGGAGTTCCTAATTTATATGGATTAATTGGTGGTCAGGCAAATGCAATTGCTCCTAAAAAGAGAATGTTAAGTTCAATGACACCAACAATTTTAGAAAAAAATGGAGCTCTTTTTATGGTAGTAGGTACCCCAGGAGGGTCAACTATAATTACGGGAGTTCTTCAAACTATTTTAAATGTTTTAGCTTTCAATTTACCCATAGATGTTGCAGTTTCAAAGGGAAGATTTCATCATCAATGGATGCCAGATGAAATTAAAATAGAGGCTCATCTATTTGACTCTGTAGTTGTTCAAGAGTTGAGAAATATGGGTCATAACTTCAAATATGTTAATTCAATGAATAGAGTTGATGCCATACTTGTTAACGAAAATGGCATTATTGAAGGTGGAGCGGATCCAAGGGGAGATGATTCAGCTATGGGATTTTAACTTAAAATTGAATGAAATAACCAAAATAGCATTATGGTCTGGGCCTAGAAATATTTCTACGGCCATGATGTATAGTTTTGCTAACCGATTGGATACTAAAGTTGTTGATGAGCCGCTGTTTGGTTCTTTTTTACATCTTTCGGGCGTAAATAGACCATCTAGAGCTGAAGTGTTATTAGCAATGGAGTTAGATCATAAAGTTGTAATTGATAGGTTGGTTAATCCATCTATAAATAGCGCTGTTTATTTTATGAAACACATGGCGAATCATTTACATGCAATAGATTGGTCTTTTACATTAAATTTTAAAAACATTATTCTTACAAGAAACCCCAAAGATGTTCTGTTGTCCTATATCAAACATGTTGAAAAGCCTACAGAGCTTGACTTGTGTTATAAAATACAGAGTGATTTTGTTGATTTCTTAATTGCTAATAAAACAAAGCCTTTGATTATAGATGCTAAGCAATTGTTGCTTAATCCAAAAATAGCTTTAGAAAAAATCTGTAAGTACGCTGGGATATCATTCTCTGGTAAGATGTTGGCTTGGGAGGCAGGTCCAATTCAAGAAGATGGTGTATGGGAGAAATATTGGTATGCTAGTGTCCATAAAAGTACAGGTTTTGGTAAGTATAAGATTTCAGAACAATCGTTGCCGAAAGATCTTAAGCCGATTTATGAGAAAAGCTTAATGTATTATAATAATTTGTTAAATATTAAATAAAAATTCATGTCTAAATACAATCAGCCCAACCCTAAGAATGATGAATCACTTATATATATTGATGGCTCACTAGTTTCAAGAAAAGACGCTAAAATTTCAGTTTTAGATAGTTTAGTTCAGGGAGGAGATGGGGTCTGGGAGGGCTTGAGAGTTTATAATGGTAAAATTTTTCAATTAGAGGAGCATATAAGCCGTTTGTTGGATTCTGCAAAAGCAATGCATTTTAAAAATATTCCCTCAAGAGAAGGTGTTCGAAAAGCTATTTTTATGTGTTTAAATGCCAACAAAATGTATGATGGTGTACACGTTAGATTGACTTTGTCTAGGGGGCTAAAAACAACATCAGGAATGAATCCTGAATTAAATGTATTTGGTTGCACATTAATTGTCTTACCAGAATTTAAGCCACCTGTTTATGGTGATCAAGGAATTAAATTAATAACCTCAAGTGTTAGAAGAAATTCTCCACAATGTTTAGATTCTAAAATTCATCATAATAATTTGATTAACAATATACTTGCTAAAATTGAAGCAAATCTATTGGGAGTTGATGATGCTTTAATGTTAGATATTGATGGTATGGTAGCAGAAACCAATGCAACTAATGTATTTTATGTAAAATCAGGCGTGCTATATACCCCTTATGCAGATAGCTGTTTACCGGGATTAACAAGAAAGAAAATCATTGATATTTGCAATGACAATGATATTGACTGTGTTGAAAAAAGATGCTCTTTGACTGAGTTTTATATTGCAGATGAGGTTTTTACAACTGGGACGATGGGGGAGTTAAGTCATGTTGTTGATATTGATGGAAGAATTATTGGAGCTGGTAAAAAGGGGCCTTTGACCCTTCAATTACAAGAAATCTATGCTAAACAAACAAAAACTTTAGGAGTAGCAATTCCTAAAGTTTAAAGCTCAACCAAATGCAATCATCAGTTTGAGGCTGGTTGGCTTTAAAATCTGTAAAAAGTTGTTCAATTAAGCACTGCTCATCTTTAAATACTTTTCCGCTAGCTATCCAGCTGTATAAGTGTCTTCGTTTGAGTTTTTTTAATTTTTCTCCACCAAACTGATTGATAATGCCATCTGAAAATAAAATAACGTATTTGTTTTGAGCGTTGAATGTTCCACTTACAATTTTCTTGTTGTTTATAGCAGAATTTACAGTAGCAAACAGTTTATCATTTGTTGGTTCATAAATATTGTTTGTTGATGAATCAAATGAAACTAAATTGTAGTTGTTTGAAGCAAAACTTATTTCATAATTGGCTTTGTTGATTCTCAAAATGGTTAAATCAGTTGCGCAAAATCGATCTACATTAGTATAAAAGTCGCTCGATGAAACATTTTTCTCAATCGAGTTGAAAATAGAAATCAATGAAGAATCTACAGCTTCACTTTTAATTAATTTTTTTATTTGATTTGCAAAAAATACAGAAAGAAAAGCACCTTTTAGGTCGTTGCCTAAACAATCACCTACAGCAATGTAGCTGAAATCGGAATCTTCAATTTTTTCAATAACAAAAAAGTCTGCAGAAGCAATGTTTTTTGGTTTGGAGAAAACAGTCAAGTTGTTAATCGATGAATTATTGCCGAAAAATATATTTTGCAACAACGCAGCTTCTTTTAGGCTTACAGCTAATCCTTGCTGATTTAATGTGATTTCTGCTTGTTGATTATTTATTGTTTTCTCTAAATTATCTTTGCTTAAAGCCAATTCATCTTGTAATTTCTTAAGTTGATTTTTTTCTTGAGATATTTCTTCTTTAGAATTGGTAATTTCTAGCGCATATAAATTAAAATAATTTTCCTGGGGAACTTTAATTATAGTTATGGAGTAAGTGTGTTTATTTAGTTCGATTATTTTGTCAAAAATACCCTCTCTTGATGAGTAGGCTTGGTTTAGAAGCAGGTTGAAGCTATCAGGGACTACTTCATTGAGTTTTAGATCTAGCAGCTCTAAGAAGCTTTCTTTTGCCGAATCATTAGCGTAGATTACAACTCCTTTGTCCGATATTCTTACAACAGGATTTGGATTCTCTTCTGGTAACTTTGACAACTCCTCCATTTTTACCAATGAATTTTGAAGAGCTTTAGTTTTACCTTCTAAATTTTTAATAATGTTATTTTGGTTTTCAAGGTTGTTTTTGTTTTGCTCAATTAAGAATAAATATTCTGCCATTACAGAGTTGTCTGGAAAATCAGATAAACTTAGCCCAGATGATGCTAAGGTTTGTTGGTCGTTATAAACAGGAATAAATAAAAAAAGAACTATTTCTTCAGCATTGAAAATGTGCGCATTTCCTTTAAGTTCAAATGGTTTGTTTATAATTTTTGCCTTAACTAATTTGTTCTCATTGGTAATCTTAAGGCATTCAGCAAATAGCGTGGGGTGGTTAAATTCAAAATAGTCGTCAATGTGGCTGTTGTGAATATCAGAACCTATAAGTTTTAGAAGACTTTTACCAATAGACATTATTTTCCCATTAAAACCTACTCCAAGAAGAAATGGAAGAATAGAATCTTTTAAACTATCTATTTGTTTTAATTGAGAATCCATATTAATAATTAGTTTAAATCACTAAGAATTTAATTTTTTAACTCATTTTTAGCTCGTGTTAAATTTAACAAGAGTTAAGTGTAAATCTACTTTATTGTAAACTTTAGCAGAAGAAGAGTTTCCTATCGTTTGGAGCTGACGTTTAAAAACTTGTATTCATTCTGTTGTGTGCACAAAAAAAGCCACCTGAGTAGAGGTGGCTTTTACAAAGATTAAAAAAGTTTAGTTAATAATGAACTTATTTATGAAAATTATGTTTGAACTAAGCACTTGTTTGAGCTGTATTTTATGTGTTCAATGTTGTTTTGTTTCCTCACACTCTTTATAAAATAATGATTTTTTTAAACATCGTTTAATTATTGGAGTTCAAATTTTAGTTTTGTAGTATTATGAAGGTAGTTGTTTTGGGAGCTGGTATTGGAGGTTTGTCTGTAGCATGTCGATTAAGACATATGGGTTTTGAGGTTGATGTTATAGAAAAAAATGCTAATCCAGGTGGTAAAGCCAGTTCGTTGTCTTTTGATGGCTATACTTTTGATGCAGGTCCTAGTTTATTTACTTATCCCAATTGGCTTGACGATGTTTTTGTTTTTTGTGATAAGAATCCTAGAGAGTATTATGATTACCTAAAATTAAAATTAGTAACACGATATTTTTTTAATGACCAATCTTATTTTGATGTTTTTGATAATTTACAAGATACAGCAAAGGCTATTGAGTTAAATACCAATTATTCCGCTGCTAAATTTATTGATCACATTAAGTACTGGAATAAAGTGTATGAATTATCTGAGAAAACATTTTTGTCTGGTAAAATAAAATTTAACCTTTCATTTTTAAAAGCAGCGTTAACTTGGTTTTTTCAAATAGGATTGCGTCCTATTTTTTCCTCAATGGCTAGCTTCAATAAAAGGGTAATTAACAACAAGAAAGTTGAGCTGCTGCTTAACAGATTTGCTACCTACACAGGATCTTCTCCTTTCAAGACACCTGCATTTATGAATCAACTTGCAGTTGTTGAAATAGCTAAAGGGGCGTATTATCCAAAAAATGGTATTTATTCAATTCCAAAAGCTTTAGAACAATTGGCATTGGATTTAGGGGTTTCTTTTTCCTACAACCAACAGGTAGAAGCTATCAGAAAAACCAATAAAAAATGGGAAATTAGAACTGAGAATAGTTCTACACTTGCTGATCTTATTGTTTCAAATATTGATTATACCTTTACTCAACATTTACTAGGAAGAAAATTTTCACTTTCTACTGCTCAATTGGCAACTTCAGGAGTGGTTTTTTATTGGGGGATAACTGCTCAATTCGACCAACTTCAATTACACAATGTTTTTTTTTCAAATGATTACCTAAAAGAGTTTAGACAGATTTTCGATGATGAAGTTTTTCCTGATCAACCCTCAGTATATGTAAATGTTAGTGCTAAAATGGATAAATTACATGCAAAGAAAGGTTGTGAAAACTGGTTTGTTATGGTAAACGTTCCGGCTAAGCTCTCATTAGCCAATGAACTGACTTTAAGTAAATTAAAAGTGGCTGTTGTTAAGCTTTTAAGTGATCAGCTTAATGTTGATGTAAATAAGCTGATTGAATGTGAACAAATTTTAACTCCCAACACGCTACAATCGGATACAGGGGCATTTAAAGGCTCCATTTATGGGATGAATCAAAATACTTTAGCTAAGATCATGAGCAGAAAAGACAACAAAGACAAATTAGCCAATGAGCTCTACTATGTTGGTGGAACAGTACATCCTGGTGGTGGAATTCCGTTGGCTTTACTTTCTGCAGATAATACTTCAAAACAAATCCAAAAAAAATATTTATGAAGCAGTTAATGAAATTTTGGAAAGAGCTTGTTTTTATAGCGGTTGTATATTTAGCTGGATTAATTGGCATTAATTTCATTAATTCAGCATTGTTTTTAAAGCTGTCTTTTGTTTCCCTTATAATCCCTTTGTTTATTATTGTTTACCGTCTTGAAATTGGATATAAAAGCTATTTACTCCTTTTAGTTGTTTTTTTAATTAGCTTTTTTGCTGAATGGATTGGAGTAAATACAGGGTTTTTATTTGGAGATTATGTTTATGGGGAATCACTAGGGATTAAAATTGGTGGTGTTCCTCTTTTAATTGGAGTTAATTGGGTGCTGCTTTGTCTTGTTTCTAGGGAAATAGTTGTTCATTTCTCTTCCAATAAATTAGTGATTGTTTTTTCTTCTTCCGCTTTAATGTTAGGAATTGATTTTTTGATTGAGCCAGTTGCCCCTTTGCTTGATTTTTGGAGTTGGAACAACGCTGTTATTCCATTGAGCAATTACAGAGATTGGTTTGTTGTTGCTTTAATTAATCAAGCTGTTTTACTTTTTATTAAGCCTAAAAAGCAAATTTTCGCTTTGTGTTTAGGATATTTTATTATTCTTTCGCTTTTCTTTTTGAGTTTTCATTAGCATTCAACTAAAATTTTTTTATGGATTTGCCACTTCGTTTAATTTCATCTTCAACTGGCTTTGCTGATAACCAAATTAAAGCGGTCTATCAATTGATTTCGGATGGGGCAACTATCCCTTTTATCTCAAGATACCGAAAAGATAGAACAGGATCACTTGATGAGTTGGCTATTGAGAAGATTGTTGATCAGCTGGATTTTTTCGAAAAGGTAAAAAAAAGAAAAGAGTCGGTTTTGAAGTTGCTCTTAAAGAAAAATATTGCCGATAATCAAATCCTAGCTAAAATTAGTGAATCTTGGGATTTGACTGAAATAGAAGATCTTTATTTGCCTTTTAAAGAGGTGAAAAAAAGTAATTATTCCAAGGCTTTAACAGCGGGTTTGTCTGGGTTGGCAAAAATTATTTTATCTCAAAAAACACCTGTTTCTAAAAGTCAAATTTTAGCTTTTAAAACAACGGATTATAATTCGGAAAAAGAGATAATTGAAGGGGCAAATGAAATTGTTGTTAGATGGATTGCTGAAAGAAAAAAAGTGCGCTCCTCTTTAAGAGATTACATTGCTAGAAATGGTGAAGTTGTATCAAAACTAAAGACAAAATGCGATGATCAGGAGTTAATCCTAAAATACAAAGATTATCACGATTTCTCAGAACCGATTTATAAGATTAAATCGCATCGTTTTTTAGCTTTACAAAGAGCTAATGATGAAGGGGTTATCTCTTTAGGTATTCGGCTAGATAAAAAGAAGATTATGCGTCTTATTTCTTCTTTTGTGATCTCCGATCAATCAAGTGTGTCTATTTTAAATGAAGCCATTGAAAGGTCATGGGTTAAAATTTTAAAACCTGCTCTAGAAAAAGAATTTTTTAAACAATTAAAAGAGGATAGTGACTTAAAGGCAATAGGTGTATTTTCTGAAAATTTACGACAGCTTTTACTTCAGCCTCCGTTAAGAAACAAGCGACTAATAGCAATAGATCCTGGTTTTAAATCTGGCTGTAAACTTGTTTGTTTATCTGCAGAAGGAAGTTTATTGGGGAATGCTACAATTTATCCTCATCCACCTCAAAATCAATTTAATCAATCAAAGAAAAAAATTGCTGGACTAATTGAGCAATATAAATTAGATGGTATTGCTGTAGGAAATGGAACAGCATCAAGAGAAACAGAAAAGCTAATAAAGGGAACAAGGTTTAATGGTAAGGTTAATGTGTACATTGTTAATGAAGCTGGAGCATCTGTTTATTCTGCATCCGCAGTAGCAAGAAAAGAATTTCCTGATTATGATGTTACCGTAAGAGGAGCTATTTCAATTGGAAGAAGGTTAATTGACCCCTTGTCTGAGTTGGTGAAAATTGATCCAAAAAGCATTGGGGTAGGGCAATATCAACATGATGTTAACCAGCAGTTGCTTTCTCAGAAACTAGATAATGTAGTGGCTAGTGCTGTTAATAGTGTTGGAGTTGACTTGAATACAGCTAGCGAGTTTTTACTGAAATATGTTTCTGGAATTGGTCCTAAGTTAGCTGAAAGATTGGTTGAATATAGAGAAGAACATGGGAGCTTTAAAAGCCGAGAAAACTTGAAAGATGTACCAGGATTGGGAGATGGCATCTTTGAACAATCTGCAGGTTTTTTAAGAATCAAAGGTGGAGTTAACCCATTAGACGATAGTGCTATTCATCCGGAATGTTATTCGTTAGTTAATACTATTTGTGAAAAAGAAGATGTGTTGATTGCTGAGCTAATTGGAAATGAAGCGCGCATTGAAAAGATAAAATGGAGTAATTATGTAAATAGTGATTTTGGGTTAGAAGCAATCAAGGATTTGAAGCAAGAGTTGGCAAAACCTGGATTGGATCCAAGAAAAATTATTTATCAGCTAGAGTTTGACAAATCACTTAAATCAATTCAGGATGTAAAGGTGGGAGCTGTTGTTGCAGGTATCGTCAATAATGTAACTAATTTTGGGGCTTTTGTTGATATAGGAATTAAAGAAAATGGGCTCATTCATATTTCTCATTTGTCTGAAGACTATATCGATGATCCTACTGAAATAGTGAAAGTTCATCAACATGTAAAAGCAAAAATAATTTCTGTTGATGTTCCTAGAAAAAGAATTGGTTTAAGCTTGATAGGTGTTTAAAAATGTGTAATTTCACTCGATGATTTTTCTAAAAACAAAACTATCTAAATTTATGCCTTGGGTACTCACTCCTGGGTTGTAGTTTGTTTTCTATTCACAAATTTTTTTAATTTTTTTAAACTTTTATAATTAATAATTATGAGTAATGTTATTGTTTTAGGTGGCGGAATGGTTGGAAGTGCCATGGCAGTTGATATGGCTAAAAACCACAAAGTATTGTTAACAGATATTAGTCAACAGGTTTTGGCTGAAAATAAAGATAAATGTTCTGATCTTGACATTATGGTTCTTGATGTTACAGATCAAAAACTATTAAAAGAGACCATTGTTAATTTCGATTTAGTGATCTCTGCAGTTCCTGGTTTTTTGGGTTATAAGACATTGGAAAAGATAATTGATGCTGGAATGAATGTGGTAGACATTTCCTTTTTTCCAGAAAATTCTTTGGATTTACATGATTTAGCTTTTTCAAAAGGGGTTACTGCAATTGTTGATTGTGGTGTTGCTCCTGGAATGGATAATGTTATTTTAGGATATTATAATGAAAAGTATAAGCTAACAGATTTTGAATGTTTGGTTGGTGGTTTGCCAAAAGTAAAAAAATGGCCTTTTTGTTACAAGGCTCCATTTTCTCCAATTGATGTAATTGAGGAATATACTAGACCTGCTCGATATGTTGAGAATAGCCAATTGATTGTCAGGGAACCATTAACAGATTGTGAGTTTGTTGAATTTGATGGTGTAGGAACTCTAGAGTCGTTTAACTCTGATGGACTTCGTTCAATTATTTACACTATGCCCCATATACCAAACATGAAAGAAAAGACATTGAGGTATCCTGGCCATGTGGAATACATTAGGGTGTTGAAAGAAGCTGGGTTTTTTGACCAAGATACAATTGAGGTTAATGGCAGTGAGGTGTCAAAATTAGATTTCACAAGTAAAATGCTTTTTAAAGAATGGAAGCTAGCTGCTGACGAACACGAGATTACAGTTATGAGCGTTAGTCTAAAGGGTGAGAATGAGCTTGGTGAAGTAGAAGAAATTGTATATCACCTTCACGATGAATTTGATGTTCAAACCCAAACCTCTTCAATGGCAAGAACAACTGGGTATACCGCTACTGCAGCTGCCAATTTATTTTTGGATGGAATTTTTAATGAAAAAGGGGTCTTTCCCCCAGAACTTGTTGGTAAACATGAAAAATGTTTTCATTATTTCATGAACTATTTAAAGGACAGAAACATACATTATGTAAAGTCTGTAAAGACAAAAGAAATGGCCTAAAAGCTTTTTCTTGAGTTGGCAACATGGTAGAGTAACAATCTGTCATAAAAATCTCCGGGGTCACTATAGTAAACCTTAAATAAATATTCATTTTCGGTGTCAAAATGTGATCCCTCTACATGCCTGATGTCAGCACTTTTTGCGGTATCACTAACATAGAGGTATAGGTAGTTGTAATAACCGTTTTTTAAAAATAAATCTTTTTGGTAGGTAGCTGTTGCTGAATGGTATTTAAGTTGGTATTCAGGAGATATTTTCCAATTACTAATTTGTCCATAGATGTATAAGTCTCCTTGGTTTAGCGTATTTCTGTAAGGAAGAGAAAATTTAACATTCGCATAATCACCTTCAGTATTCCAATCTTGACCATCAACTGTTTTTATTAATAGTTTTCCATTTATGTCAGGTTTTTCAAGATACCTTTTATAGGTTCTTCTTTCATCAGCTTCTAGGGTAATTTCATAGGTGCTGTCAGTTAGCTCAGCTTTTACGATTTTGTCAATCTCAGTTTGAAATGATGTTAGGTTAACGTACCTAAATTCATTACCTCCATCAAATACATTTTCTTGATCATAATCGTAAACGAGCTTATTTTCTCTTATGAATTTTGGTTCTATTTCAGAAATTTGATTGTCAGTTCTGTGGTTTTGTTGAACAAATACCCTAATGTTTGAATAGGGATTAATGATTTTTGAAGAAGCGTAATTAAGATTAAAATCCACTTCTTGTTGGTAATATTTTTGATCGATGTTAGAAGGGTAGGAGATGTTTATTTCTGGGAATATGGTTTGCTCTGATATGAAGAATTTTTTTGTTAAAATGGATTTTTCAGGATTATTGTCTTTGTAAACATTTATGATATAATTCCCGGAAATTAAGAAGCTCACATCTTGATTTGGGAAGGATGTCCAATAATGAACATATTGTTGGTGGGTGTTAAACGATTTTTCAGAATTTTCTATGTAGTTGTCATTAAACCCTGAAATAAAATCCATTTCGTTTAGATTGCTTTTCTCCCAATTAGTATTGCAATGAATAAATTGATATTGATAGGTGTTAAATTCCGCATCTAATTCATCGAACCTTAAAATGAGTTGTTCGTTGCTATTTAAAATTAGGAAAGGCTCTCCAATTTCAAGGCCTCTTTTGTGAAGCAAAACAGACTTAATGTTTTTTTGATACACAAAATCTTCATACCTGAGCATCTCTTCTTTGTAAAACTCATCGTTTAGATTTAAAGTGTCTTGATTTGTGTCACTTTGAGTGACTTCATCTTTTTTTGAAATGTTGTTTTTTACAGCACAATTGTTCAATAACAATAAAAGGGTTGATATTATTGATAGAAGAAAAAATGGAATTTTATTATTTATAATCATTCTAAATTAATATATAGTAAAAGAATATATAAACAGTCTATTTATTTGATGGGACAAATTTATAAATTTGCCTCGCTATATAACAAATACTTATGTCTCAAACGATAACTATTCGTAAAGGTTTAGACATCAACATGAAAGGAAAAGCTGAAAAAATCCTTGTTGAAAATGCTAAATCAAAAAATATTTCCATTCAACCTCCTAAT
Organism: Parvicellaceae bacterium; assembly: GCA_045561415.1. Taxonomy (GTDB): domain Bacteria; phylum Bacteroidota; class Bacteroidia; order Flavobacteriales_D; family Parvicellaceae. Next base: position 28,391 of record JBJKXU010000010.1, read on the forward strand.
TTTACAGCCCTAACTCCTAAACTTTTGGTTAAGGTGGGAGATAAAGTTAAAGCTGGGAGTCCTGTGTTTTTTGATAAATATAGAGAATCCATTCAATTTGTTTCTCCAACTTCTGGTACCGTTAAGGATATTGTAAGAGGTGCTAAAAGAAGGGTGATGGAAATAATTATTGAAGCGGATGCTGAAATTTCATATTTAGAAGCTAAACAAACAGATGTTCAGCAATTGGATGGAGCAGCAGTTAAAGAAATGATGCTGTCTGCTGGTTTGTGGCCTTTTCTAAGAATGCGCCCTATTGATATTATTGCAGATCCAAAAGATACACCAAAGGCTATTTTTATTTCTTCATTTGATTCTAATCCGCTTGCACCTGACAATAATTTCATATTAGATGGTAAATCAGCAGAATTTAATTCAGGAATAGAATTGTTAAATAAACTTACAGATGGTAAGGTGCATTTGCAAACTAGAAAATCAGCAAATGATGTTTTTAAAAATGCAAAGGGAGTACAAGTAAATCTTGTTAAAGGAGCTCATCCAGCAGGAAATGTAGGTGTTCAAATGCATCACATTGATCCCATCAACAAAGGGGAAGTTGTTTGGTACATTAACCCTCAAGATGTTCTGATTTTAGGTAGATATTCTCTTACAGGAAAATACGATGCAACTAAAATTGTTGCTGTTACTGGTGAAAACATCGCTGAAAGAAAATATGTAAAAACTTTAATTGGAAGTAGCGTCAATTCCATTATTGCTTGTAAACCAGATGATAATAGTAGAGTAATTTCTGGTAACCCATTAACAGGATCTCAAATTGATGTAAACGGATATTTATCTTTTTATGATTCACAAATAACTGTTCTTCCAGAGGGAGATCAGTATAAGTTTTTTCTAACAGAAGGTTGGTTAAGTGCAGGTTTTAAACGTTTTTCAGCATCTAGGGCTTATCCAACTTGGTTAATGTCTAAATCAAAAGAATATGCGATTGATACCAACATTAATGGTGAGGAAAGAGCTTTTGTTGTTTCTGGACAATATGAAAAAGTTTTCCCTTTTGATATTTACCCTGTTTATTTGATAAAATCTATTCTTGCCAATGATATTGAAAGAATGGAAAATTTAGGAATTTATGAAGTTGCTCCAGAAGATTTTGCGCTTTGTGAATTTGTTTGTACATCTAAAATCAATGTTCAACAAATCGTTCGTGACGGTTTAGACATGATTTATGATGAGTGTATGTAATTTAAAATTGATTATAAGTGAAGTTTTTAAGAAAAATATTTGATAACGCACATGCTCAGCTAAACAAAAGTGAAAAGACTAAAAAGTTATTTCCTCTAGTTGATGCAATAGAAACATTGATGTTTACACCCAATCATGTGACAAAAAATGGAACTCATGTTAGAGACTCCATTGATTTGAAGCGTACAATGATGTTGGTTATTATAGCACTTGTTCCATGTTTACTCTTTGGTATCTATAACACAGGATACCAACATTTTTTAGTTACTGGTGAGCAAGTAACATTTTGGGAAATAATTGGAAAGGGAGCTCTTGTAGTTTTACCGTTGGTTATTGTCTCTTACGCTGCTGGTTTATTTGTTGAATTTATTTTTGCCATTAAAAATGGTCATTCTGTCCAGGAGGGATTCTTAGTCTCAGGAATGTTGATTCCGCTCATTATGCCTGCAGATGTTCCTTTGTGGATGGTGGCCCTTGCTACAATTTTTGCTGTAGTTATTGGTAAAGAAGTTTTTGGTGGTACTGGTATGAATATTTTAAATGTTGCACTTACTGCTAGAGCATTTTTGTTTTTTGCTTATCCAACTAAAATGTCTGGTAATGAAGTTTGGATTACTGGTTTTAATAAAATGGAAGGGGTAGATGCTTCTAGTGGAGCTACTGCTTTAGGAGATTTGGCTTCCTTTATGCAAGATGAACCTGCCCTGGAAACTGTCGCTCAATTTCAACAGAAGTATACCATGATGGATTCGTTTTTAGGATTTATCCCTGGATCGGTTGGCGAGACATCAGTTTTAATGTGTTTAATTGGTGCTGGGTTATTGCTCTGGACTGGTGTTGCAAGTTGGAGAATAATGATTTCTTTTTTCTTTGGAGGTTTTGTAATGGCTTCAATTCTAAATTTAATTGGCGGAAACGGTTATTTTGAATTGCCTGCACTTCATCAGTTGATGGTAGGTGGATTCATGTTTGGCTTAGTGTTTATGGCGACAGATCCTGTTACTGCAGCACAGACTTCATCTGGTAAAATAATATATGGCTTTTTAGCAGGTTTCCTTGGGATTTTAATTAGGATGGTTAATCCAGCCTATCCTGAGGGAATAATGTTAGCGATCTTAATTGCTAATGTTTTTGCTCCACTTATTGATCACATGGTAATACGAGCTAATGTAAATAGAAGAAATAAACGATTAAAAACAGCTTAAAATGGCAATAAATAAAGACAGTAACGCATACACTATTTCTTTTGCAATTATACTTGTTGTAATTGTTGGTGGACTTTTAGCTTTTGTTTCTACTTCCCTAAAGCCCTTGCAAGAAAGCAATGTGAAGAATGAAAAAAAGCAAAATATTTTAAATTGTTTGCCTGGTCTTAACTTCGAAAGATCTCAAGCGCAGGATAATTTTAATGTTTATGTTAAAAAAAGAATGATTTTAGATTACAATGGTAATTTAGTTGAAGGTTCTGAACGAACATTTGAAAATGAAATTGATGTTAAAGATGAGTTAGAAGCATTTAATGTTGATTTACAAAAAGAATATCGATCAGTAGCCCTAAGTGACCGAATGTATCCTTTATTTGAATGTGAATTGGATGGTAAAACATATTTTGTAATTCCAGTAACAGGAAAAGGATTATGGGATGCTATATGGGGATATATTAGTGTGGAAAGTGATGGGGAAACTATAGCAGGTGCAATCTTTGATCACAAAGCGGAAACACCTGGTCTTGGTGCTGAAATCAATAAAGATGAGTTTGAAAATCAATTCGTAGAAAATGAAAATGGTGAGCCCTTAAAAATAGGTCAAGTTGTTTCCATCTCTGATATGACAGCAACTAATTTTAAATCTATAAAAGTGGTTAAGCCAGGTAGCCTTTCTAATCCAGACTCTGAAGTTAATGGTATTAGTGGCGGAACATTTACTAGTGTAGGAGTTCAAGAAATGCTCAAGAGAACATTTTATGTTTACTACAAACATTTTAACGAAAGAGATTTACGAACAGCTAATTTATAATAAGCATAATAAAAAAAATTATGAGCGAAGTTGCTGAAATAGAAAAACCGGTTAAAAAAGAAAGAGAGCCGTTGTTTTCAAAGAAAAACAAAAAACTAATTACAGATCCATTAGATGACAATAATCCTGTTACTATTCAGGTTCTAGGAATCTGTTCTGCATTGGCTGTAACTGTGCAAATGGAGCCATCTGTTGTCATGTGTATTTCAGTATTGTTTGTACTGGTATCTGCAAATGTTTTAATTTCTTTAATCAGAAACCTTATACCAAATAGAATTCGAATTATTGTTCAGTTGGTTGTAGTAGCGGCCCTAGTTATTATAGTGGATCAGGTGCTTAAAGCGTATATGTATGATGTTTCTAAATCTTTATCTGTATTTGTAGGGCTTATTATCACCAATTGCATAATAATGGGAAGGTTAGAAGCCTTTGCTCTTGCAAACAAGCCCTGGGCTTCTGCTTTAGACGGTATAGGTAATGCTATTGGTTATGCAATGGTTCTGGTAGTTGTTTCCTTCTTTAAGGAGCTGTTTGGTTCTGGAAAATTATTTGGAATTGAAGTAATTGGCGATTCAATATACGAAATGGGTTACATGAATAATGGGTTGATGTTATTTCCCCCTTCATCATTAATTCTTGTTGCTATTTACATCTGGATTCAAAAAGCAAGAAACCCTAAATTAATTGAAACTCATTAATAGTTAAAAAATAAAAAGATGGATTTACTTAAACTATTTATAAAAAGTGCCTTTGTTGACAACATGATATTTGCCTTTTTCTTTGGCATGTGTTCATATTTAGCTGTTTCTAAAACTGTGAAAACAGCATTTGGATTAGGGATGGCTGTTATTTTTGTTTTAACAGTTACTATTCCTGTAAACTACTTGTTAGAGAATTATGTTTTAAAAGAAGGAGCCCTAAGCTGGTTAGGCGATGGCTATGCTGAATATGATTTGAGCTTTTTAAGCTTTATTATGTTTATAGCTGTTATTGCTTCAATTGTTCAATTGGTAGAAATGATAGTCGAAAAATTCTCCCCTGCATTGTATGGAGCTCTTGGTATTTTCTTACCCCTTATAGCTGTTAACTGTGCTATTTTAGGAGGTGCTTTATTTATGCAACAAAAACAATTCGAAACCATTTCTGATGCTACCGTTTATGGTCTTGGTTCAGGTGTTGGTTGGTTTATAGCCGTGGTATTAATTGCTGCAATTAGAGAGAAAATTAGATACTCTAACATTCCAGCTCCACTAAGAGGTGTGGGAATGGCGTTCTTAATTACAGGCCTTATGGGGCTTGCGTTTTTAGGTTTTATGGGATTTGAAATATAATATTTGATTTATAAAAATTATGGATTACTCAATTATAATATTAGCGATAACTGTATTTTTAGTTGTTGTTTTAAGCTTAACATTTTTACTCTTATTTGCCAAGGCAAAGTTAATGCCTTCAGGAAAGGTGAAGATTACCATTAATGGAGATCAAACTTTAGAAGTTGACGGAGGTTCAACACTGCTATCTACTTTAAGTAGTCAAGGTATATTTTTACCTTCTGCTTGCGGTGGGGGGGGGGTACTTGTGTTCAATGTACCTGTCAAGTGCATACTGGTGGAGGTAGTATACTACCAACGGAAGTTCCTCATTTTTCTAGAAAACAAATAGCTGATAATTTTAGACTAGGTTGTCAAGTGAAAGTTAAAGAAGACATGGAAATTGAAGTTGAAGAGGAGGTTATGGGAGTAAAAGAATGGAAGGCGGTAGTTTCTTCTAATTACAATGTTGCTACTTACATAAAAGAATTTATCGTTGATATTCCTGAAGATATGGATTATAAGGCGGGAGGTTACATACAAATTAACATTCCTAAGACTGAAGTTAAGTTTTCTGATATGGACATTAAAGCTCATCCACAAGATCATCCAGGTGAACCTGATAAATTTGAAAAAGATTGGGCGGAAGGAAAGTTTGCATTAAGAGATTTAGTGATGAAAAATGATGATGATGTAGTTCGTGCTTATTCAATGGCATCCTATCCTGCAGAGGGGCGTAAAATAATGCTTAACGTAAGAGTTGCTGCTCCACCATGGGATAGAGAAAAAGATGGATGGGCAGATGTAAATCCAGGTATTGCCTCTTCTTATATATTTGGTCTTAAAGAAGGCGATGAAGTAACTATTTCAGGTCCTTATGGTGAGTTTTTTATCAACGAATCCGATGCTGAAATGCTTTACATTGGTGGTGGTGCTGGTATGGCTCCAATGCGTTCACACTTATATGAATTATTTAAAACCTTAAAAACTGGCAGAAAAGTTTCTTATTGGTATGGTGGACGTTCAAGAGCTGAGCTGTTCTACATTCACTATTTTAGAGATCTCGAAAAAGAATTTCCGAATTTCAAATTTTACATGGTTCTTTCAGATGCACTTCCAGATGATAACTGGGTAGATAAAAAAGATGTTGACGACTCTGAAGGAGATGGTTTTACCGGTTTTGTTCATCAAGTAGTGATCGATCAATATTTGACCAAACATGAAGCTCCTGAAGATTTAGAGGTGTATTTCTGTGGTCCTCCAATGATGAATCAAGCGGTTATCAAAATGTGTGATGACTGGGGTGTTCCACCTGAAAATGTTAGATTTGATGATTTTGGTGGGTAATAACCCCCGCCTTCTAATAGCAACATTTTTATTGTTTTTTTTAGCTAGTTGCAGCCCTGATAGTCAAAATAACTATCTTGAACTTTCTGGCTTTGCCCAAGGTACAACCTTTAATATCATATATGAAGACTCTCTTGATAGAGATTTTACGAATCAATTGGATTCAATTTTAGAAGCTTTTGATCTTGAGTTATCGCTGTACTTAGATTCGAGTGAGATTAGTAAATTCAATGGGGGTAACAATCACTACTATTTATCTGAAAATTCAAGTTATATTATCGATTGCTTTAAAAAATCAAAAGAACTGTATAAAGTCACTAATGGAGCATTTAATCCTGCCGTATATCCGCTTGTTGATTATTGGGGCTTTACAAGTAACACTAAATCAGATTTCCCTATAAGTCAAGCTGACATTGATTCGCTGCTAAAAATCACTTCATTTTCTGATTCTTCATTTTTTCTTGTTTATGATACTTTATATGACAGTGAAGAGCAGTTTCAGTTGTCTCCTTTCTTTTGCAAAATAAATTCTAAAGCCAAATTAGACTTTAATGCCATCGCACAAGGTTTTTCAGTTGATGTAGTTGGGAATTATCTGTTGGCAAAAGGAATAGATAATTTTATGGTTGAAATTGGAGGGGAGGTAAGCGTTAAAGGTTTGAATCCTAATGGGGCTCCTTGGAAAATAGGTATTGATCAACCTGTTGACAACTCTATACCTGGAGAAAATGATTTTCAATGTATTGTTAGCCTTCGTAATAAAGCTCTTGCCACATCTGGTAATTATAGAAAATATTATGAAAAAAATGGTCATAGATATTCCCATACAATCAACCCTATAACTGGGTATCCAGCTGAGAATGCTCTTTTAAGTGTTACTGTTGTTACCAATAAAGCTGCTGATGCTGATGCTTATGCTACAGCATTCATGGTAATGGGGTATCAAGAATCATTGGTTTTTATTGAAGCTCACCCTGAATTGGATATAGCTGCTTATTTTGTTCATTATACAGCCAATGGGAATCAGGTGAAATTGACAAAGTCAATGGAGAAGTATTTAGTTGATTAACCGTTTTCTTTGCACTTTTCTTCTGGTCTAGCTCCGCATAAGCTACATGACTCTCCTTCTTTGTTAAGTAATGGGTTGTTGCTGGCACAAGTGCCTGCAAATTCTCCATCTTTTTTAAACAGAATTTTAACGGCAATTCCAGCAAAAGCTAATCCAAGTAAACCAATTGTTAATAGTACAATTTTCATGTTGTAAAGTTAATGATTTTATTATAAATGAATGATTTTACCTTCTCCGTTAATGGTAAATAGAGTAGTTGAGGGGTTTCCTGAATAGTAAAGATTCCCAAAGCTGTTAATTTCAACTATAAGGGTGTCTACAACACTTATTTGCGAACTGGCTATAGTATTGGAGTTGATGTGCGCTTTTTGAGCTTCAATATTAGCACACTTAACTGGGCCCAATCCACTGTTGTAGCAATATAAATGATTGCAGTTTCCTTGAACTTTTAATTCTGTTGAGCCATTAAAGATTATAAAATTGGAATTGACATTTTCTATTGTTAAGTCTATGGATGAAAATGCTTGATATGCATGAACAGTAATAGGGTGCTTAATTTTGTGTTGGTTAGTAAGGGTTCCATAACCAAAAAGATTGATTTGTTCAATATCTTTATAATGGTAATAAAGGTTTATTTCATTTTCAACTCTTAAAAAATTACAGGTGTTGGTGTTTCTAATTGTAAGCTCACTATGATCGGAATTAAAATCAATTAACTTAATTAAGTTTTCAGGACCCTCTATGGTAAAAACTTCCAAAGAGTCGTTGATCAAGATTAAGTTCATGTCGTCATAAAGGTTCAGCTGACTTACAGAACTTTGGTTAATTGTAATGGTGGTGTTTTCTCCTTTTGCCTTCCAGCAAGTCCTGTCTTCTTGCTTTTTACATGCTAGGCACATAATGGCTAAAAGAAAAATAATTCCTATTGATGTGTTATATTTCATATCCAATTCCAAGGCTAAAAAAATCTGCTTTTGCCCAATGAGATTTAAGTGCTAGCCTTAAATTTATGTTTTTAAAGATTTTATATTCACTAAATATTTTGTGGTAGAAAGTCTCACTAGCATCTTTTCTGTTAAAAATATATGTCCCCATTTGAACACCAATAATTAATTTATTTAGGTGCATAAGGTGACCAGCAAACACCCCACTTTGAATGTTTCTTCCTGTCAATTCCTTTAAGCTGGAGTTGTATATAAGGTCTGACCCTAGTATAAAGCTTGATTTCATTCCTTTTCTTATGTTAAACTGAAAAGTACTTTCGTTAATGAAGAATTTAGCTAATTGAGGGGTTGGGTTTTCTTTTAGTGCTGAGGAGTTGTAAAAGCAAAAGAATGTTTTTTTATTAAGCTTAAATTGCTTTGAAGTGGTGTCTATTTTTTGAGGGTTTATTCCAAGAAGGTACCCCACTTGAAGCTCAAAAAAGTTTAGACCTAGGTTAGGAGTTTGAAATGCTCCATTTGACAAGTGATTTAATACAGCAGCATACTTAATTTGATGCTTTTTATTGATTGCTATTTCTTTTTCCAATTTAAGTTGGATGTTTGTATTTAGGTGAGAGCCAATAGCTACGTTTTGAAAGTTTGATGTCAGGTCAAATTTTTTCTCTATCCACCCAGCTCCTAAGCCCAATTTAAAGCACAAAGGATTTTCATTTTTGCTAAGAGCAAGACTGAAAAACCCATAAGCTGAAAACACATTTCCTATGGAGTTGTTGTTTCCAGAATTTGTAAAATTTAATGTTATTCCATAGGAGGGGAAATTATAATATTTGTGATGTAATTTTGATCCATTTGTATTGAAATTTATGCTTGTTTCAATGGAAAATGCGTTGTTTTTTACAAGGTTTTCCATTGCCGGTCTGTGAGCCAATAATCTTCCATATGAGAAGCCTGTTTCTAAAGAATGCTTGTAGTTTTTTTGACATACTATAGCTGTATTAACAAATAAAAAAACAGTAATAATGCTAATATGTCTAATACAGTTCATGGAGTTGTAAAAAGCTATATATATTTGAATTTACAAAAATAGTTATCAATGGATAGTAAATTAGAAGCATTTGGGAGATTACTTAAAATAATGGATGAGCTAAGAATAAAGTGTCCATGGGATAGAAAACAAACCATAGAAAGTCTTCGATACCTTACAATTGAAGAAACCTATGAATTGGCAGATGCTATTTTAGAAGGTGACATGAATGAGATAAAAGGGGAGCTCGGAGACTTGATGCTTCATTTGGTGTTTTATTCGAAAATAGCTTCAGAAACTAACGATTTTGATATAGAAGATGTTTTGCATACAGTTTGTGATAAGCTTGTAGAAAGACATCCACATGTTTATGGAGATATTTCTGTTGATAGTGAAGAAGAGGTGAAAAGAAATTGGGAGAAAATTAAATTAAAATCTGGTAAAAAATCTGTTCTAGATGGTGTTCCAAAATCACTTCCTGCTATGGTTAAGGCAACTCGGATTCAGGAGAAAGCTAGAGGTGTAGGATTTGATTGGGACAATAAAGAACAGGTTTTAAGTAAGGTCAAAGAAGAAATTCAAGAGTTGGCTTTAGAAATTGACAGCAATTCAGATAATATAGAAGATGAGTTTGGTGATGTGTTGTTTTCCATTATTAACTATGCACGATTTGTTAACATAGACCCTGAAATGGCATTAGAGAAAACCAATAAAAAGTTTATTAAACGTTTTAACTATTTAGAGCAAGAGTCAAAAAAAGACGGAAAAGATATTACTCAAATGACTTTAGCTGAAATGGATGAATATTGGAACAGAGCAAAGAAATGTTAGTCAATTTTATATTGGGTTTAATCAGTTAATAGTAGCGTGTTGTCAATATCAATCTTGTGAATAGCAACTCTTTGTTGTATATTGAGTCTATATAGTATAATTAATAAATCAATACCATGAAAAAGTGCTTACTTCTCTTAATGTTGATGACCTCTACTTTTACTGGATTTTCAACTCATTTAATGGGTGGTGAAATAGTTGTTCTCAACGATAGCCAAAATAGTTATTATGTTCTATTGACTTTATATAGAGATACTCTTGGTATTCCTATTAGTAACACTCAAGATTTTACCGTCACTGATGATCAAGGAAATACTGTTTCAACATTAACTTCAACATTAGATTTAACCGCTAACCATCCTGTTTTCGGAACTTCTCAAGGTCAATTAATGACCATGTTCCCTTATGGTGTTGAAATTTATTTCTATGCTGTTAGTTTAAGTCTTCCTAATCCTGGTGAATATACTGTTAGTTGGGAGAACTGTTGTAGAAATGGTGCTATTGGCAATTTAACCAACCCTAGCTCCGAAACCATGAACTTGCATACCACTTTTAATAATTATGCCAATGCTTATGATTCATCTCCATATTTTATGGTTAAGCCCGTGGTTTATCTTCCTGTTGCAACTCCTTGGCAGTATAATCCATTGCCGATTGATCCAGATGGAGATTCGCTTAGTTGGTACATTGGAGTGCCTAATAATTCGTTAGGTAATCCAATAGGTGGTTATACAGATCCTCCTTCAGATCCTTCCAATGTTTTTTCAATTGATCCTATAACAGGTACTATTTCTTGGACCGCTCTTTCGATTGGTAACTGGGTGTATACAATAGTATGCGAGGAGTATAGAAATGGAGTTAAAATTGGAGAGATTAGAAGAGACATGCAGCTTATTGTTGTTCCTAATGGGTCGCTTCCAATTTTTACTAATTTTGGAACTGTGCCAACAGTAAATGGTTATCCTGTTTGGAATATTTCATCTGGTCAAGATGCCGAGTTAAGGTTGTTGGCTAGTAATCCCGGAACTTCAAATAGCCTTCTTTTTGAAGCTTATGGAGAGCCTTTTTTATCAGCAACTCCTGCAGTTTACAGTCAAGAGCCTACTGGATTTGACAATGAAATTGAAGCAATTATAGATTGGAACCCTAGTTTGAATGATGTTAGGTCAGAACCCTATTTAACTGTTTTACGTTTAATGGACGGTTCTTTTATGTATGATGAAGCATTGTTTATTAAAGTAAATGCTGCAGTTTCTAATCAAGAAAACCTGTTTTTAGATGCTTCTCCAATATATCCGAATCCTTCAAATGGCATAGTTAACCTGTCTTTTAATTTAGAATTTGCTGGAGATGTATTTGTGAGAATTTATAATCAGTATGGTCAGTTAGTTTACCAAAAAGCAGCTTATTTTAATGCTGGAAGTAATATGGCAGTAATGCCAACGGATTTAGCTCCAGGTCAATATTATGTTACTGCTGAAAACGGTAACAGAAGATTTTCAGCTCAGCAATTGGTGATTCTAAAATAGATTTCTTTTTTAGAGATTTTTAAGTGGTTATTATTTTATTGAATTTCCAATATAATGATCCTCCTCTAAACATCATCCATCCCATCATCGCTATCCATATTGCTTTGAGCTCGTACCCAGCATAATCTAAGGATATTAATATGGGTATGAATACAAATAAGGATCCTATAATGAGCGTGTTTCTTAAGTATACTGCCATTCCTAAACCTTTAAAAATCCCATCAAATGTAAAGGCAATTGAATTGAATGGTTGCGCTATTATTATAATCCAAAAAGTGCTTTTAAATAGGGTGATAACTTCAGGGTTTTCATTAAACAGGCTTCCAATTACTGGATAGCTCAATAGATAGACAAAACCGAGTCCAGCAGAAATGATTAGATTTATTTTTAACAACTTTCTGCCCAAATAGGCTAGGTTGTTGTTGTCTTTAGCACCAAGAAATTTACCAGCTAATGCATTTCCAGCATTCGAGTATCCATCAATAAAAAAGGAAGAAAATATCCAAATGTTGTATCCGATAGTGTAGGCAGTTAGTTGAATGTCTCCGTTTTTATTGGCATACCTGTTAGCAAGGATAAAAACAACATTTAGGACCAATGTTCTTAAGAACATGTTCCAGAAAATAAGAATCATTTCTTTAAAAAAAGGACTTATTTTAAATGAGAGGTTTAAGTTGAACGGAGTTTTTTTTATTAAGACAACAATGCAAAGTAGTAGCATGGTGACTTGAGCAATTAACGATGCTATTGCTGCTCCTTCCACTCCCGTTCCTTGAATTACACCATCAACTCCAATTATTAGCACATAGTCTAATAAAATGTTGGTAAATCCTCCAATAAGGCTTATGTACATCGCCCATGAAGTGTTTTGAATTCCTCTAAAAATCCCAAAAAAAAGTGCTATTCCAAGACTCAGTGGAAGGCCAATAATTCTTATTTTAAAATAGGAAGATGAGAACCAATATGTTTTATCGCTCATTTGTCCATAAATAAAATGAGCAATATTTTCGTAAAACAACCCTGTTATTAATGCGATTACAATTCCAATGATAAATGTTAACAGAATAGTTTGTGGAATCAATGAAAATGTAGGCGAGAGGTCTTTTTGACCAAAATGTCTGCTTATAATGGCTGATAATGCTGTTCTCATTTGAGCAAACCCCCAAACTAATGTTGCTATAAGCCCAGCGGCTAAGCCAACACCTCCTTGAGCGGGAATCACATCATTCTCTAGCTGACCTATAATTGCAATATCTGCTAATCCAATTAGGGGTTCTGTGATGTTAAATAATATCGCAGGTATAGCAAGCCTATTAATTTCTTTTGCTGTTAGCATCTTTATAATAAGTCTCTAAGCTTTAAGCATTCGTTTAAACGAACACCTTTTTCAGTTTTTTTAACTGTACAGCACTCATTAATGGGGTCGTGTTCAAGAAAAAGAATGAAATTATTTTCTGCAGCCAGATTTAAAAAAGCTTGTTTTTCGTCTAAAGTAAGTAGTGGACGGGTGTCATAACCCATAACGTACGGAAGAGGAATGTGACCAACGCTTGGTAGTAAATCTGCCATAAATGCAATTTTATATTGCTTGTATTTTATGATTGGAATCATTTGGCTTTCAGTGTGCCCGTCAGCAAAAAAAACATCTATATTGTTAAAAACACCACTTGTTGTACGGGCTTTTCTCTCAATGAAATTAAGCTGACCGCTTTCTTTTATTGGTTGAATGTTGTCGCTAAGAAATGACGCCTTTTCTCTGTTGTTAGGAGTTGTTGCCCAATTCCAATGGTTTTCATTACTCCAAAATTTGGCATTTTTAAAAACAGGTTCAAGAATGGTTTTTTCTTTATTTGCCCACTTTATGCTTCCTCCACAGTGGTCAAAGTGTAGGTGGGTTAGTAGAACATCTGTGATGTCATCAACTGAAAATCCATGATTTTTTAAAGAGCCTGCTAAAGAGGCATCTCCATGAAGAAAGTAATGACTAAAAAATTTATCAGTCTGCTTGTTGCCTATGCCTGTGTCAATCAATATAAGTCTATTTCCGTCTTCAATAAGTAGGCTTCTCATGGCCCAGTTACACATGTTGTTACTGTCAGAAGGGGGGGGGGGGGGGGGGGGGGGGGTTGGTTCTTTCCCATAATGCTTTTGGAACAACGCCAAACATTGCGCCTCCGTCAAGTTTAAAAAAACCAGTATTTATTGAGTATAGGTTCATTCTGCTGTTGTTAAGTTGATGTAAAATTAGTAAACAAGGTGAATCAAATTTATATTTTATAAATACTTTTAATTAGCTTTAATGTAGCCAATAAGCATGAAAATTAGTTTTAAAATAGCAATCCTTTTCTTTTTTTTGGGAACTGTTTCTGTTTCTTCTCAAGATATTTCTTTGTTGGGAAAGCATCTTGTTAACTTAGAAAGTAATATTTCAAACAAAGCTTACCTAAAGACTTCAAAAAAGAAAAAAAAGGGTGGCAGAAGAAATGTTTTACAGTTGATTCCCTTAAGGATTTAGTTGAGTTAACTAATGTTTTTGTTTCCAATTACAATTCTTCTACTGGGAATTCCCTTTTTCATTTTCCTGATATTGAGTATTTAGGCTATTGCAATGCTTTAACTAATTTATCTTCACTTATCGATAAAGAGGATTTGTCTTTTAATCAACAGGAGCTAAAGCAGTGGGTCGATCAGCTTCTTGTTTTTGAAGAACAGGAGAAGGGTAGGTTGAAAATAATTAATGAATTGGAGGAGCAGCGAAGAGATAAAGAGCGGTTGCAAGCTGTAGATTCAATAAGGTATTATTTTGAGAATAATTACATTAAAATTATAAACGGAGCAAAAAAAGGGAGTTTCTCATCAATTGTTGGAAGTGATTTGGGAGATAAATTCTCTGTAAGTATGTATTTTGGTGAAAATAGTCAAGCTTATGTAACTGTTGATCAGGATGATGTTTATCAGTTTTTTTTGTATTACACCACCAATAAAGATGAAAAATTAGCTGTTTTAATTGAGCAAGAAATAGTTGGTATAGTTTCCAAAAATCTTGATCAAGGTTTTAAAGAGGGTAAAAAATTTGATGGTAATTTTTCGAACAACTTTATAAAAATATTCGATTTTCAAGGTCAAAAATTTGCTGATACAGCAAAGCAACCCTCAATCGAATTAGGTATCCAAAAAAAGAATTATAACGTGTATTTTTCTGTTGTAGAACCTTTGTTTAAATGATAAGGTTTTTATGAAGCTCAATGCATTCTTGGGCTTCTTTAATGTCGTGTACGCGAAGAACTTTCGCTCCATTTTTAAGGGCTTCCATATGTAAAGCTGTTGTTCCGTTAATTGAACTTATAGAATTGGTTTTCAATGTTTTACATATCATTGACTTTCTGCTTATACCGGCTAAAATTGGCAGTTCTAAAAGTTTTAATTGTGCTAGATTTTTTAGTAATTTAAAATTGTCTTGATTTGTTTTGCCAAAGCCAAAACCTGGGTCAATAATGATGTCATTAATTCCGTGACTGTTAAGTATATTTATTTTTTTAGAAAAGAAAAATAGTAGATCTGAAATGATTGATTCGTAGCTTGGATTGTGTTGCATGTTGGCTGGCTGCCCTTGCATGTGCATTAATATGTATGGGACTTTTAATTCTTTTATTAAAGACAAATAGTCCTTGTCTAAGCTAAAGGCAGAGATGTCGTTAATTATACTTGCTCCCTCATAAATTGCTGCTTTTGCTACAGCTGCTCTAAAAGTGTCAATTGAAATAATAGCTTCAGGTAAATGTTTATGAATTGATTTTATTATTGGTATAACTCTTTTTAGTTCAGTATCTGTACTTATGTCTTTTGCTCCTGGTCTTGAGGAATACCCCCCAATATCAATGAAGGTAGCTCCGTCTTTTAAGTGCTTTTCAGCGAGCATTGTGCCTGCTTTTATCGTGTTGTTCATTCCTCCATCATAAAATGAATCTGGAGTAGCATTAATAATCCCCATTGTTTTAGGTGTTGACAAATTGATAAGTTTACCTTTACAATTAATTGAGAATTTTGATTGGAAATAATTATCTTTCACCCTTGTTTATTTGAAATTACTATATGGAGCTCACTTTAGAACAATATAATGTAGCCATTGACAAATGTAAAGACATTTTTAAGAAGAAAACAACCGATTACGGTACTGCTTGGAGAATTTTACGAACTAGCTCTCTAACTGATCAAATTTTCATTAAAGCCAACAGAATACGAACCATTCAAGAGACCGGTAAGTCCAAAATAGATGAAGGTGTAGAGGAGGAGTTTATTGGAATCATAAATTATTGTATAATGGCGTTAATTCAGCTTCACTTAAAAGACGATAAACGTTTGGAGCTTAATGCTGATGAAACTGTTTTACTTTATATTGATTTTGTTAATAAGGCTAGGAATTTAATGGAGCAGAAGAATCATGACTATGGTGAGGCCTGGAGAGACATGCGCGTTTCTTCATTAACGGATTTAATTCTAATGAAAATTCTTAGGGTAAAGCAGATTGAAAACAATAGCGGAAAGACATTAATTTCTGAAGGAATTGATGCCAACTATTACGACATGCTTAATTATGCTGTTTTTGCTTTAATTCATTTAGATTCTTCTGAATTATAGATTAATTTATTTTCACTATTTATGCTAATTTTAATCAGTTAAATACACTACGATGAATACTAAAACTACCTTTGTTTCATGGACTATAAGAATAATAATTTCTTTTTTGTTTATTCTTTCTGCAGTTGCTAAACTTTATCCATCTCCTTATTTTGCCATAACAACTTTTGAGGCGAAACAGCTGGTGCCTTTAGGTTTTGATCAGTGTTATGGAGCCTATTTTTCAAGGTTACTGATTTCATTTGAATTTGCACTGGGTATACTAATTCTTCTGCCTTTTTATCTAAAGCGAATTGTTATACCAGCTACAATTTTGTTGCTCAGTGTTTTTTGTGTTCACCTCTCTCTTTCTGTTTTTGGGATTATGGAAGGGGCTGCGAATTGTGGTTGCTTTGGTGAGCTCATTCCAATGTCTCCAACAGAGGCGCTTATTAAAAACATATTGTCTATTGGGCTGTTGATTGTTATATTTAAATTAATAAAAAGTGATCAGCCTAAACGCTTTTTTATGTTGATTCTTATTTATTTATGTTCTCTTGGTGCCTTGTTTTATATTGCTCCTAATAAATCGTGTAACATTGATGTTAGCAGTCCTAAAAATTGGAAAGAGCATGTAGAGAGTGGGGAAAAGATTCTATGCTTTTTTGCTCCTGGTTGTGATCATTGTATGGCTACGGCTAGATCACTGGACTCTTTAATGTTGCTAAATCCAAGTTTCCCGAATATGTACATTATTTTCATGGATGAAGAACCAGATAAAATCCCTGCTTTTTTTGAATTTGCTGGTAGAGCGTTTTCTTATGAGATCATGGATGTTGCTGAGTTTTGGAATGTTCTTGGTTTTGAAAATGACACCCCTGGAGTTTATTATTTTGTAGATGGAAATCAGGTGAATTTTTACCAAGGAATTAATGAAAATAAATTTGAACCTCACTTGTTGCTTAAAGATATTAATAGTACATCGCATTAATTAGATTTTGTAAAAGAACGTTTTGTTTAGATATATAATAAGAAAAATAGTATACGGCTTTTTAGTTCTTTTTGGAGTTGTTACAGTCATATTTATTCTTTTTAATATTAAACCTGGCGATCCTGCTCTGATGTTAGGTGGTCAACATTCTACAAAAGAGATTGTTGAAACCATAAGAAAAGACCTTGGACTTGATTTGCCATTTCATCAGCGATATTTATTTTATTTAAATGATCTTTCCCCTTTGTCTATTCATGAATTGGAAGATGCTAAGAGTGTTATTTATCTTGATTCTTCTAAATATAGTGGGGTAGAGCTTGTTAGTTTAAATGATCAAAGGGTTCTTGTTTTAAAATATCCTTATTTAAGGAAGTCTTATCAAAATAAAAGAAGTGTTGCTCAAATAATTAAAGAAAAGCTTCCTGACACTTTTATTTTGGCCTTGTCAGCCATTTTTATTGCTACTTTTTTTGGGATTTTACTGGGTGTTGTGAGTGCGGTAAATAAAGGTAAATTCTTTGATAACATTTCATTTATTGCTGCTGTTTCTGGGATGTCTGCACCATCATTTTTTATGGCCGCTATAATTTCTGTTATTGGTGGTTATACTTGGTCTAATCAGATGGATTTACCCGTTTTCCCTATTGTATTTGCTCTTTTAGCAATTATAGTTGGAGTACTTAATTTTAAAAGAAAAGAGCAGAAAAACCTTAGCTTAAAAAAAATTTTCTCTTGGGCTCTTAAGGGTGGTATTATCGGTTTAGGAGTATGGTTAGTATATATTATCTTTTACAGTATTTTCTCTTTAGGTGATTGGCCTGTTGTGAGTTGGACATTCCCCTTTTATGGTACAGGGCTAAATCCGAACGGATCTTTAATAGAGCTTAATGATTTTTCTGGAGCTGAAGAATATCATTGGGAAAACCTTATTTTGCCCGCGATAACTTTAGGAATAAGACCTCTAGCAATTGTGATTCAGCTTACCAGGAGCTCTTTATTAGATGAATTGTCTCAAGACTACATAAGAACAGCGCGTTCAAAAGGGCTTTCTTTTTATAGGGTAGTTGTTAACCATGCCCTTATTAATTCTTTAAACCCTGTTATAACAGCTGTTTCTGGTTGGTTTGCTTCCCTTTTGGCAGGCGCTGTATTTGTGGAGCAAATATTTGATTGGAATGGTATAGGAAATGAATTAGTTTCTGCCCTTAAGAATGATGATTTTCCACTAGTAATTGGAGTGACTATAGTGGTGGCCAGCTTTTTTGTGTTAATTAATATTTTAGTAGATATAATTTATGGATATTTGGACCCAAGAGTTCGTTTAAACTAATTTAAAATGAGTAAAAAAATTGTTGCTGGTAATTGGAAGATGAATTTGAATTATTTAGAGGCTAGTTCTTTATTTAATTCACTTAATAAACAGCCTAAAAATGAAAATGTTACTGTAATAGTATCTCCTGCTGCCATTTACCTCTCAGAATTTTCTAAATCAGCCAAAAACATATCATTAGCGGCTCAAAATGTGTCTAGTTTTAGTTCTGGTGCATACACTGGAGAGGTTTCTGCACAAATGTTAAAGCATTTAAACATTCCTTACTGTTTAGTAGGGCATTCAGAAAGAAGAACCTATTTCAATGAAACAGACGCTGTTGTAAATCAGAAAGTAAAGCTTCTTATTGAGCATGGTATTTCTCCAATTTTTTGTTGTGGAGAGTCCCTTGATCAAAGAAATCAGCAAAAACAAAATGATGTTATTTCTTCTCAAATTGATCTTGGTTTAGCCGATTTAAGTAAAGATGAACTCCTGCATTGTGTTATTGCCTATGAGCCAGTATGGGCCATTGGAACTGGGCTTACAGCATCTTCTGATCAAGCTCAGCAAATGCATGCGTTTATTAGGAATAAGATTGCAGCTAAATATGACCTTAAAACAGCCGATAGTGTTTCAATTTTATATGGTGGAAGCTGTAATGCGAATAACGCTGCTGAACTTTTCAGTAAAAAAGATGTAAATGGTGGGTTAATTGGTGGTGCTGCATTAAAATCAGCATCTTTTAATGCTATCATATCATCAATTGAATGAATTATACCGAGCTAAGTATACAACTAAAAGAATCTCCTGTATTAAGAGAATTACTCGTATTTAAACTTGCAGAATTTGGGTTTGAATCTTTTCAAGATTTAGATGGTGAGCTAAAAGCTTTTGTTTTAGCAAAAGAGTTTAAAATGGAAAGTGTTGATCTTGTTAAGTCAATTTGTAAAGCTGATTTAATAAAAGTTGCCATTATTGAGCATAAGGCACAAAATTGGAATCAACAATGGGAGACTAATTTTAGTCCAATAATGGTAAATGATAATTGTGTTATAAGAACTTCATTTCACGACATAAAAGCTGTTAAGTACGATGTCATTATTGATCCGGCAATGACTTTTGGAACTGGTCATCATGAAACTACTCTTATGATGGCACAGTCATTATTTGAGCAGCCTATTTCTGGTGCTGATGTCTTAGATATGGGTACAGGAACTGGAGTTTTAGCAATTCTATGTAACCTGCTAAAAGCAAAGAATGTTGTAGCAATAGATAATGATCCTATTGCTGTTGAAAACACGCTTGCCAATTATTCTTTAAATAAAATTGCTCCAGCTAATATTTTTTTAGGGGACTCAGCTTTAATAAATGAAAACCAATTCGATTACATTCTGGCTAATATTAATAAGAATATCTTGTTAAATGACCTTATTCGTTATTATCTTGGGCTAAAACCTGGGGGGAAGCTTATTATTTCAGGTTTTTTTAGTTTAGATAACGATGAATTAATTGATTGTGCAAAAAAAATTGGTTTGAATTTTGTTTCATCTAATGAATTAAATCAATGGAGTATACTAACTTTAGTTAAGTAATTATGGGTAGAATTTTATATTTATTAATCAGTTTTCTTTTTGTAAGTATTTTTGCTAGTGCTCAGATAATGTCTTTTTCATCAGAGCCAGAAAAATACTTAAAGGAGGTGCAGTCCTACTTGGGAGTTGTTAACAAAGCCGATGCAAAGCAATTTGCCAAAGAATTTGAACCGGTATGGTTGGGATCTAGCTTTTCGGCTGAACAAAGGGGCCTTATTTATACAACTTCTAATACAATGTCTCAAAAAAGGCTTAAGGCATATCCTGATTTTAGAAATTATTTGGATGCAATCATGAATTTTGCAATTTCAGGTCGTTCAGAGCAAGATTTTAACCAGTGGCATCAGACAATTACCAAAGTTCTCGAAGGAAGAGAGAAAAAAAGAATTGCTAAATACATAGAAACTTGTTCTAATTTATTTTCAGAAAATATTGTTTTTAAATCTTCCTCTACAACATGGAAGGTGAGCTCGCCTAACTATTCCTTTAAATTTACTAAGGAACCTGTAATTGATTTTTCAAAGACTGATTTAAAGTGCTATTCAAAGAAAGATAGCTCTGTTATTTACAATACGAGTGGAAAATTTTATCCTTTAACTAACAAATGGGTTGGTCAAAATGGCATTGTCTCCTGGGAAAGAGCAGGGTTGTCCAAGGACACTGTGTTTGCTGAAATAAGTAGCTATTATATATCTCTGAAATCTGCTGGATTTGTGTGTGATTCAGTGAAATATCACAGCAGGTATTTTGATGCTCCTATTTCTGGAAAATTGTCTGAAAAAGTGCTTTCTAATTTAGGGGCAGACAAGGTTAAATATCCCAGCTTTGAATCCTATGATAAAAGATTGGTAATTTCTAATGTTTTTGAAAATGTCGATTATGATGGTGGATTTACAATTAGAGGAAGAAACTTACAAGGTTCAGGAACTATAGATAACCTAGCTCGATTAATTTTTAAGTATAAAGACAATACATTTTTAGTTGCAGAGTCCATTAACTTCACCATAAATAAGGATATTATCTCTTCTGAAAAGGCTAGAATTAAAATTTATATAGATCAAGATTCTATTACCCATCCAAGTGTTCAATTTAAGTATGTAAATAAAAATGGTAAAGTTACAATGATTCGGGGCGGTTCAGGAATCTCTGATTCTCCTTTTCATAATACCTATCACAGACTAGATATGTTTACTGAAGCTATATATTGGAAATTAGGTGATCCTATTATAGATTTTGCTCCTTTATTTGGAAGTACCGATATAAGTGCACATTTCGATTCCTTTGATTTTTTTGATGCTAATATCTACGACAGATTAACTGGGATGGGAGCGAATCCTTTGGTTCAAATTCAATATTTTACAAATCAATATGGTGACATTACTTTTCCTACATCAGATTTAGCTTCTTTTATGAGAAGTACAAAAGCAGACTTGGAATTCATGCTTTTTGACTTGACAACAAATGGATTTATTGATTATGATATAGATAGGCAGCTAGTAACTGTTAAAGAGAAACTGAACAATTACATTGATTCTAGAAAAGGCGATCGAGATTTTGATGTTATTGTTGTTAATTCAAATGATAAAAAAAACGCACAGATCAATTTACTATCAAACGATTTGACCATTAATGGAGTAAAGAAGGTTTCTTTGAGCAATTCTCAGTTTGTTAGAATATATCCTAATAATGAATTACTCACTGTAAAGAAAAATAGAGATATGGCTTTTTCAGGGATTATTAATTCTGGAAGAACAGAATATTTTGGCAATGATTTTGTGTTCAATTATGACGAATTTAAAATTAATCTCATTGATTGCGATTCTATGCGTTTAAGGGCAATTAATCAAAAGGCAAGGGGGTCAAATCAAGTTCGGTTATTATCTACAATAGAGAACATTAAAGGGGATATATTAATTGATTTGCCAACCAATAAGTGTGGATTAGATACTTCATCTCACGATTACCCTCATTTAAGTACAACAGAAAAATCATATGTCTATTATGATAAACCTTCTATTCAAGGGGGGTTATACAAACGAGATAGCTTTATGTTTATCATAGAACCTTTTGATATGGACAGTTTAGATGATTTTAGTAATTCAGGAATCAGCTTCCCTGGTTTATTTAAATCTGCTGGTATTTTTCCTGATTTCCAGGAAAGCCTTACCCTCCAAGAAGATTATTCTCTAGGGTTTTTAAGACAAACTCCTGAGGATGGCTTTACTATATATGGATTAATAGCTAACTACGACAACCAAATAAAACTTTCTCACAAAGGATTGCAAGGGGCGGGGTCAATAAGTTATTTAACTTCTGTTGCAGAATCTGATGAGCTTACATTTTTCCCAGATTCTGTTGTTGCAATAGCTCAAAATTACATTAATCACCCTAGTGAAACTGATCCTATTGTTCCTATTGTTAAAGCAAAGGATTGTATTGTTTCATATGTTCCTAAGCAACAAGTTTTGTACGCCTCAAGCAATAAAGAAGATCTTGTTTTCTTTGAAGATGATGATGCCACCTTGCACGGTAGATTGGCGCTTAGGCCTGAAGGAATGACTGGTGAGGGGTTAATGTATTTTGGTAAAGGAGAAATGCTTTCTTATACCTATAAGTATCTATATGATGCTATTAATGCAGATACTTCTGAATTTAAGCTTAATACGTTAGAATCTGAAGTTAAAGAAATGGCATTTAAAACTGAGAATGTGAATGCGCATGTAGATTTCTCAACCAGAAAAGGGGAGTTTAAATCCAATTCAGGAGAAAGCTTTGTTCAGTTCCCCGACAATCAATACATATGTTACATGGATCAGTTTAATTGGTACATGGATAATGATGACTTGGAAATGGAATCTGCATCTGCTGGAGATATTAATATTGACACGGATTTAGACCTTACGGGTTCTAACTTTTTCTCCATTCATCCAGATCAAGATTCTTTGAATTTTAAATCTCCAAAAGCAAGATTTGATATTAAGAAAAAAAGAATTACTTGTGATAAAGTTCAATTTGTTACTGTTGCTGATGCTCAAATATTCCCAGATAGTAATCGGCTTATTATTAAAAAGAAAGCTAGGATAAAGACGCTCAAGAATGCGAAAATTATTGCCAATTACATTACCAAGTACCATCAAATTTATGATGCTAAAGTTGACATAAATGCTCGAAGAGATTATGTTGCTTCAGGAACATTGGATTATATTGATGAAAATGAGAATAGTCAGCAAATTTATTTTTCATACATCCACCCAGATACGAGTTATACAACAACAGCCAAGGGTACCATTAAAGAGGATGTTGAGTTCACTTTAAGCCCTCAATTTGAGTATGAGGGTGATGTACAAATGTATGCTTCATTAAAAAACCTTTCTTTTGATGGTCGAACTAGAATTGTTCATGGTTGCTCCAATTTATCTCGAAGCTGGATAAAATTTGCTGGTGAAATAGACCCTAACAACGTTTATATCCCAATTGATACGGTATTGGTTGATACTCAAGGAGATGTTATTGGTACGGGGATGATACTTAATAAT
>JBJKXU010000011.1:0-50526 GCA_045561415.1 Parvicellaceae bacterium
AGAGATAAAAAAAGTAAAAGTTTTTTCATGTATGAAATTTTATATCAAATATTGGTCGTTTATTTCTTGCATTCAAAATAAAGACACTGAGATTCTTTAAAATTAAAAATAGTAATACGGTAAAAATACTAAAAAGGTTTGTGGATTAAAGGATATTTATTTTAAATCTACATTAAAAAGCTAGCGATTGACCTTCAAAAAAAATCATGCAATTTAAGTTTGCAAGCACACTTTTTAATTAATGGCTTTTAGTTTGCACATTGAATCGTTAACATAATTTCACTTAAAAACAGCTATTTATTAGAGCTAAAGATATAATTTAGTGGTGATGAAAAAGAGACAGTTTTCTAAAAATAACTTTACTGAGTTCTCCACTGTATTTGGAATAACTCTTTTGTTGGTCTTGCTAGGGGTGTTTGCATATTTTATGTTGTCAGCTAATGAAAAAGCTAAGGACATTAAAGAGCAATTAAGTGTTGATGTGTTGTTTCATGATGAAGTTTCTATTGTTGATGTTCTTCAAATTGAAAAAACATTATCGCTTAAACCTTATGTGAAAAAAGCGCAATACATTTCTAAAGATTCAGCAAAAGCGTTGATGATTAACCACGTGGGTAAAGATGCTTTTGATATTTTGGATGGTTCAAATCCAATACCTTCTTCAATTCATGTAAACTTAAGTGCAGAGTATGTTAATCCTGACAGCGCTTCTTTGTTTGCTAGCCGCTTGCTTAAAGACAACGAGCATTTAATTTCTGAAATTTCTTACAGTGAAGCACAGTTTTTAGAGGTTGGAACTGTATTTAAGAATTTCGAGTTAATTCTTCTTGTTATTGCCGGAATATTACTGTTTATCTCAGTGATATTAATAAGCATTACTATCAGGTTGGCAGTGTATTCTAAGCGTTTTGTTATTAGAACCATGCAACTTGTAGGTGCAAAGTCTAGCTTCATAAGAAGGCCTTTCTTATTTAGAGCAGTATTTAATGGGTTCGTCTCGGGATTACTCGCCATAATTATTCTGGTAGGCCTTTGGAAAGTTTTTGCCAACTTCAACCCAACATTAGTTGTTCAGATGAGTGCATCTGAAGAAATTTTACATGCTCAATTGACCCATTTTGTTTTGTTACTCTCGGGAGTTTTGGCTACTGGAGTGATAATAAGCTTATTTTCTACCTTTTTCGCTTTGAACAAATATATATGGGTAGATTCAGAAAAACTCTATTAATTTTACAACATGAATAATAAAACAACCTTATCTAAAAAAAATTATAAAATCATTATCTTAGGATGTGTTGTGGTAGTTTTAGGCTTTCTACTAATGATGGGTGGCGGTTCAGATGATCCAAACATTTTCAATGAACAAGAGCTTTTTAGTTTCAGAAGAATTACACTAGCTCCTTTTCTTATCATATTAGGATACATGGTAGTTTTATTTGGTGTCATGAAGCGCAATAAAGTAACTGCTCTAAAAGAAGAAAACGCATCAAAAAAAGACAGTAATCAAGAAAATTAAAAGTCACTTTTTGTGAACTGGTTAGAAGCAATAGTTTTAGGAATTGTTCAGGGGCTTACGGAATTTCTTCCGGTGAGTAGCAGCGGGCATTTAGAATTGGCAAAATCAATTTTTGGTGACATCAACAATGATGGTATGCTTATGACCGTTGTTTTACATTTTGCCACTGCATTAAGCACATTAGTTATTTTCAGAAAAGAAGTACTAGAAATTATTAAAGGAGTTTTTCTTTTTTCTTGGAATCAAGAAACTTTCTTTTCCATTAAAATTATTCTTTCTATGATTCCTGCAGTTTTTGTTGGTCTTTATTTTGATGAAGCAATAGAATTGTTGTTTAATGGTAATTTAGTTTTTGTTGGATTAATGTTGTTGCTTACTGGAATTCTTTTGTTTTTAGCGGACCGTGCTAAGAATACCAATAGAGAGGTGAGCTTTAAGCATGCATTAATTATTGGAATTGCTCAAGCGATTGCTATATTACCAGGCATATCAAGGTCAGGAGCTACAATTGCAACTTCTGTCTTATTAGGAATAGATCGATCCAAAGCTGCAAAATTTTCTTTTTTAATGGTGGTGCCATTAATTTTTGGGAAAATGATTAAAGATATTTTATCTGGAGATGTGGCAGATTCAACAGTTCCTTTTACTGAGCTAACTGTTGGGTTTTTTGCTGCGTTTTTCACAGGGTTATTAGCTTGCAAGCTTATGATTTCTTTGGTGAAAAAAAGCAAGCTTATATATTTTTCTATCTACTGCTTTTTGGTTGGACTTAGCGCAATTTTATTTCTTAATTGATGTCTCAAGAAAAATACGATTTTATTTCAGGTGAGATTTTAATTATTGATAAACCATTAGAGTGGACCTCTTTTGATGTTGTCAATAAATTAAGAAGCGCGATAAAAAGAAAACTAGCAATAAAAAAAATTAAAGTTGGTCATGCTGGTACTTTAGATCCTTTAGCAACAGGTGTTTTAGTCATATGTACTGGAAAAAAAACAAAAGAAATTGAGGGATTTATTCATGAGAAAAAGTCTTATGATGGAGTAATTCAACTGGGTTCAACAACACCATCTTTTGACTTAGAATCTTCAATTGACTATGTGTATGAAATGAAAGCATTTTCTGCAAAACAGATTGATGATTTGGCTCAATCGTTTTTAGGGGATCAAATGCAAGAACCACCTCTTTTTTCAGCAAAAAAAATTAATGGTAAAAGAGCTTATGAACTTGCAAGAAAAGGATCTACACTAAAGTTAGCACCAAAACCAATAACCATTTATGATATTTTTTTAGAGCTTCTTCCTGAAAATAAGCTGGCATTTAAAATAAGTTGCTCTAAAGGCACCTATATTCGTTCAATTGCTAGAGATATTGGAAAGAAATTAGGGGTTGGAGGGCACCTTATAAAACTTAGAAGATTAAGCTCTGGAACCTTTAAATTGAGTCAGTCTATTTCTGTTGAAGAATGTCTGAAAATAATTGATTCTCAATAAGGTTTTAATATTGCTTGTTTATTTACTATTTTCGTGCCCCCATTTAAAACTTAAAGAAAATGAAGTTATCTCAATTTGAATTTGATCTCCCAAGTGATTTAATAGCAGAATTTCCAGCTGATCAAAGGGATGAGTCTAGATTAATGGTAGTACATAGAGACACCGGGAAGATAGAGCATAGGGTTTTTAAAGATGTTATGGACTATTTTGATGACGGAGATACAATGGTGGTAAATAATACTAAAGTTTTTCCTGCCAGGATGTATGGTAATAAAGAAAAAACTGGCGCTAGAATTGAAGTTTTTCTTCTTAGAGAATTAAATAGGGAAAGCTTGTTGTGGGATGTTTTAGTAGACCCTGCAAGAAAAATAAGAATTGGAAATAAATTATATTTTGGTGAAAACGATGATTTAGTTGCTGAGGTTATTGACAATACAACTTCAAGAGGAAGAACATTAAGGTTTTTATTTGATGGCCCTTATGAAGAATTCAAAGAAACCATTACTAAGCTAGGCATGACTCCATTGCCTAAATACATTAACAGAGAGCCTGTTCCTGAAGATAAAGAAAGATACCAAACGATTTTTGCTAAGGAAGAAGGTGCGGTTGCCGCTCCAACTGCTGGACTTCATTTTAGTAAGCAGCTCATGAAAAGGTTAGAAATTAAAGGCGTTGATTTTGCTGAACTAACGCTTCATGTCGGATTAGGAACTTTTAGACCGGTTGATGTGGAAGATTTAACGAAACATAAAATGGATTCTGAGCAGCTGTTCATCCCTCAATCAACTGCAGATAAGGTTAATCAAACAAGAGCGGAAAAGAAAAAAGTTTGTGCAATAGGAACAACTGTTATTAGGGGGCTAGAATCTGCAGTTTCTGTAGAGCGTCACCTTAAGCCTTATGATGGTTGGACTAATAAATTTATTTTCCCTCCATATGAGTTTAGTATTCCAGATGCTTTGATAACTAATTTTCACACTCCAAAATCTACTCTGATCATGATGGTTTCTGCATATGGTGGTTATGACTTAATTATGAAAGCATATAAGGAGGCAATAAAAGAAAAATATAATTTTTATTCTTATGGAGATGCTATGCTAATTCTCTAATTAAGCACTAAATTTTAATAACCCCGTTACATAGCGGGGTTTTTTGTATATGGAACAAAAAAAAGATATTAGGCAGTTGACCTTAGATCAGCTCACTAGTGAGCTGGTATCTATTGGTGAAAAACCTTTTAGAGCCAAGCAAATTTATGAGTGGCTTTGGAAGAAAAGAGCGGTTTCTTTTGATCAGATGACCAACATCTCTGAACAATTAAGAAAACAGCTTGATGATGTTTATGCCATATATGCCATTAAGCTTTCTGATTCCCAACTTAGTAACGATAGAACAATAAAAAACGCATTTGCTCTTTCAGACAACGCTATTATTGAAGGTGTTTTAATTCCCACTAGCAAAAGAATGACAGCTTGCGTTTCTGTTCAAGTAGGCTGTAGTTTGACTTGTGCTTTTTGTGCAACTGGAACGCTAAAAAGAGTGAGAAACTTAAATCACGATGAAATATACGATCAGGTTGTTATGATTAATAACCAAGCTAAAGAGAAATATAACATTCCTCTTTCCAATATTGTTTTTATGGGCATGGGTGAGCCGTTACTTAATTATAAGAGTGTAGTAGATTCAATTGAAAAAATCACTTCGGATAAGGGTTTAGGAATGTCTCCTAAAAGAATAACTGTTAGTACGGCTGGAATTGCTAAGATGATTAAAAAATTAGGAGACGACCAAGTTAGATTTAATCTTGCTCTTTCCTTACATGCGGCTAATGATGAGAAACGAAATATGATTATGCCCATTAATGAAAGTAATAATCTTGAGGTCTTAAAAGAAGCCATCACGTATTTCTATTTAAAAACTAATTCTAGGCTAACTTTTGAATACATTATTTTTAAAGACTTCAATGATGATATTTCTGATGCAATGGAGCTGGCTGATTTTTGTAATACCGTTCCTTGTAAGGTCAACATCATTGAATATAACCCCATTGACGATGGTGCTTATCAACAAGCTGATCCAGAAAAAGTTGATGCTTTTGCAAGCTATTTAGAAAGAAAAAATATTATTGTCAATATTAGAAGAAGTAGAGGCAAGGATATTGATGCTGCTTGTGGTCAATTGGCCAACAAAAATGAAGCAGTAAAAAAGAACTTTTCAATGTAATTTTATGGCTTCAATAACTATTAAGCCAAGATTTTCATTCCTTTTCTTAAAAAATAAAAGCAAGTAATTGCAGAAAGAATATCAGCAATTGGAAATGAATACCAAATGCCATCAATTCCATAATATCTAGGAAGAATAATTACAAGAGGAATTAAGAAAAGCCCTTGTTTTGTGATGGTTAGCAATAAAGCAGGTAAGGCCTTCCCAATTGCTTGGTAATAGGATGGGCCAATAAGATGAAAGACAACAGTTGGAGCAGTAATGAAAAGCCAAAATATAGCTGTTGGAGAATACTTTATAAGTTTAATGTCTGATGTGAAAATATAGGGAATCCAAGTTGAGCTATATGTTAAAATAGCACAAATAAAAGCAGCAACGATGAATCCGTAAATAAGCGAGATGTTAATGACCTGTTTTACTCGCTGATATTGACTGGCACCGAAATTATATCCTGCTATAGGCATAAATCCTTGAGCGATACCAATCAATGGAAAAAAAGCAAACATCGCAAGCCTACTTGCCAAGCCATAAACAGAAATAGCAGTTTCACCTCCCATTTCAGGAATTTGATTTCCGTAAAAAAATAAAGAGGTGTTCAGTAAAATAGCAAGGATGCTCAAGGTGCCTTGTCTAACAAGGTTAACCGATCCAAGTTGAAATATTTCAACAACTATTTCTTTGCTAAGAATAAATTTTTTGGGTAATACTTTTAGCTCACCTTTTCCAGCGAGATAAAAATAAAAAATATACAAAGCACACCCTAAATAGGAGATGGTGGTTGCCCAACCCGCTCCGGCCATACCCATTTTTAGGTAGTCAATAAATACATAATCTAAAAAAATATTTACTATTGATGGAATAAGTAAAACAGTCATGGCTATTTTCGGCTTGCCCTCCGCTCTTAAATTGTTGTTGGCCATCATTGAAATGGCTAAAAAGGGGATGCCTATTAAAACGATGGAGAAATAGGTGTCTGCGTAAGGAAATATATTGCCTTTGGCTCCAAAAAGATCTAAAATTGGAGTAGAAAAAAAGACGCCAACTAGAATAATCAAAAAGGCTAAAAAAAAGGTTAAGCTAATTTGATTGTTAAATGAAAGCTGTGCTTTGTCTTTGTTGTTTGATCCAAGCGCCCTAGAAACAATAGACCCGCCCCCAATACCTATAGACATTCCAATTGCAGATAAAAGAAAGGAAATTGGAAAAAACAACAGAAATTGCCCCAATGGCTAGTTCACCAATATATTGCCCAACAAAAAAGGTGTCTACAACCATGTTTAATGACATGACCATAAAGCCAATTGCAGCGGGCATTGCTTGGGTAAAAAGCAATTTTTTAATAGGCGATGTCCCTAAAAGAGTTGAGTTGTTTTTAGTAGAATTCAAAGGGTTCTATACTAGCTTGTTTTTTAAAATGTATTCTGCAATTTGAACTGCATTTGTTGCAGCACCTTTTCTTAAATTGTCTGCTACTATCCATAAGTCTAGTCCATTTTCAACAGTTAGGTCTCTTCTTATTCTACCTACAAAAACAGCATCTTTATTGTGTGCTGTTATTGGCATAGGGTAGAGGTTGTTATCTACATCATCTTGCACTTGAACACCATCAATGGCAGCAATTTCTTTTTTCACATCGGCTAGGTCAAAGTTGTTTTTGAGCTCTATGTTTACTGCTTCGCTGTGCCCGCCAATAACAGGGATTCGTACCACCGTAGCGGTGATTTTAATGTCATTAGTGTCAAATATTTTGTTGGTTTCATTAACCAATTTAAGCTCTTCAGAAGTGTATCCGTTTTCAGTAAAATCTCCACCATGAGGGAAGCAGTTTAAGTCAATTGGATGCGGATAAATCATTTTTGCGACTACTCCCTTTCGTTCATTGTTCATTTGAGTTGCCGCTGCAACACCTGTACCTGTCACAGATTGATAGGTTGATATAACAAGACGTTTAATTCCATACTTCTCTTGAACGCTTTTAAGTGCTAATACAAGCTGTATCGTTGAGCAATTTGGATTTGCAATAATTTTGTCGGTTGGTTTAAGTGAACTGGCATTTATCTCAGGAACAATTAATTTAATTTCTTCATGCATTCTCCAGGCAGAAGAATTGTCAATAACAGTACATCCTTGAGCAGCGAATTTTGGAGCCCATTCAATAGAAATAGATCCTCCTGCAGAAAATATGGCAATGGAAGGTTTTTTAGCTAGCGCTGTTTCAATTCCTATTATTTCAAGCTGTTGGTTTTTAAAATTAATTAGTTTACCAATACTTTTTTCAGAAGCCACAACTAACAATTCGGATAGGGGAAGATTTCTTTCCTCTAAAACCCTAAGCATTACCTCTCCAACCATTCCAGTGGCACCAACTAAAGCTATTTTCATCAGATTTTTTTCATCAAATGTAGTATATTTATTGAGTTATAAAATGAGCGTTAAATTTTTAGAAATAGTTAAAGTACTTGTGGTTTTATTGCCGCTAAATTTTTGTGCACAGTTAAATGAAGATTTTTCTGACGGAGATTTCACCTCAAATCCAATATGGAATGGCGATGTTGCAGATTTTATTATTAACTCTTCTAATGAATTACAGCTAAACGCTCCATCAGCTTCGGCCATTTCTTATCTGTCTTCAGAAACAGAGATTCTAGATTTTACTAACCCTATAATCTGGGACTTTAGAATGAATTTACTTTTTAGTCCTTCTAGCAACAATTCAGGAAGGTTTTATTTGGTTTCTAATTTTGAAGATTTAAATGGTGCCCTAAATGGATATTACATAAGAATAGGTGAAAGCGGAGCAGTAGATAACATTAAGTTATACAGGCAAGACGGAGTGACCTCTTCAAGTGATGAGTTAGTTTGCGCTGGATCTTCAGGAGCTTATGGTGATAATCCTAATGCTAGAATAAAAGTAACTAGAGATGTCGCTGGAAACTGGCTTGTTGAAGCTGATAGTTTAGGTGGGAATAATTTTGTTTTTGAAGCTGGGGGAACAGATGATGTTCATCAGTTTTCAAAATTTTCAGGTATTTGGTGTAAATACACCTCTTCCAATTCAACAAAATTTATTTTTGATGACATATCAATTCAGGCTAATGTTATTGTAGATAATGATCCCCCAGCAGTTGTTTCAGCGGTTGTTTCAGGTCCAAACTTAATTGATTTAGTTTACAATGAACAGGTCACTGTTTCTGCTGAAGACATCAATAATTACTTTTTATCAGCTGGAAACGGATCACCATTAATTATTCAGAACAACAACAACGTTTTTGAACTAATGTTTAACAATCCGTTTATTTCGGGGGAATCTTATCAATTAGACATTGCCAATATTTCTGATTTGTCAGGCAATGCCCTAACTGCGAGTGTTCCCATTAATGTTCCTGACACTGCCAAAGCTGGCGAGGTAATTATTAATGAAATTCTTTTTGATCCCTTTACTGGCGGAAGTGATTATCTAGAACTTTATAACAACAGCAACAAGACAATAGACCTGTATAATTACTTAATTGCAGATTATGACCTTGGAATAGCGAATTTTAAGTCAATTGATAAACATTTTGAGTTAGCTCCAGCTGGATATGTATTATTAACTGAAGACTCTCTTTCTACTGCATCAGAATATATACAGCGAGATGCTACAGTTTTTATTGAAATGGATTTACCAACTTATCCAAATGATTCTGCTACAGTATATGTCTTGAATCCAGACAGTTTGGTATTAGATTTTTTCAGCTATGACCAAGACATGCATTTTGATTTAATTAATAATTCTGAAGGAGTTTCTCTTGAAAGAATAAGTTTAAACTCACCAACAAACGACCAATCTAACTGGCATAGTGCAGCTGAATCAGCAGGATGGGGAACTCCTGGACTTGAAAACTCACAAAATTATAGTTCAGCTATATCTTCATTGTTTTTTGAAGTTGAAACACCTGTTTTTTCACCCGATAGCGATGGATATCAGGATGTTGCTTTGTTTTCTTACCAAATGGAAAACCCTGGAAATGTGGCTAACCTTGTGATTTACGATAAATCAGGTCGTGTTATTAAAAGGGTACTTGAAAATGAATTATTGGCTAACTCAGGAACAACAACTTGGGATGGAACAATGAGCTCTGGGGAGAAAGCAAGAATAGGGATATACCTTATTTATTTTGAGGTGTTTGATTTGACTGGTA
This sequence comes from Parvicellaceae bacterium, assembly GCA_045561415.1. Taxonomy (GTDB): domain Bacteria; phylum Bacteroidota; class Bacteroidia; order Flavobacteriales_D; family Parvicellaceae. Next base: position 9,414 of record JBJKXU010000011.1, read on the forward strand.
ATGTTCAAGTAGTCAAAAAAAACAATTACACTTTCTGGAAGGTTATAGTTACTTAAAAGTATGATTGGTATATTCAATTTCAATTTTACCTCTTGAAACTTCTTCAAAAGGCTCTTCAGATGAATACCCCTCCAAATCCCCTGTAATTAATGCGGGAAGTTTTTGATCTTTAACATTAAAAGATATTCGTAGTTTACTTGGTAGATTATGAGCAATGTTGTTATAAAACAGATCAGCAGTGAAAGCGCCATCCTCTTTTGTGATAAATGTCATTCTGTTAATTTCTTGCTTATTGTTAATCCAAAATTGACCTGTGACAATTGAGGATTCTAAATCCATAGGAATGACTTTAATAACCGAGCATTTTTGCTCTCTAATGGTCTCATTTGGAAGATAAACTGCAATAAAATCTTTTTTTAACAATTCCGTTGATGATGAAGCGAGCTCTTTTTTAGGTAAAAAGGCAAAGCCTTTAATTTTATAGTCCACTTCCTCTGCTGAGGTGTAAAACATGCGTCCAAAACGTTCTTTCATTTTGATGAACTTAACATCTAGCATTATTTTGATATCGCACTCATAGGCGGGAGTATTGTCTAGTTTTTTCAAGTAGCTCTAGCATGGTGTTTTTTTGCACTATCTGATTGACCTGACAAGGAAATAGAAAGTAAAAAAAGTCAAAAGAAGGAATTGAGTTTTCATGAAAGAATGTCTTTGTTTTTAAAATAAAATAAGCCAATGAAATTAAATAATATGATATAACCCAATTGAACAACAACGGCCTTATAGAGTGCGGTTGTATTTAAGTCAAAGTCAAAAAAGTACTGCCATTTCACAAAATGTGTGGTAAAAATGTAGGGTAAAATAGGTTCAAAAAATGTGGCGCCAAGAGTGAAAATAATATTGAGAACAATTATTATTGAAATGGTACCGACAATAGGAACAATGGCGTTTTTAACAAAGCTAGAGAGCATTAGAGAAAGTGATGCAACAACTAACATGGACAGCAAACCCATAGAAAAAGCTCCAGCAAATCTCCAGAAAACATCTTCTTTGGCAAAGACGTTTACCCCTCTTCTAAGCACAATTAAGTCTCCATCTCCAAATAAAACAAATCCAGACAAATAGGTTGTTAAACCCATAAAGAGTATTAATGAAAGCGAATAAAGGAATCCAGTAATTACTTTAGACATGTAAACACTTGCTCTTGTATGAGGACGTTGGAGTAATAATCGAAGTGTTCCTGATGAAGCCTCTCCTGCAATTAGATCTCCTGTTACTAAACATATTAAAATTGGAATATGAATGATTAGGCTATTCATTAATATGTAAGTCATTAAATTAACATTAATGATGTCTCCCTCAAGTCTAAAGTCGTTTTTGAGGTTTTGAATACCCATTGTAACTAAAGATTCCCCTTCAAAGTACATGGCCATTTGAATCCCGGCTACAATTATAAAGATGGCTAGAAAACCGATATAGGTTCGAGGCCTTTTTAGTATTTTAAAGAGTTCTATTTGAATTAAATTTATCATTGGGTCAATTTAAGAAAGAGCTCTTCTAAAGTCCTAAGTTGTCGTACTTCATCAATGGCTATATTGTTTTCTACAATAAGGTTAATAATAGAGCGTATTTCATTTTCTTTAACGCTTATTGAGGTAAACTCTTCTTGTTGTGTGTACAAAATATTTTTAGCGTGAAATAAATCTACAAGTAATTTTGGCTGATCTACTTTTATACGGACTTTCATCAGCTCGCTACTCATGAGCTGACCAACATCACCTTCAATAATTTTTTTTCCATTATTAATAACAATCATTCTATTGGCAATTTTTTCAACTTCGTTAAGGATGTGACTTGAAATAATAATGGTAATCCCAAGCTCAACGTTAATTTTTTGTATTAACTCCCTCATGTCTGCTTGTCCTTGTGGGTCTAAACCATTTGAAGGCTCGTCCAAAATGATAACCTCAGGCTGGTGAATAAGCGCTTGTGCAATTCCAAGTCGTTGTTTCATGCCTTGAGAAAACTTCCCTACTTTGACAGCTGATTTTTCAAATAGTCCCAACTTGATCAAGAACAGTAGCGATCCTATTGTATTTGGTTTTTGATAGCCGTGCAAGGAGTTTTAAATTGTCAAAAGCACTTAGGTTGTTATAGAAATCAGGACGTTCAATAAGTGCCCCAATCGAAGAAAGATACTTTCTGTTGGTTTTGTTAATAAAGGTGTTGTTAATTGAAATGGTTCCAGATGAGGGGTGTACTAGACCAAGAACCATCCTTAACGTAGTGCTTTTACCTGCTCCATTTGGGCCTAAAAATCCGTATACATCCCCTTTGTTAACAGAAAATGAAAGGTTGTTAACAGCTGTGAACTTGTCAAATTCTTTAGTTAGGTTGTTAACAGTTAGTAAAGCCATTTAGTAGTATTAAAACATTAACGAATTAATGGTTGTTAAAAGTATTTGTACGAAGCTAAATTGAATTTTTAAAGATGAAACACTTTGTTAAACTTAATTTTTTTAAATTATCTTAACAACTTTTAAAAAAATATGGAGTCTGTATTTTGTGCTTCTAGTTTAACCATTTAAATAAAGTCATGAAACTTATTATTACGTCTTTCTTGTTGTTTCTGTTTTCATTTGTTAACGCTCAAACTAATTCTACTGTTTCTAATGTTGAAATTCAGTTGGAAGAAAAAAAGATTTACCACAAGGCAAGAATTTATTACGGATCTTCTATTGGGCTAACACAACTGGCATCTCAAGGCATTCCCTTAGATCACGTTAAGCATAAAAAAGGAATTTTTGTGGAATCAGATTTTTCTGAAAACGACTTAGGAATTGCAAGGATGTTAGGGATGAAAGTAGACATCCTTATTGATGATGTTTCTAATTTTTATGTTGAACAGAATAAAAATCAAACCCAAAATAGTGGTCAGTTTAAAAACGGCAGCTGCTCTTCTTCCTCTGGGGCGCCAACCTATGCTACTCCTTCTAATTGGGAACTAGGGTCTATGGGAGGTTTTTATACTTACAATGAGATGCTTGCTGAATTGGATGATATGGTGGCTTTGTATCCTAATCTTATAACGGCAAAATCTCCCATTGCTAATTTTCAAACTTATGAAGGCAGGCCTATTTATTGGCTTAAAATTTCGGACAATCCAAATGTTGATGAGCCTGAACCTGAGATGCTTTATGATGCGATTCATCATGCTAGAGAACCGTGCTCTATGCAACAGATAATCTATTACATGTGGTACCTTTTAGAAAATTATGCTACTAATACAGAAGTTCAGTCTATTGTAGACAATACTGAGCTTTATTTTATTCCAGTGCTAAACCCAGACGGTTATGTTTATAACTGCAATCAAGATCCAAATGGTGGTGGAATGTGGAGAAAAAATAGAAGGAATCATGGAAATGGAAACTATGGTGTAGATAACAATAGAAACTATGACTACATCGACCCACAAGGAAATAGTGTTTGGGGAACTACAGGTGTAAGTAATAATACCAATAGCGATGTTTTCCCAGGATCCGGCCCTTTTTCAGAAGTCGAGAATCAGGCGATGAAATGGTTTTGTGAAAATCACGAATTCAAATTAGCCATGAACAACCATTCCTATGACAATTCTTTACTTTATCCTTATGGATATGATAACAATCAGTACACTGCCGACCATTCAACCTATGTCTCTATTTCAGATATTATGACTCAATATAATGGACTGGGAATGGTCCCGAAAATTAGTGCCTCTCTATACCCCGCTTCTGGTGACTCTGATGATTGGATGTATGGGGCAGACCTAGCTACGAAACCAAAAATATTTGCATTTACACCAGAAATTGGAATTACTGGTTTTTGGCTAGCAACCAATGACATTGAACCGGTATGTAATAGCATGGTCTACACCAATCTAACAGCAGCGCATTTAATTACTAATTACGCTTCTGTTGCAGATGCATCTCCGCTTACTATTACCAATTTAAATGGTTATTTCTCTTATGAGCTTCAACGTCTGGGTTTAGAAGATCCTTCAAATTTTACTGTTAGCATTAATCCATTGTCAGCGAATATAATTTCTGTTGGTGGTTCACAGGCTCATACCAACCTTGCTTTGCTTCAGGTAGATGCTGATTCCATATCTTTTCAACTTAGCCCTTCCATTTCATTAGGTGACCCTGTTGATTATGAAATCGTTGTTGATAATGGTCAGTATCTTGAAAGCTATCAGTTCTCTAAAATATATGGTGCTGAAACTAATGTCATTGTTGACAATGGGAATAATCTTGCAAATTGGAACGTATCTCAATCTTGGAACACTACAAATAGTGATTATTATTCTCCCTCCTCTTCAATAACAGATTCGCCAAATGGTGATTATGATGACAACATCAACAATAGAATCACATTAGCAAATGCTGTTGATCTCACAAATGCTGTTGGAGCTAATATGACATTTTGGGCCAAATGGGAAATTGAAGAAAACTGGGATTATGCTCAAGTAGAAGTGTCAACTAATGGTGGAAATTCTTGGATTCCTCAATGTGGTAAATATACTAACGATGGAGTACCAGATCAAAATGCTGCTAACGGAGAGCCTTTATACGATGGTTTCCAAACTTCTTGGGTAAAAGAAGAGATTGATTTGTCCGATTACTTAGGTTCTTCAATCCTTGTTCGTTTTAAAATTGTTTCTGATCAATATGTTGAAGAGGATGGCTTTTATTTTGACGACTTTCAGGTAAATATAATTACAGGCTGTTTAGCAAACTCCTATTCTACAATTTCACCCTCTGCTTGCCAGACCTACACTTCTCCTAGCGGAGTTATTTACAACAGTTCAGGTACTTATTCAGATGTTATTCCTAATGCCGCTGGTTGTGATAGTATTATAACAATTAATCTTTCAGTGACAGTAATAGACACTACAATAATTCAAAACGGCTTTTCATTGTCAGTTGTACCAACTCCTTTTGCTACTTATCAGTGGATTGATTGTGATATCAACCAACCGATAATTGGTGAAACTAATATGGTTTATACTGCCACAAGTTCTGGAAATTATGCTGTTGAGGTATCTGTAGATGGTTGCACTTTAACATCTTCATGTTTTAATGTAGATATGAGTAGTATAAATGCAGGAATATGGGAAGGGCTTTCTTTTCATCCTAATCCAGTAATGGATGAAATGACAATTTGGGCCCCCAATTTAAATCAAGATTTGTCGATTGAAATTTATGATGCTCAGTCAAAGCTTATAAAGGTTCTTGAGCTCAATAACGCCACTACTATTAAGGTTGATTTTTCAGCATATTCTTCAGGTTTATATTTTATAAAGCTAAAAGCTGCTGATGCCATCTTCAATTATAAAATTGTGAAAGACTAATCAATTTTAAATTATTAACTCCAACAAATTTATTCTATCAAATTATTGTAGATATTTGTTGTAGTTATGATCCCAATCGTGGAAAAAATAAAAGCGCCAGTAGCCGCTGAAATGAAGCTTTTTGAAGAGAAATTCAAAGCTTCAATGAAGAGTGATGTGGCTTTACTAGACAAAATCACCAATTATATTGTCAAAAGGAAGGGGAAGCAAATGCGACCGCTTTTTGTTTTTCTTTCCGCTAAAGCTTGTGGTGAAATTAATGAAGCAACTTTTACGGCAGCTTCATTAATTGAGTTGTTACATACGGCCACACTTGTTCATGATGATGTTGTTGACGATGCAAACGAAAGAAGAGGTTTTTTTTCAATTAATGCATTATGGAAAAATAAAATAGCGGTATTAGTCGGTGACTTTTTACTTTCCAAAGGCCTGCTTTTAACAACAGAAAACGGACAATTTGAATTGCTTAAAATAGTCTCTAAAGCTGTGCAGCAGATGAGCGAAGGGGAGCTGCTTCAGATGGAAAAAGCGAGAAGGTTAGATATAGATGAGGAAATATATTACCAAGTGATCAAACAGAAAACAGCATCTTTGGTCGCTTCTTGTTGTGCTAGCGGAGCTCAATCCGTTAACGCTGCCCCTGCTATCGTTGAATCAATGTATCAATTTGGAATAAACGTAGGAATGGCTTTTCAGATTAAAGATGATATTTTTGATTTTGGCTCATCATCAGCTATTGGAAAACCTACAGGAATAGATATTAAAGAACGTAAAATGACTTTGCCTCTAATATATACGCTCAATAAAGTAAGTAAAAATGATAAAAATAAAATCATCAATACTTTTAAAAAATACAATGAAGACCCAGAGCGAGTTCAGGAAGTTATTGACCTTGTTATAAATAATGGGGGCATTGATTACGCTGAAAAGAAAATGATAGCATATAAAGAAAATGCGTTAACTCATATTGATTCGTTAGCTAATAATGAAGCAAAAAAATCGCTTATTTCATTATTGGAATATTCAATATCAAGAACAAAATAATTCATAATTTCAGCTAATGGATGATTTGGAATCTGTAGTGAAATCGCTTTCTAAAAGACCAGGAATTTATCAGTTTTATGATGATAAAGGAGTCATCATTTATATTGGAAAAGCTAAAAACTTAAAAAGTAGGGTTAGCTCTTACTTTAATAAAGTACATTTTGAAAACAGGAAAACAAAAGTTCTTGTTTCTAAAATCACCAGCATTAAGACAATCAAGGTAGAATCGGAAATTGATGCATTGCTTCTAGAAAATACATTAGTAAAAAAGCACCAACCCAAATATAACATACAGCTTAAAGATGATAAAACTTACCCTTGGATATGTATAAGAAACGAACCTTTTCCTAGAATTTTTCATACTAGAAGAGTACTTAAAGACGGAGCTAAATATTTTGGTCCTTACCCTTCAGTTAAAATGGTAAAACAGATTATTTCTTTTGTTACAGAGAATTTTCAAATTAGAAGCTGTTCCCATGATTTAACAAAGCAGAATTTTAAAACAGGGCAATTAAAAACTTCTGTTGAATATTATATTGGCAATTGTAAAGGGTGTTGTCAAGGCGATGTTCCTGAGCTTGAATATGCTGAACGAATAAAAGCTGTTTCGCAAGTATTAAACGGCAATGTAGCAGCTGTGTTAAAAGTGTTAAAACAAAAAATGAATTTAGCTGCTCAAGAATATCTTTTTGAGGAAGCTCAAGAACTGAAAACTAGAATCTCTGCCCTTGAAAATCATCAAGCTAAATCTTCAATTGTTAGCAACAGCATCAACAATGTAGATGTATTCTCAATTGAAGAGGATGGTCATTTTGCATACATTAATTATCTAAAAGTTGTTGGAGGTGCTTTGTGTCAAAGTAGAATGATAGAGGTAAAGAAAAAATTAGCCGAAGACAAGGTGACCCTACTTGAAAAAGCAATTGTTGATGTAATTCAACAGTCAGAAACAGAAATAAAAGAACTTATCCTTCCTTTTGAAGTGTCAATAGCTATTCCTTTAAAAATCATCATTCCATCAAGAGGCGAGAAGAAAAAATTATTGGATATTTCAAAAAAAAATGCTTTCTACTATAGGCAAGAAAAACATAGGAAAGAAGCAATAAAGAATCCTGCTAGTAATGTGCAAAGAATATTAGAAACCCTACAAAAAGATTTACGATTAAAAGAGTTGCCTGCCCACATGGAATGTTTTGACAACTCTAACTTCCAGGGTTTTGAGCCTGTAGCCGCTTGTGTTGTTTTTAAAGATGCCAAACCATCAAAGAAAGAATACAGGCATTTTAACATTAAAACAGTTGTTGGTCCAGATGATTTTTCATCAATGGAAGAAGTGGTTTTTCGAAGATACAAACGGATGATAGAGGAAAATCAACTATTGCCGCAGTTAATTATTTTAGATGGTGGTAAAGGGCAGTTGAGTAGCGCTGTAAAAAGTTTAAAAAAGTTAGGTCTTTTTGGAAAGGTTGCGGTAGTGGCAATTGCAAAAAAGCTGGAGGAAATTTATTTTCCTGGAGACAAACTCCCACTTTATATTGATAAAAAATCTGAATCACTTCGTGTAATTCAACAAATGCGAAACGAAGCGCATCGTTTTGGAATTGAGCACCATAGAAAAAAAAGAATAAAATCAACTTTACAATCTGAACTTACAGCTATTGATGGAATCGGTCCTAAAACAATGGAGTTGCTCATGAGGAAATTCAAGTCTATTGATAAAATAAGGGAGCTTAGTATTCAGGATTTGAAAACGTTAATTGGTGAAAATAAAGCTACAATTGTTCATCAATATTTTAATAATAAATGAATTTGATAACATTTAATTCTAAATGTTTCGGAATAAATTCTTTTATAAATCAGCGATTAACTGTAATTTTAAGTGGTAATTAATTAATAAAACTGTTGATTAACGTTTCAAAACATATTTACGATTTGCTTTTTGAGCACGATTGTGTGATAATTCCAAATTTTGGTGGTTTTGTTGCCAATTATGCGCCCTCTAAATATGATTCCTCAAAAAATATAATTACGCCTCCAAAAAAGCACCTTCTTTTCAATAAGAATTTAATTAACAACGATGGACTTCTTGTTCATAGAGTAAGCGCTTTGGAGCAGCTTTCTTATGATCAAGCCCTAAAGGTTGTTCAAGAGTACTCATCATCTCTTTTAAGTCAGCTTAATGCTGCTAAAAGAATTGAGTTAAGTGGTGTGGGAATATTATTTCTTTCTGACAATCAATATCGTTTTAAGAGCGATGAAACTAACTTTCTTATATCTTCTTTTGGGTTGCCGGTAATCAGTGCCATTCCTTCTTCTAATGAGTTATTTCAAACGGATGATCAAACACCAGTTATTCCTATAACACCTGAATTAAAAAAGACGGTTAAAGCAGCTAAATATTGGTGGGTTGCAGCAGTATTGCTTCCTTTTGTGTTTTACACCGCCTGGATACCGCTTAAAACAAACCTACTTACTGATCATTCGCAGTTCCACTACTCAGATTTAAATCCATTTTCTTTTGAAAAAGCTAAAAATTATTATTCTAACTCCCTAGTCTTTTGTGAAAATGGCGTTACTATAAACACAAAAGATTGGAAAGCATCCATCTCCGTCAATAATCAGGGAGATTATGGAAAGTATAACTTAGATGGTGATGGTTATGTGACTGTACTTCTTTCCGATAAAAAAAGTGCTATTCCTGTCTCAACTCATGTGGAATTAGCGGTTAATGAGGTTCCTATTAACTCCTCTACTAGCAACAATAAGTATTTTTTAATAGGAGGGTGTTTTAAAAAAGAAACAAACGCCAAAGGCTTTTTAGAAAGTTTACGTGAGCTTGGTTATAGGGCGGTGGAAATAGATGTGCATAGAGGACTTCATCGTATAGCAATTAGTGGTTATGGTTCAAGAAAAGAAGCGAAACGTGCAAGAACCAAAATTCTAAAAGACCAAGGAATTTCTTCTTGGATATTAAAAGTTAAATAATCAGTTTATATGTCTAGCTCTCCTTTAGATCAAAAGGTGCTGTCAAAACTTATGCGTTATTGCGCATACAAAGAAAGATGCTCAGCTGAAGTTAAAACTAAGTTAGCTTCTTTAGGCGTTCAGGGTGTGAATAAGGAGCCAATAATAAGCTATTTAAAAACGCATCAATACTTAGATGATCAGCGTTATGCATCAGCTTTTGTTACTGGAAAATTTCGAATTAACAAATGGGGAAGACTTAAAATTAAAATGGCATTAGTTAGCAAAGGAATTGAGCAGGCAAAAATAGACAAGGCAATGAATCAAATTGATGAGAGAGAATATACTAATTTGATCAATCAACTTGCATGGAGTAAAAAAAGAGCAATAACATCTTCAGATAAGTTGACCGTTAGGGCCAAAATAAGCCGGTTTCTTGCTAGTAGAGGGTTTGAGACAGCATTAATTATAAAGGCAGTAGAGAACTTGTAAAGCGCTAAAATTTAAGTGCATATTGACAAATTACTGTTCTAGGCTGAAGAACGTTACCTGGTCTATTGCTATATTCTCTGTTAAATACATTGTTCATTAAAAAAGACAATCTAGAGGTTTTGGTTATCCCAAAAGAGAGTCTTGCATCACAAACAACATCTCCAGTTCTCCTGGCATCTCTGTAAGGTCCATATCCGGGGAGGATTTCTACAGGAGCACCGTTAATTACAACACCTGGAAGCGGCTCCGTAAAAGCTTTGTCAACATTTTCCATGAAGCTTGTATACCTTACGCTAGTTCCAATAGCCACTTTTTTATAATCTACTTGAAAATCGATTTTAGCCATGTGTTTGTTTCTATACTTGAGAATTGGAGAATCAGGATCACTGAACGTTGAGAGGTATGCAGAGTCGGGATTTATTGGTGTAGGGTTAATAAAGGTATAGCCTGCTAAAACACTCAAAGAAAAATCCCCAATATCTCCTTGACCAACAATGCTTGCTTCAAATCCGGGAATATTAGCATTTTGTATATTGGTGCTTCTTGCACCTAAATAGTTAGCAAGGACTCCAAAGCCATTTGCTTGAACAACAGCAGCCAGCTCAGCATCAGAAATGTCTGACCCGTCTAGGTCATAAAATCCAAACATGAATTCCATCATGTCAGCATATCGAGTTAAGAAACCAGAAACATCAACGTATCCTTGAAAGTTTTTAATTTTAAACCCTTGCTTGATGCCAATTTCTGCACTCCAGCCATATTCCGGTTGGATTTGAACATTTGGAAAGATGTTAAGCCCACCTACAAATGTAGAGATGTACTTTTCAGCAATTGAAGGGAATCGATATCCTTGTCCGTAAGAGGCTCGGATAAAAGTATATTCCATTGGGTTATATGTGCCGCCAAATCTAAAAACAGGCTGAAAGGGGAGTGTTTTGTCCATTGAAAACAATTTGCCTTCAGTAAAAACAGAATCAATTCTATAGTATTCTAACCTTGTTCCCCCAGAAAGAATAAACTTATCCCATTTTTTATCAAGCTGTAAGAAAGCGGCAATATTGTTTGAGGTATGATTGCCATAGAGCTCAGATATCACATCAGTATAAGAGGAGGTAATTCCTGAAGTAAGGGTTAGCTTATTGTCCCATCTTTTCTGAAATTGATATTCAGCGAAATAGTAATTTGCGGTTGCCGCCTGATTGGTGTTGTTTTTATTGTCTGATCTAAAAAAGCGAGTTCTAATGTTGTGCTTATTGCCGTTGGTGTCTAAATAAGTAAGGTAAGGGTCAATCATTATCCTACTGCTACGGTACTCGCTTAATGTTGTTGTTGCAGTATCTGTTCCTCCTAATGCATGCAATACACTGTCACCTCCAGCCCATATAAAGAAAACACTTCCGTCATTAATGTTGTTATTAACATTAACACCATAGGTCAGGCCGTTTATTTTTTCCGAATAATGCTTGAGCCCTCCATTTATTCGGTACCTGTTTTCAAAAGATCCCAAACGATATCCTTGATCTTGCATAAAATTACCCCCTAATACCAAATCATTGTTCTTACCAAGTTTTCTCAAGTGAGTGAAATTAGACTGCACATAATATCTCGCCCCATCCCACCAAGTTTGGTCAGACCTGTCAGGAATAGAATCAGCACCACTTGCAGAAGTTAAATTCCTATTGGCATATCCAGGAAGATAGTATCCGTTAGAAACGGTAATGTTAGTTAGTGGTTTTTCTTTGGGATACTTAGTTCTTATATTAATAACTCCATTGAGTGCAGACGATCCATACAGTACGGAAGATGCTCCTTTTAATACTTCGATTTGTGCTATATTTTCCATTGGAATGGCGCTAAATTTAATGTCATTTGCATCACCAGCAAGCATGGGCATTTCGTCTACCATAACTAAAACTCTACTTCCTGCACCATAGCTCCAGCCGCTCCCTCCTCTAATGCTTATTTGATTTTCATTTACTTGAACTCCAGGTACCTGCTCTATAATTGCCTCCGCGTCTCTTGTAGCTTTATTTTCTATCAATGCAGGCTTTATAATGGCCATAGATACAGGAACCTCTCCAAGCTTTTGTTCATATTTACTTGCTGAAACCACGACATCATCCAGTTGATTTATTGAAGGCTGTAGGGTAAGATTAATAATTTTTGTTTCACCATCATTGAGGGTAATTCGCTTGGTGATGGTTTTATATCCTACGTATTTAAAATTTACTGTGTAATTTCCTGGTGCGATGGAAAAATTGTACTGCCCTTCAAGATTGGTAGAAGCTCCAGTACCTGTGTTAAGAACAACATTTGCCCCTATTAGTGGTTCATTATAATCGCCATCCATTAAAACTCCTTTTAATGTTGCGTTTTGTCCATGAATGGAAGTGAAAAATAATCCTGTAAGAAGAGCGAGTAGAAATCTATTCATGTAAATGATTTATAAATTTGTCTTTATGTCTGAAAAATAAAATTCAATTTATAAAATAAACACTAATTAAAACCAAAAAAAATAAATTAATCTTTTGGTTTTGAATATTTATACTCCATTTTTTTGAGGACATCTTTTGTTTTAACACCTTCTTTATAAACAACATGAAGAATAAGTTTTCCCCTTTTAGTGTATACTTTCATGTTCCCATGTTTTTTATTGCCTTTATAATTGATTTCTGATTTAAGATTTCCTCTTCTGTCGTATTCTTTACAAGTACCATCTAAGACTCCTTGACTATAGCTCATCACTTTGTTGGTGATTTCTCCACCTGGGAAATAATATTTCCATATCCCATCTTGTTTGCTTTTAGCATAATTACCTTCAGAAACCAGCTTGCCTTGAACATTATCATATGATTTAAAACTTCCATGCTTGTATGATTTAAGCAGCTCTCTTTTTGAGCTTGAGGCAGAGAAAGGAAGTATTTTATAATTTTCTTCATCTTTTAGTTTTCCTTGATCGGTCCAGTATTTCCAAGAACCTGTTTTCAAATCATTTTCATATTCTCCTTCATATCTTTTTTGGTTGTTTGGATACCAACCACTCCATTCTTTGTTCATTGCCCCTAATTTATAATGCCCTTTGTCTTTTGGAGTTCCATTTTCATAAAATGAAGACCATAAGCCATCTTCAAAATCTTGTTGGTAAGCACCAATAAAAGCGGTGTTTCCATTTTCATATTTTGACACCCACTCTCCATTTTTTTTATTGTCTACGTAGCTTCCTTTTTTCCATAGAGAACCATCATTGTAGTAGAAGCTCCAAGAACCAGTTTTCAACCCTATTTTGAAGTCTCCTTTGTAATAGAGTTGTCCATTAGGGTACCAAAAGTGCCAAGTACTATCTTGTTCTCCATTTTTGAAATTTCCTTTCATGTCTAGACTGCCATTTTCAAAAAAGTATTCCCATTCTCCTTCCTTTAATCCTTGATTATAGGTTCCTTGAATAACTTTTGTTCCGTCTACTAAATATTCAATAAACTTTCCATGTTTTAACCCTTTAGAATATTCGTAGATTTGAAAATCTTGGTCTTCTACAAAATACCTTTCTTTCCATGTGCCATCTTTTTTTCCAGCAGCATACTGCCCAGATACTCTAAGACTTCCATTGGCATTCCAGGCCTTGTATTCCCCATCAGCAAGACCATCAGAATAAGATTTACTTGCTTTTTGTTTTCCTGAGAAATAGTAGCTGTCGATCTTCCCTTTTCCATTTTTTATAAGCTGCTTGGCATCTTCATTAAAATAGGCCATTAAGTACTCAGTGGTGTCGTTTTCTTTAAAGAGAGACACTTGAAAAGGAGTTCCGTCTTCATAATAATAATTCCATATTCCAACTTTAGAGGCCGAAAAACCATCCAGCTTAATTTTCCAATCCATGTGGTTGGTAGTGTCACTTAAAAAAGATGCCGGCAACCCTTTATAAGCCCCCTTTTCTGCAAGCTGGCCGTTGCTATAATATGCCTTAAAAACAGAGTCTGGTACACCAAGAAAAAAGAAAGCTTGAATTTTAATTCGTCCATTTTTATGAAAAAAAACAGTTTGACCATGTTTAAGTCCCATATAGTATCTTGTCACCTCTTCTAAGTTGCCATCTTTATCGTAAAACTTCCATTCACCAACACGCTGTCCAACATTGGAAAATCCTGAATTATTATAATAACCAACACTTCTTATGGTTAAGCTGTCTTTATCCCAAAAGGTCGTTTCTTGTTTGGCTTTTATTAATCCCTTTTCTCTTTGCCAATCATCTTGAGAATAGCCAGATGAGCAGAAAAAAATCAGAATTAAAAGTGTTTTTAGTGGAATTGAAATGGACTTCATAGCTGGCATTAATGAGAATTAAAAAGTAGGTTCATAACTATAAAACTAAGCATTGGTAATTAGGTTACAAGATATTATTGTTTTAGATAGGTAAACTCAACCCATCCTGTTTTTTTTGGAAGGTCGTTGAAATCTTGATTGAATCGCCAATTTTTTATGTAGGTCAATGCTGCAGCTCTAAGACATTGATTATTTGTCGAAGTTTTACTTTCATCAATTTCTTGAAAAACAACTTTTCCTTTTTGATTGACTTTAATGTTAAGCCGTACTATTCCTTGCTCTTTGCATTGATAAGAAGGAATTTTTTTAAAAAGAGCAGTTCTATTTAATAGTTCATAGCTTGCCGTAGCAACTGTGTTTTTTCCAAATTCAGCAGCAGTATTTTTATCTGCATCTTCGTTTATAAGTTGAGAATTGATGATAGCGCTATTTTCAATAAGCTCAGGATTGTCTAAACTGATGTTTTCAAATTCATCGGCTTCTAATTTTTTAAGCTCTTCAAGTACTTCTTGATCTGCTGCTTTTTGGTCAAAGGTGGATGTGTATGAATTTTCTTTTAACGCATTATTGGCAACGACATTTTCAATGTTTTTTTCATTGGCGTTTTCAAATGGATTAGCCTCAACTTCAATAAATGATTCTTGGTCTTGAAAGTCCATAACAGCTACTACTTTTTCTTTGGGATCAATAACAGTAAAAGACATGTTGTCTATGTTAAACCATACAAAAAGTAGCATATGAATAGCAAGGGTGCCAATAATGCCATTGTTGTGCTTAACTATAGTATCAACTAGATTCATTGAATGTTAAATAATAAAACAGGAAACAGCTGTTAAGGTATAAAATGACAACTAAATATTTAGTTTTCCTGCCTTCATTTGCTTGTACTTAACGGAAAGATGACCTAAAACGTTTCTGAAATGTGAAAATGCTAATTCAGTGTCATCAGAAATGGGTTTTTTCTGTAGCTTCAAAATTAGTTTTCCATAAAGCCCATTAAAACACATTTGAATATCAGAATTTTCTTGATTATCCGAAAGCTTTCTAAATTCTTCTATAAAAGGTAATGCATTTTTATATATAGAGCTATAATTACTGTCTTGCATCAGGTTAATTAAGGTGTTGTGCAAATAATTTAGCTCAATAAGTATTTCGTTTACATCGTTTGAATGCCCTTTTTTAGTTTTCCCTTGAATTTTTAGCGATTTAATTAGCTGATTATACCAATCAAGCATTTCTTTTTGGTCTTGAGTAGATGTTGAATTTGGTTCAATAAAGCTTTCTTTAATTAAATTAATGTCTAGGTTAAAACCCCGAACCAAATCTTCAGCTTTCCACATGTATAATATGTACTCAGCAATGTTATTTTCTTTTATCTGATTAGCCAGTAACATTGTTATTTAGAATTATATTCAATGTTTAAAAGCTCAATTACTTCTCTTGTAATGTCTAGGTCAGTATTTGCGTAAAGCATGGGTCCACCAAGTCGGTAGCTCATTACATAGTCATACCCTAACTGCTTCCCAATTTTCTGCATATAAGTATTGGTCTTGGTGATGTAATTTGTGGTAATCTGAAGCTCCTCATTAGAGAGCTTTTGATTTAATGTTTGCTCAAGCTGCATTATTTCTTTTTCTAAAAGCCCAATGCGTTGTGCTTTTTCTTCAGCTTCAGATTGTCCCATTATTTTTGCAGATTGTTGATAATCATCAACCATTTTTTGATAGTCTTTGTATTTGTTTTTCACCTGATTCTCTGCAGATTTTTGTTTTTTCAAAAGTGATGATTGAACATCTTTTGCAAATGAATAATAGGTAGAAACAGTGTCGCTATTCACATAAGCTATTTTAAGGGTTGAAAAGTCAAAAGAAGATGCGCTTTCATTTGCCGCTTGTAAGGAAGAGGTTGAATTAGGAATGTCAGTTGCCACAAGCTCTTCATTTTCTGTTTCAGCAGAAGTCTCTTTATTTGAATCGGAGCTTTTAGTTGAAAATTGCAAATAAAATAAGATTAATACAGCAATAATCAGCGCAATATTAATTAGGGTTAAATTTTTAGTGTTCATGTTATAGTTTATTAATGTTAAGGAAACTTGTTTTAAAGTCTTTACTCATGTCGACAAAACGAAGGTATACTTTGTCTAGAAACTCTGAAGTCAACATTTTTTTGACATCATCCATAGATGTAACATCTACTTGTTTGATTCTGTATATCTGCTCAAATTGATTCAGCACAATTTTAATTAAATAGGTGTTTTCTCTTAAGAATATGCTAATATCTAAAACTGGATGGGAAACTTTTGTTGTGGTTTTCATTTCTTTAAAATTCTTGCAAATTTATAAGAAACAATAGGTTTTACAATAGCGCAGGCTAAATTAAGCAGTCGTACTTAAATATGGATTGTATTCAATAAAGTGAAACGGAATATTAACCATAAAGGCAAAGTCTTGCCCTACTTCAAACATCTCATCTTCATCTTCTACATAATACCAGTTTACAACAACAGATTTATTCAACTTAACCAACTCATTGAGTTTATAAAAGATAAACAAAATTCTTTTAGAGGAAGAAACGTTAAAATAATGAAGTTTTAGGTTTAACGTAGTTTTAGAATGGGAGGTTTTGATGTACTCCTCAAGCCATGTAAGAATTGGAAGGAAAAAGGCTTCGGCATCATCTGGAATAGCATTGCCTTCAATTGTTAACTCTCCATTTTCTGGATCAAAAGAAACTAATGGTGTAGTTTCTGTAGCTTTACATTGGAATACGTTCATATTACACTAAGTAGATGTGCTAATTTTGCGATAATTTTTTTCACTTGCTGCTTATATTCTGCAAAAAACAAAAATTTAACGACTAAAACAATGTTTTAGACGATAAAAAATTAGATACTGAATTGGGTTTTAAACTTAACAGCTTGCCTTCTTGAAATTTCGACTTCTTGCTTATTTAAGAGTGTAATTTTTAATCCACCATTGAACCAGTTTTCAATATGTGAAATTGTTTCTAAATTTATAATAAACTTTCTGTTGGCTCTAAAGAAATGCTCGCTTGAAAGTCTACCTTCTAGATTATTTAGCGACATTAAAACTAGAGGTTTGAAGTCTTTAAATACAATTCGCACATAATTTCCCTCACTTTCAAAGAGAACAATATCCTTGAGTTTAATGAACCAACATTTTTCGCCATCTTTTATAAATACATTGTCTTCAAGTTGAAGTGTCTTCTTATTAGAGATAAGCGTGCTGAGCTCTTTCTTGTCATTAATTAAGTTTTTTATGGTTTCACTTAATCTTTCGGGAAGTACTGGTTTTGTGAGGTAGTCAAAAGCATTAACATCAAATGCTGCAATTGCGTGATCTTGATATGCAGTAACAAAAACAATTTGAGCATTTGTATCAATTTCATTTATTAATTCAAAGCCTGTTTTTTCGGGCATTTCCACATCTAAAAACAACACATCTGGCTGCAGAGCATCAATTTTTTGTTTTGCTTGCTCAACATTTTCAGCTTCACCAATAATGTCAATTTCAGCATATTCTTTTAGTAAATTAATTAGCTCTTTTCTGGCCAACCTTTCATCGTCAATGATCAGTGCTTTCATTATAGTTTATTAAATGGTGTAGTTTAATCTCTGTGTAGACTTTGCTGTTTTTGTTCTTAATGGTTAACGAACTTTTAGCTGAATATAGCAATTCTATTCTTTTTTTAGAGTTGTTCAGCCCTGTACCTGAAGATTCACCTATTTTCGGTTTATACTCCCCATCGTTTACAATAACAATGGTAAGAATTTTATTTTTAATGTTTGCTGTTAGTGTAATCTCTCCCCCAGCTTTTAATTTACTTATGCCATGCTTAATCCCGTTCTCTACTAGAGTTTGTAACAGCATAGGAGGGACAAGAAAGGTAAGTGATTGATTAGCAACTTTAAAATTAATTTTTAGTCTTTGCTCAAACCGTATTTTTTCTAGGCTTAAATAGTCTTCCACAAGTTTTAATTCATCAGCAAGAGAAATAAGGTTTTGTTTTTTTGTGTTTAATGAAGCTCTAAGCAAATTGCTCAATTCATTGATCGACTTTTTCGCCACTTTTGGGTCTTCATCAATTAAAGCCCTTATATTGTTTAAAGAGTTAAACATAAAATGAGGGTTCATTTGACTTTTTAAGCTGCTTAATTCGGCTTTTTGTTTAGCTGCTTCAAGCTTTAAATTAGATATTTCTTGTTGCCTTGATCTTTCAAAAAAATGGTAGGCAAAATACAATACAGACCAAATAAAGACGGTGATAAATTGCCCCGTTAGGTTTTCAATTCTTTGGACCGGGTTGAGTACTTTGTATAAAGGAATATTATCGATTACTAAAACAATGATTTGTGTACATATAAGAAGTATTAATCCTACAACAATTGATCCTGTAATAATTCTGGGAAATACTTGAATAACTTTAAGACGTAGCCAATTTTTTCTAAGAATAAAATTTCTGTATAAATGAGTAGTTCCAATGCCTAATAATAAAATAAATAACCCATCTTGAAGTGCTCTTATGATACTGAAGTTGCTGGTTTGATAATCATTAATAAATCCAATGAAAACGATAAATCCCCAACCACAACTTTGAAACAGCCAATACAAAATATTTTTTTGAGCCATAATTAAAAGGGTTTGAAATCTTTTAAATAGTACGGTTCAAAGTAA
The DNA here is from genome assembly GCA_045561415.1 of Parvicellaceae bacterium. Taxonomy (GTDB): domain Bacteria; phylum Bacteroidota; class Bacteroidia; order Flavobacteriales_D; family Parvicellaceae. The sequence goes on from JBJKXU010000011.1 coordinate 28,320, forward strand.
GCTACGTTTTCAAATTTCTTTTTAGTGTAAAGCTTAAATGATTGATCAACTAAGTATTTTGAAGAGCAATTTATTTGAGTATTAAAAACGGTATTACTTGGGTTAAATTCGTTCTTCAATTTAGCTGCACCGTCACCAAAAACATATACTCTAGAATAGTTTTTTAGCGATTCAAAAAAGTTGGCATCTACAACTTGTGCTTTAGTCTTGAAAAGCTGACTACCATCACTTCTAAAAGCACTAGTGAAAACTTCCATTCTTCTGGCATCTATCATTGGAAGAGAGATTTCATTTGTCGACAAGGGGCCATTTTCAGCAATAAAACCTTGGTTTAATGAGAAGAGAGAATCTATTGCAATAAGAGGAATGTTCAGGGCATAGCAAAGCCCTTTTGCGGTTGAAACACCAATTCTAAGTCCAGTAAAAGAACCTGGGCCTTTACTTATAGCTATGGCACCAAGCTGAGCTAAAGCAACTCCTGCTTCTTTAAGAAGAGCAGTAATAAGAAGCGTTAGTTTTTCTGAGTGTATATACTTTTGAGCGCTTTCTTCAATTACATTTAAAAGCTCCCCTTCTTTGGAAAGTGATACCGAACACATTTTAGTGCTTGTTTCAATATTTAATATATAAGTCAATTTAAAGCTTTTACTATTATTTCTACTCTTCTGTTTTCGCTACTTTGTAAGCTAGAAGTAGGGTTTTTATAAATGGGTTTTTTGTTCCCATAGCCTTTAAATGTAAGTCTTCCTGAATCGATCCCCAAACTGACGAGTTCTTTGTATACAGCTTTCGCTCTTTTTTTCGCTAATTTCTTGTAGCTTAACTTGTTTCTTCCTAAGCCATTGACGTGTCCTGCAATTTCTACTTTAATTTTTTCATTTGCAGACAAAAAAGAGTACAACCTGGAAAGTTCAGAATAGCTTTCTGGTAGAATTGTTGATTTATTGGAATGGAATTGAATTTTTTTAAAATTTAAAACAGCACCATCTTTTAAGGCTCTAAGCTGGAAAATTAATGAAGTATCTTTTTTTTGCGTGCTTATGTAATTGAATTCTTGTGGCTCAAAACCCGCTGCAGTTACATTAAAGCTGTATTTTTCTGGAATCCTATTGATGATGAATTCAATCGAATCTTGACGGTGAAAAATTAAGGAGTCATTGGGCTTAACACCCGCTAACTTAAGGCCTTTAAAAGCAACATGCTCTAAGTTAGCATTGATAAAAGAGACTGTTGCTTTTGTTGATTTTTTTAAAGCTGGAGAATTTAATGAGCTGGATTCTTTTTTGATCTCCATATTTTTTTTGGGAACTATATTGGTGTCAATAAAAGTAGTCTGAGAAAACAAATTAAAATAGGCATCTGACCCATATGGGCTGTCAATAATTAAATAAAACTCTTGCCCAGCATTAACTTTTAGTGTTGAGGAGAAATAGGGTTCATAGCCTGCTTTTGCAAATGAATTGGTGTATTCTTTTCTCATTCCTGTTATACTTCCTGTCTTAGGATGCTTTCTTGCTAAATTAGAACGTATAGGGATAGGTTGTTTAGTTTTAAGGTAATCGCAAAAGTTAGGGCGGTCTATTTTATAGAGCATAAAGTCAAAATCATCATTTCCTTTTTTTGGGGTTAATTCAAATTCAAATTCAGTGCTATCTCTAAAGTACAGGTAGATCCAAAGCGTATTGTGCTCTTCTGTAAAATAGTAATCGTTATAGATGTCATGTCCAAATATTTCTTTTTCTTGGCCATAACCTTTGGGAACAGAAATGTTGCCTTCTCTCTTGGAGTCATATACCAGCGCATTTTTGCAATCTGAATGTTGAGCTAAGTTCACCAGCTTTAAAAAGAAAAAAAGACAAATAAAAAATAGGGGACTTGCTTTGGGCATGTTAAGAAAATGATTTTTTACGAAGTTCAAAATTCTGTCCTAAGTAAACCTTCTTTACTTGCTCATCCATGGCAAGTGTCTCTGCTGTTCCAGACTTTAATATTGAACCTTCAAATAATAAATAAGCTCTATCAACAATAGAAAGTGTTTCTTGAACATTGTGGTCTGTAATTAAGACACCAATCCCTTTTTTCTTTAGCTTAAGAACAATTCTTTGAATGTCCTCAACCGCAATGGGGTCAACACCAGCGAATGGCTCGTCTAATAGAATAAATGATGGGTCTATAGCTAGGCTCCTAGCTATTTCAGTTCTTCTTTTTTCTCCTCCTGAAAGCTTAATGCCTAAATTTTTTCTCACATGACCTAGTCCAAACTCTTCAATTAAAGCTTCTAATCTGTCCTTTTGTTCTTTTTTTGAAAGAGTGGTCATTTGTAGAATAGCTAAAATATTATCTTCTACACTTAGTTTTCTAAACACAGAAACTTCTTGAGGGAGATATCCAATCCCCATTTTAGAGCGCTTATACATGGGTGTTTTAGTGATGTTAAGCTCATCTAAAAACACATTCCCTATATCTGGTTTTACTAATCCAACCATCATGTAGAAAGAAGTGGTTTTCCCAGCACCATTAGGCCCAAGTAAACCAACAATCTCTCCTTTTTTTAATTCTATAGAAACCCCATTAACAACTGTTCTGTTTTTGTAGGATTTTGATATGTTCTGAGTTCTTAAAATCATTAAAAGTCAAATTGTAATTTAGCCCTAATTCCAAAAGGGGCTACTTTTATTCCGTCAAATTCGTTGTTAAGATACGAAAGTCGCCAAATAACATCAATTCTCAAAAATTTAAAAATATTCTCAATACCAAAAGAAGACTCCAGGTATGGCTTGTTTTCAAGTGATCTACTAAATGCTGGAAGTTCAATTGGTTGGCTTTCTATGTTGTTGAGTCTTCCCCAAACCCCTTGAATGGCAACAACTTCTCTCCATTTTAATTTTTTTAACAAAGGGAATTTATTTAAAAATAGCCCATCAAAATGATTTTCGATTTTACCTGAAATGTATTCATTGCTAATAAACTCTCCAATATTCATCATGTTAAAAGCTTCAGAATTGTATGACCAGGTTTCATTGCCGGGATGAACTTCTAGCAATGGATAAGGGATGTTGCCAAATATTTTGCCAGCTGAAAATTGATAGTTTAGCTTGCCTAAAATTCCAAGTGGAATTTTATGTTTAACAGAAAATTTTAATCTGTGGAACTCATATTGAGACCCAAAAGCATTAGGTATTCCATACCCATAGTTAAATTCTAGAACAGGAAATTTTGTACCTAAAGTCACTCTATCAAACTCTCCGGAGATGTATTTTTCGTTGTAGGCAAACCTTGTTTGAATTGAAATTTCTGAGGAATTAATTTCAGGTACTGAAACTGAACTTCCTGAGGGATCAGTTGATGAAAATTCGATGATTCCAATGGGATTTATTCTGGAGTTTCTAAACAAAATATTACTGGAGAATCCGTGAAACCATTCTCTTGTATAAGAGAGTCTTGTCTCGGTGTTAAAAATAAATTTATTAAAAGGATTTCTTCTAAACAATGATGAAACAACACCGCTGTTGTTATATGCATTTGAGCTAATTCCTATCTGTTCAACATCTTTTTTGTGAACGATATGAACAAGTCTTCTAGGTTTTTTAGTGATGAAAAATCGACAAGCACCACCATATTTAAAAGCCTTGTCATAAAGTCCGTAAGCGCCAAATGCAGAAAGTTCAATTCGAGTGCTGAAATTATTACTTGTTCTAATTGTTCCTCTAAATCGATGCCCTTCTACTTCGTTAAAGGAGTAAAGTGAAGTGTATTCTCCGATTTCAAACTTGCCAATTACTTTATATCCTGTGGCTAAAAGATAGATGATATCGGCATAGGTTCTCATCACTGGCAATTTTTGAAGCGTATCTATCATCTTGTAGATTTCTTGCTGTTGATTTGTTAATGAATCGTGTCTGTTCTCTCCCCAAAATGCTTCATCTCGTGTGTTTGCTGAATCACTAATGAATATGTTTTCAGCGCCATAATAAAACGGTTCTTCCTTGGGCTGGTTGATGATGAAATTCTCATAGGACGTAGTTTTTCTGCCATAAAAACCCAGTGCTTTTTTTGTCCACTGAAAGTCAATAAAGAGCTCATCTTTTGTGAGCATCCACACCTCTTTTTCTACCTGACTAAAGTCTTGAGTCACCTGAAGATTATTAACAAAATTGATGTTTGCCTCTTTAGATATTGTACTAGAAACTTTTTTTATGGCGTATGTCGTATCGTGTACCCAAAGGGTGCCATCAAAGGTAAGCTCACCTTTTCTTTTAGGAGTAAAATCAAGCTGATAGCACCAATATCCATCAACATACATGCTGTCAATGAGATAATATTTGTAATAAGACATGCACTGCTTAGCAATTGGGCTAATAAAGTTTTTTCTAAAAATTGTTAAGTAGTTATCATAGATATTTACTTGTTGGTACATGTCTCCTGTAAACTGAGAAATACTTTCATTGTCTACACCAGAAACTTTGGATCCTCTGATGATTTCTTTATGTGTTTTTGGGGATTTTAGAAAGTAATAATTGGATAAAGATTCGGTTACAAATAAAGGAAGAAACTCTTTATCTCCTGTAGTATCTACGTTGTCAAAAATAAAGTTGAACTTTTTAAATGCCTTTGTTTTTTTGAAGTCTTCTGTAAGGTTGTTAATGTCAAATTGAATTTTATTGTACACCTCATACTCATATGCATCAAGTTTCTCTCTGTTATTAATTTTTTTGTTGGCTAGTACATTTTTAATTATTTCATGTGCAGGATTTATGTCACTAGAAATAATAGTGATTTCCTGCAATGAGGTAAACGATTCATTTAATTGTATAATTACATCTTGGGCTTGGTCTTTTTTTATTGGAACTACAGCCTTATTGTAACCAATAAATGAGGCCACTAATGAATCAGTTGCATAAAAAGTTTCTATAGCAAAACTTCCTTCAAGATCTGTTGTTACCCCAACCTTGGTTCCCTTAAAAAAAACATTTACAAACGGTAATGGTTCATTGGTCAGGCTGTCAATTACTTGGCCAGTAACCTTAGTCTTTTGACCAAATACTACACTGGTCATTAGCAGTAAGGTGAAAAATAAAATATGTTTTTTTAATAGCAAATTAAAATCGAAAAGTTAGTCGTTTAAAGCTTTTTTCTTTTCTACAATTTTAGCCACTCCTATACCAACTTCATAAAGTAATAATATTGGAATAGAAACCAATACTTGACTGATCACATCTGGAGGAGTAATTATTGCAGAAAGTAAAAGAATACCAACTAGAGCATGTTTTCTAAATTTTTTGAGCATTAATGATGAGACTAAACCTAATTTGGAGAGTATGAAAATAACAATTGGAAGCTCAAAGAATAAGCCGCTAAAAAAAGTAGATGTTGTAATCATAGACATGTATGAGCTGATGGTGAAGTTGTTTTGTATATCAGCACTTAGCTTATATCCGCCAAAGAATTGAACGCAGAGTGGGCTAATGAGGTAGTATCCAAAGAGAACACCTAAAAAAAACAAAATGGATGAAAAGAAGACCACCCCTCTAGTAACGGTAATTTCACTTTCTTTTAGCCCAGGTTTTAAAAAGCTCCAGAACTGATGAAATATATATGGGAAAACAAGGACTATACCACCAACAATAGCAAAATACATGTTGGTAGAAAATTGTTTAGTCATTTCTATTGACTGTAAGTCTATTGGAATATCATTGGCACAAAGTAAGCCATCAATGCCAATCCAGCTAGATAGCTTGCAGAAAAATATATAAGTAGGGAAATTACTTTCTGCCATAGCTAAATAGATGTGTTCTATTACAGGTGTTGTATAATAAAAGAGAACACTAGCAACAACAATAACAGCAATGGCTGATTTCATAAGCCTCCACCTTAATTCTTCAAGGTGTCCAAGAAACGACATTTCTTTTTTAGAATCTTGATTTTCCATTTAGCCTACAAAGCTAAAAGATATTCTAATTGTTTTTATCTTTTATGAAGAACTAATCAAAGATGTTAATTTTGAAACATGTTTAGTCAACTGCTAAAATACATCGCCTTTATTTTCAATTCAAAGTCAAAATATGCAATTCACTCTCCATTTGTTTATGACTTTATAGAGGAGATACTAGAAAATAACGTTCAATTTTATTCTTTTTTAGCTGTAGAGCACATTAGAAATAAGTTAAAGAACAATCATCAAAAAATTAATGTGATTGATCTAGGAGCAGGCAGTAAAAAGAAAAAACGGCAGTATAGAAAGGTTTCCAAAATAGCTAAAAATAGTCTTCAGCATAAACAGATGGCTCAGCTATTATTTAGGCTAATAAACCATTATCAATTAAATCCTAATGTGATAGAGTTGGGGACTTCACTTGGTGTAACCACCTCCTATCTTTCTTTAGCTAATAAGAAAAATAAAATAATATCAATCGAAGGCAGTCAAGATATTGCTAGGGTAGCTAGTGAAGTGTTTAAAAGTCTAGGGCTAAAGAACATAGAACTTGAAGTTGGTAATTTTGACGATGTTTTGCCAAGGCTTTTAGCCAATCAAAAAGCGGGGTTAATCTATATAGATGGCAATCATACTAAAGCAGCTACCTTGAACTATTTCTTGTGGTCATTAGAAAAAATTGACGAAAATTCGATTATAGTTTTTGATGATATTTATTGGTCAGACCAGATGGAGGAAGCTTGGAAGGAGATAGTGAACAATAAGCGTGTTACTTTATCTATTGATTTATTTAAAATGGGGATAGTTTTTTTTCATCCTTCAATCGTAAAAGAGCACTACAAGCTTAGAAAAGCTATATTCTAATCAATCATGTATGTATAGATAATAAATCCAACACACACAAAAAAGATAGCTGCAGAGAAAACAAACCAACTTAGGGTTTTAACATTCATGGGTTTTCTTTTTGGGGTTTAAGCTAATATATAAAAACATGACTTATCGACTAAAAACATATGTTAGTCGAACAAAAAACAATGTTAATGGTGTTAAAACCAATGACGAATAAAACCAGCTAACCCTTTTGTTTATTAAAGCACACTGTTATGTTTAAAATTTTTTGTCATTACATGTAGGTTTTACTGATTATCAATTTATCATTGTTGTAAAATAGTTGATTATGAGTTTAAAGCAATTTATTACATGCACATGTTTTATTATTTCACTAGTAGGTTGTCAGAACAATAGTAAAAATAATTCCGCTTCAACAGCATCTAGCAAAGACAGTATTTCCAATGCTGTTCTTATCGATACGACAACAATTTATGGCTATTCGATAAACGACTATATTATTGATAGCTGCACGGTAAAAGCAAATCAAGGACTTACCCACCTGTTGCCAAAATATGGAATATCTCAACAAACTATTTTTAATATAGCTAATGCATCAAAAGATATTTTTGATTTTAGAAAGATAAAGCCAGACAATAGGTACTTGATGATTCTTGAAAAAGATACGGTTCAAACTCCGGTTTGTTTTGTTTATGAGCTAAATGCAATAGAATACCTTGTTGTCCAACTTAGAGACTCCATTAAGGTGGCTAAATTTAAAAGAGAAATAACTACTGAAATTAAAATGGCAGGTGGCACTATTGAATCTAGTCTATGGAATGCTTTTATAAATAAAAAGCTAAGTCCTGCTCTAGTTATGGAGGTAGCAAAGTTATATGCTTGGACAATAGATTTTTTTGGAATTCAAAAGGGGGACTCCTTTAAAGTAATTTATCAAGCAAAGTATGTGGGAAGTCAGTTTATAGGAATTGGCGAAATAAAAGCATTTTTATTTCACCACAGGGGAAATGATTTCTATTCATTTCGGTATGAAAATGATACGCTTGATAAGTTTGGATATTTCAATGAAAAAGGAGAGAGTATGAAAAAAGCATTGCTTTCTGCTCCCCTTGAATACAAAAGAATATCTTCCAAATTTTCTAATAGAAGACTTCACCCAATAACAAGAAAATATCGTCCTCATCATGGCGTTGACTATGCTGCTCCAACCGGGACACCTGTTGTCGCTACTGGAGATGGAAGAGTGACATTTGCCGCTCGATCTGGTGGTGCAGGAAAAATGGTAAAAATCAAGCATACTGTAGGAAATATTTTAACCAAGTACCTTCACCTTTCTAAATATGGAAAAGGAATAAAAAAAGGAGCTTTTGTAAAACAAGGACAAGTAATAGGTCTTGTAGGCAATACTGGAATGAGTACTGGCCCTCACCTAGATTATAGAATATACATTAATGGCAAAGCAGTAGATCCTTTAGGTCTTGATATTCCTACCTTAGACCCTATATCAAAGGATAAGCTAAAAGAATTTCTTTCGGTAATTGAGCCAGTTAAAAGTCAATTAGATTCAATCAGTTTATGATGAATGATTCCGATGGTGTAAATAGATTCAATAAAGAGGCACTTAGCAAATTGAAGTCAAGAAAAAAGTTACTTGAGCCCCTAAAAAAGAAAAAAGGAAAGGCGGTTGATCAACTCTTTTTTGAAAGCCATAAACAAGCTTTTAGCAAAATAGATTGCTTAGATTGTGCGAATTGCTGCAAAACAGTAGGCCCTTTGTTTAATGCTAAAGACATCACAAGAATAAGTAAACACTTTAAACTTTCTCAGGGAGATTTTACAGAGAAGTATTTGAAAATAGATGAAGATAACGACTATGTATTGAAATCTCTCCCTTGTCCTTTTCTAGGAGAAGATAATTATTGTGGAATTTATGATATTCGTCCAAAAGGGTGTAAAGACTATCCTTTGACCGATCTAAAAAACCAAAAAAAGTTGTTCAAATTGCATTTAGAGAACTCTAAACATTGTCCAGCTGTAAATGAAGTCTTTAATCATGTTTCTGACCAGGTTAATAATAAAATAGGGTAACTTTATTTTCATGAAAAAGAGATGGAGTGTGTTTTTTTTAATACAGCTAATGTGTTTTTCTGTCGTCTGTCAGCAAGAAATTGAATGTGGGACAGATGTTTCTTCTTCAGATATAAAAATTATTCAGCAATTTATTAAAACGCTCAAAACAAGCAGCTCTGCTTTGACACCTTTAGACTCAATAGTACCTATAAAATTTCACATTGTAGGTTACTCCAATGGTTCTAGTATGATTGACTCTTTAAGTGTTTTTAATGAAATAGATCTAGTAAACACTTCTTACTTCAATGCAGGTATACGTTTTAAGCATTGTGGTAATGTAAATTACATTCAAGATAGTGACTATGCACTATTTGAAAAAATTAATGATGAGACCTTATGCGATTCAGAGGATATTGAGAATGTACTAAATGTTTATTTTGTTCCTCGTCTTTACAAAATTTCAAATGGTGATACAGTTAATATCTGTGGTTATGCTTATTTAAGTGGGCTTACAAAAAATAGAATCATAATGAAAAATTCTTGTGCGACAAATGGAAGTACCCTAGCACATGAAATTGGACATTATTTTTCATTGTTTCACACGCACTCTTCTTCTTTGGGAGATGAGCTTGTTAATGGTTCTAATTGCAATTCTGCTGGGGATACATTTTGTGATACTCCTGCAGATCCAACCCTTTCTAGCTCTTCGGTTACTAGTAGCTGTATTTATATTGGTAATGAGCAAGATAGTAATGGAGATTTTTATGATCCAGATGTTAATAATTTCATGTCCTACTCAAGAAAAAGCTGCAGAGATTTTTTTTCAAATGATCAGCTAAACCAAATAGCAGCTTATTTTTTTAACTACAGAAACTATTTAAACTGTCCTTTAGATATTGATCAAAACTTAGTAGCGGAAAACTTAAACTTTAATATATTCCCTAATCCGGCAGATGAAATTATATATATAAACTCTAACCATGTTGGAGGTAATTTACTTTTCTTAAAAGTTCATGATTTAACTGGTCGTTTAATTTTGGATGTTGTTGTAAGCGCTTCATTTATTTTAGATGTTCAGTCCTACAGCTTAGGCAGTTATTTTCTTACCCTATCGTCTGGCACTGAAATACGAACTAAAAAATTTGTAAAAGCTAGATAATTTTACACCTCAACATAAGATTTTTATCCAAGGAGCGTTTATAGTCAAGAATTGTTAGTTAATAAGTCCTTTTTTTATTTGACGAATAAAAATCTGTTACAATTAACTTGCAATTAAATTTTAATAATAATGTGGTTAAAAAGAGCTAAATACATTCTAACTGGATTAGGGTTGCTGTCCTTTTTAATTGTATCATTAGCTGTTGCTATTGCGGTTCTTTATGAGCAAGAGATTAAGCAGCAAGCTATTATTGAGCTCAATAATCACTTAAAATCAAAAGTTCAAGTTGACAATATAGAGCTAACCGCTTTGGATCAGTTTCCTAACATTGCGCTTAAATTCAATAACATCTATATTGAAGATAAAACTGTTCAAAATGACACATTATTTTTTAGCAAAAAACTCTATTTAAATTTTGACCTCATTGATGTTTTAAGAGGCGATTATGCTGTTAAAAAGATAGTTTTTAATTCGTCCACCATAAAGCTGAATGTAGATGCTAAAGGCATTGAAAATTACGACATTTGGAAAAGCAATAGCCAAGAAAAAGAAAAAGTACATTTTTCCTTGGAAAAAGTTATTTTTCAGGACCTGTCCTTGTCTTACGCTAATTCTTTAAACCAGCAGGATTACGTATTTTTTTCTGAAGATTTATTTTTGAAAGGAGACTTTTTTAAGGCCAATTATATGTTGTCCGTAAATGGAAATTTATCGGTGCTAAATTTTAAATCAAATGCGATTACGTATTTGAAAAATAAAACGGCTGTTCTTGAATTAAATTTGCAAATAAACACCCAAAATCAGCAGTATAAATTCAGTAAAAGCTCGCTATACATTGAGGGAATGCCATTTTTGATTAGCGGAAGTTATAACGCAAAAGAAACAGCATTGGTTAATTTAAATATTAGAGGCAACAACATACAAATTGATCAGGCTTTTAGTGTTTTTCCAATTGATGTATTGGCGGTTTTGGAGACCTATAATGCTAAAGGAGTATTGGAGTTTGATGCAGCTATTATAGGGGAGTTATCTAACGAAAAAACACCTTTTTTCTCTGCAAATTTTGCCATTCAAAATGGGGCAATAAAAGAAGTGGATACTGGTACGGAGCTTACTTCAATATTTCTTACAGGGGACTATTCAGGCAAAAATAAAAAGGAAAAAGAGAAGCTTAACCTTTCCAATTTTGAAGCACTTCTGGCAGGAGAAAAATGTAAAGGAAATTTTGAGATTACTAATTTTAATGCTCCCAATTTCTTAGGTTCGTTTAAAGCTGTTTTTGCTTTGGAAGCACTTTCAAATTTCATAAGCCTAGATTTTGGTGAATTAAGTGGTAAGGCTAAAACTAATTTATCATTTAATGTAAAAAAGAACCTTTCTTCTAGCCAATACCTAGTAAGCGCTTTAGATGGAGATATTGATTTTGACGATGTGTTTTTGACAAATGCTAAAAATAATATTAGCATTGAAAATCTAGGTGCCAATTTTAAGGTTGAAAATAATGAACTGGTTGGAAGCAAAATTGAAGGCGTATTTAATGGCTCACCTTTTCAAAGTGATTTAAGGCTTCAAAATTTTAAGGATATAATTACAATGAAATCCACAAAGCCAAAAATTGAAGGTAATCTCAAGCTTGATGAGCTTAATTTAACTTCTTTCTTAGCTGAAAAATCAAATGATACAACTTCAATAAATTCTTTTGAGGCTATAGATTTACTATTAACGGTTAATCTTAAAAAACTGCACTATCAATCCTTTACAGCTAAAAAAGTTAAAGGCTTATTATCTGTAGAAAATGGAAGTGTTGAATTTAATAAGGTGTCGTTTTTAGCCAATAAAGGAACATATCTTTTTGATGCCAATTTTTTAAGCAACCAGGATAAAGGATATTTACTTGATTTAAAGGGTCGTGCTAGTAAAGTTTCAATAGCTTCTTTCTTTAAAGAATTTGATAATTTCGGTCAAACTTATATTACCGATGCTCATTTGAAAGGCAAATCATCCATTGACCTTTCCTTGAGAATTCCCTTTAATGATAAAATGGAAATCGATAAGAATAATATTCAATCAACTGCCCAGCTTCATATAAAAAATGGACAGCTCATCAATCATGAATCTGTTTTAGCTATTGCTGAATATTTAAATGAAAGTAGGTTGGCAAAAACATTTGTAGATATAGATAAATTATCAAAAAACTTAGCACACATTTATTTTTCAGAACTCAATAATTCTATTAACATTTCAAATGGTAAAATTGCTATTCCTAAAATGGGAATAAAATCTAACGTTTTAGATTTTAACATTTCTGGAGTTCATTATTTTAATGATTCTATAGATTATAATTTGTCTTTTCGTCTTAGAGATGTTTTGAAAAAGAAAAAAGACAAGATTGCTGACCTTGACATTGAAGATGATCAAACTGGAAAGATTCTTTATTTGAAAATGTATGGAACTACAGATGACCCTCAGTTTGAATTAGATAAAAAAGGGAGAAAGCAGGAGAAAAAAATTGTTGTGGAATCCGAAAAAAAAGAAGTCAAAAGCTTACTTAATCAAGAGTTTGGTCTTTTTTCTTCAGACACTTCCTTAAAAGAGACATCAACTAGGGATACTACAGTTTTTGAACTTGAATGGGAAGAAAGTGATTTACCAGAAATAGATTCCAATTCAAAAGCCAACCCTAAAAAAAAGAAAAAAGAGAAAAAGCTTAATAAGTGGTTGAAAAAGATTGGAGTGGAAGAGGAAAATGAGCAAGAAGTTATTTTTGAGATTGATCAGTAAGTTTTAGGGGTATAATTTTTTATGGCGCCATTGTTAAGAAAAACAGTTTTGCCATAATTCTTTTTTCTACAAGGCTTTCTTTCTTTCTTATTGTAGCTTTTACATATAATAATGTTGCCCCACTTTTCTCCATGATTATTTGTTATTAACCCACCATCTATAATTAGTTTAGCATTCTTTGAAAGGTAGATGTTTGCCCCTTTTGCCATGGATAACATGTTTTTTATAGTTAATGTTCTTCCCGGCTTAATAATAATGTCTCCGCTAATTAGAATTGCTCGATTCCAAGTTTTATTTGTCCAAATTTTTATGTTTTTGTTGGCGTTATACTCCCCGTTAGCGGTTGTTTTTATTAATGTGGTGTCTGTTGAGTAGTTTTTGTGGATAAAGCCTATTTGCTTGGGCGATAGATAGTTTCTACATTTATTATAGCCCATAATGTTGTTACTTGTTGCAATGGTATCACAAGGAATAAAGCCAAATTTGTCGGAGCTAGAAAGGTCATCAAATTGTGGAACATTAGTGTGTCTTAGTCCAAGACAATGTCCCAGCTCATGGGCAGTAAGAGAGGCTGAAGCAAAGTCACCATTTAAATTCAACTTCGAAAGGTTAAGAAAGTATGGTGAGGGTCCACATCCAAATGCAGGTTGATTTGAAGTTGCACCTGTATAAAAAATATGAATAGCATTTTTGTCTGATCCGGCAAGTTTCTCCCAATTGTCTTTCCAACAGTTTTTGTCAATTTTTTTGAAATAAGTGATGTTTCCAATGATGGTGTCGCTAGCAAGAGGTTCTTTTAATGTTATATAGGTGTTGTTGTCTTTGGTAAAAAAAGATCTCGTATGGTATGTGCCATTATTTTTACCCGCCCCCCCTATGGCCAAGCTGTCTCCTCTAGATTTTAAAAGACTAGACCACCTGCCTTTAATCTTTATAGAATTATTGTTTAGGTCTATCTCCTCAATTTTCCAAGGTAGATTTCCGTTCATGGCTAATCCATAATAAATCCTATCCCAAGCAATTGAATCGTAATGAACAATGATGGTATCTAATCTGAACGTTATCCTAGCGTCAGGAATATAATGAACTTGCCTATTGTCTGGAAGGAGAGTAGGAGTTTTCAAGTTTTTATAGGAATTATTAATCCATTGATATTGCTGATTTATGTATTTAAGGTCATTTGCAAGAATGTTGTTTGGCTCATCTTTGGATTTGTAAACAACATGAAGGAAAGTTTTTAATTCTATTACAGGATGTGTTTTTAGTGATGAATATTCCTGAGGAATATAGGATTCAATATTTCTTTCATTTTGGCAATAAAAACAGGTCCCATAAGAATATAAAAGGATAATTAAGTATATTTTTTTAAAGAGAATAGTCATAATGTCAAGGTATAGTTATTATACCATAAATGCGGTATTGTTGTTAAAATTAAAGGTTTTTAGTTTTGCAGCTCGTGAAAAAACAAACAGATCTCTCAATATCTTTTGATTCCAATCTAGGATTAGTAAATTCATGTTATGAGTTGAAGAAAAAGAAGTGCTGTAAGAAATATAAAAAAGGGAAGCCTTGCAAAAAGTGTCCCAAAAATCACGCATAGATTGAGTAAAAGTTTTAGTATTGTTTTAATTAGGGCCGCCTATTTTTTATTTGGCCTGTTGGTTATTATAGGTGGAAATTTAAATCTTCCTTTTTTGGTTTATGTTTTTAAACCCTTATTAATGCCAACATTAATTTTATTTGTTTTGTTTTCCGCAAAACCGCAAGCAGGCAGGAAATTTATAATTATTACCGCTCTTTTTTTTGCACTTTTAGGAGACGTAGCATTAATCTTTGATCACCAATTTTTTGTTTTCGGATTAGCTTCATTTTTAATCACGCACATTTTTTATTGTATAGTTTTTTCAAAACCGATAAAACTCAACACCATTGTAATTAATGGTAAAACGCTTTTAGTTGTAATAATTTTCATCCTTTTTTATGTTTTGCTTATGTCGGTCCTTTGGGAACACCTACATGTGTTACTCGTTCCAGTGCTTATTTATGGTTTTGTTTTGACTTTAATGGGTTATATGGCATTTCTAAGGCCTATTAATTCGGGGTATGCTAAGGTGCTATTTGGAGCTTCTTTTTTTATAGTTTCAGATGCTATTTTGGCAATCAATTTTTTTCTATTCTCTAGCGCTCTTCCTTTTGCTCCAGCGTTTGTTATTTTCTTCTATGTATTGGCTCAATACTTAATTATTCAAGGGCTTCTGGAAAAAAACCACTAAAATAAATTTAGCAGCTCTAATTTGGACATTGCAGTAGAAAAATTTAATTTCGCACACCTAAAAAACATCTAACAATAAAAAAATGGAATCAATTGCAATTTATTTACCAATTATATTATCAATAGTTGGTTTGCTATATATGCTTGTAAAGAAAGCATGGGTAATGAAACAAGATGCCGGAGACGGTAAAATGAAAGAAATTTCAGATCACATATATGAAGGTGCTTTAGCTTTTTTAAAAGCTGAATACCGTTTACTAACCTTTTTTGTAATAGGAGCTAGTATTGTGCTAGCAGGTATTGCTTATTTGGTACCTACAACAGAATATTTAATTGTAGTTGCATTTATAATCGGGGCTGTTTTTTCTGCTTTAGCAGGAAATATGGGAATGAAAATAGCTACTAAAACAAACGTTAGAACAACTCAAGCAGCTAGAACAAGTTTGCCAAATGCATTAAAAGTATCATTTGGGGGTGGAACAGTTATGGGTCTTGGCGTTGCAGGATTAGCAGTACTAGGCTTAACAGCATTTTTCATTCTGTTTTTTAACATGTACATGGGTGGTCAATGGACAAGCACTGCAGACATGACCATTGTTCTTGAAACTTTAGCTGGGTTTTCATTAGGTGCTGAATCTATTGCCTTGTTTGCAAGAGTTGGTGGTGGTATCTATACTAAAGCTGCAGATGTTGGAGCTGATTTAGTTGGAAAAGTTGAAGCAGGTATTCCTGAAGACGATCCTCGTAACCCTGCTACTATTGCAGATAACGTTGGAGACAATGTAGGTGATGTCGCTGGAATGGGTGCAGATTTGTTTGGTTCTTACGTTGCAACTGTTCTTGCTGCAATGGTGCTTGGGAACTATGTTATTGAAGATATGGGCGGATCTATTCAAGATGCATTCGGAGGTATTGGACCAATTTTATTGCCAATGGCTATTGCTGGCGTTGGTATTATCATATCAATTATTGGAACGTTGTTAGTGAAAATATCATCTAATGATGCAAAAGAAGCTCAAGTTCAGAAAGCTTTAAATATAGGCAATTGGACATCTATTGTTTTAGTAGCTGTAGCTTGTTTTGGCTTGGTTACTTGGATGTTACCAGAAACTATGACAATGAGCTTTTTTGGAGAAGCAGATAAAGCTATTTCTTCTATGCGTGTTTTTTATGCAACTCTTGTTGGTTTAGTTGTTGGTGGAGCTATTTCTTCATTTACTGAGTATTATACAGGGTTAGGGAAAAAACCAATTTTAAAAATTGTACAACAATCATCTACTGGTGCAGGAACTAACATCATTGCTGGTTTAGCAACGGGAATGATATCTACTTTTTCTTCAGTATTGTTATTTGCTGGTGCCATTTGGGCTTCTTATGCTTTTGCAGGGTTTTATGGTGTTGCTTTAGCAGCTTCTGCCATGATGGCTACAACAGCTATGCAATTGGCTATTGATGCTTTTGGTCCGATTGCAGATAATGCTGGTGGTATTGCTGAGATGAGTGAGCAAGAGCCTATTGTTAGAGAAAGAACAGATATACTAGATTCAGTAGGTAATACTACTGCTGCTACTGGTAAAGGTTTTGCTATTGCTTCTGCTGCATTAACATCATTGGCTTTATTTGCGGCCTATGTAACTTTTACAGGGATTGAAGGAATTAACATTTTTAAAGCACCTGTTTTAGCGATGCTTTTTGTTGGAGGTATGATTCCAGTTGTTTTCTCTGCTTTAGCCATGAATGCTGTTGGAAAGGCAGCGATGGAAATGGTGTATGAAGTAAGAAGGCAGTTTAAAGAAATTCCAGGTATAATGGAAGGTACAGGAAAACCAGAATACGATAAATGTGTTGATATTTCTACAAAAGCTTCATTGAAACAAATGTTATTGCCAGGAATCTTAACAATTGGTTTTCCTATTGCAATTGTAATATTAGGGATGCTTATTTATCCTGACAACAATAAGCTAGTTGCTGAAATGCTTGGAGGTTATATGGCTGGTGTTACAGTGAGTGGTGTTCTTTGGGCGATCTTCCAAAACAATGCTGGAGGAGCTTGGGATAATGCTAAGAAATCTTTTGAAGCAGGTGTAGAAATTAATGGTGAAATGACCTACAAAGGTTCTGAAGCACACAAAGCAGCAGTTACTGGAGATACAGTAGGTGATCCTTTTAAAGACACCTCTGGACCATCAATGAATATATTAATTAAGCTAACTTGTCTTATTGGTTTAGTGGTTGCACCAATTTTAGGTGATGGTCATGCTCAAAATGAGGCTGAAGATCAAACTGAAATTCACAATAGTGTTAATGATGCTGAAAATCAAGAAAGTAAAGAAGTTATGGTTTCAGTAGAAGTTAATCAAACGGATAGTTCAGCTACTAGTGAAATCAACACTGTTGTAGTTGAAAATGGAGATACAATTACAAATTCTTCAGAAACTGTTGAAGGACAAGTAAGTGTTGATTCTGTTGTTAATGCTTCTATTTAAAGATTATATATACTAAGTTTTAAATCCGGCCATAGTGCCGGATTTTTTTATGATGTTTTTTTTAAATTTGATTAGTGAATCTAGTTTTAGATATAGGAAATACTCGTATTAAAGTTGCTTTTTTTAATCAAGGAGAACTTATAAATAAAGATAAAGTAGCGGCTTCAGACCTTAAAGCTTATGTCAGTGGAAACAAATTTGATTTCGGAATTATTAGCTCGGTTAAGAGTGTAAAAGAAATTAATTTTGATGAGCTTGATCGAGACAAAAGATTCATTTTTTTAAATCAAAACACAAAACTTCCAATAACTAATTTTTATTTGAGTCCAAATACATTAGGGAATGATCGATTAGCTAATGCAGTTGGTGCATTTTCTATTAATCCAAATAAAAATAGTCTAGTTATTGATGCCGGTACTTGTTTGAAATTTGATTTTATTTCAGCTGAAAATCAATATTTTGGTGGAGCAATATCCCCGGGCTTAAAAATGAGAGCAAAAGCCTTACATACTTTTACAGATAAATTGCCGTTAATTGAGTTGTTAAAACCTGTAGACCTTATTGGGAATTCTACGGAAGCTGCTATGGTTTCAGGAATTGTCAATGGAATTGTAGCTGAAATCAATAAAACAATCGAGGCTTACAGTATGAAATACAAACAATTACAAGTATTTATTACTGGTGGAGATGCAGAATTTTTATATCCGATGGTAGATAAGCAAAAAAGTAGCATATTTGCACACGATAACATAACCCTTGTTGGGTTAAATAGAATTTTAGAAGAGAATGTTTCGTAGACTAGTTGTATTAATACAAATATTTACTTTTGGATGTGTTGTTCAAGGACAAAACCTAAACACTTCACCCTATACAAGTTTTGGCTTGGGCGAATTAACTCCGTTGGCTACTTCTCATTATATAAGTTTAGGAGGAGCAGCTGTTTCATTTGCTGATTTTTCCTACATAAATGTTTCCAACCCAGCTACCTATTCTTCTTTTAAAAGAAATAATCCGTTATTTGATCTGGGTATTTCTGGTAAATCTTCTGCTTATGAATCCATTACAGACGGAAATCAAAATACTTCATCAGGCATTAATGCAGCACTAAATAACATGTTAATAGGGCTTCCTGTTTCCAAAAAAACAGGATTGACTTTAGGTATAATGCCTTTTTCTACAACAGGATTTGACATTACCTCTACTGAACTTTTGGGAACAGATACTGTAAGCTATAATTATACTGGTGACGGGAGCATTAATCGAATTTTAATGGGAATCGGTCATGATTTCATTAACAGAGGGGACACCTCAAAATTCTCTTTAGGTCTTAATGCCTCTTATTTATTTGGAACTATTGATAGGAATAGTAGTGTTATTTTTCAAGGATCCTCTTTTTACAACTCTAGGCTGCAAAACAGAACAACTTTAAGTGGCTTTTCTTTTGATGCAGGGTTACATTATTTCCAACAGTTTACAGGTAAAACAGAAAATGACAAATGGTTTTGGCAATTTGGAGCCTCACAAACATTCAGTTCTGCTATTTCTGCTAAAAGAGATTACTATGCGTATTCTTTTATTTATAATTTTTCCGTACAAGAGATAGCCAAAGACACGTTACAATATTTTGAAAATGAACAAGGGACAATTACCATTCCAGATCAATTCAGTATCGGAGCAAATATTGGTAGAAATAAGCAAGATAAAAATGTGTGGTCCCTAGGCGTTCAATTTTCTGTTTATAATTGGGATTTATATCAAGAACAGTTTGAAAACATTTCAAGTGAATATCAAGCCCTTTCTCAAATGACACAATTGTCTATTGGGGGAAGAATCACCCCTTCTCTTGATTTTTCTAGCAAAAACAAAAATGTATTCCAAAAGTCAACTTACTCTGGTGGATTTAAATTTGGTAATTCATTCATCAACATTAATGACAGGCAATTGACAAACTATGGCATGAATTTTGGAATTTCATTGCCATTGATAAGTTCTCGATCTTTGTCTAGAATTAATTTGGGAGTTGAGTTAGGTAAGCTAGGTACCTTAGAAGATGGTTTGATTGAAGAAAAGTATTTTAAATTTTTAATAGGTTTTAGTCTAGCCCCAGACTCGAGATATGATAGATGGTTTAAGAAAAGAAAATATGATTAATTACATGAAAAATATTATTTTAATAATTGCCCTTATAGTAACAAGTTCAATTTCAGCTCAGGATTGTACTGTACAAAAGCAACCAAATTGGGGAAGTGACAGCGCAAGCTGTAGAACCAATGTATCTCTTTACACGGAATTTTTAAAACAAAAAAACTGGAATGATGCTGCTGGTTCTTGGTGGAAAGCACAGTCTTCTTGCCCGATGTATAAAACTAACTTATATAAAAATGGGACCTATATCTATAGAAAAATCGCAACCGAACGTGCCAAGGCTAAGGATCCAAACTTGAGTCTTTATGTAGACACCTTGTTTTCAATATATGATTTGTGGATTGAAAATTATGGTACTTGCGATCAAATTAAGCTAAAATCTGCAGGCGATATAATGAAGCTTATACCTTCTTTGAAGTTTGAGAATTCTTATGGTTTATACAAAGAAGTTTATGCAGTAAATGCTTCTGCTTTTTCCTACAGTGACGTTAAGCTCTTTTTCTATTCTGCTATTTATATGTTTAACAATAAGAAAATTGATTGCGATGTATTCTTAACAGATTTTCAACAAATGTCTGATATCTGCGATAATAATATAAAGGCTGGAGTAAAAGAGGATAAATTTAAAGCTGTTTTAGGCTTTTTAGATCAAAGCATTGCACCTTGTGCTTCTTGTGATAAACTTGAAGAGATTTACGCAAAGAAAGTTGCTGAAAACCCTCAAGACATGGAGCTTACTAGAAAGGTTTTTGGTATGCTTAGTGCTAAAAAATGTACTGATTCTGACTTTTACCTACAGCTTTTAGACAAAGTATTAAATGATCCTAATAACCCTCCAACAGATAAAGACCTTATAAACGCTGCTTTAGCTGACCACAAAAGGGGCGATTATACAAAAGCTAAAGAAAGATTTAAACGTGCTTTGACTGTTTCTGAGGATGATCAAAACAAGCAAAAGTGCTATACAATGCTTTATGATATAGCTCTAAAAAGAAAAGCCTATAAAGAAGCATATAGTTTAACTTCTTCAATGACTGATAATTGTATTGCTTATGAAAGAAAAGCTAGAGCTGTTGCTGCTAGTGCTAATGATTGCGGAACATCAGCGCTCGAAAGAAGCCTAGTTTACTGTTTGGCACTCGATTATGCTGAAAAAGCTTGTGGTAAGGTTGGTGCAGCTACGTTAAATGCATGGAAAGGCTCTCTTCTTCCTAAGAAGGACTTAATTATGCTTGATGTTGTAAATGGCTCTGAGCATCAGGTTAGCTGTTGGAGCACTAAAGTCAAGCTTCGTACAAGAGATTGATTAGCATGAATAACACCCCAATTTTTTTAATTGGATTAATTTTTTTAATTCTATTGATTAGCTGCAACTCCTCTGTTGAGCAAATAAAAAACTTGTCCTCGGATTCTGCCGCTCCAATAGAAATCACAAAAGGGGTTACTATGTACTATTCTGATATGGGCAATTCAAAAATGCGTTTAGTTAGTCCAGAAGTTCATCGTTTTGATGACGAATCGGCAATGATTTTAGAATGTCCTAAAGGAATGGAGATTACATTTTTTGATTCCTTAGAGACTGTTGAGTCGGTATTGGTTGCAGATTATGGTAAACTTTATACTAAAAACCAGTATATGCTTGTTGAAGACAATGTTGTTTTTTACAATAAGAATAGAGATACCCTTTTCACAGATTTATTAAACATCTACTTTCAAAAAGATAGTATCTACACCAATAGACCTGTTAAAGTAAGTTCTGAAAATGGTGTAATTTTAGGTAATGAGCTTGTAGCAAATAGTAATTTCACGTTCTACAGATTATTAAACATAAAAGACAGTCATATAAATTATGAAGAATCAAAAGTCCTCGATTGAGAGCATCAGAAAATGGAATAAAATCATGGAAAAAGCGTGGTTTTTCATTGCCCTAATAGCTACAGCTACTTCTATTGTTATTGGCTTTGTTGATCATTGGGAGGGTGTTATGGTGTATTTTCTTCTTTCTGGATTAGCTTGGGGAATATTCCTGATTAGAAGAGGGCTAAGAATTAAGCTAGATCAATCTTCTAAAGCTAAGCAATAGATTATATCTTTGTCCAATAATGGATTTTACACTCATATTTCCAACGTTATTAATCATCATTTTGTCGTTGATTTTATCTGCTTTTTTTTCAGGTATGGAAATTGCTTTTATTTCTGCAAACCGATTAAAAATTGAGCTTGACAACAAGAAAGGGGGCTACAAAGCAAAGCTTTTGGCCTATTTTGCTAAAAAGCCAGAATGGTTTATTGGATCAATGCTTTTAGGGAACAATATTTCTCTTGTTGTTTACTCTTGGTTTATGGGGTTTTTATTAAAGCCTAATATAGAAGCTGCTTTGTCTTATGCAAGTTGGATTGATTCTGCTGCAATGGTTTTGTTTCTTCAAACATTAGTGTCTACCATTTTAATTTTAATTTTTGCTGAATTCTTGCCAAAAACATTTTTTAGAATTAATCCCAATGGTATTCTT
>JBJKXU010000012.1:0-49065 GCA_045561415.1 Parvicellaceae bacterium
TAGCTGCTAAGAAACAAAATTTCGTTTTAGTAAGAGGTCAAAAATTACTTAATTTATCTGTAGCCTACATGAATGATCATCCCGCTGATTCATTGCTTGAAAGAGTATATGAAATGGCTGCTCTTGGTGCAGAATCATGTGGTAAATATGATGACGCTATTAACTATTTATATCTTGCTCAGCGCAATTTTCCTACGTCTAAAAGAGCGCCTATATATTTATTTAATAGAGCTAGAATATTAGACGATGTACTTAACAAGAAAGACGAAAGTATCCTTGCTTATAACGAGCTGGTCGAGCTTTATCCAGATGATTCACTGTCTATAAGTATGAAAGCTTATGTAAATTCAACACTTATGAATAAATCAGAAGCTGAGCTTTTAGAGTTTTTTAATAGTAAGAATCAATAATAGAAATAATTACAATTACATGTGAATTACTTCATCGTAAGCAGCAGCAGCAGCTTCCATTATGGCCTCGCTCATAGTTGGGTGTGGATGAATGGTTTTTATGAGTTCATGACCTGTTGTTTCTAGTCTTCTTATGGCAACAATTTCTGCTATCATTTCAGTGACATTGGACCCAATCATATGACCTCCAAGTAATTCTCCATATTTAGCATCAAAAACAAGCTTGATAAAGCCATCGTTATGACCGGCAGCACTTGCTTTTCCTGAAGCTGAAAATGGAAATTTCCCAATTTTAATATCATAACCTGCATCTTTAGCAGCTTTTTCAGTCATTCCCACAGAAGCAATCTCCGGACTACAATAGGTGCATCCTGGAATGTTTCCATAATCAATAGGTTCTGGATTTAAACCAGCAATTTTTTCTACACAAGTTATTCCTTCTGCAGAAGCTACGTGAGCTAGAGCGGGTCCAGGAATTACATCTCCAATAGCGTAATAACCAGGCATGTTTGTTTCAAAAAATTCATTGACTATAATTCTTCCTTTATCAACAACAATTCCAACTTCTTCAAGTCCTATACCCTCAATATTAGCTTCAATACCTACCGCTGAAAGAACAACATCGCAAGTTAATTTTTCTTCCCCTTTAGCTGTTTTAACTGTTACTTCGCAAGATTTCCCACTTTTATCAATGTTTTCAACAGAGGAGTTGGTCATGATTTTCATGCCTTGCTTTTTGAAAGTACGTTCTAGCTGTTTGGATACATCTGTGTCTTCAACAGGAACAATGTTTGGCATAAATTCAACTACAGTAACGTCAACACCCATTGAATTGTAGAAATAGGCAAACTCTACACCAATGGCACCAGACCCTACTACTACCATTTTTTTAGGAAGCTTTGGAAGCACCATTGCAGCTCTGTATCCGATGACTTTTTCGCCATCTTGTTCTAAATTGGGAAGCTGTCTAGATCTTGCTCCCGTAGCAATTATAATGTTTTTAGCGCTGTGTTGCGTTATTTTTCCTTTTTCATCGGTAACCTCTACTTTTTTCCCAGTAAGAACTTTACCCATTCCCATTAGAATATCAATTTTATTCTTTTTCATTAGGAACTGAACTCCACCACTCATTTTCTCAGCTACTGATCGACTTCTTTTAACAATGCTGTTGAAATCGGCTTTAAATCCATCAACTTGAATGCCATAGTCTTCAGCATGATTAATGTAATCAAAAACATTGGCACTTTTAAGTAAAGCTTTAGTTGGAATACATCCCCAATTCAAGCACACTCCACCTAAAGATTCTTTCTCTACAACAGCAGTTTTTAAACCCAATTGAGAAGCTCTTATGGCAGTTACGTATCCACCAGGACCACTACCAACAACAATTACATCATATTCCATTTGCTAAAAGTTTAAATTAGATTGCGAATTTAATAAATCTTACTATCGATTGTAAGATGTTTTACATGTTTTTAAGTTCATTTAATTTATTGTGTATTAATTGCGCCATTGTTTCTGCAGATTTTGGATGAAATCTAAACCACAATTCAGGTTCAATTAATTCAAGCTCAGAAACAGCAAGATTGTTGTTGTTATCCCATATAACATCAACTCTTGCATATATTGGCTCAGGAGACAGAACGCTAACAGCATTTTCAGCAAAAGCTATTTCTGCTTTAGAGGCTGCATATTGGTGAACTGTTCCACCAAAATCGTCTTGAACTCTAAAATCTCCTTTTTTTGCTTTTTTCTGAATAGCATGACTGAATTTTCCGCCAAAGACCATAAATGACACCTCTCCTTTAGTGAGGACATTTTCCTGAAACTCTTGAAGCATAAAGTCTTCCTCTTTTATGAGCGCACTATATTGCTTTTGATAGTCCTTCGCTTGATGCTTATTAAGCATAAAAGTGTGTCTGGCTGCTCCAGAGATAGTAGGCTTAAGAACAACTTTTTCCCAGTTGCATTTTTCAATGAGCTCAGCAAGAGAGGTTGCTGTATTTCTAGGAATAAAATAGGAGGGGGGGATATTAATTCCTTTAGCATTTATTTCTTGCAGGTAATGTTTGTCTAAATTCCAAATTATCTGTTCATAGCTGTTAATTAAGGAGATTTTATTTTTAACATTTTCCAGCCAATTACTAAACTCTTCAAAACGATGAAAATAATCCCAAGTTGTTCTAAAAACTGCTAAATAGGCAGTGGACCAATCAATGTTTTTATCCCAAGGGATTATTTTAACCTTACATCCTAAGGCTTCTAGTGCCTTTTTTACCAATCCATCTTCAGTAATAACGTTTTGTACATACTCATCTATTTCTGATGGATTTTCATAGCATTGTTCAGTGAGTAATATTATATCAATTTCTTTCATAGGTATTTAGAAAAATCGTTTTCAAATATATGTTGAAATTAACATTTGAGAATGAATTTTTTAATATAATTTTATAGACATAATTTTAGTTTGTAACCAATTAGAAAACATTGAAATATAGCTTTAGCATTTCTGATTCTCATAATCATTTTATCGAAATTAAAACTGAGATAAATGTTCAAGACATTCCCATTCTTAATTTACAGCTCCCTGCTTGGAGACCAGGAAGGTATGAGCTAGGGAATTTTTCAAAAAACATTAAAGATTTTAGTGTTGTAGATCAAGACGGTGGTTTTGTAGAGTTTAAAAAATCTTCTAAAGATTGTTGGGTTGTATCTACAGAAAAGTTAGATAGAGTTTACATTAGTTATCTTTACTATGCTGCTGATCTTAATGCAGGAGCTACTTTTTTAGACGAAAATCAGCTTTACGTAAATCCTATTAATTGTTGTTTGTATAATGACAATACGATTGATCAGCCCTGTGAAGTTGTGTTGAATATTCCCTCAGACTATAAAACGGCCACTTCTCTTACAAGAGTCAATGAATTTCATTTTAAAGCAATAGATTTTCATCAACTTGTTGATTCCCCTTTTATTTGCAGTAATTCTATTAAGCAGTATGAATATAGTTCTTATGGTACAACGTTTCATTTGTGTTTTCAGGGAGAGGTTAAGCCTAATTTGAAAAAGCTGATTGCTGACTTTAAAAAGTTCACAGATTATCAGATTGAAAGATTTAAATCATTTCCCGTAAAGGAATATTATTTTCTTTTTCAAATTACTCCTTATGCTTCTTATCATGGTGTAGAACATCAGCAATCTACCGTTATATTATTAGGTCCATCCTACGCTGTTTTTGACGAAAAATATGATAGTCTATTGGGGATTTCTTCTCATGAGCTTTATCATACTTGGAATGTTAAAACCATTCGTCCCGACCATATGCTTCCTTATGATTATGCTAAAGAAAACTACACTGATATGGGTTATGTTACAGAAGGTGTGACAACTTATATGGGAGACAGAATTTTGTATGAATCTGGAGTTTTTTCGCAAAAACAATATTTTAAGGAGCTCAATACGTTACTTACAAGGCATTATCATAATGACGGAAGAAAACATTATTCTGTTGCCGAGTCTAGTTATGACACTTGGTTAGATGGATATGTTTCAGGAATTCCTGGTAGAAAAGTATCTATATATGTAGAAGGCGCATTGATTGCCTTAATCTGTGATGCAAGAATTAGAAAAAACACGAATGGAGATTTTAGTTTGCATGATGTTATTGCTCAAATGTATTCAGGTTCAACGACCTTATCTGGTTATAACAAAGAAAGTTATCAGCAGTTGTTAGAGAAGGTGTCTGGATCAAGCTTCCAAGATATTTTCGATGATTTAATTTATGGAAATAGCGATTTCAGTCCTTATCTCAATGAGGCTTTTAATTATTACTCTTGGAGATTTATTGCTGAAGTTGATTCAGCTGTGACCAATAATTTTGGTTTTAAAGCACAACGATCAAGTAATGGTTTTAAAATTCAAGCCGTATTGGAGCAATCCTCAGCTGCTTGTTCAGGATTGGTTCTAGGGGACGTTATTCATGCTGTTAACGGTTTTAAGCTCAATAATGATTTAAATAATTGGTTGACCTATTTTAAAACAGATCAGTTGGTTCTTTCCATTGAGAGAAAAGGGGTGTTAAAAAGGTTGGAGCTTAAACAACCTAATGATTTTCAATTTTTCAAATATAAAATGTTAACCAATTAACCATGAGTCAACCTGCTGTTAATGGACTAAAAGTCTTGTGTTTTTTAAGTTTTATAGGGTTTGTTTATTGTATGGCATTTGATAGCTCCAAGTTTTTAACCTACAGTTCCTATGATCCCGATACGTTAATTGAGGATTCTGCAGCTTATGAGCTAATAAATCAGGAGATTGATCAGTGGAGTCTCCACCAAATCGATGTTTCAAAAAAAGGAATTCAAAAAGTATCTTACCTCTTTTTAGCGCGTTCTATTTTTGATGTAATCTCTCTTTTAGGGGTGACTTTAATGTTTTACAAAATGAAATTAGGTTTTTCAATTTACACCCTTAGTCAGTTGTTATATGTCCTATTGCCCTTTGTTTTTTTTGGTCTTGCAGCCAAGGAAATAGTGCCCTTAAACATGATGATGGTTAACCTAATTTATGTTGCCCTTTTTCTGACTCAGAAGAAACATTTCATTCAAGTGAAAAATTAATTTTTAAAAATTATGTATTTTACTAAACTTAATTTATCAATATTCGTTTAGTAATTACTTGGAAGATCCTACCACCATACCTACAAAAAAACAGCAGTCAAGTTTTTTTTCTCGTGTTTTATATTTCTTCCCCTTTCAATTGTTGCTTCTTCACCTAAAAAGAAATCATGTTTTATTACTTTTTTGGCTGTTGCTTTTTTTATATGTGACCAATGTATTTGGTAAAAACTTTGGAATTGTTTCTCTTTTTTTAGCTCCTGAGTACAGTGGTGATATTAATGTCTATTCATTTGTTATTTTAGGTTTTGCTCTTGGAGGCTTTATTATGGCTTTTCATATTTACAGCTACATTCTTTTTTCTTCAGAGTTTTTGTTTTTAGCAACACTTGCTCGACCTTTTTTGAAATTCTGTTTAAACAACATGATTATCCCTTTGTTGTTTGTGTTGACATTAATTGTTAATACTTATTTCTTTTTAATCGATGAGCAATTGCTAAATGCTTTGGATGTTGTGTTTTACATATCTTCATTGTTGTTGGGATTAACCTTATTTTATTTTATGGCCCTTATTTATTTTATAAGGTTCAATAAAAACGTATACGCAATTAGTGGAAAGTCCGAAGATTACTACAACACTTTGTGGGATGAAAGAGTAAGGGAATCTTCTTTAATGAAGAAGAAAAAGATTTCTAGTAAAATAAAAGAGAACAGAAACAAGCGTATAGAAACGTATATGTCTGGAATTCTTAAAATTTCATTGGCTAGAAATACTGATCACTATGAACGTGCATTAATAGATAAGGTGTTTGCTCAAAATCACATTAATGCGTCTTTTTTTGAAATAGCACTTATTGTCACTTTTGTATCCTTAGGTTTACTCAGAGAGTATGATCTTTTTAATATTCCTGCAGGTGCCAGTATCTTGCTTCTTTTTACTTTATTGATTATGGTTTTTAGTGCCATATATTCCTTTTTAAAGGGATGGACCATGTCCATTTGTATTGCTGTTTTTTTTCTATTTAATTTTGTGTCAAATCAGTATGGTGTTTTCAGGTTTCACAATTATGCTTATGGCATTGACTATTCCAAAAAAGTAGCGTATTCATATGATGATTTGGCTCAAAATGTATCCGATGATAATGAACTAGATTTTGCTAATGAGCAGGCCCTAACTATGCTCAACAACTGGAAAGCTAAAAACACATCTTCTACAGAGGCTAAGAAGCCAAAAATGATTTTTTTGAATATTAGTGGAGGAGGATTGCGATCTGCGCTTTGGTCTATACATGTTATGAACTATCTAGATAGCATTTCAAATAATAAATTATTTAAACAAACACAGCTTGTTACAGGTGCCTCTGGTGGCATGATTGGTGCTGCTTATTATAGAGAGATGAAGCATTTAGAATCAATTGATTCTACTTATTTATTTGATGCTGAGCAATTAAAAAGGAACATTTCAAAAGATTTGCTTAATCAGCTTGCTTTTAGTATTGCTACTACAGATATGTTAATTAGATTTCAATCATTTCATGATGGAAATTACTCATACACAAAAGACAGAGGGTGGTTTTTTGAAGAGAAGCTTACTGAAAATCTAAGTTGTTTTGATGGTAAAAGGCTTCAAGCTTATGAACAACCTGAGTTGCAATCTGAAATGCCAATGATGATATTTTCACCATCAGTTGTTAACGATGGAAGACGAATGTTAATTAGTGCTCAGCCAGTTTCTTATCTAACCCAAAAAAATACTGACAACTTTACATCTTCTTATTCTTCAATTGAGGATCTAGAATTTAATTCATTATTTAGTGGGAATAATAGTAAAAATATAAAGATGACTTCAGTCCTTAGAATGAATGCTACATTCCCCTATATCCTTCCAATGGTTTTAATGCCTACTGAACCTTCAATTGAGCTTATGGATGCTGGTATTCGTGACAATTTTGGAACCAAAACAAGTTTAAGCTTTATTCATAATTTTAAAAAATGGATCAATAGAAATACTAGTGGAGTAGTAATTATACAGATTAGAGACAAACAGAAACAATTTGAGGTAGACAACCCAAACAGTGGAAGCTTATTGACCACTTTATTGTCTCCCTTTACCAATGTATATAAAAACCTTTTAAAGGTTCATGATTACAATAACGATCAGCATATGAACACGATGGGTGATTGGTTTGGTGGAGAAGTCGATTTAGTTACCATATACATGAATCAAGAAAAAGACGATGAAATTTCCATGAGCTGGCACCTTACTCCAAGAGATAAGATTAGAATATATAACTCCATTAATTCTAACGATAACAAAAAATCATTTCAAAAATTACAACAACTTTTAAATTATTAAATCTGTCAAAATGAATGATGATAAAAATCCGGGTGAAGATCAGTCAGCTAACAAAAAAGTTGATTATGACCCCACCAAGATAGAAGTAAATACATCTAGAATAAAAGAGCTTCCTTACTCTTTCTTTAGGTTCATGAAAAAGCTAATTTCTATTCACGATGAGGTTAATCCACAAGCGACCATAAAATCCATTATTTCTGAAATTGAATTTAAAGGATCTAGCATTTGGATTCTAATATGTTCTATTGTTGTAGCCTCTATAGGCCTAAATAATAATTCTACTGCTGTTATTATTGGTGCCATGTTAATTTCACCACTTATGGGCCCTATTAGAGGAATTGGTTTGGCGCTTGCTACAAATGATTTTAAAGTGCTTGTTCGGTCATTGATAAATTTCGGAGTAATGGTTGGGGTTAGCTTGTTGGCTTCATATGTCTTTTTTGTTATCACCCCATTGAAGGCAGAAACTTCAGAACTTTTATTGAGAACTAAGCCTTATGTTTTTGATATTTTAATTGCTTTTTTTGGAGGATTAGCTGGTATTATTGCTGGTGCCACAAGCAATAAAAATTCTGCTTTAACGATTATTCCAGGGGTTGCCATTGCAACAGCTCTTATGCCTCCATTGTGTACAGTAGGATACGCAATGGCTGTTGGAAATTGGAGCTACTTAGTTGGTGCGTTTTATTTGTTCTCCCTCAATAGCGTATTTATATGTTTATCTACATTCTTACTTGTAAGACTATTAAATTTTCCAAAAGTTGAATTTGTTAATCCAAGGACAGAAACAAAAGTTAAGTTTTACTTGGTTGTCGTTTTGTTGCTTATAGTGATTCCAAGTATTCTTAAGTTTTCAGATATTATAAAAGAGTCTATTTTTAATCAAAATGCTGCTGAGTTTGTTGAAAAGGCTGTACTTGTTGACGATCAGCTTGAGATTGTGAAAACTGAATTTATATACCTTTCAGACTCGTCATTGATTACGTTACATGTTGGGGGAAGGTATGTTGATGAGCTAACCCAGCGACAATGGGTGAATCAGCTCCAAAATTATGATTTAAATCAAGTGAATTTGAAAATCGTCAACCTATCAGCTAAAGAGCTTGATGAGGCAGCTCTGCTTCATGAGTTATTGGAGAATAATGATCAAAAATTTAATTCAATTTCAGAGGAGCGGGATCTGTATAAACAAAAATTACAGCACATCGCCCAATCTTCCTTAAATATGGAAGACTTAGATAAGCGTGTTAATTTGCATTTCCCATCATTGGCACATTTTGCTTATGGTCAGACTTATGAAGGCGTAGCACCTTTAAAAGATACAATTTATACGTTCTTTTTCTCTTGGGACTCAACAGTTTCTTTTCTTGTTAAGCCCAGTTATGATAAATCGCTTAATGATTTTATATCAAAAGAGATTCAGCTTATGAAAAAGCAAGATTCATTAAATGTTAGATTAATTAATTACTAGAATATGTCAAAAAAGAAAAATAAATCGAGGCATGTGGTGTATTCCACCAATCCTGATTTTGATTATGATGATGATCAGGAGCTTGATGAAACACTGCCAATAGCTAACCAAAAGTTATATGTATCCATTGATAGGAAAAAGAGAAAAGGTAAATCTGTTACATTAATTGAGGGTTTTGTTGGTTCAGATGATGATTTAAAAGAGTTGGCAAAAAAACTTAAAACGGCTTGTGGTGTAGGTGGAACAGCAAAGGATGGAGAAATAATGGTTCAGGGAGAGTTTAAAGATAAGATTTACAGTCTATTAACTGATTTTGGTTACCCGTCAGTAAAAAAAGGTGGTTATTAATTCATTGTTATCGTTGATAACTTTCCATTTTGAGTTTTATAAACAAAATATCTTTTAATAAATTGGTTTATTATTAAAATAATCATCTATGAAAAAAACAATTACTTTACTTTCAAGTGTATTTATTTCATTTATAAGTTTTTCTCAAACTCAAATCGACAATCCCGGTTTTGAGAATTGGGAAAACGCTGGCACATCGGTTGATGAGCCTACAAATTGGAGCTCAATCAAAACATCCGATGATCCTACATTGAGTAGTTTTGCACCTGTTGTTTGGGGGCAAAGTACAGATGCTCATTCGGGAAATTATTCACTAGAAATGACGAACGTTTCTACTTTTGGAGTAGTAGCCAATGGGATTGTGACAAATGGAAGAGTTCATGCCGATTTTGATCCGAGCTTGGGCTATGTTTTCTCTGATTTATCAGATGATACCTGGCATCAAACGTTTAGCGATAAACCGGATAGTTTAGTAGGATGGTATAAGTATTCACCCGCTAATAACGATAAAGCTAAAGTTGAAGCTGTTTTGCATGCCTCGAATGCTCAAATACCAGAAAATGGCACCCAAAGTAATTGGGTGGGAAGAGCAAGAGCTGATTTTGTTTCGGCTAATTCAAATTGGACAAGGTTTTCGGTTCCTTTTAATTATTTTAATGCTTCAAATCCAGAATATATTCTCTTGGTTCTTACTTCAGGAGATAGCACTGTAGCTGAAAATGGCAGTCAGCTACTTTTAGATGATTTAGAGCTTGTTTACTCTCCTTTAGCATCAATAAATAATAATAATGAAGAGATTGATTTTTGGTTTAGTGATAATACTTTTTATACACAGTTAAACAATTCTAATGCTTCCTTTCATTTTCAAGTTTACGACCTTAGTGGGAAGTTGGTTTTAAATGAGATTATTCGTCCTTTTAGTTCAGATAAATATGAACTGGATTTACCAAAAGGAATGTACGTTGTTAATTTGAGTTCAGCCACTGAAAACCATTCTCTAAAAATTATTATGCAATAATTTGAGGTTTATATGTACATACCTTTTATTGATTTTTTGTATTGCTTCAAATGCTCAATTTAGAGGTACGCTAAAAGGTGTTATAAAAGAAAAGTCTTCAAAAGAAGAACTTTTTGGCGCTAATATTTTCATGTTAAATAACCCTGAAATTGGTTCATCTGCAGATTTGAATGGTGCTTTTTCTTTTTCAGTTCCTGAAGGTAACCATCGATTTGTAGTGTCTTTTGTTGGAATGAAAAATGATACCATTGATGTTGTTATTCGAGCCAATGAATTAAAGAATGTTGAAATCCTAATGATCTCTATGCAAGAGGTTCTGGGAGAAGTGGTGGTAACTGCAGGAAAATTTAATCATAAAATTGAAGACCTTACCATTTCTATGGAGGTGATTCAGCCAGAGCTTATTCAAAGTAAAAACACGCGTTCTGTAGAATCTGTTCTAGATCAAACGCCTGGGCTAAATATTTTAGATGGTGAACCTCAGATTAGAGGAGGTAGTGGATTTACATTTGGAGTAGGTAGTAAGGTAGCAGTATTGGTAGATGATATGCCCATGTTATCTGGTGATGCGGGTAGACCTGAATGGGGTTTTGTTCCTATTGAAAACATTGAACAAATAGAAGTTATTAAAGGAGCAGCTTCTGTGCTTTCTGGTGCTTCTGCTTTAAGTGGAGTTATTCATATTAAAACTGCAGAACCTACTTTAGATCCGTTAACTAAATTTAGTGTGTATTCTGGTATGTACTCTTCTCCAGAAAATCAATCCATGAAATGGTGGGACGACCATCCTTATATTCATGGGGTTAATTTTTTACACTCTAGAAAGATTAAAAATTTTGATGTAGTTCTTGGGGGGATGATGAATTTTGACCACGGTTACATTGGAGCACCTATTGCAGATCCATTGGTTGTTGATACGGTGACTAATTTTTCTGATAATAACATGTCATCTGAGAAAGTAAGAATGAATTTTAGTATTCGATATCACCCTCCTAATGTTGAACGATTGGTGTATGGTATTAGTGGAAATGCGATGATTTCAAACACCAACATGGTCTTAGCATGGCTGAATGATAGCTCAGGAATTTACAGGGCCTACACAGGAGGAGTCATTTTACAGGATCAGACAATTGTTAATATTGACCCTTATTTAAGTTATTTCACTAAAAAGGGGGGCAAGCATACATTTAAGTCAAGATTGTTATTTACTAATAATGAGATGACCAACAATCAATCCAACGAATCTAAGGTCTACTATGGGGACTATCAATTTAAAAGAAGGTATAAAAAGCTGCAAGATTTAGAAATGGTGGCAGGATTATCCTCCACTTATACCAATAGTGAAGCGCAGCTATATAGTGGTTCGGGTTCCCCAAATAATTCGTTGTTAAACCTGTCTGGGTATTCTCAATTGGAAAAATTATTTCTTAAAAGATGGAGAATCTCATTTGGTTACAGAGCTGAACATTACCAGCTCAATGATTCCATTACCAATTCGGCCAGTATTGTTAGGGGAGGACTCAATTATAAAATAACAGAAGGAACCAATGTGAGAATGTCTTTTGGTCAAGGATATCGTTTTCCAACAATAGCTGAACGTTTTATAAAAACTTCTGTTGGTTCATTTGGAGTTTTTGACAATCCTGATTTGATTCCTGAAAGAAGCTGGAATACTGAAATTGGTATTCGACAGGGTTTTAAGCTTGGCGGTTTTATGGGCTATCTAGATGTGGCAGTGTTTAAGCAAAAATACATTAACACTATTGAGTATTTATTCGGTTTTTGGGATCCCTCATTTGCTTTAGCTGGGTTTAAGTTTTTAAATACTGGAGAGTCTGAAGTTAAGGGGATAGACATCTCTCTTGCAGGGATGATCAAATTAAATGATAAAAATAAAATTCAGTATGTAATAGGTTATAACTATATCTTACCTAAGACTCTTGAACCAGACTTAATTTTCGCACAAGATGTTTTGGGTGAATTTAGCTATAACAACACCAGTATGGACTCAACTGAGCGTCTTTTGAAGTACCGGTTTAAGCACAGCCTAAAGCTAGATGTTGAGTATAAAAGAAATGATCGCTTAGCGATTGGTCTTAGCGCTAAATACTTTAGTAGAATAGAGAATTTAGATCGGTCTATTGAAGATTTTGAATCTGCTACATTAAATACTGGAGGGACCCTTCAACCAGTTCTTTATATGAACTATTTTAACAATAAGAACAACGGGAACCTCATTGTTGATGCTAGAATAAGTTATCACATAAAAAAGCTTCATAAACTGGCTTTAATTTCAAGTAATATTTTAAATAGAACATTTTCTTTAAGACCCCTAAAAGTTGAGCCGATGCGAACCATTATGTTTCAATACTCAGTTTCTATCTAGTTGTTGGTAATCAATATTATCCTATTGATAAAGCTATTCCACCTTTTGTAATAATTATACAGATATTGTTAATCTAACAATTAGTTTTGTTGTTAATTATTAAACTGATGAATAAACTACGCCTCACCGTTTTTTTTCTTTTAATTGTTTTTTCAGGTTTTTGTCAGCAAAATCATACGGTAAGTGGTTTTGTTAAAGATGCCGAGTCAGGTGAAGCTTTAATTGGTGCTACTGTTTATTTGGAGGAAATTAGTAAAGGGGCAGCAACAAACGTATATGGCTTTTATTCTTTTACAGTTAAGTCTGGATCTTACCACGTTAAAATATCTTATGTAGGTTTTAAAGATCATCAACAAATTATAGATCTTAAAGATGATGTTCGTCTTAATGTTGAGCTTTCATTAGATAGTGATGTTTTAGAAGAGGTTGTCGTTGAAGCTGAAGCTTCCGATAAAAATACAACAGGAACAGAAATGGGACAGGTGGAGCTGTCTATGGATAAAATAAAAACATTACCCGCTTTTATGGGGGAAGTTGATGTCCTTAAAACTATACAGTTTCTTCCTGGGGTATCCTCTGGAGGTGAAGGCAATACAGGGTTTTATGTAAGAGGAGGTGGCCCCGATCAAAACCTTATTTTGTTAGATGAGGCTACTGTTTATAACGCTTCTCATCTTTTTGGTTTCTTTTCAGTTTTTAATGCAGACGCTATAAAAAATGTAAAGCTTATAAAAGGGGGCATGCCATCCAATTACGGAGGAAGATTAGCATCTGTTCTAGATATTACTATGAATGATGGTAACTATAAATCCTACCATGCTCAGGGTGGTATTGGCTTAATAGCGTCACGATTAACTGTTGAAGGACCAATAAAGAAAGATACTTCATCATTTATTCTTTCTGGGAGAAGAACATACATTGATGTGCTAACAGCCCCTTTTATTAATGACACCTCTTCATTGAAAGGCTCTGGTTATTATTTTTATGATTTAACAGCTAAGTTAAACTGGCGTCTTAGCGATAAAGACCGTTTATTTTTAAGTGGATATTTTGGACGAGATGTTTTTACGTTTAAAAACCAGGATTTAGGATTGGAGTTTAATGTTCCTTGGGGGAACAGCACAGCATCACTGCGTTGGAATCACCTTTTTAACGACAAGCTGTTTGTCAATACAACAGCAGTTTTTACAGATTACAACTTTGCTTTTGAGGGCAAGCAAAGCCAATTTAGTTTTCGCTTAGGATCAGGAATAAGAGATTGGAATTTGAAACAGGATTTCACTTATTATCACAACTCATTGCACAACATAAAATTTGGTTGGAATTATACCTTTCATCGTTTTATTCCAAGTAGTGTTTCTGCAAGTTCTGATGATGTTGCTTTTGACACAGGGGAAACAGTTAAGATTTATGGTAATGAAGCTGCTGTATATCTACTTGATGAATTTGATTTATCAGAAAATTTTAAAGTAAATTTAGGTTTTCGGCTTTCTATGTATCAACACATAGGCCCTTTTACAAGGTATTATAAAAACCCTTCATCTGGGATTACTG
This sequence comes from Parvicellaceae bacterium, assembly GCA_045561415.1. Taxonomy (GTDB): domain Bacteria; phylum Bacteroidota; class Bacteroidia; order Flavobacteriales_D; family Parvicellaceae. The sequence continues at coordinate 14,160 of JBJKXU010000012.1, forward strand.
ATTCAACAAGAGAATTTTCCAGTTTTGAAAACATTAAAACCTATTTTGGACCTGAGCCAAGATTATCCGCTCGATACCTTTTTAAAGATAACTCCTCTATTAAAGTAGGAATTGCTCACAATTATCAGTACATCCATTTAGCATCTATTTCTTCGATTTCTCTTCCTACAGATTTGTGGTTTCCAAGTACTGAGTTTGTAAAACCTCAAATTGGAACGCAGTATAGTGGTGGGTATTTCAGAAACTTCTTTGACAATAAGTTTGAGGGTTCAATAGAGCTTTATTACAAAGACCTTAAGAATTTAATTGAATACAAGGAAAATGCCTTCCCTGAAGATAATGTAAATAACAATGTAGACAATCAATTGGTTTTTGGTAAAGGGTATTCTTATGGAGCAGAGTTTTTCTTTAAAAAGAGGGTTGGAGACTTTAGTGGTTGGGTTGGTTATACTTGGTCAAGGACTATGAGGCAGTTTGATCAAGTGGATAATGGCGCTTGGTTTCCTGCTAAATATGATAGAAGAAATGACCTGTCTGTTGTGTTACAATATGACATTACAGATCGAATTAACGTAGGTGCTGTATTCGTTTACGCTACTGGAAACTCTATAACTCTTCCTGAAAGAAGGTGGTATTCAATTTTTGAGAACAGACTCGTTACTGTATGGAGTGCAAGAAATGGATATCGACTAGATCCCTATCACAGGGTAGATTTATCCATGACCATTCAAGGGAAAGATGTTAAGCTTAGAACTGATCCGGAAACAGGGGAATCTATTGAAGTGAAAAAAAGATTGATTTCTTCATGGAATATTTCGGTTTATAATCTTTATAATAGAGCTAACCCTTACTTTATCTTTTTTGATTATACTGGAGATCCAATTGCTGGTAACTTAGATTTAAGTGCTTATCAGGTTTCTCTATTTCCTATTTTACCATCTGTTACATGGAATTTTAAATTTTAATGAATAAAATATTTTACATAGCTGTTTTTTGTTTTTGTAGCGTTTTCTTGGCTTGTCAGAAACAAATTGAATTTTCCTTGCCTGGAGTTGAGCAAACCATGGTCGTAGAGGGAATGATAGAAAGTGGTCAGCCACCAATTGTTTTTTTAACGACTACCCAAGGTTATTTTGACCCTATTGACAGCTCTACTTTTGATAACATCTTTATTCATAATGCAGATGTTTCTGTTTCAGACGGAACAAACAATTTCACTTTGACTGAAATTAATTTCGGACCAGCTTCAGTTTACACCTCTTTTGACCCTGCATCTTTTGGTGTTGATGGAAGAGATTATGTGCTAAGTGTCAATTATGATGGTAAAACGTTAACTGCTCAAACTCAAGTTCCTTATCCCGTTCCTTTAGATAGCGTTTGGTTTGAATTGGCAGACTTAACTAACCCATTGGATTCCTTAGGTTTTCTATATGCTGAATTTACTGATCCCGATACAGCTGGAAATTGCTACCGTTGGTTTTCTAAACGGATTAATAGCTATACTTACAATTACGATTACCCTTTTGACAATGTTCTTGGAACCCAAAAAGATTCAACTTATATAGCGCCTTTTGGAAGTGCTACTGATGATAAATTTTTCAATGGTTTAACATTTGAATTTGCAGTTGCTAGAGGTGAATTGGGAAGCTTCGAAGGTCCTGATGATGAAGGTCTTGAAGAACGTTATTTTAAAATTGGCGACACAGTTGCCGTCAAAGCAACATCGATAACTTACGCAACCTATCTTTGGGTAAGATCAATGGAAGACCAGGCTATTTCTGCTGGGAGTCCTTTTGCATCTCCTGGTAATTTACCTTCTAATATCCAAGGAGACGGTGTTGGAATATGGGCTGGTTATGGAATATTCTACGACACGATAATTTGTCAATAATTTTCCTCTTTTCTTAAGTGTTATAATGCTATATTTGTCTTTGCTAAAAAATTATTGAATTATGTCTGAATCTATTGAAAAAGTAAAATGTTTAATTGTTGGTTCTGGTCCTGCAGGTTTTACTGCTGCCATTTATGCTTCAAGAGCAAACATGAAGCCAGTCCTGTATCAAGGTATGCAGCCTGGTGGGCAATTAACAACAACCACAGAAGTAGATAATTTCCCTGGATATCCAAAGGGAGTAGATGGCACTCAGATGATGGTAGACCTGGAGGAGCAAGCTAAACGTTTTGGAACCGATGTAAGAACAGGAATGATAACTAAAGTAGATTTTAGTGGGCCTATTCATAAGGTTTGGGTAGATAATAAAATTGAAATTCATTCGGATACGATTGTAATTTCAACTGGGGCATCTGCTAGATATTTAGGCCTTGAATCAGAACAACATTATTTGGCAAATGGCGGTGGTGTTTCTGCTTGTGCTGTTTGTGATGGGTTTTTCTATAAAGGTCAGGAAACCATTATTGTTGGTGCTGGTGACTCTGCTTGTGAAGAAGCATCTTACTTGGCAAACATTTGTACTAAGGTTACCATGCTAGTTAGAAGAGATGAGTTTAGGGCTTCTAAAATTATGGCAGAAAGAGTTAGGGGAATTGAGAATATTGAAATTCTTCATAATACCGAACTTGATGAGGTGCTTGGAGATGGAAATGTAGTTACTGGTGTTAGAGTGGTTAACAATAAAACTAACGCTAAACATGAAATCCCTTGTACTGGTGCTTTTATTGCTATTGGTCATACTCCAAATACTGAGGTGTTTAAGCCTTGGCTTAAGATGGATGAAACAGGTTACATCGTAAATAATCCTGGTACTTCTAAAACCAATATTGAGGGTGTTTTTGTTTCTGGTGACGCAGCTGATCATGTTTACAGACAGGCAGTAACTGCAGCTGGAACAGGATGTATGGCGGCATTAGATGCCGAAAGGTACCTTGCTGCTAAAGGGTTGCATTAATGCAATTTTTTAATTGATGGTTCGTTTGAGAATGAAAACATTAATTATGCGATTACTCTTTTTTATTGTTATTACGCTTTTGCTTTCTTTCTCTTGTAGGAAATCACCAAAATCACCAATTTCTTGTGACTTTAGTAATACAACGAATGATTTTTTTACCATTGTTGACAATAGCGATTCTCCAGATAGAGCATTTAATATTTTTTGTAAAAAGGTAAATGTTTTCGGAGTTGTTGTTTATGCAACTCCTGGAGTTTTAGACGTGGAGTTGTTGCATTGTGCCAATATACTAGCTCAATATCTAGACAATGATGAGGATGGGACTGTAGATAATCAGCTGGTTTTAGATAAAATGGTAGAAAATATGGCTTGTATGACCATGTTTGCTAAAGAACGATCAGTTCAGCAAAGAAGGTTTTCTAACAGCTTAAATGATGCTAATTTTATTGCTCAGGATTTATATGGAACGGAAACTTTTCCAGGTTGGAATTTAACTTCCCCATTTGATGCTACTTTGGAAGAAGTCTTGCACTTGGTAACCCATGCTGGTTACTCTAAAGTGTATCCTGCTGTTTTTGGTGAGCAGCAGGGAACTGAAATTGCAAATGCTATGGATTTAGCAAGGGGAGGACAGTTTACTTCGATTCCAAATAATTATCCATCTGCTGCTTGGTACTCTTATGATGATAACACTTGTGAGTATGATTGTCAGGTTACTGAATATTTTTATTGGGCGCTTACTTCTTTACTTGGAGCTCAAGATTATCCTGGTAGGTATGATGAGATAAGTCATGAATGGAAGGCAAATACACCAGCTTTGCTTGAGTCAATGGATCCTGCTGTATACGCAATATTAACTGATAGTATTTATCATTTGCCAATTTTTCTTCCAGATGGTGCTTATAAGCGTTAGTCTTGTAAGCTTTTTTAGCTATTGAGTCTTAATGATTTTGTGAGATTCAATATTTCCTTTGTTGTCTTTTATAAGGATATAATTTACACCATTGCAGAGGTTTTCAATGTTTAATTCAAAAGAAGACACGTCATTAATTTCTTGTTGAATACAAAGTTTACCAAGACTGTTGTACACTTCCAAAGTGGTGTTGTCTATTCTGTTGTTAAAGGAGATGTAAATTTTGTCTTTTGTTGGGTTAGGGAATAGTTTAGTTGTTGTATTGTTTAATTGAAGGATGCTGTTGGTGGGTTTAGTGATGTAAATGGTATTGCCATTTGAAGGATTCCATTTGGTGGTTCCTTGAGGAAGAAATGAGCCTAATTGGTCATCATTAGTTGAAACAATAGCGCTTATGTTTTCAAAACTAACGCCATTAATTTGTATGGTGTCCTTTGATGTTCTAATGAAAAAGAAGCTGTCAAAAACGCCTTGATCTCTAATCCATGATTTCTGATTGGAACCAGTATAATCCAGCTCTCTATGTGGTGCTCCCCATTGACCCTCACCAATGTAGGTGATACCGTTTAAAGTGTCCACTTCAAATGCATCATTATTGGCATTCCTTGAACACGGCCAGGACCATTTAGTCGTATGAGAATGAGACTCTAAAACTAGATTTACTTTATACTGTTCGAATTTATCTACCCAGCAGTTCATTTGATCTTGATTTAACCCATAAAGAGCCATAGCAAAAGTTGGGTTGTGGTGTTGGGCTATTTTCCAGTAAGGTTCAATGGCTGTATTGGTGTAATTCTGAAGGTCGTTGGTTAGCCAATTTAGTTGAGTGCTATTACAAGCCCCCACTTCAGAGTTTAATGAATAAAAACGAATAAGACTATTGTGGATATTCAATGAGTAATATTCATCTTGAGGGATATCAAAGAGGTTGTACATGTCTGTATTGTCTTCATGATTCCCTTGTGTTAGTACTAATGGATACATTTTTCCATCTGTTGATATTGTTAGCTGCCAGTCATCAAGCCAATTGCTCCATTCTTGGAAAATATCAGATGTAATTTGATTCTGCACAAAATCTCCATTAAAAGCTATAAAATCTGGTCTTATTTTTGCAACTATTGAATTTCCATCTTTCCTTCTCTGTCTGCAGTCACCAGATGGACAATCTTCAAGGTAAATGCCCAATAAAGAAAAACCATCTCTCGTATCTCCACCTGAGATGAAAGAAACAGGTGTGTTTGGGTTGTCTGAAAGTGTTTGGAACTTAAAACGTTGACTTGTTGAGCCGTTAATATCGTGGATGACAAAATAATAAACAGTATTGGGTAAAAGTCCAGTTAATCGTGCAAATTTTCTGTTCTGTCCTTTATGGGTTGCCATCCTATCAGTGGTTTTACTTAAAGGATAAGCGGTGTAATTGCTTCCATTGTCAGTTGTACCATAGTATACTTGGCCGTCATCCCCAGACCAACCAACAGAAATGGTTGTTGAAGGATCATCTCTATAGCATAAAGTATAATGCGATGTAGTTGCTTTACAAGAAAAAATTTGACCTATAAAAAGTGTTAAAAAAATAATTATATGCAAGCTGTATGAATTGCTTTTCATTATTTTCTTTTTTGCTGCTTCATAGGGTTGGATACTTTCATTTTTTCCCAGCTGGATTTTTGTTTAAACAATTCAAACGTTGATGGGTGATAGACTGCCGGCCAAGAATTGTTATTTATATCAGTATCTGCTGTTTCCAAGTAGGGGTCTAAAAGTATTGTTTTCACCTCTTTTTCAAAGCCAAAAACTTTTTGGATGTTATAATTATTATGTTTCCATATTTCTGCAGGAATACGTTTAAGGGTTGAGCTTCCATCCATGAAATTAAATTCAATAATTAGCGGCATTACTAGTCCTCCAATATTTGAGAAGGAGAGTTCGTAGAAATAATAATCAGCTTTAAGAATCGCTTCTTGTTGATCACTTAAACCCTCTTGAAATTTAGCATATTTATCTTTTTCTTTCTGAGTAACTTCAAACCTGTCGTATGTATTATAGAAATCAATTAGTTTTGGGTCAGTATCAATATAAGTAGTAGTTCCTTTATTTCGTTGGTTTGAAATGTCGTTAGATTTTATTTTTTCAAATTTTTGCTTTTGGGTAGCTTTGTTTAAAGCAGGGTTTTTAGTGTTTATTTTATAAGGAGCAACTTTATCTAAGCTAATGTCAACATGTTCATTGGTGAAAAACCATCCTCTCCAAAACCAATCCAAATCTACAGCACTTGCGTCTTCCATTGTTCTAAAGAAATCATCAGGTGTTGGGTGCTTAAACATCCAACGATTTGCATAGGTTTTAAATGCATAGTCAAACAATTCTCTGCCCATTATTGTCTCCCTTAAAATATTTAGGGCTGTAGCAGGTTTTCCGTAAGCATTGTTACCAAACTGATGTATGGATTCACTATTGGTCATAATAGGTGATATGTTAGATTTATCTCCTTTCATGTAGTCAACTATTTTGTATGCAGGACCTCTTCTACTTGGGTAATTGTAGTCCCATTCTTTTTCTGTTAAGAATTGTAGAAAGGTGTTAAGGCCTTCATCCATCCAGGTCCATTGTCTCTCATCTGAATTTACGATCATTGGAAAGTAATTGTGCCCAACTTCATGAATAATTACGCCAATCATTCCATATTTTGTTCTTTCTGAGTAGGTGCCGTCAGCATCTGGTCTTCCTCCGTTAAAACAGATCATTGGATATTCCATTCCAATATTTTTGGAGTGAATAGAAATTGCAACTGGATAAGGATAGTCAAAAGTATATTTAGAATAAGTTTTAAGGGTGTGTGCAACAGCTTTGGTACTGTACTGTTCCCAAAGGGGATTTCCTTCTTTAGGATAAAAAGACATGGCTAAAACATCTCCAGAAGATTGCTTAACGGTCATGACATCCCAAATGAATTTTTTTGAAGATGCCCAGCCAAAATCTCTAACATTTTCAGCTTGGTAAACCCAGGTTTTAAGGTTTTTAACTTTTGATTTTTCATTTTTAATGGCTTCTTTTTCATTGATGATAAAGACAGGTTCTTCAAGTGCGGATTTAGCATCTTCTAAGCGCTCTAGTTGAGATGAAGTTAAAACTTCTTTGGTATTAGTTAAAACACCTGTAGCAGCAACTACATGATTAGCAGGAGCAGTAATGCTTACTTTATAATTTCCAAAAGGAAGGGTGAATTCACCACTTCCAAGAAATTGTTTGTTTTGCCAGCCCTCAACATCATTATAGACACACATTCTTGGAAAGAACTGAGCAATTACATATAAATTATTGTCGTCTTTTTTAAAGTATTCATAACCAGATCTTCCGCCAATTTCATCTCTTTTGTTCACATTATACCACCAGTCTATTTTTAATGAGAAACTATCTCCAGATTTTAGCGGTTTTTGAAGGTTAATTCTCATCATTGTTTTATTGAAGGCAACACTTAGGTCATTCCCATCCAAATCAGTAACAGCAGTAACATTGAAGCCTCCATCAAAAGTTGGGAAAATTCTTTTAATACTTCTTGAACTTAAGCTGTTTATCCCTCCAGTTGAAATTTTATAGGAATCAGAATTTTTAGCCCTAACATTTTGGTCTAACTGAATCCATAAATATTCTAATAGGTCTGGACTATTGTTGACGTAAGTTATTTTTTCAGATCCAGTTATTTTATGCTCATTATCGTTAAGGGTAAGTTGCATCTCATAATGGGCATTGTTTTGATAATATTTATGTCCTGGAGCACCTGCAGCAGTTCTGTAGACATTAGGAGTAGCTAGTTGGTCATAAAGTTGTCTAAATTTGTTGGTGTTAGTATGCTGACCATAAAGACTAAAAAAATTAATAATAGTAATTATTAGTAATAGTTTTTTCATCATAAAGGAGGTTAATTTTCTTTGTTAAAAGTTTTGATTTTATTCTTGGTACTAAATGTATAACTTTCTTTAATACAACCATCTAGGTGTAGAATATTTTGTTGATCATTGAAAAGCGAAATCAATAGTTTGTTTTCCACTGTAACTGTTTTAATGTTTTTAGGGATGTTTCCTTGAAGATAAAGCAAAAGACTTTCATCGTTATTTACTTCTTTTCCAATAAGTTTAAGCGCTGTAGACTTATTATTAATCTTAAATATAAGGTTGTAGTTAATGTAGCTTTCAATAAGCTCATTGGCATTAGGAAATTCTTTGCTTGATCCTAGTTTAAGGTTCACTTTTTGTTCTGAAATAAAATAGTTTTCTAAATCATGGGCAGTAAGCTCAACACTGATTTCTATCTTACCGTTTTGTGTATTTAAATTTGCATTAGTAATACTTGTATAGTGGTTGTGAGAACCGCTAAGTAAAAATAGAATTAGAATGGTATTGGCGAAATTTAACAGCACTTTTTTGAATAAACGTATAGCTCAAATATAGAAAGATTCTCAAGTTTAATCCTTAATTTAAGAAGACTATTTTTTTAAAACCATAATCCCTAAGTTTTTAATGTTTAAATTGTGTAAATGAATAATGTTGTTATTGCAATATTTGTTTTTTACTTGTTCACCTTTGTTCTGTCTCACTACAGAGTCGCCTATAAAAAGTTAGGTAAGATTAAGTTTTGGAGATGGAAAACATTTGCTGATTTAATAGTTGTTTTATCTCTTGTTGTAGGATTTGTTTTGCTTGTTAACTACAAAGGTGAAAAGAAGTTTGATAATCCTTATCAAATGATTGATTTTGGCATGGAAAACAAATCACCTAAATTAATTATTAAGGGATGTCAAGAAATCATTGCTAATAAAAAAAATGACATCGACATTCATTTTCTTCTTGCCAAAAAGGTTTGCCAAAAAGGGTTTAATAGAGAGTTAAATCAATACGTTTCTTTGCTATATGAAATGTCTAAATCTGCAGATAGGCAGCTTAAAGATATAGCTTATCTCATGTTATGTTTTCTAGATTACCATTCAAATTATCAATTTGGTTATAGCTATATAGATTACATTTCTAATGATGAGCTTAAATATTTTGAATACTTGAAAGGCTTAAAAGCTAGTGATAATTCAAACGATGTTTTAGCAATAATTCATTTTAATAAAGAGCTTGATAATCTGGGATTTGTAAAAGGGGCATTAAGTGGACTCTTTGATATTTATTCAAATCAGCAGGATGTTCAACGTAAAATTAGGCTTGTTGAAAACCCTGATTTTTCCCCTTATTTTTCAAGAAGTATTAAAAGAGAAGTTGCTTTTAATAACGGGAATGTGCTCAGTTATTTAACTCAAATTTTTGGCAGAATATTAGATCAATTTACCCTTCTGTCAGCATTGACGGCCTTTATTATTTCTTTTTTATGGATGAATTTCTTAAGGCGTTTTGATATTTATGAAGCTGAGAAGTGGATGAATTTAATTGTTGTTTTTATTGCTGGTGCTGCTTTTACTTTCTTGGTATATCCATTGTCTGATTTCTGTGAATATTTCATTGGCCTTTCTTTTTCAGGTGCATCATTTTTTAATGATTTAATTTATTGTTCTATTGCCATTGGATTAGTAGAAGAGCTCGCTAAAATCATCCCTTTTTTACTTGTTTTAAGGTTTTTTAAATTCATCAAAGAGCCTTATGATTTTATTTTATATGCTGCTGTCTCTGCATTAGGTTTTGCATTTGTTGAGAACATTTTGTATTTCAAAGAATATCAATTTCATGTAATTTTTATTCGATCAGTATATTCAGTGGTAGGTCATATGTTTTGGAGCTCAATAATTGCCTATGCGCTTATAAAAATTAAATTTAATAATTTGAATAGGGTCAAATCTTTTAATTTATTAATTGGCGCTATTATTATTGCTTCATTTGGACACGGTCTTTATGATCTTATGCTTTTTTATGAGCTGGCTTCGCTGACGACTATTTTCTTTTTCATGAGTTTAATCGCTTTTGTACTGATGATCAACAATTCATTAAACATCTCCAATTTTTATAATTATGAAATCTCTCTAAGAAGAGAGAAAATCGCTTTTCAGCTCATTATAGGACTTATAGGAGTATACATGTTTCAATATTTTATTATTGGGTTAAACCATGGAAGTGTTTATGCAAATAATATGGCAATTGACAACATGCCTTATGGGTTAATGGTGGTTACTTTTTTAGCAATATTGTTTTCAACCATAAGTATTAAAAGAGGAGAGTGGAAGGCCATTAGTGTCTTTTCTTTTATTCCATATTTCACTTTTACTGGGCTGCGTTCTTTTATTGGAAGCAAGAATTCTAATGGGCTTAAATTGAGATTTTTTACTACTAAAACAAATCCATTTTTAGCTGCTCAACTGCCTGTTGTCGGTAATGTGGTAAAAGAACTAAAGGTTTCTAATCAAATGGGTTGGTATCTTGTGGAGTTTCAAAAGCCAATTTCTGTAAGAAATTATCTCTCACTTAAAGCAATTGTTCGTCCAATGAAAGCCAATACATCCTTAAGAGAAAGTAAGATAAAAGTGGAGTTTCTTCTTATTCCTAATGCTCTTCTTCTTGAGAAAGAGGAAGTTCTTAAGACTGATTTTTTTGCTATTGACAGGGTTTATACCATCTGTTTAAGCTAAGTGCTTTTTCTTTAGTTTCCCGTCTATTTATTTTGTTGTTTTTCGTGTAAATAAAATCTTCAATTAAGTAGACTTTTTTTGGGGTTTCAAATCTGGATAAGCAGTTAAAATTGATTGTTGGGAAATTGATTTTTTCTTTATGCTTGATAATTAGTATAATTTGTTCGCCAAGTAATTTATTTGGTTCCTTATCAATGATGAAAGGAAAATCTGAAATTTCTGTTCTAAGCTTCGTTTCAATAAGCTCAGGGTGTTGTTTTATTCCTCCAGAATTTATTATGTTATCTTTTCTTCCTTTCCAAATGAATGTTTTGTTGTTTACAAGATCAATAATGTCATTAGTAACTAAGCTGTTTACGTTTATTTCTGGTGCATTGATAATTAGTTGGTCATTTTCATTTTTAGCAACTGTGACATGATCTAGACAGCTGTATTTGTTTAATGTGAATGAGCTGTTAATTTTTCGTATTGCAACATGAGATACTGTTTCGGTCATTCCAAATGTATGGAAGCATTCTGTTTTTAAATTTTTAAGCTCTTTTTCCAGGGAGTATTCAATGCTGGCCCCTCCGACAATTAGCTTTTTAATCCATTTGAAGTTGTCTTTTGAATGCTTCATTGAATTAGCAACTTGAAAAGGGGTCATGGCACAGAAGTCTACGTGCTGGTCTAAATTTTCAATAGGATTTGAAAAGCTAGAGGAAAAAATAACCTGTCCATTTGCTTGAATACACCTAATGAGCATCATTTTACCTGCGATATATTTAGTGGGTAAGCAATGAAGAAATACAGATCCTTCTGAAAGGTTGAAAAAATCATTCGTTGCTAGGGCGCTGTTTTTCATTGCTTTCTTATTTATAACAATGCCCTTAGGGTTGCCCGTAGATCCTGAAGTTTCAACTTGAATTTCTTCATCTGAATCGTTCCAAGTTTTTAAAAAAGAAAAGAGTTCCTTATCTGGAGATGACAATTTTTGATTGATAATATTTTTAATATGAAACAGTTCTAACATTAGAATGGTAAGGAACGAGTGTCCCAGTTTATTGTTCTATTTATCGAGAGTAAGTCTCCATTGAGATGTAAAAAAGAAGGGAGGTTGTTGTTGTAGATTTTACCAGTACCTAGACCTTGTGGCAATGGGTTATTGTATTGAGCAGTGAACTGAGCAATAGCATTTAATCCAATGTTGCTTTCTAATGCAGATGTCATCCACCAACCAATATCATATTTTTTTGCTAAATCAATCCATTGATTGGTAGCTTTTAAACCTCCTAAAAGACTAGGTTTTAGGATAATATATGTAGGGTTAATTTGTTTTAGAAGATCGTCTTTTTCTTTTTTTTCTGAAATCGAAATGAGCTCTTCATCTAATGCAATTGGTATTGCAGATTTAGCACATATTTTTGTTAATTCTTCATGTTGGTTCGGGGCAATAGGTTGTTCAATTGAATGAAGATGAAACTTTGATAGTTGGTCTATTTTTTTCATGGCCTCCTCTTTTTTAAATGCACCATTAGCATCCACTCTAATTTCCAAGTCGCTCAAAGAGAATTCATTTCGTATTAATTTTATCAGTTCAATTTCATCATTAAAATTGATTGCTCCAATTTTAAGTTTCAAACAATTAAATCCTTCTTTTATTTTTGAACCTATGGATTTCAGCATTTTTTCCTTAGTGTCCATCCATATTAAGCCGTTAATTTTTATGCTAGTTTCTCCTTTTGAAAATGAATTATTGAAAATGGTTTTATTTCCTCCATTTTTTAAATCATTAATAGCGATTTCTAACCCAAATTTAATGCATGGGAAATTCTTTAGATTAACCGAGTCTAGCTCATTTATTTTAGCGCAAACCTCTTTAAGTTTTTGTTCTACTTTGTCAATGGGATCTCTGCTTAATCCTTTTATGGGGGAGCATTCTCCAATACCAAAAATAAAGGGGTTATCTGAGTTCCATAGTTTAATAAACCAGGTGGGTTTGTCATTTAAAACGCCTCTACTTGTTCCACTAGGAAGTTTAAATTTAAGCAGGTATGAGCAAAATTCAGCTTTTAACATTTACTGAGCTGTTGATTAGCTGGTTTATTAAGTAATTTATTTAGAATCAAGAGATTCCATTAAGCTTTTTTTCCAGGAATCAAATATGGCAACGGAGTCATTGAGTTCATAATCCATGCAAATGAGAATGCTTCTCCCTTTAGTACACAGAATTTCTTTTTTGTTGTGTATTTTGACAACTTCATAAGACAGGGTAAAGCTTTTGTTTCCAACATGGTCACAACTGGTCTTTACATAGACTTCATCTTTAAGATAAATTGGTGTTAAATAGTCAATTTCATTTCTTCCAAGTATTAAACCTTGTTTTCTCCAATTCCAGTTGTTTGAAGTTAATTTTGAAAGAAAATCCATTCTTCCTTGTTCAAAGTAGCATAAATATCTTCCATTATGAACATGTCCTGCCATGTCAATGTCAGAAAATCGTATTTCTATTTTAGTTCTTGAGTTCATTTTAAGATAAAGGATTTAGGTTTATGGAGTAAATAATGACTGAGCTCATGCTTCTTCCAAAGTAAAATTTGTCTAATGAGTCCATGATGTTTTTGGCCCTGAAATAAGATTGGTGTATTTCATTGGATCCAATAAGTTTCCATTGAATAGTATAGGAATCTTCTACGAACAGTTGGTTTTTGACATATTTAAGCATTAGCTCAAGACTTTCTATTTTATCTCTTCCCTCAGCTGAATGAAGTAGGAAAGATTGTTTGTGAATAGGACTTGTTGTAATGAGATCTAAATCAACATATTCTGGCATTTGATGAAATTCAAACGATAGGTCATTCTTGGCCATACCTAGTGTCTCTCTAATTTTATTTTGTAATTCTTCAATTCTTACTTTTTGGTCGACTATTATAGTTGTTCTCAATTTATGTGTTTTAGGATTTATTGTCGGTCAAATTTAGTAAAATCAGAATTTTTACTAATGAATTCTGGTAGAATATCTTTCATCTTTTTGACTATATCGTCATTTTTCTGAGAGACTCCAAGCTCAATAAGTTGCTGAATTATAGGGTGAACTTTAGTGAAATCATATTCTTTTACTTTGCCAATCAATATTTTGGAATGATGAGTAGGCAAGGTGTTTTCTGAATCACTTAGCAATTCTTCAAATAGTTTTTCTCCGGGCCGAAGTCCAGTAATTTTTATTTCAATGTCGTCTTTTTCTAACCCTGAAAGCATGATCATTTTTTTTGCTAAGTCAATGATTTTCACACTTTCTCCCATATCAAAAACGAATATCTCACCTCCTTTACCCATAGTGCCTGCTTCTAATACCAATTCGCAAGCTTCGGGAATGGTCATAAAGTATCTAGTAATGTTTTCATCGGTAACAGTAATTGGGCCACCGCTACTAATTTGTTTTTTAAATAGCGGGATAACCGATCCGTTACTTCCTAAAACATTCCCAAATCTTGTAGTTATAAATTGAGTTGATGATTGGTCATTAAACGACTGTGCATAGATTTCAGCAATTCGTTTAGATGCACCCATAATACTTGTTGGATTAACTGCTTTATCAGTAGAAATTAAAATAAATTTCTGAACTTTGAAACTGTGCGATAGGTCGATTAGGTTCTTTGTTCCTGAAACGTTTGTTGTAATAGCTTCTGATGGATTGAGCTCCATCAAAGGAACGTGCTTGTAAGCAGCTGCATGAAAAACCAATTCAGGTGAAAAGTGAGAAAATATTCTTTCCATTCGTGAGAAATTGGTTACATCTCCAATTACAATTTCCCAATTGACGTTAAACTCTTTGGATCTAAGTTCATGCTCTAGATCATACAAGTTGCTTTCAGCTTGGTCAAGAAGTATTAGTTTTTTAGGTTGATAGTGAAGAATCTGTCTGCAGATTTCACTGCCTATTGAACCAGCAGCTCCAGTTACAAGAACGATTTTATTGTTAATTTGATTGGCTACATTTTCCTTATTTAGCTTAATGGCGTTTCTTCCTAAAAGGTCTTCAATATTTACTTTTTTAATCTGTTTGACATTAAAAGAGTCGCCCATCCATTTTTCAACAGGAGGAACTGTCGATATTTTAATGTTAACCTTTATTGACTCATCTATGATTTTTCTTTTATTTTCTTTGTTAGGGTTTTTTATGGCAATAATGATGTGTTCAACATTTTTTTCTTCTACCCAGTTTTTAAGTTTATCAATGCCAATTATTGGGCACCTTTCAATTAATTTACTTTGTTTGCTGATGTCATCATCAATAAATCCAACAATTTCAAATTTATTATTGGAATCTCTCTCTAGGTTGTTTTTAGTGATTATTCCCATCTTACCAGCACCATAAATGAGGACTTTAGTTTTACTGCCTTTAATTTTTTGATTTTCAGCATAGCTAAGCTTTACGACCACTCTAAATGTTAAAAGAAAAAATAGCGTAACTAAGTATTCAATTATTAATATGGAAATGGGCAAGAAATTCACCGCATCAAAAAATACATTTTTTATGATGGAAATAAGGACAAAGATTAAGCTGCCTAATGTTACTGTTCCAAAAAGTCTTTTGGTGTCTTCTGTTGATGTGTACCTTATTATACCGGCATAAATTTTAGAAAAATAAAAGCTTAGTATTCTAACAACAATAAATATGGGGAAAGCAAACACTAACACTTCATATTCGTTTTCCCATATCTGTCTATTTAAATCAATAAAATCAAATCGAATTAAATAGGCTACAGTTAGTGAGCATATGGTTAGCAGGACATCAATTAAGAAGATGATCCATCTAGGAACATTTTTAGTTGGCAAATACATATCAACAAATATAATTTAATATCCTGTTAAAATATCTCAGAAAACACAATGAATGAATGTTATATTTGACCTGTTTTTACAATGTAAATAAATTGGTTTAATTCTAATAAGCTCTTTTTTTGAGTAAAGAAAAAAAAATATTATTTGTTGCTCATCATCGTTTAGATAGAAGTCCTGGTCAGCGTTACAGGTTTGAACAATACTTTTCCTATTTAAATTCCAATGGTTTTTCATGTGAACTTGCTAATATTATCTCTGAAAAAGATGATCAGATTTTATATAACTCGTATAATTATTTGAAAAAAGGAATAATAGCATTAAACGCTTACAGAAAAAGGTACCTTAATTATAGAAACATTAAAGAATTCGATTTAATTGTTTTGTATAGGGAGGCTGTTCTTACAAGGTCTATTCTTTTTGAGAAATTATTTTCTAATAGTGGGGTTCCTTTAGTTTTTGACTTTGATGATGCTATTTGGATTAAAGATGTATCTAATGTAAATAGGGCGCTTTCGTTTTTGAAAAATGAGCGAAAGATGGAGAGAATATTGCCGCTATGTACGCATGTTACTTGTGGAAACGAATACCTGAGTAATTACGCAAAAAAGTTCAATGCTAATGTCACAATAATTCCATCAACGGTCAATACAGACGTATATCGACCAATGCAATTAAATGGCACCTCTAAAGTTGTTAAAATTGGTTGGGTAGGTAGTCACACTACTATTAAGCATTTCCAGAAGATTTTAGGAGTATATAAAAAGCTAAAAGCAAAATACAAAGATGGTCTTTCCTTTAAAGTAATAGGAGATCCCCATTATAAGAATGAAGAGTTAGGAATTGTTGGTATCCCCTGGGACAATGAGAAAGAGGTGGAATTGTTTAATTCATTTGATATTGGTGTTATGCCTCTTCCAAGAGATCAATGGACTGAAGGCAAGTGTGGAATGAAGGGGCTATTGTATATGTCTACAGGTAAACCTGCAGTTATTTCTGCAGTAGGTGTGAACAATTCAATTGTTAATCATGGGGAAAATGGATTTTTGTGCACTGGGGAACAACAATGGTATGATACGCTTTCTCTTTTAATTGAAGATGAACAATTAAGAATAAACGTTGGCCAAAAAGGAAGAAAAACTGTTGAGCAGAAGTATTCTACAATTTCTCAAAGAGATAAATATTTAAATCTATATTTGTCCCTTATAAATAAACAATAATTCATTTTTATGAAAAGCACAGCACTTTCCCACAAGCACATTGAATTGGGAGCTAAGATGGTACCCTTCGCAGGTTATAACATGCCCGTACAATATGAAGGGGTAAATCTTGAACATGAAACTGTAAGGAATTCAGTTGGTGTTTTTGATGTGTCTCACATGGGAGAGTTTATTCTAAAAGGTCCAAATGCCCTAAATTTAATTCAAAAGGTTTCTTCTAACGATGCCTCTAAGCTTTTTCCTGGAAGAGCTCAATATTCTTGCTTACCAAATGACCAAGGAGGTATTGTCGATGATTTATTAATTTACATGCTTAAAGAAGAAGAATATTTATTAGTGGTTAATGCTTCCAATATTGAGAAAGATTGGAATTGGATAGCTAAACACAATTCTTATGGAGTAGAGATGTTAAATGTTTCTGATGATTGGTCTCTTCTTGCTGTCCAGGGACCAAAAGCTAAAGAAGTTTTACAACAATTAACTGAAGTAAATTTAGATGAGGTTAGTTACTACCATTTCACAAAAGGTCTTTTTGCAGGTGTTGATAATGTGATTTTATCTGCTACTGGCTATACTGGATCAGGTGGTTTTGAATTGTATATCCCTAATGCTGTTGCTGAAAATGTTTGGAATCGTTTATTTGAAGTTGGTGAGTCCTTTGGTATTAAACCTATTGGTTTAGCTGCTAGAGATACACTTCGCTTAGAAATGGGCTTTTGTTTGTATGGAAATGATATTAATGATACCACTTCTCCATTAGAAGCAGGGTTAGGATGGATTACTAAATTTTCAAAAGAGTTTGTAAATTCAGATCAGCTTAAAATTCAAAAAGAAAATGGAATAACGAAGAAACTAGTTGGTTTTGAATTAATTGATAGGGGTATTCCAAGAAACGGATACGACATTACAAATGCTGATGGAGATAAAATAGGTCATGTTACATCTGGCACCATGGGTCCATCTGTAAAAAAAGCAATTGGTCTTGGTTATGTTGATCTAGCATATGCTGTTGAGGGTAAAGAAATATTTTTAGCAATTAGAAATAAGCAAATAGCAGCCAAGGTGGTTAAATTTCCATTTTATAAAGCCTAAACATGAAAAATAGACCATCAGTAGAAGTCTGCTTTACACCAAATTTATATCCATTGCACATGGACAATGCGGAAATTGTTGTGGTTATTGATGTTTTAAGGGCTACATCGGCTATATGTACAGCTTTTCATAATGGGATAGATAAGGTCATCCCAGTAAGTACTGTTGAAGAAGCCCTAGAATACAAGAAAAAAGGATATTTAGTCGCTGCCGAAAGAAAGGGGCAAATTGTTCCTGGTTTTGAATTTGGAAATTCTCCTTATTCTTACATGAATAAAAACTTGAAAGGGCAGACATTGGTTATTACCACAACTAATGGTACAAAAGCGTTTCATACAGCTAGTCAAGCAAAAGAGGTAATCATAGGTTCCTTACTTAATTTAGATGCTGTGAGTAGTTTCCTTAAAAAGCAAAATAAAAATGTGCTGTTATTAGCTTCTGGTTGGCAGAATAAATTTTGTTTGGAGGATACCATTTGTGCTGGTGCAATTGCTGATCAACTGCTAAGTTCTGGAGACTTTGTTTGTGATCAAGATTCTTCAATTGCAGCTAAGTATCTTTATCTTTCAGCTAAAGAAAATTACTTAGGTTATCTTAAGTCATCTTCTCACAGGAGGAGGCTTAAGAAGTTAAATTTAAATGAAGATATTAAGTATTGCCTAACACCTAATCAAACAGAGGTGGTTCCTATTCGAGAGAACAATTACCTTATAAATAGTAAATAACTACTTTAAAAGCCCAGATATAATGTACTCTACTTCGGGTTTGCTTTTACTAGGGTTCCCTAATATAGAGGTGATGTATTTAGGTTTTTTAGCCAGCTCTCTAGAGGTCATTTCTTTATAGACTTCTAAATATTCAATAGAATTTTTACCTGTTAAAAGTGGGTTAATGGATTTTCCACTTTTGTAAAACTTAAGTAGGTGTATAAACCCTTTTAGATAAAGGTGATCTTTTGTGAAACCACCACCTCTAAAAATTCTAGTAGATAGTATAAAAGCATCATCATTATCTAAATAGTAGGTGTTTACTAATTCATGAAATACTCTTTTAAAATCTAAGCCATTAATCATCATGTCAATGGCAATTACTCTAAGTGCTAATTCTTTTAGTCGTTTAATTGTTAGGTAACCTGAGAGATACTCAGTTAATACAGCAATTCCTTCCTGAGTATAAGTATTTGTTGGGAACCCAAGTTTAAAGATATTTAATGGTTGTTCAAGTGCGTTCATGGTAGTAACCATGTGAACACCAATTTCATGATGAACAAGCGCGTTAACACTGTCTTCAGAAAGAAAAGTTCCTTTTTTTAGTAATACTTTTCTTTTATAATTTAAGACCATTATTTCAGCAGTCAAATGTTTGGTAAGTTCAACGTCTGCTTTAAAACCATAATCGCTAATGGATTTCTCAAATATCTCTTTGACCTCTTCAATAGGTATCTTTTTAGAATTAGAAGTGTCATCTGGACAACTCAATATAAAGTGAGCATGCTTTAGGTCAGTTTCGTTAGGTTGTCCAAAATACCTTAATGAATTATAAAAAAATCGATTTGTTCCTATTGATGAAAGCATGTCAATTTTATCTGAATAGCTTTTTATGACATCTCTGTAAAGTTTTGCAATGGTTACATCTTTAACCAACTCAAGTGGAAGTGCGTAAAGTTTTCGTTTGAATTCAAAAGGGTGCTCAACAATTTGCTTGTACCTAAAATGAGGATTTATTTTCCCTTTGTTTTTAAGGAATTTTCTTTTTTCAGACTCTAGGTTTAATGGAGTGACATAGCTCAGGACTTCGAGTGTTTTTGTAAGATGGTATAGCTTTTTGTCAACATCTTTCAAATGGGAGTCAATTCCAAAAGAAAGCAGCGATCCTTTATTAACTTTTTTAGCAAGTATGTTTTCTACAAAAAAACAACTTGTATCTATTATAGCTTTTTTAAATCCATGCTCAAGTTGGTCAATTACAATAGGAAAGTCTGTGCCATCTAATTCATTACAGAATATTTTTTTCACTTCAGTTGCTAATACCAAGGTGTTGTTGAATTTTGATGTTATGTGCATCAGTAGATTGCCATTTCCTTGAAAAGGACCATTTATTTCTGTTGAGCTTTCAAAATTCCCTAGCTTAATACTTTTTATATCCTCAAACCATTTTGATATGACATTTTTATATTTGTTGTTGTCTATGTTCTTTGTCCCAATATTAAATACGGGGAGTTCTTTGTTGTGTCTTACGTAATTGTATGAATGCATGTCAAAGACAATACAGCCTTTATGTAAATCTTCTATGGTCTCAACCAATGCATCTATGACTTTATAGAAATTTGCATGTTTACTGATACTTTCCTTTTTTTGAGCACCACTTAAAGGTTTTTTCCAAACCTGTTTGCCCCAAGCTTTATCGTAGACACAATGCTTAAGTGATCTATTTAGGTCATATTCAAACCTGGAGTCTAATCCTATTATTGTAAGCGGCATCGAGGTAATAAAGGTGTCTGTAAACGGATCCTCTTCGTACCACCTTTCATAGTCAGAATGAATAATTTGTTGTTTCAATTGTTCTCTTAAATTTCCACCAGCATGAATTGCGGCACAAACAAATGGCACGTATTCTCTTATTTTAATATGGAAAGAATGATCTGTTGTAGTAGCTTCAAACCTATCTAAATTTTTAATGCGCTTGATGATTTCTTTTATAGATAGAATTTCCATTAAGGTTGTTTATTGATCGATTTTACTTTTTCTTGAGCGAAATCTAAAATATTGGATTCAATTCCAATTTCTAGTTCATCATTAATTTCTGCAAAACCACCTGGAGAACAAACATTAATTTCTATTATTTTACTTCCCATCAGGTCTAGTCCTACTAAAAACAAACCATCTTTTACCAATTGAGGGCCTATAGCATCACACAGTTCAAGCTCTATTGGGGAGAGCTTATGTGATACACAATGACCTCCAGCATGAACATTTGATCGATGATCGTCAGCAGCAGGAACTCTTCTCATTGAGCCTATTGGCTTGCCGTTTAGCATCATTATTCTAATATCTCCCTTAAGCTCAGTTTCTATATATTCTTGAAGTATTATATAGTTGTTTTTACCACCCTCATCAATGTAGAAATCTAGCAATGAATTTACATTGTAATTGGATGTTTTAGAGGACTTATCCAATAAAATTACTCCAGAACCTCCAAAACCATTCATGGGTTTTAAAATAAACTTGTCTTTATCGTAATCATTAATTACTTTTTTTAAGTACTCTTTGTTTCTTGAAACAGTGGTCAATGGAATCCATTGTTTAGAAGAGTCATTACTATCGTATAGAGAAGATAGCGTAGCAGGATAAATTTTGTTATTAGCTTTTCTAAGTCCAGAAATACTATTGATAAATAATGTTGAACCGTCAAGTGTATCTAAAAAATTAAGTACATGGTTGTCCAAAGGGGGGTTGTCTCTTAAGAAAACCACATCATGAATGCTCATGGGGTGAAATTCTTTTAAAAGATTTACTTGCTCGTAAAAAGCTAAGGGATCTTTTGAGTAATCAATACTGGGATCAATAATATGGCAATAAGACCATACTATTGTTCTTCGAATTGCCATTTCACTAGGATATATCACAGCAACTTTATGTCCTCTTTTTACAGATTCGTGAATTAAACGAAGTGTGCTGTCTAGATTGGGGTTTATCTCACTCCAATCATACATAATGAATCCAATATTCATAACTATTTAGCTTTAAAATTTATACTTATTGAGTTTACACAGTATCTTAATTTTGAAGAGGTAGGTCCGTCATTAAAAAGATGACCTAAATGAGAGTTACAGTTGGCGCAGATGATTTCAGTTCTTTGCATTCCATGGGAGGTGTCGGTCAATTTTGTTATTTTCCCTCCTTCAATTTCGTTGTCAAAACTTGGCCATCCGCAATGTGATTCAAATTTCATTGTGCCATCAAAAAGGTCTTGATCGCACCCTTTGCAAGAATAAACACCTTTCTCAAAATGATTGTTGAATTTTCCAGTAAAAGGCCTTTCAGTTCCCTTTCCTCTTAGAACATGATATTCTTCTGCAGTTAAAACCTCTTTCCAGTTTATATCCATCAGTCTCTAAATTTAGGACAATTTAAAAAAATGATTTTTTAATTGTATTGCTGTCAATGAATTTTTTCAAAAATTTATATTAATTATTTATAATCAAAACATTTGGTATTTATTTTTTGTTAATTTTCTAGTTATGAAAATATTATTATCTCCTGCAAAATCGCTTAACGAAAAAGTAAATTTGGAAAACATGCTTTTTACTGAGCCAACACTTTTAAGTTCTGCCAAAAAACTAATGAATGAGTTGAAAAAGCTTAATCCCAGTCAGCTTCAAGAATTAATGAAGCTTAGTCCTGCTCTTGCAGAGCTTAATTTTAACAGGTTCCAAGCTTGGAACACCCCTTTTAATGTAACCAATTCCCAACCTTGTGGTTGGACTTTCTCAGGAGCTGCTTACAAAGGATTAGATTTTGAGAGTATGAATGAAAAAGCAAAAAACTATGCGCAAACTACTTTGCGAATTTTAAGTGGATTGTATGGTTTTTTAAAGCCTTTTGACCTTATTCAGCCTTACAGATTAGAAATGGGAACCCGTTTAAAAGTTGACGAAACTTCCCCAAATTTGTATAAATTTTGGGGTGATAAAATTACAGAAAATTTAAATGAGGAAATTAAAGAGAATGAGTGGGTTGTAAATTTGGCTAGCAATGAGTATTTTAAATCAATTAATATTAGCAAGCTAAAAGGGAAATTGGTGGATTGTGTTTTTAAAGAAAATAAAAACGGAGAATATAAAATTATAATGAGCCATGCTAAAACAGCAAGGGGGCTCATGAGTAGATTTATTTTGGAGAATTTTATTGAAGAAAAAGAAGATTTATTGGCCTTTAATTCCAGTGGATACATGTATTCGCCAAAAATGTCCTCAGAGAGTGAATTGGTTTTTATTCGTTAATTAAGCATTGATTTTCGCAAAATCTTTTGCAAAATAAGTGAGAATGACATCAGCTCCTGCTCGTTTAATACTTAGTAGTGATTCCTGAAAGGTTGAATTGTAATCTAGCCAACCATTTTTACTTGCAGCGTGTATCATCGCATATTCACCGCTTACATTGTAGGCTGAAATGGGGAGCTCAAAATTGGTTTTCAACAAATGAATAACATCAAGATAGCATAAGGCTGGTTTTACCATTAAAAAATCTGCGCCCTCAATTGTATCTAGCTTTGCTTCGATTAATGCTTCTTTTTTGTTAGCTGGATTCATTTGATATGTTTTTTTATCACCAGCTTTTGGTGCAGAATCTAAAGCATCTCGAAAAGGGCCATAAAAGGCACTCGCATATTTTGCGGTATAACTCATGATACTTGTATTTTGGTATCCAGCATTGTCAAGCTCATTTCTTATTAGTCCAACTCTTCCATCCATCATATCAGAAGGTCCTATGATGTCAATTCCCGCTTGAGCTTGAGCTATAGACATTTTAGAAAGTATGGGTAGTGTTTTATCATTGATGATTTCTCCGTTTTCCACAAGGCCATCGTGACCGTCCGAGGAGTAGGGGTCCATTGCCACATCACTCATTAGGCAGATCTCAGGGAATGTTTCTTTAATTTTAGCTATGGCTTGTAGATAGAAATTTTCGGAATGAAAGCTGTAAGATGCCATTTTGTCTTTTAGCTGCTCATTAACGGCAGGAAATAGAACAAAGCTATTTATACCTAGCTTGATGCAGCTTTCCAGTTCTTTTAATAATAAATCTAACGACCATCTGTAAACATTTGGCATTGAAGGTATTTCTTCTTTAATATTTTTCCCATCAACTATAAAAAGCGGATAGATAAAATCATTTACAGATAAATGTGTTTCTTCAATCATATTTCTAATCACTGAAGATTTCCTGTTTCTTCTTGGTCGTTGATTCATGATTTTTATTTTATATAGCTAAAGTCTTGGTTGTTTTTTAAATCAATTAAGCAGTTGTAAATCAATTTTATAACATCTTCTACATCTTCTTTGGCACACATTTCCACCGTGGTGTGCATGTATCTTAGTGGAAGAGATATAAGCGCAGATGCTACCCCAGCATTTGAGTAGGCAAAGGCATCCGTATCAGTACCTGTGCTTCTAGAGGCTGCAAGTCGTTGGAAGCCAATTTTGTTTTTGTCTGCTGTAGAAATTATAAAATCAAGAAGGTTGTTTTGAACTGCAGGTCCATAGGTTAAAACAGGTCCTTTTCCACAAGCTAAGTCTCCTTCAATAATTTTCTTAATCATTGGAGTTTGGGTGTCATGACAAACATCAGTAACAATAGCTACATTAGGTTGTATTCTTTCCGCAATCATTTGAGCTCCTCTTAATCCTATTTCTTCTTGTACAGCGTTAGTTATGTAAAGACCAAAAGGCAATTCTTTATTGTTCTCCTTAAGCATACGCGCAACTTCTGCGATTATAAACCCACCCATTCTGTTGTCTAACGCTCTTCCAACATAATTTTTCTTATTAAGAATCATGAATTCATCTTCGTAGGTAACAACGCAGCCAACATGAACACCTAATTTTTCAACTTCGGCTTTTGTTTTACATCCACAATCTAAAAAAATGTTGTCACTTTTAGGGGTTTCTTCTTTTGATTTCCTTGTGTGAATTGCAGGCCATCCAAAAACGGCTTTTATAATTCCTTTTTTAGTATGAATGTCTACTCTTTTAGAAGGTGCGATTTGATGGTCGCTTCCTCCATTCCTTCTCAGGTAGATGAACCCTTCGTTGGTTATGTAGTGTACAAACCAAGAAATTTCATCTGCATGAGCTTCTATGACCACTTTGTAAGGTGCTTTAGGATTGATAACTCCAACCGCAGTTCCATAGGTGTCTATTATCGTATCATCAATATACGGTTTGATGTAATCAAGCCATAGCTTTTGACCTTCACTCTCAAATCCTGTTGGAGAGGGATTGTTTAAATATTTTTTCAAAAAGTCTTCAGACCTTTTAGTTATGAAAGATTTAGATTTAGGCATGTTTACGAAGTTGTTAAGTATAATTAGGCTTCGAATATAATAACCTAAGGCCAATTCATAACACTAATTATTAATTAATCTTCTCATTTTCATAAATTTGCATTCGTAAAATAATCTTATGAAAAAGTTATTAGTAATATTTATTGGCTTATTAAGTTTACATGTAAATGCTCAAGTTCAAGACTCTACTGTTTCCCAAGATTTTCTAAAAAAGTTAGATTCTTTAGGGGGTATTGATAGTGCGGCAAATGCTCAGATGAAGTACAATCTAGGTGTTGAATTGATGGATAGTAAAATGTATGAAAAAGCGATTTCCTATTTTGATTCGGCAACTCTTTACGATAGTCATTTTGTCTTAGCCTATTTTAACAAGGGAATATGTCACATGAAACTTGGTGCTCTTGGTGTTGCAAAAAATGATTTTGCGGTATTAATTACTAAAGATTCCAATTACCACCTTGCTTATTTTAAGCTTGGTGAAGTTTACTCTTTAGAGGGGTATTCTCAAATGGCAATTGATAGTTACAGTAAGGCTATTTCAAAATTTAATAAAGCGCCTAAATATTTTTACAACAGAGGAGTTGTTTATTTTCAGCAAAATGACTACGAAAATGCCCAGAATGATTTTACTACTACCATCTCATTAAAAGGTGATCATGCATATGCTTATAATGATAGAGGAAGCACATTCCTTAAGCAAGATAATTTAGATGCAGCAATCAAAGATTTTCATAAGGCGGTTGAATTTAATCCAGCGCTCTCTTTTTCTTACAATAACCTTGGAACTGCTTACAGAAAAAAAGAAAATTTCAATGAATCTATTAAGGCTTACAATGAGGCTATTAAAATTGATCCGGACTACTTTGTAGCCCTAAATAACAGAGGGATGGCGAAATTCGGCAAAGAAGATTATGAAGCTGCTATTAATGATTTTGATCGTTGTTTGAAGCTTAATGGGAACTATTCATTTGCCATAAATAATAAAGCATCTTGTTACATTGGATTAGAAGATTGGGATCAAGCCATTTCCTTTGCTAATAAGGCCATTGAGCTAAACAGCGATTACACCTATGCCTATTACAATAGAGCAATTGCCAAGGAAATGAAAAGAGATTTAGCTGGTGCTTGTGAGGATTGGAAAAAGGCTTCTGAACTAGGTTTAGAGGCAGCAAGAACTTATTATAATTCAACTTGTAAATAGAAGATTATGAATTTTAGACTATTAATTTGTGTGTTATTTGTTTCAATAACCACGCTGTATAATGCCCAAGATGTTCCTTTTGAAAAGGCTTATTTTAAAGACAACAAAGACGGTCTAAAAGAAGCTCTTAAGCAAATTAAAGAGGGAGATATGTTTTACGAATTGGATAGGTCTGTTTGGAAAAGAGCTATTGAGTTTTATAAGAAAGCGTATGATTTTAATCCCAACAATTCCATGATTAACTATAAGCTTGGAACATGTTACTTGTACTCAATTCATAAATCATGGGCATTGGACTTCTTAAAAAAAGCATATGCACTTAACCCTTCTGTTGCTCAAGATATTCATTTGTTCTTAGGGAAGGCTCACCACATTAAATATGAATTTGATGCTGCTATTAAAGAATTTGAAAAACATAAAATAGTCGTTTCAAATACAGGTAATCAAGATCAGCTCATTGGTCTAGCAAAGAAAATTTCGGATTGTAGGTTTGCAAAAAAATTAATGGCTAACCCAGAACGCGTATGGATTGATAACTTAGGTCCTCAAGTAAATTCCAAATATCCTGAATATAGCCCAATGATTAATGCCGATGAATCGGTTATTATTTTCACCACTAGACGAGCAACTGGAATCGGAGAAGATTTAGATGTTGAAGATATGGGCTACATGGAAGATATTTTCACTTCCTATAAAGATGAAAATGGAAACTGGGTACCCTCCAAGGGTTTTGATGAAAACATCAATACTAAATCACATGACGCTACATCAGGTTTTTCCAACGATGGATTAACTGTGTTTATATATTATGGACATAAGGGAATGGGTGATATTTATATTTCTCAGAAGAAAGATGGAGCGTGGTCAAAAGCCAAGAGCATTGGAAAAAAAATAAATGGTAAAAACACCCATGAGACCAGCGCTTGTTTATCATATGATGGTAAAAAATTATATTTCTCTTCCAATAGAGAAGGTGGTTATGGTGAACATGATTTATGGGAAAGTAAGTGGGATTCCGATAAAATGGAATGGGGAG
Organism: Parvicellaceae bacterium; assembly: GCA_045561415.1. Classification (GTDB taxonomy): domain Bacteria; phylum Bacteroidota; class Bacteroidia; order Flavobacteriales_D; family Parvicellaceae. Next base: position 41,030 of record JBJKXU010000012.1, read on the forward strand.
AACCCTTAAATATGGGGCCAATAATTAATACTAAGTATGACGAGCGTGGTGTTTATAAACATCCTGATGGTAAGACCATGTATTTTGCTTCAAATGGTCATCCTGGAATGGGGGGCTATGATATTTTCTATTCTAAAATCCAAGACAATGGAATTTGGGAAAAACCCACAAACATTGGTTATCCAATATCAACTCCTGATGATGATGTTCATTTTGTGATGTCTGCAAGCGGAAAGAAGGGGTATTATTCCTCATTTAGAGAGGATGGAGAAGGGGAGAAAGACATTTATATAATTACATTTTTAGGGGATAAAAAAATACCGCTGCTTAATGGTGAAGACAATTTATTGGCAAGCGTTGTTGCTCCTGTTCAAGAAGATTTAGTTCAGCCTAAAGTTGAAGTGAACATGAAAAACCTATCCATTTTAAAAGGGTTGGTGTTGGATGCAGATTCTAAACTACCAGTTGCTTCTTCAATAGAACTTATTGATAATGGAAACCAAACATTAGTATCTGAATTTACTAATGATGCTGAATCGGGAAAATATATTCTTTCTCTTCCAGCAGGTAAAAATTATGGTATTGCTGTAAAGTCTCCAGGTTATCTTTTTCATTCTGAAAATTTTGATATTCCTGAAAGCGCAGGTTTTAGAGAATACGAGAAAATTATATATTTAAAAAAGATTAAAAAAGGAGAAAGTATTGTACTTAGAAATATCTTTTTTGATTTGGATAAATTCGCCATTAAGACAGAATCTAAAACCGAATTGGATCGGTTGATTAAACTGCTTGAAGATAACCCTGATTTGAACATTGAGATTTCTGGTCATACAGATAGTAGGGGATCTGCCTCATACAATCAAACGCTTTCTGAAAATAGATCTAAATCGGTAGTTGATTATTTAGTAGCTATTGGAGGTTTTCCAAGAGAAAGGTTTGAGTTTAAAGGCTATGGAGAACAGCAACCTTTAACAACTGATCAAGAAATTGCAAAAATGAAGATTAAAGAAGAAAGGGAAGAAGCTCATTCCCAAAACCGAAGAACTGAATTTAAGATTCTAGATTAATTCCGAACTAAATATTAGGTAAAACAACAAGAAAAGAAGAACAAGAAATAAAAATAATTTCCTGTTTTTATATAGCGGCATTTTATTTCTTTTGGTAACGTCATTGTACTTCACTTGAACTTTATTAAAGTTCTTGTATTTATGCATCACCTTCTTAGATGGAAGCTTAAACTCTTGATGGTCTTCTCTATTTATTTTATATTTCCTCACGCTTAAATTGTGTTGAACATTTTTTTTAATTTTTCTACTGATCGATACAATTTTATTTTTGCAGCTCCATGGCTGATTTGTAATATTTCTCCTATTTCTTTAAAAGAATATTTTTCAAAAAACCTAAGTTCAATTAGTTGAAGATCATTCTCTTTTAAAGCATTCATTGAATTAATGAGTTTGTCTTGGAGCTCTATGGTGCATATTGAGTTGATTTCTCCTAAAAGTTCATTAACATCTCTTTCTTGAATTTCAACTTCATTAATTTTTTTATTTTTTCTATAATGTAAATTTACCTCATTTGTGGCAATCATGTATAGCCAGGAAGAAAAAGGGTGTCCTCTATCTTCATATTTTTTGATGTTTAAAAGTGCTTTAAGGAAAACTTGAGATGTTAAGTCACCTGTTAATTCTTCATTTTTTGTTTTTTTAATAATGTAAATGAAGATCTTATCGAAATATTTTTCGTAAAGGGGAGCGAAATAGGCAGAATTTTTTTTTGCTGCTTGTACAAGTGCAAAATCAACTGATCTACCCGTTTCACTTCTCTTCAACTGAAATTGTATTAATTATTTATATAATGATAATAACCTTAAACGGTACAATATAAATTATATTTTTTGATTTTTATTTTAAAGTATTCATTTACATTTGCCCAATGAGTCAAAGCGTTAAGCCATATAAAGAATCTAAAGCTTCTAAAAAAGAACAGGTAGCTCAGATGTTTGATAATATTTCTCATCGATATGATTTTCTAAACCATTTTTTAAGCTTAGGTATTGATAAAATATGGCGTAAAAAAGCGGTTAAATTAATCAAGCAGCTAAGCCCAAAATACATTTTAGATGTAGCCACTGGAACAGCTGATTTTGCCATTGAGACCATTTCATGTAGTCCAATTACTGTAACTGGTGTAGATATTTCTGAGGGCATGTTGGAGAAGGGGAGGCAGAAAATAAAAAGAAAGGGCCTTCAAGAAGTTGTTCAGCTAAAATATGGAGATTCAGAAGATCTTCCCTTTGAAGATGAGTCTTTCGATGCCATTATTGTTGGTTTTGGAGTGCGTAATTTTGAGAATTTATCACTTGGTCTATCTGAGATGAAAAGAGTATTAAAGAAAAATGGTCAGGTTGCTATTTTAGAGCTTTCCAAGCCTAAAAATTTTCCTATAAAGCAGCTGTATCAGTTTTATTTTAAAGTCATTCTTCCCGTAGTTGGAAGGTTATTTTCTAAAGACAGTTCTGCTTACACTTATTTGCCTGATTCTGTACAAGCATTTCCTGAAGGCGATGAATTTGGTGATATTCTTTCTTCGTTAGGCTATAATAACGTAGAAATAAAACCATTATCTGGCGGTATTGCTACTATTTATTATGCAATTAAATAATTTTCCTCTTCAATTTTTTATATTTGAATGCTCATGATTAAAAGATTGTTGCTAATACCGTTTCTTTTTCTTTCTCTAAGTGTTTTTTCACAGGGAATGAATCTCCATGATTTCGACATGAAAAAGTGGCATTTTGGTTTTGCTTTGAGCTACAACAATGCTGACTTTTTTCATAACAGATCGTCAAATTATCCTTTTTTACAAGACTCTTTACAGTCCTTAAATGTGGCTTCAAGACCTGGGTTCACTTTAGGGGTAATCTCTTCAATTAATTTCTCTCCTAATTTTAAAATTAGATTTGCTATTCCTTCACTTTCTTTTCAAGAGCGAAACTTGGAGTATACCTATTTAAAACTTCCTGACACTTCTGAATTTTGGGTTAAATCTGTTCGTCCAGTATATCTAGATTTCCCTGCGATGATGAAAATTAGAACCAATAGAATTAACAATTGGGCGGTATATTGCATTACTGGAGTCAGATTTGGTATTGATATGGCTTCCAATAAAGATGTTGATAATGAAACAGCGGCTCTTGGCGATCAAATAGTAAAGCTTAAAAAAACTGATTTTGGTATTGAAGTCGGTGGTGGTTTTGATTTCTTTTTAGAATATTTTAAGCTTGGGGTAGAATTGAAATTGGGTGTTGGTATGATGAATATTCATCTTAAAGAGAACACTAAATTTGACCTACCTATAGATTATCTTCGTTCAAAAGTTTGGACATTCTCTTTAACTTTTGAGGGCTAGTTTAGGTGTCTCAAACTGTCCAGATAACTGTTGTTCCTGAAAAAAAGGATGACCTTGAATGGCATCTCAATTTAATATCCCAGAAACTAAATGCTAATTCTTTAAGTGCAAGTTCTGTAAAACTTATTAAGCGTTCTATCGATGCTAGAAAACGTGAAATAAAATATATATTAAGCTATCAAATACTTGACGATACTAGTATTGATGACCATGTTTTTTCACCTGGTTATTTAAATGTTTCTAATGCTAAAGAAACGGTTCATATTATTGGTTGTGGACCAGCTGGTTTGTTTGCTGCACTCAATTGTTTAAAATTGGGATTAAAACCCATTGTATTTGATAGAGGAAAAGATGCACGATCTAGAAGAAGGGATTTAGCAAGTTTAACCAAAACAGGGAAGGTGAATCCCGAATCAAATTATTGTTTTGGTGAAGGTGGTGCAGGAACTTATTCAGATGGTAAACTATATACCAGATCAAAAAAAAGGGGAAATGTTCTTGAAGTTTTAGAGCTGTTAGTTCATCATGGTGCTCCAAAAGATATTTTAATCGATGCGCATCCTCATATTGGCACCAATAAACTTCCTGCTATTATCCAACACATTACTCAAACTATTATAGATTTTGGAGGTGAGGTTAATTTCAATGCTAAACTGACTGATCTTATTATCAATAATAAATCCATTGACTCTATAGAAATTAATGGAGAAAGAACAGTAAAAGTCAAATCACTTGTTTTAGCAACTGGACATTCAGCAAGAGATGTATTTCAATTGCTAAATGATAAATCGATTAAAATGTCCTTTAAGCCTTTTGCTTTGGGTGTAAGAATAGAGCACCAACAATCATTAATTGATAAAATTCAATACAAACAAGAGCAAAGAAGTGAATTTTTACCTCCTTCTAGCTATGGTTTGGTTCATAACAATGGAGAAAGAAGTGTCTATTCCTTTTGTATGTGCCCAGGTGGTATAATTGCTCCTTGTTCTACCGAGGAAGGTGAGGTTGTTACTAATGGGTGGTCCCCCAGTAAAAGAAATAACCCATATGCTAATTCAGGTATTGTAGTTGAAATTAAGTGGGAAGATTTAAAGCAGTATCATGCTCATGGTCCCTTAGCAGGTTTGCGTTTTCAACAAGAAATGGAAAAGAAGTCCTTCCAAATGGGAGGGGGGAATCAGCAGGTTCCTGCGCAGCGAATGATTGATTTTATAAATAATAAAGTTTCAAAATCTCTTCCAGTTACTTCTTATCAACCTGGAATACGTTCGGTTAATTTAAATACACTTTTCCCATCATTTATTTCTAGAACCTTAGTCGATGGATTTAGATCTTTCAATAATAAAATGAAGGGATACATTACTAACGATGCCGTTTTACATGCTACTGAAAGTAGAACATCATCCCCTGTTAGAATCCCAAGAAATGAGCAATTAGAGCATCCGGAAATAAAAGGATTTTATCCTTGTGGTGAAGGTGCTGGTTATGCAGGAGGAATTGTTTCTGCTGCTATTGACGGAGTTAAATGTGTAACAGCAATTTTTGAAAAACCAAATCAGGGTTAACCCTTGTTTCTTTGCCTGTAGAGTTCATTAATTATTATGGCTGATGAATTGCTTAAGTTTAGTGACTCAGCTTCGCCTTTTCCTGGGATAGAAATGCTGTGTTGAATGTGGTTCATTAATTCATTTGATATGCCATGCGATTCATTTCCGAAAACAATTACACTTGGGTTGTTGAATTTTGTTGTGTTAACTGATTGGCCGTTCATTAGCGTTCCATATGAAGATACCTTTTTGTTTTTCAAGAAATTTGTTGTGTCTAAATAATGTGGTTGAACCCTAAATACTGAACCCATTGAAGCCATTATTGTTTTAGGGTTAAACGCATCTACACTATTTTCTGAGCAGATAATTTGAGAAAAACCAAACCAGTCCATAGTTCTAATTATTGCTCCTAGATTTCCTGGATCGTTTATGTTTTCGAGTACTATAATGTCTTTATTTATATCTACTGGTTTTTGCTTTTCTGTAGGAAGCTCAACAACAGCAAATATCCCTGAATTGTTTTTTTGATTGGATATTCTTTGGGCATCTTTTTCAGAAATAATTGTAGCCTCCTTGAAAATGCCAGCATTGTCTTGATTGCAAAACAACCCTTTAATGCTGAAATCGGAATTTATCAACTCTTGACATACTTTAACACCTTCAGCAATAAAAAGTCCGTGTTCTTCTCTTTTAGATTTTCTTTTTAATGAAGAATATATTTTTAAATCAGTTCTACTGAGCTGCATATTTATATTTTTGTTAAAGAAACAAAATAATCTATTAGATTGAATTTTTATTGGCGACTATACCTTCTTGTTCTGGTTATTACCTTGTTGAGCTCTTGTTCAATTAATAAATATGTTCCTGAGGGAGAACATTTACTTAGTCACACCTCCATCAAATTCAAAAAAGATTCTCTAAAGTACAATAAAAGCAATATTGATTTAGACCAAATGAATGCTTTGTTGAAGCAAAAACCAAATCGAAAAATTTTACTTGGTTTTCGATTTCATTTGAAACTATACAATTTATCTAATCAAAAGCGTATTGAAAAGAGAATTCTTGTTAAGCAGGCTAGGGTAGAAAAGAGAAATTTGAAAATCCAACGAAAAAATGACAAGAAGCTGGCTAAAAACCCTGCCTACAATAAAAAAATGTTAGAAGCAAGGCGGCTTACTTTTGGTGAGAAGCTTCGTTCAATCGGTGAAGAGCCTGTTGTTTTAGATAAAAGTGCTGCAGAGAAATCAGCCAAACAGCTTTCTATTTATTTAATAAACAAAGGATTTTTTAACAATTCGGTTAGCGATTCTATTTATCTAAATGATAATGGACAGTCTTCTGTTTTTTACTTAATCAATACTGACAAGCCCTATACATACAGCAACATAGATTATTTAATTAATGATAGCTTGTTATTAAGTTATGTTGATTCCATTTCTGCTAATTCATTATTAAAAATTGGAGATAATTTTGATACTGATTTACTTGATCAAGAACGCTCAAGAATAACCAATTTTTTACTCAATAGCGGGTATCATTATTTTAATAAAGAGTTTATTTTCTTCAAGGCAGATACAGCCGTGGGTGGTCAAAAAGTTGACCTTCAAATGGGTATTCAAAACTATAAGTATAAAGCTACTTTCTCTGATAGTATTTTAGAACGAGATCACAACCGTTATGCAATCTCTTCTATTTCAGTAAATTTAAACCCAGGTTACAAGCTTCAAAATAAGGAGGCTTCCAACATTGAATATGAAGATATCTCTATTTCTTATTACGATAAATTAATTTGTAAGCCAGAGCTTTTAAGAAAGCTAATCACTTTTAAGCTGGGTGATTTTTATGCTAAAGATAGGGTGGAGTCTACCTATAAGAAGTTAGCTAACCTTGGTATTTTTGAAAAGGTATCCATTCAGTTTGATAGTACGGCTGCTAACCAAGGGTTGTCTGTGATTATAAACCTTATCCAATCCAAATCTCAAACTTTCACCTTGTCTACAGATGGAACTCATAATGAAGGGCTCTTTGGTATTGAAGGCAGCTTAAGCTATTCTCATAGAAATATTTTTAAAGGTGCTGAGCACTTGTCAGTAGCCCTTACTGGTGGTTTTGAATCCCAGCTGCTTATTACTGGAAATAGCGACAGTTTGAATTCTCTAAATGCTATTCTTTTTAACACCCTAGAATTTGGTCCTAAGGTAGCCCTTACTATTCCAAAATATTTATTCATTAATAAGTTAAAGTGGTTAAAGCATCATAGCTCTGGTAGAACTGAGTTTACCGCTTCTTTAAATTATCAAAAGCGACCAGATTTCACTCGTTCCATTCAAGAGCTTTCTTTTGGTTGGACGATTCATGAAAAAGGTCCTTTTACTTGGCACATTAATCCTCTTTTAATAAGTGCTATAGATATTACTAAAAGCAATGACTTCCAAGCTCAAATTAATGCACTCAATGATCAGTTTATTGCAGCTAGTTTTCAAGATCACATAATTTCTGGAGGTTTTTTCTCTTTTGAGTACAATGGTCAGAAAGATAAAAAGCTTAAAAATGTCTTTTATGTAAAGGCAACTTTGGAGTCCGGTGGCGGATTATTGTATAGAGCTCATCAGCTATTAAATCGTCCTTTTGATAATCCAGCAACTCAAAGTTACAACCTGTTGGGTATTAGGTATGCTCACTTTCAGAAGGTGTCCACTGATTTGAGGTATTACATTTCACTGGGCCAAAGAAGTAAGTTGGTCTATAGACTTTCAGGAGGTATAGGTATCCCTAGAGAAAATTTAATTGAGGCCTTGCCTTTTGAGAAAAGTTTTTTTGCAGGAGGAGCAAACGGAATGAGAGCTTGGCGGGCTAGATCCTTAGGTCCAGGTTCTTTTTATGATAGTCAAAATAGGTTCGATAAGATTGGAGATGTACACATCGAGGGAAATGCTGAACTTCGTTTTCCGATTATCAGCTGGGTTGAAGGGGCGTTGTTTGTAGATGCTGGTAATGTATGGTTATTGAATGAAGACCCTGTTAGGCCAGGAGGTAAATTCTCTAGTGATTTTATTAACGATTTAGCTGTTGGCAGTG
>JBJKXU010000013.1:0-48498 GCA_045561415.1 Parvicellaceae bacterium
TTAAAATTTTGCTAATTGCTTCCTGCTGGGGAGGTGTTACCGTTTTGCTTCCTTGTTTATATTACAATGAAGATCTTTTTTTCCCTTTGCAATATATCTTTGTTAGTGCACTTTATATTGTTGGAATAACTATTCCATTTGACGCTAGAGATTTAGATGTAGATACTAACCAAAAAAAAACCATTCCGCAGCTTATAGGCCTTAGAAATGCTTGCTTTCTAGCCATTTCTTTATTGTTTTTTTGTGCAATTATATTTTTAGTTATGAATCATAAAATGATGATTTTACATTGTTTTTTTTCCGCATTTTGTGTTTCATTTTCTTATAAAAAACGTCCGGATTGGTATTATTCTTTTATATTGGACGGTTTATTGGTCATAATGCCTATTTACTATATACTTTACTAAAGTGATTAAGCCTAAAATATTAATTCTTTACACGGGAGGTACTATTGGGATGATAACCGATCCCTCTACAGGAAGTCTCAAGCCTTTTGACTTTAATCACATTACTAAAGAAATTCCAGAACTTGCCAAAATCAAATGCTCTTTAGCTGCTGTTTCCTTTAAACAGCCCATCGACTCTTCTAACATGAATTTTTCAGCTTGGAAAAAAATGGGCGATTTCATTTGGAAAAATTATCATAAATATGATGGTTTCGTAGTTCTTCACGGATCAGATACTATGGCCTATTCAGCTAGCGCGCTAAGTTTTATGTTTAGAAACTTATCTAAACCTATAGTATTTACAGGCTCTCAATTGCCAATTGGAACGATAAGGACTGATGGCAAAGAAAATTTAATAACAGCAATTGAAATTGCAGCAGCAAAAAAAAATAAAGTTCCAATTATTCGAGAGGTCGTTATTTATTTTGAATACCAACTCTATAGAGCAAATCGAACAACTAAAGTAAGCTCAGAAGATTTTGAAGCCTTCAAGTCTTTTAATTACCCCACCTTGGCTGAAGCAGGAATCAATATTAAATATAATTTCCCAGCGCTTTTAAACAGTAATGGAGAAACAAAATATTTTTCAAAATTTGATAATTCCATTGGAGTTATTCACTTGTTTCCAGGGATGAATTTTGATCTTTTAGCTCATCAGTTTAATGTTCCTGGTCAGCGAGCTGTTGTGCTTCTTACGTTTGGCTCTGGAAATGCTCCAACAGATAATAAATTCCTTAGAACTGTTAAACAAAACATTGATGCAGGCAAGACAATTGTTAACCTTACTCAATGCAATGCAGGAAATGTCCAATTAGGAAAATACGAAACCAGTGCATTGCTAAAAAAATGGGGTGTTGTCGGAGCTAAAGACATGACAATTGAAGCCGTAATTACAAAGTTAATGTTACTACTTGCAGAACATAAAGATCAAGCGGATTTAAAAATGGCATTTGAGCAAAGTATTTCAGGAGAAATTTAAAGTTTTACGCTTGCAGTTTTAATTCTTTCTGTTAATTCTTGAAATAAATTTTTATTTACAACGTTAAATTTTTGTATTTTGGCGTCCAAATTAACTAACAACAAGAGGAGATCCTCAATTAATAAAGATTTAAAACCACTTAGAAACAACAATTATGAAAAAAGTATTTGCTTTAATTGCAGTGTTCGGAATGTTATCAATGGGTACATTAACTGCTCAAGAAATTAATGAAATTGATTCTACTGAGATGACTGCAGAGTCTTCTCAAGATGAGATGGCGGATGTTCCGGCAGAAGTTCCAACTCAAGAGCCTGCTCCTGAACAAGAGCAAGAAGAAACAGTTTCAAATGAAGAAGAAGTAGTTGAAACTGCTGGAATTTCACAATCACTAAAACTTAAGTTTATTGAAGGTGGACCACTTTTCATGTCATTTGTATTAATTGCATTAATTCTTGGATTAGCATTGTCTATTGAAAGAATTATATATTTAAATTTAGCCACTACAAATACCAAAACTTTATTGGATAGCATTGAAGAAGCACTTTCTAGTGGAGGTGTTGAAGCAGCAAAAGAAGTATGTAGAAATACAAGAGGTCCTGTAGCTAGTATATTTTACCAAGGTCTTGAAAGAAGTTCTGAGGGAGTAGAAATGGTTGAAAAATCTGTTATTTCTTATGGTGGTGTTCAAATGGGGCTACTTGAAAGAGGACTTTCTTGGATTGGTTTATTTATTGCTCTTGCTCCTATGCTTGGGTTCATGGGTACTGTAATTGGTATGATTCAGGCGTTTGATATTATTGAATTAAAAGGTGAAGCAAAACCTGATGAATTAGCTGGAGGTATTAAGGTTGCTCTAATTACAACTGTTTCTGGATTAATTGTAGCAATTATTTTACAGATATTTTATAACTACATAGTTTCTAAAATTGATTCATTAGTGAATCAAATGGAAGATGCTTCAATTTCTTTAATAGATGTTTTAGTGAAACACGAAGTTTCTGCTAAATAATTTGTGTACTAATTTTAATTTTTAAAAATTATGGATACTAAAGTTCAAAATATTGTACTTAAATCAATAACAGCTCTTATCATATTTCTAGGTGTTTTGTTTACGGTTTGGGTAATGAGCGATGATAATCCTGCTGAAATGAGCTACGAGCAACAGGAACAGTGGGCCATTAAAGAGGCAAAAGACCAAAAGCTTAACGAAACACTAAGTTCTGTTGAGTTAAATCAACACATCACACAAAGAACTGGTGAGATTGCAGAAGAAAAAAGTAAAACCCTTTGGGGAGATGTTTCTTTAGTTATTGGTTTTACAAATACTATTCTTGTTTTAGCTGTTCTTATTGTTTTAGGCGGTTTTGTTTACCTGTTTATTATTGATTCTAAAAAAGCCCTGCGAATTTTATCCGGAATTGGCATTTTTGCTCTGCTAATGGTTATTGTTTACTTTGCTTCATCAAGTGATGTTCCTGCTGAAATGATTAGCTCTGAAGTTGGTCTTTTAGAAGAAGAAAAAATACATACGCCAGAAAATTGGAAAATAGCAAGTGCTGCTATCAACGCAACAGGCATTCTTATTTTAGTGGCTTTAATCGGTTGGATTGGCGGTACGGTTGTTAAGTATTTCAGATAAATAATAATTATGGCTAAAAAAGAAATAGAAGAAATAAATGCTGGCTCAATGGCCGACATTGCCTTTTTACTTCTGATTTTTTTCCTGATCACTACAACAATGAACCTTCCTCAGGTTCACGAGGAAAGATTGCCACAAAAATCAGAAATAGAATTTTTATTGAATAAGACTAACGTCCTTCAAATTCAAGCTACTAAGACAGATAAAATTGCTATTGAAGAAGAGTTTGCTGAGCTTGATGATATAAAAGAAGCAGTCAAAGAGTTTTATGTTCATAAAAAAGGGGATAGAAGGTGGCCTAAATACATTGATGTAACAAGAAAAGTTTGTGAAGATACGCTTACAAGACTAGATGAAGTCCTAAGAGTTTATCCAGATGCACCACTCTACAACATTGAAAGAGGAATATGGGCATCAAGACTGGAAGCAGTAAAATTAATTGGAGATTTTCCAGCGCTTCCAAACAGTGCAACAGTTTCAATTCAATTAGATAATGCAACTTCTTATGATATTTACATGCAAGTTCTTGATCAAATAATGTTGGGATTAAACGATTTGAGAAATGAGTTGTGTTTAGAGAAATTTGGGGTTCCCTTTACTAAGCTTAATAAGAAAGTAGATACGGATAAGGCAAAAATATCAGCTATTCGTCAGGTATATCCAAAACGAATAATGAAAGAAAAGAACAGGTCTGTACAGTAAAATTTTAAATTATGTCTAAATTTTCAAAAGGTAAGAAAAGAAAAGATCCTGCAATATCTACAGCGGCTCTTCCAGATATTGTATTTATGCTTCTTTTCTTTTTTATGGTTACTACTGTTTTTAAAGAAAAAGAATCTAAAAAGCTAACTATTGACAAAGTAACGATTAAGGAAACTGTCGATTTAGAAAAAAACGTAAAAGCCGCTTATTATTGGATCGGCAAGGTCCCTGGTGAATATACTGCTAAAGGAGAACCTCTTTACAAAACACAGTTAGATGATGACCTAATTAATGATAATTCTGAAATTAGAAATTATTTAAATAAGTTGAAGAAGAACCCAGAGTTTGCTCAAGTATGGGACTCTAAATTCTTTAATGTTTTTAAGGTCGATAAGAAAACTAAAATGAGATTGGTTCGAGAAATTCAAGATGAATTAAAAGAAGCTGAAGCATTTAAAGTTGTCTATTCTGTACAGAAAGACAAACAGAAGAATTAAATAGTAATTACTATAACTTATTAGGGGCTTTTTAGCCCCTTTTTTTTGTGTATAGATTTAATGTTGTCAGAACTATAACTGAAATAAGCAATAGAATTGTCATTGCCATTTTGTGCTCATTAAGTGAAATATCTATTTCATTTTTTAATAAGAAGATGGATAAAACACTGTAGCTGTTGTATGAAAAATGCAAAATAATCGTAGTCCAAATGGTTTTGGTTTTCAAACGAATGTAACCCAGCAGTGCCCCTAAAAATAATAAGGCAAAAATATTATTAATCTGAAAATGTAATAAGGCAAATATGGTTGCAGAAATAAATATTCCAATAGGTATGTTTTTTGACCATTTAATAAAAAGCTCTTGTAAGACTCCTCTAAAGGCTAATTCTTCGCAAAATGCTGGTAATAATGCCATAATGATTAAATTCACCAACAAGCTTTTAGATGAAGCACCGATAAAAGAATGATGTATTTGATCTGCGAAATCTTGTTGGATATTTACAGTTTCTAAAAATTCTTTAGGTAAAAATGAGAAGTCTATATTTTGGTTAATTTCCAATATCCAAAAACTTGAACAAATCATAATTATCAATAGTGTTGGCAAAAGAATAAGATGACTTTTTTTGAGCCGATTAAAAGCAATTATTTCATAGGGTCTTTTGTAAAACAACTTAAGAAATACAAGTACTGGAATTAAAAAGGTGCCTATTTGATCAAGTATTGTTGCTAGCTTATATGCTCTTATTGCAGCAGGAGTTAGTGTGGAATTAATCGATATTAATGAGAGGTCAATGTTGTATATCCATAAAATAAGATAATAGCTTAATGCACTAAAAATTACTTTTGCTGTAAGTGCTAATAAGAAAAAGTAAAATATTTTTTCTGTGTAGGATTTTTCTTGTAAGTAACCATTTTTCATATTTATAGCTCAGCTTTAATACTTATGGATTAGTTTTGTAGCGTAAATTTAATTCTTTGGTATATATAGGAGATATAAAATTAACTGATTTTCCATTGCTATTGGCTCCTATGGAAGATGTAAGCGATCCCCCATTTAGAGCATTATGTAAAAAACATGGTGCTGATGTAATGTATACTGAGTTTATTTCATCTGAAGGATTGATTAGAGATGCCGCTAAAAGCGTTCAAAAGCTAGATATTTTTGAATATGAGCGACCTGTTGGAATTCAGATATTTGGTTCTGAAATTGAGTCAATGAAAAAGGCGACCGCTCTTTGCGAGGCTGCAAATCCAGATATTATCGATATTAATTACGGATGTCCTGTTAAAAAAGTTGCTTGTAAAGGAGCTGGAGCAGGAATACTTCAAGACATTCCTAAAATGGTTGAATTAACAAAAGAAATTGTTAACTCAACATCACTTCCTGTTACTGTTAAAACTCGTTTAGGTTGGGATGAGAATTCAAAATATATTGTTGAAGTTGCCGAACGACTTCAAGATGTGGGAATTAAAGCAATATCTATTCACGGAAGAACCCGCTCACAGATGTATAAAGGAAGTGCTGATTGGTCGTTAATTGCTGCGGTAAAAAACAACCCAAGAATGCAAATTCCTGTTTTTGGTAATGGTGATATAACAAGTCCTGAAAAAGCGCTAGAATATAAAAACAAATTTGGTGTAGATGGCTTGATGATAGGTAGAGCAAGTATCGGCAACCCTTGGTTTTTTAATCAAGTTAAGGCATATATAAATGAAGGATTAGTCCTTCCTCCGCCATCTCTTCATGAAAAATTAGTTGCTGTTCGAGAACATTTGAATTTTAGTATCAAATGGAAAGGTGATCGACTTGGGATTCTAGAAATGAGAAGGCATTATGCAAATTATTTTAAAGGCATTCCAGATTTTAAACAATACAGAATGCAGTTAGTTACTTTAGATGATAAAGCCGATGTTTTTGCAGTGTTAGATACCATAGAAGAAAAATTCTTAATTCAACAACAATGAAAATATATACAAAATCTGGAGATAAAGGTGAGACCTCTTTACTAGGAGGAAATAGGGTAAAGAAGTATGACTTAAGAATAAATTCATACGGAACGGTTGATGAATTAAATTCATGGATCGGATTATTGAGAGACCAGAAAATAGACAAAACGTATGTGTCATTTTTGCTAGAAATTCAAGATAAATTATTTACAATAGGCTCACATTTGGCTTCACTTGGAAATAAAAGTCAACAATTTACGATTCCTGAAATTAATGCTTCTGCAGTTACTTTAATAGAGACGAATATTGATGCACTTAATTTGGAACTCCCTCCAATGACTAATTTCATTTTGCCTGGTGGCCATCCTACTGTTTCTTACTGTCATATTGCTAGGACGGTTTGTAGACGGTGTGAACGTTTAGTTATCGAGCTTGCTGACCAAGAAAATGTTGAGGCTGTCATTATTCAGTATTTTAATAGACTCTCAGATTATTTATTTGTTTTGGGTAGGAAATTAGCGGTTGATTTAAATGCTGAAGAAATCCCTTGGAACTCAAAAAAATAATATAAAGTTGTTTTTTTATTTTGATGTATCAACAAAAAAATTATTTTTGCGCCATAGATTAAAATAAACAATTATTATGTATTGGACACTTGAACTAGCTTCCTATTTAGAAGACGCCCCTTGGCCAGCAACTAAAGATGAATTAATCGATTTTGCTATGAGAACCGGAGCTCCTTTAGAAGTGGTAGAAAATCTACAAGCTTTAGAAGATGAAGGTGAAAGTTATGATACTATCGAAGAGATTTGGCCGGATTACCCTACAAAAGAAGATTTCTTTTTTAATGAGGACGAATATTGATTTTATCCTTTTTTCATTTTTGCTCTAATCTTTCTAATTCAATTTTCTCTTTTTTCACGACAGTCTGTCAGTAAGTGTTATTTGGTATAATTTATGAAGTCATAAATTTGGCTGTATATCCTCTAATTATTAACTATTAGAGTATTTTTGTTAGCCTTAAATAATGTAACAATGTTAGATAAAATTTTTAAGAAGCTTTTTGGAGATAAAGCTCAGAAAGATTTACAAGAATTATTGCCTATTGTAGACCAAGTTAATGCTGAGTTTTCAAAAATTCAACAAATTTCTGATGATCAGCTAAGAGCAAAAACAATAGCGTTTAAATCTCGAATCAATCAACATAATCAAGAAATAATTGCGCAAATAGCTGCACTAAAGGATAAAACTCAGCTAGAGCAAACTCCCATACATGAGAAAGAAGAAATCTTCAAGGAAATAGAAGTTCTTGAGAAGAAAGAAGACGAGCAATTGGAAGAAATTCTTTTGCAAATCCTTCCTGAAGCTTTTGCTGTTGTAAAAGAAACAGCAAGAAGACTATTTGAAAATGCTGAATTAAATGTTACAGCAAACCAAATGGACATTGAATTGGCTAAGTCCAATGATAACATTGTAATTTCAGATGATAAGGCCTCTTGGAAAAACCATTGGGATGCTGCTGGTTCAGAAATTGTCTGGAACATGATTCACTATGATGTTCAACTTATGGGCGGAGCGGCTTTACACAAAGGTAAAATTGCTGAGATGATGACAGGTGAAGGTAAAACATTAGTGGCCACTCTTCCTGTTTATTTAAATGCGCTTGCTGGAAAAGGGGTTCATGTGATTACCGTTAATGATTATCTAGCAAAAAGAGATGCTCAGTGGATGGGCCCTATTTATCAATTTCATGGGCTATCGGTAGCTTGTATTGACAATCATCAACCTCATTCACCAGAAAGAATTGCTGCTTATAATGCAGACATTACTTTTGGTACAAACAATGAGTTCGGCTTTGATTATTTAAGAGACAATATGGTTGGTGAGCCGGAAAGTATTGTTCAAAGAAAACACCACTATGCTATTATTGATGAGGTAGATTCTGTCCTTGTAGATGATGCTAGAACTCCTCTTATCATCTCTGGTCCAGTTCCAAGAGGTGATGAACAAGAATTTTCAGATTTGAAGCCTAAAATTGAAAAGCTAGTTGACCACCAAAGAAAATTAGTTACTTCTCTTTTGACAGAAGCAAAAAGTAAAATTGCAAAAGCAAGTCAAGAGGGGTTAGAAAAGAAAGAATTCAGGAAAAATAGCGAAGAAGGAGGATTAGCTCTGTTAAGATCTTTTAGAGGGCTGCCGAAAAACAAAGCGATTATAAAATACTTGAGTGAGCCAGGCATTAAAATTCAATTGCAAAAAACAGAAAATTTTTATTTACAGGATAATGCTAAAGAAATGCCTAAGGCTGATGAGGTATTGTATTTTGTGATTGATGAAAAGAACAATACAATTGATCTTACAGAAAAGGGAATAGATTTAATTTCAGGAGCTGAAGATCCAGAGTTTTATATCCTCCCGGATATCGGAACTAAAATTGCTGAAATCGAATCTGGCAATAATAACGCAGATCAGCAACTTAAATTAAAGGATGAATTAATGTCTGACTATACTGTTAAGGCAGAAAGAATACATTCTATTAATCAACTTTTAAAAGCATATGCTCTTTTTGAGAAAGATGTAGAGTATGTGGTAATGGACAATAAAGTTAAAATTGTTGATGAGCAGACGGGAAGGATAATGGATGGAAGAAGGTATTCAGATGGTCTTCATCAGGCAATTGAAGCTAAAGAAAATGTTAAAGTGGAGGCAGCTTCTCAAACCTATGCTACCATCACCCTGCAGAATTATTTTAGAATGTACCATAAGCTTGCTGGTATGACGGGTACAGCAGAAACTGAGGCTAAAGAACTTTGGGATATTTATAAATTAGATGTTGTAGTTGTTAAAACAAATAGGCCCATTGTCAGAAATGATCAGCATGACTTGGTGTACAAAACAGCCAGAGAGAAATATACTGCAATAATAGAAGAGGTTGAACGACTTAGAGCAGAAGGAAGACCAGTTTTAGTGGGAACAACTTCTGTTGAGGTGTCGGAGTTGCTCTCAAGAATGCTGAAAATGAAAAAGCTTAAGCACCAAGTGCTTAACGCTAAACTCCATCAAAAAGAAGCTGAAGTTGTAACTGAAGCTGGAAAGGCGGGTACTGTTACTATTGCTACAAATATGGCCGGTAGAGGAACTGATATTAAGTTGGCAGATGCTGTAAAAGAAAATGGAGGATTGGCTATTATCGGAACTGAGCGTCATGATTCTCGTAGAGTAGATAGACAGCTTAGAGGAAGATCGGGAAGACAAGGTGATCCAGGATCCTCTCAGTTTTTTGTTTCCTTAGAAGATAATTTAATGCGTCTTTTTGGTTCTGAACGAATTGCAAAAATGATGGATAGAATGGGCCACAAAGAGGGAGAGGTTATCCAACATTCTATGATCAGCAAATCTATTGAAAGAGCTCAAAAAAAGGTAGAAGAAAATAATTTTGGTATTCGAAAGCGCCTTTTAGAATTTGATGATGTCATGAATGCTCAACGAACAGCGATTTATAGCAGAAGAAAAAATGCGCTCTTTGGTGATAAGCTTGAGCTTGATTTAGATAATATCCTTTATGAGATAGCCGAATCTACAGTTTATGATTTTCAGGAAAGTGCTGATTATGACGGATTTTCATTTGATGTAATACGTAATTTTGGTATTCAGTGTCCAATTGACGAGCAGGAGTTCGTTTCTTCAGAGGCTACAGTTTTAATTGACAAACTTTACCTTTCAGCTAGAGAGGGATATGATAGAAAATCTAAAATTATTCAAGAAAGAGTTTTCCCGGTAATTGAAAATGTTTATAAAAATCAATCCGATTCTTTTGAGAACATTGTTATTCCATTTACAGATGGAAGAAAAGGAATTAAAATTGTTGTTAACCTAAAAGAAGCCTACGAGTCCAAAGGGGCTAAAGCAATAAAAGCTTTAGAGAAGAGCATTACTTTAGGTTTTATAGATAATGAATGGAAAGAGCACTTAAGAGAAATGGATTTCTTAAAGCAAAGTGCTCAGAATGCTCAGTATGAGCAAAAAGATCCTTTATTAATTTATAAACTTGAGGGCTATGATTTATTTAAAGTCATGCTAGATAAATTAAATAAGGATATTATTTCTTTCTTGATGAAAGCTCAGCTTCCAAATGAAAATGCTCAAACTAGTCAGTCAACAGCAATTCAAGAGCCTAAAAAGCAAGATTTAAGTAGGCTTAAAACAGGAAGAGAAGACCTTGGTCAGGCGACTAGTCAAAATGCTCAGATGGCACAAAAAAATCAAAATGAAGCTGTTAAAAGACAGCCAGTTTCAGTGCTTAAAAGACCAGGTAGAAATGAGCGAGTAAAGGTGCTTAACCTTCAAAGTGGAGAAACTAAAGAAATGAAATTTAAACAAGCAGAACCATTAATAAATACAGGTTCTTGGCAGCTAGTGGATTGATTTTTAGTTATCATTTAATTGCTAGAGGGTTAAAAACCCCACAGATAAGGAAGCAAAAAGTAAACGAAAAGGGATATAATTATTATAGAAATAATGTTCATCCAAAAACCTACTTTTACCATGTCACTAACTTTTAAATAGCCAGAGCCAAAAACAACCGCATTAGGTGGAGTAGCTACGGGAAGCATAAATGCACAAGATGCTGCAACAGTTGTGGCAACTAAAAAGAGATTGCTGTTAACCTCCAAAGAAATAGCAAATGAAGCCATAATTGGGAGCAGCATAGTTGTAGTTGCTAAATTGGAAGTGATTTCAGTTAAAAAATTAACAAGACCAACAATTAAAAAGACGATTGTCAAAAGAGATAAAGTGTCTAATAAGGTAATTTGACTTCCTATCCAATCTGCAAGACCAGTTGTTTCAAATCCACTTGCAATTGCTAATCCTCCGCCAAAAAGCAGTAAAATCCCCCAGGGTAATTTTATCGCATCATTCCAAGACATTAATTTTTCGTTTTTTGTTTTGCTGGGAATTATAAAAAGCAGCAAGGCAGCAGAAACAGCAATTATGGTATCGTCTATTTTAGGAAAGAAGTGATTGATGATTACAGATCTTGTTGTCCAAGAAAAAACAGTTAATCCAAAAATAAGGAGTACTAATTTTTCTTCAATTTTCATTGGTCCTAAATTTTTTAGCTGAATAGCTATTTCTTGTTTTCCATATATAAATTCTTTGTTATTAAAGTTAAAGGCGATTTTAGTTAGATAAATCCAAGCCAATAAAAGAAGAAAAATGGAGACAGGAAGTCCAAATTTCATCCATTGTAAAAAACTAATTTCAACGTTTGCTTGCTTCTCAATAAAACTAGCCAAAATTAGATTTGGAGGTGTTCCAATTAATGTGGCTATTCCACCAATTGAGGCACTAAAAGCAATGCTTAACATAAGAGCTTTTGCAAACCGATTGTTTTCAGTTTTGTTTGTGTTCGGATTTTTTTTCAGCTGACCAATTATAGATAGGCCGATGGGAAGCATCATAACTGTAGTAGCGGTATTGGAAATCCACATGGACAAAAATGCTGTAGCGATCATAAACCCTAAAATAATTTTTGGTATATTTTTTCCTGTTAACCAAATAATATGTAAGGCTATTCGCTTGTGTAAATTCCATTTTTCAATTGCTAAAGCAACAATAAAACCCCCAATAAACAGGAAGGTAATTTTACTACTGTAAGCCTCAGCTGTTTTTGAAATGTCCATTCCAAATTCTAAAGCTGGGTCATAACAAAAAAGAGGAAACAATATTAATGGCAGCAGCGCAGTAATTGCAATTGGCAGGGCTTCTGTGGTCCACCAAATTGCCATCCATAAAACGATTAATAAAAGATGATATGCTTCTTTGTTAATTGTTGCAGGTGGGCCAATATAATAAAAGACTAAGAACAAAAGTGGACCTAGAATTAAGAAGATATTTTTATTGCCAAACATACTTTTTAGTTAATGTCTCCTTTGTCTGAAAGAAGAATGGCGGCTGGTCTTGTATTGGGAAATTGAGAGAGAATAATTATAATTATTACAGAAATAGGAACACTTAAAAACATCCCTGTAATTCCCCAAATTGACCCCCAAATAGACAATGCAATTAGAGTAGCTAATGAGCTAATGTTTAGTGTGTTGCCCATTAGCCTAGGTTCTAGTACATTTCCAATTATTACTTGTATGATTCCAACTAATATAAGCACCATCAAAAAAGGATAAACTTCTCCAAATTGTAACAAACAGTAGGTTGCCGGAAATACAGTAGCTATTAACGACCCTACAGTTGGTATGTAATTAAGTAAAGCAATTAGAAAAGCCCAAAAAACAGGAGCATCTATGCCAATAAACAACAAAACAAGGTAGCTTAAGAAACCTGTTATAAAACTGACTAAAGTTTTCAACCCAAGATAGTCTGTTATAGAAGCTTCAATTTCATCAAGAACAACAGATATTTTTTCTTGTTGACCTTTATTGGCAAATGCCAGCATAAGTTTCTTGTGAAAATTAGCCTCTTCTAAAAAGATAAAAAGGACATAGATAATGATCATAAACAAATTGCCAAAAAGCTCTGTTAGTGAATTAAAGATTAAAGATAACACCTCACTTAAATTGCTTTTCCCCAGCTGAGCTTTTAATGTGTCGGTTACATCTACAGTCATGTAAACGGAAAGTTTTTCAATGATAGCGCTAATGTTTGTATCATAACTTTGAGAAGCAACAGCTAATGCGTTGATATTGCTTGTAAGAATTTTAGAAATTACAATAAGCAGCGAAATAATTATCAATGAGCTTAATGTGTTTTTTAACCAAGAAGGAAAATACCTTTTAATGATACTTACTTTGTTCATTAAGTTTCTAAGCTTTCTTGAAATAAACCAAAGTAGAAGCGCAAAAACAAATGGAAGCAAGAGGCTTTTAGCAAAGGTTAATGTGGTCACTATTGATATTGCAATTATAAAAAAATAGGCAGTATTTTTCATTTAATGTCAGTATTTAAGGTACTTGTAAAATTAAAACAAAATCAATGCAAAGGAGAAGACTAAAAACCCTACGAGCATTAAAATAAGTGTATACGGAAGAATGTCCCTTGCTTTAAGCCCTGTTATCCCTAACAAAGGAAGTGCCCAAAATGGTTGCAACATATTGGTAAGTTGATCTCCATAAGCAAGAGCCATTATACTTTTAGAAAGGGATATTTTCATTTCAATGGCAGTTTGAATCACTATTGGGCCTTGAACATACCACTGTCCACCACCACTTGGAACAAATAAATTAACTAATCCTGCACTAATAAGGGTGAATAAAGGGTAGGTAACAGCATTTGATATGCTTATGAAAAATTGAGCAATGTCGTTAATCATTCCGCTGTTGCTCATCACTCCCATAATCCCAAAATAAAGCGGAAATTGAATGAGAATCCCTCCTACGCCTTTAATTGCTTTATCTAGTGAGTGTAAGAAATTAGTAATGTTCCCATTTAGAAGAATAGCAAGACCAAGAAGTAAAAAATTAAGATAATTAGGGTCAATAAATTTAAGTTCAGAAAACCCAGGATTTGAAATGGCTAAATAAACAGAAAAAGCCAACATACTAACTCCAATTAAGGTGGTAAATATGTTAGAATGATCTATTTTTTCTGCCCCTCTAGTATTAAGAGATTTTGTTGTTTTCTCTTCAGAAAAGGTAGCAGGTACAGCAGAAGCATTTTTTTTCTTTCCAAGAAAATACATTAAACAGGGAAGAATTAGGAATAAAACAAGCGTAACAGTTAAGTTCATCGATGAGAAAACAGTATCGTTAAAACCTATCGTACTAGGAAGTTGTGCTAATAAGTTTTCATTAGTTATAAGCTCTTTAAAATGCCCATTTTCTGCAACTTTTATAAGGGAAGATCCCGAAATTCCACCATGCCAAATCATTAAACCAGAATATCCAGCAGCTCCTACCAATGCATAATTGATTGCTATGTTTTTTTTATGAGCATATTCTCCTACTTTTCTTGCGAAAATAGCCCCAAAAATTAAACCAAGCCCCCAGTTGAACCAGCTCGTTATTAGGGTCAGAAGAGTGACCAACAGAGCGGCTTTTGAAGAAGTATTACAAAAAGGAGTTATTCTTTTAATTAGTTTTTCTACAGAATTACTCAATGCTATTATGTGACCTAATACAAGCATTAACATCATTTGAAATGCAAATGTTAGTCCGCCTTTCCCCCATAAACCATCATACCAAAAGGAAATCAGCTGAAGAAATTTTGGTTTTGAATGAATATGGGGAGCTATTTCGTTGTTTTTTTCTAGTTGAAAATCTATGGTTGTTTCATACCCATTTTCTTTTGAAGAAAAAGCACCTTTAACAGCACTAAACGCAGATTTATTAAATACAAAGGTGTTGTTTTCAACACTGTTGTTCCAAAGAATTTTTTGATTTGATACTGCTGTATATACATCATTTTCATTGGTTAGATTAACTTTAAGATTGTGGTTCTTGGTGGGCCAAAGTAAAGCTAAGCTAAGCGTGAAAATTGTTAAAAGAAGGGCAATGGTTAAAGGGTTAGGTAGAATGTACCTAAATGCATTACTGTATTTGTCAATAAATGACATGCTAGTTAATCATTAGAAAGGCAAATCATCAGCCTCATCATCTCCAAGAGGTTCTAAATCCATATCTGGAGGAATTGTTTCAGGAGCATTATTGGAAACAGGATTTTGTTGAGCTATTTTCCAAGCGTCAATGTTGTGGAAATAACGGCCATTGTATTCTCTTGAAGAAATGTTAAAGGAAACTTCAATTTCATCTCCGGCATTTACTCCTTCTAGCATTTGTATTTTATCTTCTCCAAAAAGCTGAAAACATACTTCAGGATTATATTGAGCTCCAGTATTAACAAGGAAAGATTGCTTTTTCCATTCTTTACCTGCTTTACTTGTTCCACTTTCTGGATCTAATTTTCTTACTAATTTTCCTTTAATTGCTAGACTCATAATTTATTTTTTTTGCAAAGCTAAACTTTTTACATTTTAATGAAAATGTATTAGTTGTTAAAAGCCAATAATGTTTTCCATGCTTCTGCTAATTCATCGTTTTTAAGCAGCTCTTTTGCTTTTTTATGAAGAAGAATTTCTAGCTCTTGCTGATTGTCTTCAAGTGTTATAAAAAGCTCACTAAGTTCTGTTAGTTTGAACTCATTTACTTGGGTTTCGTCAGGGATTTCTTCAATTCCTCCAAGCTTTCCTAAGTCGTTAGCACTTAAAATTTCGCTTGCTAAGATTTCTTTTGGAATTTGGTCATATCCAACTCCACATGTAGTAATGGGTTTTGCTATTTCAAACATTGAATTTTTATCTGACCTACAATACCAATTGCCTCCCATTCTTGAGACAAGATCAATTTTATGTTGGTCGATCATGTTGTTTTGATCAAGAATGCTTTCTTGAATGTGAATTTTTTTGATTTTGCACATGATTAAATTTCCTGCACCTCCAGAATCTCCTAACTCCATTACATTAAAGACCTCACATTCCATTTGAACTGGAGATTCTTTTACTCTGTATGGTTTAATGGTTTCTGATTCAATAGGAGTAAACCCACTTTTAGTGAATTCATCAACTTCAGGATCGTAAGGAGAGCTGGCAAGCGACATTTGTTCTACCATGTTGTAATTAACTAGGTTAATAACAACTTGAGCGACCTGCTTAACATTATTATAGGTGTCCTTTTGTTGGCCGGTTCTTCCGCTTCTTGCAGGAGAAAAAATAGCAACAGGCGGATTTGAGCTAAAAACATTGAAGAATGAAAATGGCGCAAGGTTTGGAATGCCATTTTGGTCAATTGTACTAGCAAAACATATGGGCCTTGGACCAACTGCGCCTAATATGTAGTGATGAGCTTTTGGGTTGCCAAGTTCAATGGGATCTATTGTAAGCATTTAATGAAAATTTTAAGACAAAGTTAACAGAACAAAATTGAGGTTAAACTTTTGTATTAAATAAAATTAAATAACTTTGCAAACCATTTTTGAATAAAGATTCAAATTTTGCGGGTATGGTGGAATTGGTAGACACGCTAGACTTAGGATCTAGTGCCGCGAGGCGTGGGGGTTCGACTCCCTTTACCCGCACTAAGTTACAGATGGTATAAGTTCAGCTTATACCATTTTTAGTTTTAAAATTATATACTAAATTATGGATGTTAAAATAGAAAACCTTGATGCCCTAAATGCTGTCTTAACAGTTAAAATAAGTAATTCTGATTACAATACTACTTACGAAAAGTCGCTTAAAAATTATAAAAAGCAAGTCCAATTACCTGGATTTAGAAAAGGACATATTCCTACTTCAGTGATTAAAAAGAAATATGGACCATCTATTTTAGCAGAAGAGATTGATAAACTATTAAGTGAATCAATTCACAAACACATTACTGAAAATGAAATAAATATTTTAGGTAATCCACTTCCTAAAACAGACGAGCAACAGGCAATAGATTGGAAAAACCCTGGTGACTTTGAATTTCAGTATGAGATTGGAATTGCACCTGCGTTTGAGCTTAAGCTACCAGGCAGAGATAAACACACCTTTCATAAAGTAAAAGTAGATAGCAAACTAATTGACAAACAAGTTGATGATTACGCTAAAAGATATGGAAAATTAGGCCTCGTTGATTCGGCAAGTGATAAGGATATGATTATGGCTTCTTTCAAGGAATTAGATGCTGATGATAATATTGTTGAAGCTGGGTTTAATCAAAATTCTACTGTTTCTGTTGAGTTTGTTGATGATAAAAAAGCAAAAAAGAAATTAATTGGGCTTAAAGCTGGTGATCAATTAATTATTGATCCAAAAACAATTTCTAGGGGAGAAGCGGATATGGCTGCTATGTTAGGAATAGACAAAGAAAGAGCTGCTCTTTATGATAGAAAAGTGGAGATGACAGTTACTGAAGTGAAGAGTTTGTCACCTGCAAATCTTGACACAGCACTTTTTGACAAGATTTATGGTGAAGGAACTATAGCAAACCAGGAAGAGTTTAGAAAAAAGGTAAGTGAAGATTTGGAGAAAATGTTTGTTGGAGATAGCGATCGAATTTTCAAAAAAAATGTTTCTGAAACATTTATAAAAAAGCTCAAACTAGACTTGCCTAATGAATTTTTAAAAAAATGGATTCTAGCAAGTAATAAAGAAGCTACTCAAGAGCAATTGAGTCAAGAATACGATCAATACGCAAAGAGCCTTAAGTGGCAATTAATTGAAAACAGAATCATTAAAGACAATGACATTAAAGTTGAAAGTGAAGAAGTTGTTAATCGAACAAAGGAATTACTTTCTTCTCAGTACAGTCAATATGGAATGATGATTCCTGCTGATGAAGAGCTGACAAAAGCAGCTCAGAATGTTCTTTCTAATCAAGAAGAGTCTAGAAAAATATTTGACATGATGTATGATCAAAAGGTGATGAATTTCTTGAAAGAGAACTTGAAAATTTCTGAGAAACAGGTGTCATATGATGATTTTGTGAAGCTTGCTTCTCAAAGCTAATAGATTTCTTAATTTCTTTTTTTAATCAAGGGCTATATAGCAATTGATAAATGTTAACTTTAACTTCATAATTTAAAGACTTATAAAACTATGCACAATTTTGATCAAAACGAATTCAAGAAATATGCTGTAAAGCACATGGGTGTTTCAAGCCTAACTTTAGACAATTACATGTCGGCAATTTCTAGGGTCCCTACTAATATGACTCCAAATATCATTGAAGAGCGTCAAATGAACATTGCTGTTATGGATGTTTTTTCTAGGTTGATGATGGATAGAATTATTTTCTTAGGAACTGGGATTGATGATTATGTGGCAAATATTGTTACAGCTCAATTGTTGTTTTTAGAATCTATTGATGCTAAAAAAGACATTCAAATATATATTAATTCTCCAGGGGGGTCTGTCTATGCAGGTCTAGGTATTTATGATACCATGCAATATATCAACCCTGATGTTTCAACAATTTGTATTGGTATGGCAGCTTCAATGGGAGCGGTGTTATTATGTGCTGGTGCAGATGGTAAAAGAACTGGGTTGAAGCATTCAAGAGTGATGATTCATCAGCCACTAGGAGGTGCTCAAGGACAAGCTTCTGACATTGAAATTACTGCACGTGAGATTCAAAAGTTAAAGAAGGAATTGTATGCAATTATTTCTCACCACACAAAAAAAGACCCAGAACAGGTTTGGAATGACAGTGATAGAGATTATTGGATGACTTCTCAAGAGGCTAAAGACTATGGGATGATTGATGAAGTGTTATTGAGAAACCCAAAATAAATAAACGTTTGATTTCGCTATTTTTTTAGTAGGTACTGTTAAGCTACCTATTTTATATCTTTGTACAATATGTCAAAAACTAACAACGAAAATATTCGATGCTCTTTTTGTGGTCGAGAAAAAAAAGATGTCAATGTTCTAATTGCTGGTATAACTGGTCACATCTGTGATTCGTGTATAAGCCAAGCAAGTGCTATTGTTCAAGAAGATGCTGGTGTTAAGAACCATCAAGAGATTGAGTCTACTTTAAAATTGCTTAAGCCATTAGAAATTATTGAACACTTAAATGAGTATGTTATTGGTCAAGAAGATGCTAAAAAAGTTTTAGCTGTTGCTGTATATAATCACTATAAAAGATTACTTCATAAAGAGGTTGACAGTGAGGTTGAAATTGAAAAGTCTAATGTTATTCTTGTTGGTGAAACGGGTACTGGAAAAACTCTGCTGGCAAAAAGTATAGCTAAGCTGTTAAATGTACCTTTTTGTATTGCTGATGCTACTGTACTAACTGAAGCCGGTTACGTAGGGGAGGATGTGGAAAGTATTCTTTCACGTTTGTTACAAGCTGCAGATTTTGATGTTGATTCAGCTGAACGCGGCATAGTTTTTATTGATGAAATTGATAAGGTTGCTAGAAAAAGTGACAACCCTTCTATAACTAGAGATGTTTCGGGTGAGGGAGTTCAGCAAGCAATGCTTAAACTTCTTGAAGGTGCCGTAGTGAGTGTTCCACCTCAAGGAGGTAGAAAGCATCCAGAGCAAAAGATGATTCAGATTCAAACTAAAAATATTCTTTTTGTTTGTGGAGGTGCTTTTGATGGGATTAAAAAAATCATTGAAAGAAGAGTGAAAACTCAAGCGATTGGATTCAACTCTGCGGACAATGGAATGAAAAATGATGAGAATTTATTGTCTTACGTTAATCAATTAGATATTAAGAAATATGGTCTTATTCCTGAGCTAATAGGGAGATTTCCTGTTTTAACATATTTAAATCCATTGGATGAAAAAACACTACGTCTTATTCTTTCTGACCCAAAAAATGCTTTGGTAAAACAGTATAAGAAGCTTTTTGAGTTGGATAATATTGAGCTTAAGATTGAAGATAAGGTACTCGATTATATTGTTGAGAAAGCAATTGAGCTGAAGCTTGGAGCTCGTGGGTTAAGGTCAATATGTGAAGCGATATTAACAGACGCAATGTTTGACGCTCCATCTTTAGAGGTTAAGGAAATGACCATTGACCTAGCTTATGCTAAAGAAAAATTTTCTAAATCTAAGATAAGCAAGCTTAAAGTTGCTTAGAACTTTTTTGAATATTCAACTACGCTGAAGTTGTGTGGATTTTTATGATCAGCTGAATTAGTGAAAAGAGTTTTAGCCTGCCACTGATTGTACTCAACAGCGGGGAAAAAGGTATCTCCATCAAATGTACTTTCAATGTGGGTGATGTAAAGCTTGTCTACTAGACCTAGATTTAATGCCTGCTGGTAAATCTGTCCACCTCCAATAATAAAGCACTCTTTTTCGCCAGCCTTTCTGGCGTAATCAATGGCTTCATTTATACTTGTCATAACAACACAATCTTTAGCTTTGAAATTTTCATTTCTAGTTATAATGATGTTGGTTCTGTTCTTTAATGGACGATATTTAATTGGAATGCTCTCGTAATTTTTCCTTCCCATAATAATGTTTCTACCCATAGTAGTGTCCATAAAAAACTTCATGTCTTTGGGTAAGTTCCATATAAGCTGATTGTCTTTGCCAATAACATTGTTTTTAGCAACTGCGGCTATCATTGATACTATCATATTGAAACGGCTGCTTTTATGTGTGGATGTGGATCATAATCTTCTAGAGTGAAATCATCAAAAGTGAAGTCAAAAATATTCTTCACATTAGGGTTCAGTTTCATTTTAGGCAGTTTCCTTGGTTGTCTTTGGAGTTGAATGTTGGCTTGTTCTAGGTGGTTATTGTATAAATGGACGTCTCCAAAAGTATGGACAAAATCACCAGCCTCAAGATTACATACTTGGGCAATCATTAATGTGAAAAGTGCGTAAGATGCAATGTTAAAGGGAACCCCTAAAAAAGTATCTGCACTACGCTGATACAGTTGACAAGAAAGTTTACCATCAGCAACATAAAATTGAAAAAATGCATGGCAGGGAGGTAGCGCAGCTTTCCCATTGGCTACATTTTCAGCAAATGATACACTTGGATCAGGAAGAACACTAGGGTTCCATGCGGTAACCAACATTCTCCTGCTGTTAGGGTTGGTCTTAAGTTGTTCAATTAGTAGACTAATTTGATCTATATCTTCACTGTTCCAATTCCTCCATTGGTGGCCATAAACAGGTCCTAAATCTCCATTTTCATCTGCCCATTCATCCCAAATCCTAACTTTATTTTCTTTTAAGTATTCAATGTTTGTTTCTCCTTTTAGAAACCAAAGTAGCTCATGAATAATAGATTTTAAATGCAGTTTTTTTGTTGTAAGCATTGGAAACCCTTCTTGAAGGTTAAATCTTAATTGATGACCAAAACAGCTAATAGTCCCTGTTCCTGTGCGATCTCCTTTCTGAGTACCATTCTCAATGATGTGATTAAGAAGGTCGAGATATTGTTTCATGGATAATGAATTTATATTTTGCTAAATATAATGCTTAGCAGTTAACTAAAAATAGATAAGTTAATAATTGACCTATAAAGTGAATAATTAATAGTTATTACAGAGTCATTCCAATTACTGTAGCGGTTAATATACAGGCAATTGTTCCGCCAATTAAAGCTCTTACACCTAGCTTAGAAAGCAATCCTTTTCTTGATGGAACTAATGCTCCAATTCCACCTATTTGAATACCGATGGAAGCAAAATTAGCAAAACCACAAAGTAGGTAGGTAGACATGATTACAGATCTTTCTGATATTAACCCCTCAGCTTTCATTTCTCCAAGTCTAGGGTAAGCAACAAATTCATTCAATACCGTTTTTATTCCCAATAGTTCACCAACATAAATCGAGTCCTCCCAACTAATGCCCATTATCCAAACTAGTGGTCTTCCTAAATAGCCTAAAATAAATTCAAAGGATAGTTTATCATAGGGTGTATTAGCAGAAATTAATTCATTAACATTTATCCATCCACCAATAGCACCAAGAATACCATTGCAAAGGGCCATTATGGCAATAAACACCAAAAGCATAGCCCCTACATTTATAGCGAGTTTTAGGCCGTCAGAAGTTCCATTGGCAATTGCTTCTAGTGCATTGGTTCCAATTTTTTCTTTAGAAATTGAAAGGTCTTCATTTATTTTTTCAGTTTCAGGAACCAACATTTTTGCTGCAATTATTGCTGCAGGAGCAGATATTATAGATGCGGTCAATAAATGTTTTGCAAAAAATGCTTGTTGCTCAGGATCATCTCCACCCAGAAAACCCACATATGCCGCTAGTACACCACCAGCAATGGTTGCCATTCCGCCAGTCATTAAGCACATCATTTCTGATTTTGTCATTTTTAATAGGTAAGGCTTTACCAAAAGGGGAGCCTCTGTTTGACCAAGGAAAACATTGCCTGCTGCTGCTAAGCTTTCAGCCCCTGAGAGCTTCATGAATTTTTTCATTAACCAGGCAAATGCATAAACCACTTTTTGAATAATTCCCCAATAATAAAAAAGGCTTACCAAGGCAGAGAAAAATATTATAGTCGGTAGAATTTTAAAAGCAAAATTCATTAATGGAGTTTCAACCTCACCAGTTGAAATAGTTTTAAAAAGAAAGGTGAAGCCATAGTCTGTAAAGCCTATAAGCTTAACAAAAGCAAAGCTTATTCCGTCAAAAAGAGATTCAACTAATGGGAATTTTAAAATTAAAATGGCAATAATTAGTTGAAGTGCAACTCCTTTGAAAACTAAGGTCCAATTAATTGATTTACGATCGATACTGAACACCCATCCCAGAAATAAGAAAAAAGCTATACCAATTAATCCCCTGACAATAGAAATAAATGAAAGGGTTGCCGCTTGTTTAATTTCTTTACTGTAGATGTAAAGGTTGCCGTCATTGTAAAGCTTTAGCTCATTATTTGAAACCATTATTAGCTCCATCATGGAGCTGATTTTCTCAGGAAAAATACCATCATTGTTTATGGTGAGTACTTTTTCATCTCCACTTTTAAACGCTGCTTCATAGTTGTTGTCATTGGTCTTTTGAATTATCAAAGAGTCAACTTTGGAGTGAATTATATTGGGAATATAATCCATAAAGATGATTGAATCAGAGAACCTCCAAGACCCCTTATCGTTATCTACAGCAAAGGAGTTGCCAGAGCTATTCTTATTGAGTATGAGGAAATAAGAGAACTCCTCAGAAACTTTGTTTATCTCTCCAGAAGAACTTTCAACCGTATGCAGTTTCCACTTTCCTTCTAAAAGATCTTCTGCTGTTTGCGGTTTATTTTTAGAACATGAAAAAAGTAATACACAAGATATAATGCTGAATATGTGTAGTAAATTTGTTTTCAAAAAGTTAGTTTAATTATCTCCTCTTCTTTTTATTTCGTCTCTTATTTTAGAAGCATTTTCATAATCTTCATTTTCGATAGATTCTTTCAGCTTGGCATTTAATTCTTCTAATGTAAGCCGTTCTACTGGATCAGCATTAAAATCATCCATGCTAAAATCTTCTTCAACTAAATCTGCCGATTCTTCTTGTTGATCTTCATCTTCTAAAATGATTCCGGCTTGGCTTAATACAAATTCATAAGTATAAATAGGACATTCAAATCGAACGGCTAAGGCTATTGCGTCAGATGTTCTTGAGTCAATTTGAATTTCCACACCATTTTGCTCACAATAAAGCTTAGCAAAAAAGATGCCTTCAACAAGATTGTAAATGATTATTTCGCTGATGTTTATTTTGTATTGCTCAGCAAAGTTTTTGAATAAATCATGTGTTAATGGTCGACTAGGAGTCATGTTTTCAAGCTCAATAGCAATCGCTTGAGCCTCGAATCCTCCAATTATAATTGGAAGTCGTCTTTTTCCACTAGCTTCAGCAAGAACTAGAGCATATGCTCCAGATTGAGTTTGGCTGTAGGATAAGCCTGCAATCTCTAATTTAATTTTATCCATAAAAAAATGAAGTGGGGAGGCTTACCCCAATTAAAGTGTTTAACGAAAATAATAATTTTCTACTTAATTAGTTCTGTGAACTTTGGAATTTCTTGAAAGCTTCATTTAATCTTGGTAAAACTTCAAAAGCATCTCCAATTATTCCATAGTCTGCAGCCTTAAAAAACGGAGCTTCAGCATCTGTGTTAATTACAACAATTACTTTACTACCATTTACACCAGCTAAGTGCTGAATTGCTCCGGAAATACCAGCAGCGATGTACAAATTTGGTCGAATCGCAATTCCTGTTTGTCCAACGTGCTCGTGGTGAGGTCTCCATCCAATATCAGCAACTGGTCTAGAACAAGCTGTTGTTGCCCCTAAGGTAGTGGCTAGATCTTCAACGATTCCCCAGTTTTCAGGACCTTTCAGCCCTCTTCCTGCTGAAACGACTAACTCTGCTTCTGGTAATGGAACGCCATCTCCTTGAGATTTTAATTCTTTAATAACAATTTTCCCTTCACCTAACTCAGTGTTAAATTCGGATATTGAAGTAGATCCACCCGATTTCTCAGGAGAATGTGAATTAGGAAGAATCGAAATAACTTTTTTAGGAGAATGAACGGCAACTTTAGCCATTGCTTTTCCAGAAAAAACGTTAGTGTTTACAACAAAACCATCTGAAGTTTCCGGAAGAGAGATTGCTCCAGAAACATGTCCTGCACTTAATTTTGCTGCAACTCTAGGAGCTACACTTTTACCTACTTGATCTTGAGAAATGACAACAACTTCTGCTCCAGTTTCTTCAACAGCAGCACAAATTAAATTGGTAAGTTGTTGATCATTGGAGTGGTCAAGTGTTCTGTTGATAAGAACTTTTTCACCACCATACTCTCCAACAACATTGAGCTCTTGATCGGAAATTGATCCGTAAGTTATGACAGTTGTTGATCCTATTTTACTTGCATATGAAATAGCTTCTAAAGCTGATTTCGATACTTTTTCTTTTGCTTCTATAAAAACTAATACTGACATAATTATATGACTTTTGATTGGTTATGTAATAAATCTACTAATTCATCCATGTTTTCAGGGTCGATGTATTTACAGCCACTTTTGGCATCTGGAACAGAATAGCTAACAACAGAAGTTAGGTGCTCTAATTCAGTTGGGGCAACAACATTTAAAGGTTTTGTTCTTGCAGCCATTATTCCTCTCATGTTAGGAATTCTTTGTTCTGCCATCCCTTTAGATGCGCTTAGAACAAAAGGTGTAGCTACTTCAATGACCTCAATACCACCTTGAACGTCTCTTTCTAAAGTTGCCGTATTGCCGTCAATATCTAGCTTTGTAGCAAGAGAAACAAAAGGAAGATTAAGGTTTTCAGCAATCATACCACCAACTTGAGCTCCGTTATAATTTATGGTTTCTTTACCTGTAAGAATGATGTCATAGTTTTCAGCTTTAGCATACTCAGCAATCTGTTTAGCTACGTAGCTAGCGTCTGTTGCTTCACTGTCTATTCTTACCGCATCGTTAGCTCCGATTGCTAATGCCTTTCTAATTGTTGGATCATCAGCTGCCGTTCCTACTGTAATTGTAGTAACTGAACCACCGTTAGCTTCAACGATTTCAAGAGCACGAACTAAGGCATACCATTCATCATATGGATTCACTATATATTGTACACCAGCTTCATTAAATTTCGTATTGTTTTCAGTAAAAGAAATTTTAGCAGTTGTGTCTGGTGATTTACTAATGCATACTAGTATTTTCATTTATTTTTCTTTAATTAAAAAATGTTTTTACAAATTTAAAATAATGTCTTTTTAAGACACACCAAAAGTAATTTATTTTTTATTATGCGTGCATACTGTTAAGGTTTCTTTGATTCCAATTTTTTAGGTCAAGTTAAAAAGTCTTTAAAAAGTATGAATTAAGTTTAATTATAGCTTAAATTTGCTTTTCTAAAAACAAACAATGAGAACAGTTCAATATAGAGAAGCGCTAAGAGAGGCAATGAGTGAAGAAATGAGGAAAGATGAAAATGTTTTTCTTATGGGTGAAGAGGTAGCTGAATATAATGGTGCCTATAAAGTATCTCAAGGGATGCTTGATGAGTTCGGAGAAAAAAGAGTTATAGATACACCAATTGCTGAACTTGGATTTGCTGGAATTGCTGTTGGCGCTGCTATGAATGGACTACGTCCAATAGTAGAATTTATGACTTGGAATTTCGCTTTGTTAGCTTCAGATCAAATAATAAATAGTGCCGCTAAAATGTTGCAAATGAGTGGAGGACAATATGGTTGTCCTATTGTTTTTAGAGGCGGTAATGGAACAGCTGGTCAATTGGCGGCAACACATTCTCAAAGTTTCGAATCTTTTTACGCGCACGTTCCTGGACTTAAAGTGGTTACACCATTTACTCCTTATGACGCTAAGGGGTTGTTGAAGTCAGCCATTAGAGATAATGATCCTGTTTTGGTAATGGAATCTGAAAAGATGTATGGGGATAAGGGAGAAATTCCAGAAAACGAATATCTAGTACCTATTGGCAAAGCTAATGTTAGAACAAAAGGATCAGATGTTACTATTGTATCATTTGGTAAAATTTTAAAAGTTGTTCATGCAGCAGCTGAAGAGCTAGCAAAAGAAGGAATTAGCTGTGAAGTGATTGATTTACGTTCTTTACGACCAATTGATTACCCTACCATTGTTGAGTCTGTTAAAAAAACAAACAGATGTGTTGTTGTAGAAGAGAGCTGGCCTTTAGCATCAATTTCTAGTGAATTAGCTTATCATATTCAGCGTTATGCTTTTGATCATTTAGATTCCCCTGTTCTTAGAGTAATGCAATCAGATACCCCTTTTGCATTTTCAAAAAATCTAATTGAGGAGGCGCTTCCGAATGTTAAAAAAGTTATGGATGCTGTTAAATCTGCAATGTACGTAAGCTAATTTTATAGTGCTGAAATCAATAGATCTAAATCTTTGTAGGGTAGGTTAAAAGTTTCCCCTAAAAAAGAAGAGGTCAAAGTTCCTTTATACACATAAACACCATGTCGAAATCCTTTTTCGGTTTGAATTAATTTTTCACACCCTCCTCTTTCTGCTATTTCAATTAATAAAGGAGAGAAGATGTTGCTTAACGCATAGCTTGCTGTTCTTGATACTCTGGATGCTATATTAGGAACGCAATAGTGAATAACACCGTGCTTCTTAAAAGTTGGGCTTTCATGAGTAGTGATTTTAGAGGTCTCAAAACACCCTCCTTTGTCAATGCTTACATCCACAATGACAGCATTTTCTTTCATGTCTCTTACCATTTGCTCTGAGACTACACAAGGGGTTCTTCCGTGAGGAACTCTTAATGACCCAATGGCAACATCACATCTTTTTAATGCTTTAGATAAAACTTTTGGCTGAATAACAGAAGTGAAAACTCGCTGACCAAGGTCTCTTTGAATTCTTCTTAGTTTGGCTACTGAATTGTCAAAAACTTTAACAGAAACACCTAGAGCAAGAGCAGCTTTTGCAGCATTTTGACCAACTGTTCCTGCACCAATAATAACAACTTCAGGAGGGGTGATTCCAGCAACACCACCAAGCATTAATCCTTTGCCATTATTAGCGTTGCTCATGAGTTCGCCTGCAATTAAAATAGAAGTTGTTCCAGCGATTTCACCCATAGAACGAATTACTGGGAAGACACCTTCTTCATCTTCAATATAATCCCATGCAATTGCTGTAATTTTTTTAGTCATTAACTTTTTAAGTGCATCACCAGGTTGTACAGTAAGTTGAAGAGCCGAAAACAAAATTTGCTTGTGCTTCATTAATGAGATTTCCTTAATGGATGGAGGGGTTACTTTAAGAATAATGTCTGACTCATAAACTTCTTCAGCACTGTAGGCAATTTTAGCTCCAGCTTCACTATAATCATTGTCGCTAAAATTGGCAGTTGCTCCGGCATTAGTTTCAATAACCACGCGGTGACCATTAGAAACTAAGAAATTTACAGCTTCAGGCACTAAGGCAACACGTTGTTCTTGAAATTCAGTCTCTTTAGGAATTCCTATAAATAAGCTTTGTTTTTTACGACCTATTTCTAGCATTTCTTCTTGCGGCATCATTGCTGCTTCACGAGCTAAAGATTTAAGGGCATCTCCTGATGATATCATACGGATAGAGTTATTTTTCTGTAATTATTATATGGCTCAATTTTAACCTTTACGTACCTTTCTGGTAAAAGGTTTTCAATTTTATTTGCCCATTCAATAAAGCATGGAGAACCTGAGTCCAAAAGTTCATCTAATCCACTTTCAATTGCCTCATTTTCGTCTTTTAAACGGTAGCAGTCAAAATGATAA
Organism: Parvicellaceae bacterium; assembly: GCA_045561415.1. GTDB lineage: Bacteria > Bacteroidota > Bacteroidia > Flavobacteriales_D > Parvicellaceae. Next base: position 27,982 of record JBJKXU010000013.1, read on the forward strand.
ACCGCTCCTAATTTTGAACTTTTATAATAATTAACAATTGCATAAGTTGGAGAAGAAACTTCATTAATCCCTAAAAGAGAGCAAACAGCGCTTATTAATGTGGTTTTACCAGCGCCCATTTCTCCTTCAAAAATAAATATAGCATGTTGCTTTAGTAGCGATTGTATTTTTTTTGCCGGCAAAGAAAGCTCTTCAAGATTAGCTATGTTAAATACGGTATTCAATTAGTCTTTTCTTATGATGTAGAGAACTTCATCAGGATGTAACCTGAAGGTTTCTTTTTTTCGCTCTGGAAGATGATTGTGGTAGTTAAATGCTTCTACCCGAAATCCTACAGCAGCTAATTTTTTTGGATAATCTAACCCATACAAACGCACATGGTCTTTTTGCCAAAAGTGTTTTTCTCGATCTTCAGGTGATTTTATTGAAGCGTCTTCATACGTTTCAGCTCTTGAATAGTCAATAGGCACCTGAAAAATTCCCCAACCACCAGGCTTCATGATTCTATACAGTTCACTCATGCATTTTTTATCATCTTGAACATGTTCTAGAACATGGTTGCAAAAAATAACATCAAAAGAATTTTCTTCAAGAGGAATTTCATGAAGATCAAAGTGAATATCTGCAATTGGAGATTCAAGATCAGCTGTTAAGTAAATTAAGTTTTCTTGTTCTTTGAATTTTTTATGGAAGCATTGTTCAGGAGCAATATGAAGGAGTTTCAATTCTTTTTTAGTGAAAAAATCGGAGTGGTTTTGTAAATAATACCACATTAAACGGTGTCTTTCTAGTGTTAAGTCATATGGACAAAGAACGTTTTCTCTATGGGCAACTTTAGATCCATAGGATAGAAACTTTCTAAACGATCTGTCGCACACAGGACAATAAACATTATCCCCTTTGTATACTAGTGGGGCAAAGAGTTTGAAAATGTAACTTAGCCGAATTAGTAGGGGTCTAGGTAATTTATTTAAAAGGTATTTATATAACGCTTTCATTATTTTTTTAATAAGTCTTCAATTTTTTGTGAATAATCAAAAGAGTCATCTAAATAAAATTGTAGCTCTGGAGTTTTTCTTAACTGATGTCTAAGTATTTTTCCTATTTCATATCTTATAGTGGTTGAAAGTTCCATAATGTTTTTAAAAACTTCACCAGGATCGGAGGCACCGAAAATACTAAGATATACTTTTGCAATTGATAGGTCTGGGCTTAATCGAATGACTGTTACACTTACCATCGCCCCTTTACAAACTGTTCTGGCTTCTTGTTGAAAATATTTGCCCAGCTCTTTTTGAATAAGGCTAGCGATTTTTTCTTGTCTAATGTTCATGCCAACAAATTTAGATAAAACAACCATACTCACTATTATTGAGCAAATAACATGTAAATAAAAGTGTAGATAAGATGATTTTTATCCCATAATAGTATCTTTGGTTTCAGATGAAAAAATAACATGGTTGAGTTTTTAAAAATATTGTCTTTAGTAAAAGGGTATCGTAAACATGCTTTACTTAATGTTGTTTTTAATGTCTTTGGAATGCTTTTTTCTGCCTTTTCCATTATTCTGTTAATTCCAATAATGGAAATCCTTTTTAATCAAGAAGGTAAGGTTCAGAAAATACTTGAAAATAAACCAGTTACAGATTTTTTTTCTGAAGGGTATTCATTAAAAGAACACGGTTTTTATTTTTTAGCTGAGCAAATTCAATTGGTGGGTTCGGCAACTGTATTGTTTTACGTCTGCCTAATGGTGGTTGTATTTACCCTGCTTAAAAATGCTAGCATTTATTTTGCGCTTTATTTTATAGCCGTTATTAGAAACGGTGTAATTAAAGATTATAGAAATACGATGTATGGTCAAATACTAAACCTTCAGCTATCTTTTTTTAGCGAAGAGAGAAAAGGAGATATTATTTCTAAAATGACCAACGATTTAAAAGAGGTAGAGTGGTCAATATTAAAGTCAATTGAAGCTACGTTTAGGGATCCATTAAATATTATAATATACTTCATTATTCTTATTTGGATGAGCCCTGAATTAACCCTGTTTTTAGCAGTATTTTTTCCTATTGCTGGTGTCATGATTGGTTTTGTTGCTAAGAGTTTAAGGTCAAGTGCAAACAAAGGGCAAAATAGACTTGGGGATTTAATTGCCTATTTAGAGGAGTCCATTTCTGGACTTAGAATAATTAAGGGCTTCAGTGTTGAGGAAAAGTCAGCTAAAAGATTTGATAAGCTTAACCAAGAATACAACAGGTTAATGGTTAAAATGTATAGAAAGGCTGACCTTGCATCTCCCTTAAGTGAGTTTTTAGGGATTACATTAATTGCATCAGTTTTATGGTACGGTGGGTTACTTGCAATAGGTGGTGAAATTGACGGTTCTTTTTTTATTGCTTACATCGCATTTTTATCACAATTAATCTCCCCATTTAAGTCAATAACAAAGGCTTATTCTAATGCCCAAAAGGGCTTGTCAGCAATTGATAGAATAAAAGACATTACAGAAGCCGAAATAGCTATTTTTGATCAAAAAAATGCCAAAGAAATTCCTAAGCTAGAGCGAGCAGTTGTTTTTGAAAATGTTTTTTTTAGGTATGAAACCGATTGGGTGTTAAAGGATGTTTCTTTGGAAATAAATAAAGGGCAAACTATTGCTCTAGTAGGTCAATCAGGATCTGGTAAAACTACTCTTGCCGATTTAGTGCCTCGTTTTTATGAAATTGAAAAAGGAGCAATTAAAATTGATAACATTCCTATCAATTCAATTGCACTAAAAAGCCTTCGATCTCTTTTAGGTATTGTTACCCAAGAGAGTATTTTATTCAATGATACGGTGTTTAATAACATAGCCTTTGCAGTAGATAATGCCGATAAGCAGGATGTGATTGCTGCTGCTAAAATTGCCAATGCACATGAATTTATAATGGGTTTTGAACAGGGTTATAATTCTATTGTTGGTGACGGTGGTGGGAAGTTGTCTGGTGGGCAAAGACAGCGAATAGCCATTGCTAGAGCAGTTTTGAAAAATCCAGATATTCTAATTTTAGATGAAGCAACATCAGCTTTAGATACTGAGTCTGAACAGTTGGTTCAGCAAGCACTTCAACGACTGATGAAAAATAGAACATCATTAGTTATTGCCCATAGACTTTCAACAATTCAACATGCAGACTGTATTCTTGTTTTACAAGAAGGTGAAATTGTTGAAAGAGGAACTCATTTAGAGCTCATTGAGAAAAATGGAGTCTACAGTCGTTTAATTCAATTACAATCGTTTGCATAGCATGGTGAAGCCAAAAAAACATTTGGGGCAGCACTTTTTAAAAGATGACAGCGTAAGCGCTAAGATTGCATCTTCATTAACTGGTCATGGAGGATATCAAACAATTATTGAAGTAGGTCCAGGCACTGGCGCATTAACAAAATTTTTATTAAAAAGACAAGAGGATTTAATTGCTTTTGAAGTGGATAAAGAATCCATAGCTTTTTTGGCAAATGAATTTCCTAATTTAATGGTTAGGGATGAAAGCTTTTTAAATTTTGACTTCGTTGGTTTAAACTCTGAAAAAGTAGGAGTGGCTGGAAATTTCCCTTATAATATATCTTCTCAAATTTTATTTAAAATCTTAGATAAAAGAAACACAGTAAGTGAATGTGTGGGGATGTTCCAAAAAGAAGTTGCACAACGAGTTGCTGAAAAGCCAGGTTCTAAAAGCTATGGAATAATAAGTGTTTTTATTCAGGCGTTCTACGATGTAGAGTACTTGTTTACGGTTGATGAGCATGTTTTTGACCCTCCTCCTAAAGTTAAATCCGGAGTTATTCGATTGACAAGAAACAATGTTGATGAGCTTCCCTGCGATGAAAAGCTGTTTAAAACAGTTGTAAAAGCCACCTTTAATCAAAGAAGGAAAATGATTCGAAATACTGTCAAGTCACTTGTAGGTAACGTGGATAAGCAGCATCCTTTATACACTAAACGCCCTGAGCAACTTTCGGTTGAAGATTTTATAGCGTTGACTCTTTTTTTAGAGGCTATAATTAAATAAGAGATATTTTTTCAAGGGAATTGCTTATTTTCGTTGAAGTAAATTATTTAGCTTATCTCCTATAAAAAAGGCAAATGCAGTTTGAATTAACAAAAGAATTTTTAGATGAAATTTCTGATGCTATAAAGCAACAAAATAATCTTTTTGTTGAAAAAAATGTTTCATCACTTCATCCTGCTGATATCGCTGAAATCATGGATTATGTGTCTTTAGAAGAGGCGCAATTTATTTATACTCTTTTACAAGAGGAGAAGGCAGCTGATGTGCTGGTTGAAATTGATGAAGATGTTCGTGATAAATTTTTAGAATCTTTATCTCCTAAAGAAATAGCAGAGTCAATTGAAAACATGGACTCTGATGATGCCACTGATTTAATTCAAGATTTACCTGAAAAAAAACAAGAAGAAGTTTTAAGTGAGATTAAAGATGAATCTCAGACTAGTGATATCACAGCCCTGTTAAATTACCAAGAAGATAGCGCAGGTGGAATAATGGATAAAGAATTTATTGTTGCAAATATTAATTGGACGGTAAAGAAAACCTTAGAAATGCTTCGAAAGCAGGTAGAAGATGTGGATCAAGTATATACGATTTACGTAACTGACAATCAAGCTATATTAATGGGAACCCTATCACTAAAGAAATTTTTATACGCATCTGATCAAACACTAATTAAAGATTTATATCGCCCAGACCCTATTCTTGTTCAAGCGCTAATTCCATCTGAAGAGGTCGCTTCAATTATGGAGAAATACGAACTGGTTGTAATTCCTGTAATCAATGATTTAGGTGTATTAATAGGAAGAATTACTATTGATGACGCTGTTGAAGTAATTAAAGAAGAAGCGGAAAAGGATTATCAAATGGCAAGTGGTATTTCTGAGAAAGTAGAATCCTCAGATACGGTATGGATATTAAGTAGAGCACGTTTGCCTTGGCTTCTTATTGGCCTTACTGGTGGTATTTTAGGTGCATATGTTATTGGTGGTTTCGAAGATAAGATTAGTCAGTTTCCTGTAATGGCTTCATTTATCCCTCTTATTTTAGCCATGGGAGGTAATGTTGGAGTACAATCCTCTGCTATTATTGTTCAGTCTTTAGCTAACAATTCATTAGAGATTGATACGATTGCTAAAAAGCTTGTTAAAGAGCTTCTTGTTGCATTGGTTAATGGACTCATTTGTTCGTTTTTAGCATTAGTATTCTGTTATTTCACTGAAAATGATTTGCTGCTTGCGCTGTTACCATTGGTGTTTCACTTATTTCTGTTTTTTTATATGCGGGATTGTTCGGCACCTTCATTCCCCTTATTTTAAATAAATATAAAATTGACCCTGCATTAGCAACAGGCCCATTTATTACCACTACCAATGATGTAATAGGCTTATTGTTGTACTTTCTAATTGGCTGGGCTATTTATTTTCATTGATGAAGATCCTTTTAATCGATAAGGTTCATCAGCTTTTTAAGCAACAGTTTCAACTTTGGGGTTGGGAAGTTGTTGAAGGTTTTCATTGGGATTATAATAAACTTTTACTTGAGATTGCTAGTTTTAATGGAATTATCATTCGCTCTAGATTTGTTATGGATAAAACCATCTTGTCTAACGCGAAAAAATTAAAATTCATTGGAAGACCTGGGGCAGGTTTAGAAAATATAGACCTTCAATATTGTAAAAAAAACGAAATAACTGTCTTTAGATCTCCTGAGGGCAATAGAGATGCCGTTGGTGAGCACATAATGGGAATGCTGCTTTCACTTTTAAACAACCTTAAGAAAGCGGATCAAGAAGTACGAAATGGAAGATGGCTGAGAGAGGAGAATAGGGGTTATGAATTAAAAGGTAAAACAATTGGTATTATAGGCTATGGTCCTATGGGGAGTTGTTTTGCAGAGAAATTATCTGGCTTTGGTGTTGAGGTCATTGCTTATGATAAATATCTTGATGGCTTTTCCTCAGATATTGTCAAAGAGGTAACGCTAGAAGATATTTTTGAATTTTCAGATGTTGTAAGCTTACATACTCCACTTTCTAAAGAAACAAACAACATGGTTGATGCCAATTTTTTAAACAGCTTTAAAAAACCTATACTATTTATTAATTCAGCCAGGGGGCAGTCTGTTGTTTTAGAAGATTTGTTACAAGCAATTAACACTAAAAAAGTAATTGGCGCTTGTTTAGATGTTTTAGCTGTTGAAAGTTATTCTTTTGAGTCAATTGAAACCCAGATTGAATCCTGTGTAGCAGAATTACTTTTAAAAGAAAATATTGTTTTTTCTCCTCATATAGCCGGCTGGACTTTCGAATCTAAGCTGAAGATGGCAGAAGTTATTATTGATAAAATAAAGCAAAATTTCAATAGCTAGTCGTGAATTAAACAAGGCTTGGTTTAATTTAAATAACCAATTAAATTTGTATTTAAATTCATTCTTAATTAACAATGAAATACTTTTGGACCTAATTATTTTTAAAATTAATAATAGAGTATGAATAACTCGTCTTTTTACAAATCCATTGGATATAAAATTCTAATGGCGCTTTCTGGCTTTTTTCTTATGTTCTTTTTGTTACAGCATCTTACCATAAATCTATTGTCGGTAATAAGCCCTGAAATGTTCAATGAGGTGTCTCATTTTATGGGAACTAATCCAATGGTTCAGTTTTTATTACAACCCATTTTAATTTTTGCGGTTATCTTTCATTTTATCATGGGTATTTTTCTAGAATACAGAAACAACAAAGCTAGAGACATTGGCTATGCTTACAATAAGCCGAGTGCCAATTCAAATTGGGTTTCAAGAAATATGATCATCTCTGGATTAACAGTACTTGCTTTTTTAGTGCTGCATTTTATTGATTTTTGGATTCCTGAAATAAACTATAAGTATGTGGAATTTTTGCCTGAAAATCCAACTAGATATTTTCATGAACTCCAAGAGAAATTTGTTCATCCTGAAAGAGTTATAGCTTATGTTGTAGCTTTTGTTTTTTTAGCGCTTCATTTGTTGCACGGTTTTCAGTCTTCTTTTCAGTCTGTTGGAGTGAAAAATAGTGGTAACAAGACATTTATTATGAAGATTAGTTATTTGTTTGCAATCCTTGTTCCTGCTGGATTTGTTTTCGTTGCATTATTTCATTTTATAACCCATTAATTTATTTGGCTAATATGAGTTTAGATTCTAAAATACCTGAAGGAGAATTAAAGAACAAATGGACCAATTATAAAGACGCCATTAATCTTGTTAACCCTGCCAATAAGAGAAATATAGATGTTATTGTTGTGGGTACTGGATTAGCTGGTGGGTCAGCTTCTGCTACTCTTGCAGAATTAGGGTATAATGTAAAAGCCTTTTGTTATCAAGATAGTCCACGAAGAGCACATTCAATAGCTGCTCAGGGGGGAATCAATGCAGCTAAAAATTACCAAGGAGATGGAGATTCTACCTACAGGCTATTTTACGATACAGTTAAGGGTGGAGATTACCGATCAAGAGAGGCAAACGTTTATCGTTTAGCGGAAGTGTCAACCAATATTATTGATCAGTGTGTTGCTCAAGGTGTTCCATTTGCTAGAGATTATGGAGGATTGTTGGATAATAGATCTTTTGGAGGTGTTCTAGTTTCCAGAACTTTTTACGCTAAGGGACAAACAGGTCAACAACTTCTTTTAGGTGCTTATTCTGCTATGAATAGGCAAATCGCAAGAGGTAAAATAAAAATGCACAACAGGCATGAAATGTTAGATGTTGTTGTTGTTGATGGTAAAGCTAGGGGTATTATAGCAAGAGATTTAAAAACAGGAAAAATTGAAAGACATTCAGCTCATGCTGTTGTGATAGCCTCTGGTGGATATGGGAATGTATACTTTTTATCAACCAACGCAATGGGAAGCAATGCAACTGCAGCATGGAAGATTCATAAAAAGGGAGCTTATTTTGCTAATCCATGTTATACTCAAATTCACCCCACTTGTATTCCTAGGTCTGGAGACTATCAATCTAAACTTACACTTATGTCCGAATCCTTAAGGAATGACGGGAGGATATGGGTGCCAAAAAACATGAAAGATGTTGAGGGTTTACGCTCTGGTAAAATAAAAGCAACTGATATTGCTGAGCAAGAAAGAGATTATTACTTGGAAAGAAGGTATCCTGCTTTCGGGAATTTAGTTCCTAGAGATGTGGCATCAAGGGCCGCAAAAGAAAGGTGTGACGCTGGTTTCGGAGTAAATCAGACGGGTGAGGCTGTTTTTTTAGATTTTAGTGCTGCAATTAATCGATATGGAAAAGAACAAGCGCTTTTAAAAGGCGGTGATGTCAATGACAAGAAATTAGTTGTTCAAATGGGAACAGAAATTGTTCGTTCAAAATATGGAAACTTGTTTCAAATGTATGAGAAGATTGTTGATGAAAACCCTTACGAAACACCCATGATGATTTATCCTGCTGTTCATTATACAATGGGGGGTGTTTGGGTGGATTATAACCTGATGACTTCTGTTAAAGGACTTTATGCTATTGGTGAGGCAAATTTCTCAGACCATGGTTCCAATAGACTAGGTGCATCTGCTTTAATGCAGGGCCTTGCAGATGGTTATTTTGTTTTACCTTATACCATAGGTGATTATTTAGCAGACGACATAAGAACTGGGTCAATTTCAACTGATTCAAAAGAATTTGATGAAGCTGAAAAGGAGGTGTCAGAACGAATAGAAAAGCTCATTAATAATAAAGGTTCCAACACGGTTGATTTTTATCATAAAAAGCTTGGTAAAATTATGTGGGATAAGTGTGGTATGGCCAGAACAGAAGAAGGGTTAAAACAAGCCATTAAAGAAATCAAAGCGCTCAGAAAAGATTTTTGGGAAAATGTAAGTGTTCCTGGGCAAAGTAATGAGATGAATAAAGAACTAGAAAAAGCAGGAAGAGTTGCTGATTTCTTAGAATTAGGGGAGTTGTTTGCTAAGGATGCATTGGAAAGAAATGAGTCATGTGGAGGACATTTTAGAGAAGAATATGCTACTGCTGAAGGAGAAGCTAAAAGAGATGATCAAGATTTTTCTTATGTCTCAGCTTGGGAATACAATGGTGAGCCCTCTGAGGCTATATTGCATAAGGAAGATTTAGTATTTGACAATATCGAAGTAAAAGTGAGGTCATATAAATAATTTAATAAAAAATTAAAAAATGAATCTTAATTTAAAAATCTGGAGACAAAAAGACATTAATGATAAAGGTGCTATTGTTGATTACCCTATAGCTAATGTTTCCGAGCACATGTCTTTTTTAGAAATGCTTGATGTGTTAAATGAAGAGCTAATTGAGAAAGGTGATGAGCCTGTAGCTTTTGATCACGATTGCAGAGAAGGCATTTGTGGAATGTGTTCATTATACATCAATGGTGAAGCACATGGACCCGATAGAGGAGTGACCACATGTCAACTTCATATGCGAAAATTTAAAGATGGAGACACTATTTTTATAGAACCATTTAGGGCAACTGCTTTACCTGTTGTCAAGGATTTAGTTGTCGATAGAAGTGCTATGGATAGAATCCAGCAAGCTGGTGGATTTGTTTCTGTGAATACATCAGGTAACACCCAAGATGCTAATGCCATACCCATTCCTAAGGTAAATGCAGATTTAGCCTTTGACGCAGCAACGTGTATAGGTTGTGGAGCCTGCATTGCAACATGTAAGAATTCCTCTGCAATGTTGTATGTTTCTGCAAAAGTATCTCAGTTTTCTTTACTTCCTCAAGGTCAAGTTGAGGCTAAAGAAAGGGTTATTAATATGGTTAATAAGATGGACGAAGAAGGGTTTGGAAATTGCACCAATACTGGAGCGTGTGAAGTGGAATGTCCTAAGGGAATTTCTCTTGATAATATTGCTAGAATGAACAGAGAATTTATTTCTGCTAATGTGAGCGCTAAGAAATAATTATTTTATTATTGTTGCTATAATAATTTTCTCAACCACACTTCTGTTATAGTCAAAATCCCACCCTAATTTTTTTTCAATAAAGTTGTAATAAGCAATAGTAACAGGTTGCTGCTTTAAAAAGTTTACATTCCATCGCTGATTGTACCTAAATAAGCTAATATCGGCTTTAAGTTTGATTCTTTTTTTTTCTGGAACACCAATAGTATTTATTACAATGTGTTTACTTGTATAGTTCTTTTTGGTGAATTCAATTTTGTATAAATTCCCTGAGGAAAGTTTGGTTTTAAATGTGGCGTTTTTACTGTAAGTAGAATCGATTAGTTCTCCAGATCTGTACAAGTAGATGGTTGTGTTTTTAAGCTTTTCTCCAAAATTTTCCACCATTTTTAAAGAGGCTTTAAATTTTATATTTGCTGGTTTCTGGGCATTAACAAAATCACTTGAGAGGAATAGCAACACTACTAGTATATGTTTTATCTTAGGTGTCAACAAATTGAAGGTCTAGTTTTATGGAGATAAAAATAGGTAATATCAATAGAATGAATAATCAAGAATAAAAAAAGTTCTATTGTTGATGATGTTAAAAAGTAAATTGCCCAATTAAAAAATATGCTCAGCAATGTTTTTAACGCTCTCTCCTTTTCCCATGGTATAGAAATGGATTACAGGAACATCATTTGCTTTTAGTTCTTTAGCTTGCTCAATACCCCATTCTAATCCCACTTGCTTAACTTGCTCATTGGTTGTGCATTTTGACAATTCAATCGATAAAGCTTCAGGAAAATCAATATGAAAAAATTTAGGTAAAAACGCAATGTGCTTCAAATTCGTGATGGGTTTAATTCCAGGAATAATTGGAATTTTAATACCGATTTCTCTGCATTTTTTTACAAAAGAGAAATATTTAGAATTATCATAAAACATTTGAGTTACAATAAAATCTGCCCCAGCGTCAACTTTCATTTTTAGGTGCTTTAAATCAGTACTCATGTTCATTGCTTCAAAATGCTTTTCAGGGTAACCAGCTGTCCCAATACAAAAGTTTGATGGGCTATTTTTAGTTTCTTCGTGCAGGTATTGACCTTCATTCATTTCATTCATTTGCTTAATTAGGTCAAGAGCAAAAGCGTTCCCCCCCTTTACAGGATTGAAAATTTGTTCACTTTTAATGGGGTCTCCTCTTAGGGCTAAAACATTATCAACCCCTAAAAACTTAAGGTCTATTAATGCACTTTCAGTTTCTTCTTTGGTAAATCCTCCACAAATTAAATGTGGAATAGCGTCAATTTTGTATTTGTTCATTATTGCCGCACAAATGCCTACTGTACCTGGGCGTTTTCTTACAGAAACTTTCTTTAAAAGACCGTTACCCATTTCTTTGTATTGATATTCTTCTCTATGGTAAGTAACATTGATGAACGGTGGATTGAATTCCATAAGTGGGTCTATCCCAGCGTATAAAGCTTCAATTCCCTTTCCTTTGAGTGGTGGAAGAATTTCAAAAGAAAAAATTGTTTTTTTACTGTTTTGGATGTGGTCCGATACTTTCATAATAATAAATACAAATTAACCCTCTAAATAGCTCATTAACAAGTTCAATAAGGTGTTTTTTAAAAAAAAAGTACATTTTATAATTTAATACTTTACTATAAGGATTAAATATCTCATGTGTAATTGATTAATTTCTGTCTAATAGCTTACTTTTGCTTCTTATGAAAAACATTAGGAATTTCTGCATTATTGCTCATATTGACCATGGGAAAAGCACTTTAGCAGATCGTTTATTGCAAGCTACAGAAACAATTTCTGAAAGGGAATTAAAAGAGCAAACTTTAGATGACATGGATATTGAGCGTGAGAGAGGCATAACTATAAAAAGTCATGCCATTCAAATGGATTACAATTTGAATGGTCAAGATTATGTTTTAAACTTAATAGATACTCCTGGTCATGTAGACTTTTCTTACGAAGTTTCAAGATCAATTGCATCTTGTGAAGGAGCGTTGTTAATAGTTGATGCTACACAAGGAATTCAAGCACAAACAATATCTAACTTGTATTTAGCAATTGAAAATGATTTAGAAATTATTCCTGTGATGAATAAGATGGACCTTCAAAGTGCTATGCCTGAGGAAGTAACAGATCAAATTGTCGATTTAATTGGTTGTGATCCAGATGAAGTAATTTCTGCAAGTGGTAAAACAGGTTTAGGAGTTGATAATATATTGCAAGCTGTAATTGACCGTGTTCCTGCACCTAAGGGAGATCCAGCTGGACAGTTCCAAGCTTTAATTTTCGATTCTGTATTTGATTCCTATAGAGGAATATATGCATATTTTAAGGTTTTGAACGGAGAAATAAAAAAAGGGGAGAAGGTAAAGTTCATTAACACCGATAAAGAATATTTTGCCGATGAAATAGGCACTTTAAAATTAAACCAAGTACCTAAACAAGTTATTAAAACAGGTGATGTTGGTTATATCATTTCGGGAATAAAAGTTGCAAAAGAAGTTAAGGTTGGAGATACTATAACAACTGTTAATAATCCAGCCGAGGCAATTCAAGGGTTTGAAGATGTTAAACCCATGGTTTTTGCAGGTATATATCCAGTTGATACTGAAGACTATGAAGAGCTTAGAGATGCAATGGATAAACTTCAGCTCAATGATGCCTCATTAACTTTTGAGCCTGAGTCATCTGCCGCTCTAGGTTTTGGTTTTAGGTGTGGTTTTTTAGGAATGCTGCACATGGAAATTATTCAAGAAAGATTGGAAAGAGAATTTGGAATGTCTGTAATTACAACAGTTCCTAATGTTTCTTATCGTGCATTTCTTACTAAAGATGTAGAAAAAGAAATCGTAGTAAATAATCCTATTGATTTCCCTGATCCAAGTATGATTCACCGAATAGAGGAGCCTTATATTAAAGCTGCTGTTATAACGAAATCCGATTATGTTGGACCAATTATGAGCTTATGTATTGAAAAAAGGGGAGAATTAACGAACCAAGTTTACCTAACTACCGATAGAGTTGAATTGAGTTTTAATGTGCCGTTATCAGAAATTGTTTTTGATTTTTATGACCGCTTGAAATCAATTTCTAAAGGATATGCTTCATTTGATTATCATCCAATCGGTTTTAGAGAATCAAAGCTTGTTAAGATGGATATTTTACTTAACGGAGACATGGTTGATGCGCTCTCTGCTCTTGTGCATAAAGACAATGCCTATAATTTAGGGAAAAGAATTTGTCTAAAATTACGAGAGTTAATTCCAAGGCAACAGTTTGCAATAGCCATTCAAGCAGCAATTGGAGCGAAAATTATCTCTAGAGAATCTTTATCAGCATTGCGGAAAGATGTAACTGCCAAATGTTATGGTGGAGATATTACAAGGAAACGTAAGCTATTGGAAAAGCAAAAAGCAGGAAAGAAAAAAATGAAGCAAATAGGTAGTGTAGAAATTCCACCTAAAGCTTTCTTAGCTGTTTTAAAATTGGATTAGAAAAAAGCTCTTATTTGTATACCACCTGTATGGATAATTGGAGTTTCTAAAGATTTTCTTCCATTATAATTTAATGTTAGTTGTAAGTTATTTGCCATTGTTCTTTGGTAGGAAAGGGACCAAGTTGAGTTACTTCCTGGTTGAAGAGCTTCCAACATTTCAAATGAAACGGCCGTGTTACTTTCTCCATTATAATTAATGAAAATATAATTGATGTTTGCTGTGAAGCTTCCTTTTTTAAGTTGATTATACCTTAATTCTAATCCAAAATTGGATAAGTATGCTTTTTCACCTCCAAAAGAAAGCGTGTTTTCTTTATCGCTATAGCTACTGTTTAAAGAGAGCCTAAATTTCGTGTTGGGTTGATAGGCAATTCTTCCGCTATATTTTTCAATGGTTAATTGATAATTTCTTGTTGGCGCGTAATCTGAGGAGTTGTATTTAAATCCATGTTCAGTATTTGCAGTTAAGCTAAAAGATTTAGTTAGGTTCCATCTTAGTTTCCATTCGTTGGTTAATTTTCTTCTTGAATCAAATCCATTTAGCAGTAATAATTTGTTGTTAAACTCTTGAAAGGTATATTCTAATCCGAATTTCGGGTTAGATCTATTGAAGAAAATACTATTTCTTATGGAATTGGACATGGACTGCAATAGGGTGTCATTTATGTTGTTTTGAAATGGATTACTAAATTCTCTAATACTAAAATTTGAGGTTTTCTTTTCGGATCTCAGCGTGGTTTGCATGTTGAATTTATTAACAAAGGAGGCTAATTTTTTATTGGACTTAATGTAATATCTTGGATTGATGTTGATTATTTCACTCATTTGATAGCTATAAACTTTACTGTACGTATTAGATGGTGTAAATACTCTAATGTAGGTGGCTTGATCTTGATATTGAGCAATTTCAAACTCCCCTAAATCTTTAATGTCGTCATTGTTGTAATCAACCCATGTGTAAACTCCTTGACCTGCAGGAACTTCTAAATAAATAAATTCTTTTCTTAGCTCTAGACCTGAGCCGAGTTCATAATAGGTGCTGGAAGAAATCATTCCTTTTAAGATTTTAAACTGATAGTCTATTCTATTTATTAAGGAATTTTCAGGAGCTATGGTTGTTAGCGAAGTGTCAGTTGTTAGCATTCTATATGCCATTCCAATTTTAAGTTGTTGATTTTTTCTTTTATTTAATGAAAAAGTGAATCCAGGACTTCTTGCAGAGGTTGCTTTTTTTAAGGATTGAAATTGCTTGAACCAATCGTATCTTTCTTGGTAATAAAAATTGAAATTATTGTTAGACGAATCTCCTTGTTCTATGTAGACCTTCCAATCATAAAAACGATAAGCTGCTGCTGTTAGTGAATCGTTGGAATAAAATAAATTTTGTTCATGGATGTCCTTAAAACCAATTTTAAAGTGGTTGAACTTTTTATAAATAGTAGCTTTGTGGCGCAAGAAATCGGTGGTTTGCAAACCATTTGAAGATAAATGGCTTATGTCAATTTTAGCATTTACTTTTTGTGTCCAATTTACGTTAAGTTCATTTTTTAAGCCGCTATATAAAGTGTCTATAACAAATGAGTTTAACTGATATTGAATGCTATTTAAGTTGTTTTTCATTGTCACACCAGCTTTTGCCGCATATTGATTGCCTAAAGTTGACAAGTTTTGAACGTTCCAATTTCTTTCAAACTCAACTGCTCTAAATCGTTCTATTCTTTTGAAATTAGCACTTAGACTTTCCAAATCAAGATATGATGCTAAAGACCAAGATTTTATTGGTTTAAGGCGATGTGTCCAATTTAGTTTCCCTGCAAAACCAATATTATCATTGTTTCCTAGTGTTGAAAAGGTGTTCATGTCTTCATTTGAAAGGGCTAGTTCAAAATTAGCTTTTGAATTATTGCCGTATTTTTTCTCAATGCCGGCACTTACCATTTGCCTCTTTTTTGGAGTAACCAACAAGCGTTTGGGGGAGAAGGAGCCATTATGTAAAGTGTCATTGTTGATTATGGTGGGAGCTATCCAATAATAGATTCTTCCTAGGGGGCTGTATTCTAAAACAGCATAATCCCCTTGATTATTCCCAACTTCAGAAAAAATTAGCTGGTAAATAGCGCTGTCGGCAGAATTAGAATATTGATACACCGTGAACCCAAGACTATCAATTTCTTTGTATAATATAAGTTCATTAGAAAATTGTACACTATCAATACTAGCTACAAATGCTTCGTTCAGGTTGTCACCTATTGCGCTTAGTATTTCTTTTTCATTAGAATTTAAATCTTGCTGTATTGGCTGACTCTTGCTGTCTTGTTCAGCATAGACGTTCAAATAAAATTTCCAGTCTTTATTGGTGTATTCATTGCTGTTTTGAATTAGTGAACGTGCATAATTTTTGTCACTATACTGAAACTCTACAACAATTCTTTTGTCTTTTGTTATCAGGTGGTTGGTGGTAAATGTTACTTCTGCCGTGTTATAGTCTATGGTGTAGTCATTCTCTTGACCTCTTTCAAGAAGAGCACCGTCAATATATACATTTTCTGTTCCACTAAGTACAATAATAAAGGGTTCGTTTTCTGCACCAATTAGTTTATATGGGCCAAGATTCCCCTCAATACCTTGGATCACATTTCTTGAGAATTTGCCTTTGCTTATAGCGGTACTAAATTGAGTTTTGAATGTTTTTCCATTTTCTTTTTTAAACCAATCATAAGTGGCTCCTTGTCCTCTTTTGTTATAGTTCAAAAAATAGCCTGATGGTTTTTTAATCCAAAAATCTCCAGCAGTAAGCTTCCATGAGTCAGAAAAAAGTTGGATGTAGACTTGGTCAAAATCTTGCAATTGCTGTGTGTTTCCTTGAGGTTGGATAGGAATGTTGTTGTCGGTTATGGAAGCAGATATGCCAATGTTTTCAGAAATCTTCCCTGATATTTGAAGATTAAGGTTAGAGTTTAGGGATAAATTTTGGTTGTTTCCAAAATAAGCTCCTCTTGAAATACTTCCAGATTTATTTAACCCTCCCATTCCAAAAAGATCCCTGTTTTCTGGAAGAGCAGAAAAACGAATAGGCTTTACGTTTACCGAAGAATCAATAATTAATAAAGTTGAATCTTTCAACATGAAAGTTTCATTAAAATCAAACTGAAGTATTCTATAGCTAATAATTACGCTGTCACCAAATTGATAGTTGGGGGTTATTGTGGCAGTTTTGAAATTTATTTTATAAGCAGAATCTGAAATGGGGAGCCCAAATTTATTGGTAATCGAAAAGGAACTTTCAGCGATAGCAAGGGAGTCAAGTTGAATAGAATTAGAGTCTAAATGATAAACCTGAGATCGTAAGCTTTTTTGGGTTAATTGTCCTTTTGTTACAATTGGTAAAAAGAGCAATAAAAAAATAATATTTTGGAATATAATTTTACTCATAAGTACTAAAAGGGAAGGTACTAACTTAAATTAAACGAATCTTCATTTGAATTGTTATATATGTTGATGATAATAAATCGCATACAAATCAAGGTTATTTATTTATATTTGTTAGGTTTTAAAAAGGCCACTTTGAATTTGATAAATATGAAACAATATCTAGCACTACTTTTTAGTCTTATTCTATTAGCTTCTTGTAGCTCTTCTAGTGATGATAACAATTCTGATTTTAATGATGTTGTTGAGGCTAAAGGATACTATTTTGAAGGCGATAAAAAGTTTAAAATTTTTAATGGCGGAATTTTCCGTTTAAATGAGGTGGAAGATTTTAAAAATTTATTTCCTCAAAGCACAATTGATGGTGTTTCCAATAGAATTGGGGCTCAAGTTTATCAAGGATTATTGAAATTAAATCAGCGAACATTAAAAGTTGAAAATTGCTTGGCAAAATCTTTTCAAGAAAATGACCAGGGAACTCTTCTGACCTTTTCTTTGCATGACAATGTCTTTTTTCATGACGATCCTTGTTTTGAGGACGGTAGAGGTAGAAAATTTTCTGCATATGATGTGAAATACTGCTTTGATATGCTTTGTGAGTCTAGGGCTGATAATTTATTGTTTGAACTTTTTGATGGTAGGGTAAAGGGAGCTAGAGAATATTTTGATTCTACTGTTGATGGTAATCCTTTAGTAGGAGGAGTTTCTGGAATTAAAGTAATCGATTCTCTAAACATCTCTATTGAACTTGAAGGTCCTTGTTCATTTTTTAAAAAGGTATTAACCCACAACGGATGTTGGATTTTCCCAAAAGAAGCGTATCAAGAATATGGCGCTAACATGCGCGCTAAATGTGTAGGAACTGGTCCTTTTCTTATTGATAAAGTCAAAGAAGGAACCCAAGTTAGATTGGTGAAAAATAAGAACTATTGGGAGAAAGATGACAACAACAACGAGCTTCCTTATCTAGATGTTGTTAAGATTACTTTTACTAAAGATAAGAAAACAGAGTTGGCAAATTTTAGAAAAGGAAACTTAGACATGATCTGGCAGCTTCCTGTAGATGAGATGAAGGCTGTTTTAGTTTCATTAGAAGAAGCAAAGAATGGAGGTAATCCAGAATTTCAATATCAACAAAAGCCAGGTCTTTCAGTGCAGTTTTATTGTTTTTTAAATTCTTCAAAAATATTTAACGATGTTAACGTAAGAAAAGCATTTAACTATGCTATAGATAGAAAAACATTAGTTAGGTATACATTACAAGGAGACGGAATGCCCGCTTTGCATGGTTTAGTCCCAGATTTCAAGGAATACGATAACGATGAAATTGAAGGCTTTAATTTTGATGTAAATAAGGCAAAACAATACCTAAGCCTTGCTGGTTATCCTAACGGCAAAGGGTTTCCTGCTTCTACCCTTCAAATTAATGAAGGAGGATCAACAAATGTGATTTTAGCTGAAGCAATTCAGAATATGCTTAAAGAAAATTTAGGGGTAGAAGTAGCTATTGAGCCACTTCCTTTCCCTACACTTTTAGAAAGGTTTACTAATGGTAAATCTGACTTTTGGAGAACCTCTTGGCTAGCCGATTATCCAGATCCAGAGAACTTTTTGAAACTATTTTACGGTAAAACAGTTCCTGATGATCCCAATGAAAAATCTTTTCCAAATGCCGCTAGATTTAAGAACAAAGATTTTGATGCGTTTTTTGAAAAAGCCCTTACTTCTGTTGATCCAAAAGAACAACTAGAAAATTATCAAAAATGTGATAAAATTTTAATTGAGCAAGCGGCTTTTATGCCTATCTACTATGCAGAGTACATTCGTTTGTTGAATTTAAATGTTAGGGCTTTCCCTCAAAATGGGATGGAATACCGTGACCTGTCTCGAGTTTTTATTTCTAGATAAGTGGCCAGCTTAAACACCCCCTTTTAATAATTGAATGTTTATAAATATTACTCATCCTATTAATTAAGTTTAATTTTTGGCTTCACTTTTGAAGTATTATTTTATTTAAAGTTATGACTAAACACATCCCACTTATATTTGCTATCGCCTTTTTAATCTCCTGTGTTCCTGCTAGAAAATATGAAGAAGTAGAAAGTAAACAGAAAAAGTGCTACGAAGATTTAATAGAGGTTAAAGATTTAGCTACAACATTAGAAACTGAAAATACTGAGCTTAAATCAGGATTTGACCAAATGAAAGATCAAGTTGGTAGACTTAAAGCAGATACTACTCTACTTGGTAAAGCACTTAGAATTAAGGAAAAGCAATACGATAAAATCGATGATTTAAATCAGCGAATTCAAGATCAACTAGAATCGCTTCAAAGAGGAAGTGCTCTGGAGAATCAACGGCTTATTTCCGATCTTGAAAAAACTAGATTAGAACTCCAAAGAAAAGAAGATGAATTGAGACTTTTGGAGATGGAGCTCAATCAAAAGAAAATCGATTTAGATCGTCTTTCAGCAGATTTAATTGAAAGAGAAAAAAGAGTGAAAGAGTTGGAAGAAATGATTGCCAGCAAGGATGCTATGGTAAAGGCATTAAAAGACAAAGTTGCTAATGCTTTACTGGGCTTTAAGGATAAGGGTTTAACTGTTGAACAGAAAAACGGCAAAGTTTACATTAGTATGGAAGCTAAATTGCTTTTTCCCTCTGCAAGTACACAAGTTAACTCTGAAGGCAAGAAGGCTTTAATTGAGCTGGCTAAGATATTAGAAGAACAAAAAGAGCTGGAGGTTTTAGTAGAAGGGCATACAGATACTGATAAAATGAATTCAGGTTCACACCCGAAAGACAATTGGGAGCTTAGTGTACTTCGGGCAACTTCTGTAGTTAAAATTATGCTAAACAATAGTGCTATTGATCCTGTTACAATAACTGCGGCAGGAAGAAGTGAATTTCTTCCAATTGATATTAACGATAAATCTAAAAATAGAAGAATTGAAGTGATTTTAATTCCTAAGCTTGACGAGCTTTTTGAGATTATTTCCAAATAAACTCAACTCACTTCTCTTCATTGTCAGCGCTAAGCTTAGTTAGTCCTTTTAGTCCAGCTGCCATTTTCTTGAAATAATAGGCCAATGATGTTTCTTCAAGTGGAATGTCTACCGGAATATCAAGCTGAATAGGAATTTCAGCATCTACAGACATGGCTTCATCAAATTTAATAAGGGCAGATGTTTTTAATGGGATGTTTACGGGAACCATTAAATCTACTGGTATTCTCATGGATAACCCTACTGGAAGCGTGTCTACAATTAACATATCAATTGGAACTACACTGTGAACTGGTAGTAGCTCATCAAAACCTACTTTTAGCGGTTGCTTAACAGGTATTTTACCTCTTATGGGAAAGCTTATTCCTTTTCCTCCAAAAAGAGACATGTTCATTTTCTGATCTAATGGAATGGTGTCATCAACAATAATGTTTACATAATCCATTACCTGTATAGTTGTGTCAAGTTTAATGTAGTCATGCACTCCAATTTTAAAAGGTATAAGCATGTTTTCGTTGACTGGTATTTCAGCTTTAAAAGGAATTTCAGTTTGCAAGAACATGTTTATGTTTACTTTTAG